>CAINLR010000106.1 GCA_903850425.1 uncultured Verrucomicrobia subdivision 3 bacterium | reverse complement strand
GGCGGAGCGAAATCTGGCGCCCAAGCGATACGTCTGGCGCAAGAAGGGTGAGGAAATTCTGGCCAAGATTTCCAAAGCCCGGGCGGCCCAAGTCGCCACATCACCGTTATGACCCCTCATTTACAGAACACTACACTAGTCCGACCATTCTTGCAGAGTGGGGGCATGAAAAAAATACTGCTCACCCTTGGTCTGGCAACGGCTTGCATCGCCCCTTCGTTTGCCGGAGAAACCCTGCAGCTCAAACTCGTGCCGGATCGCGATGTGGTCCTGAAAGACTCGCCGCAGGAGGTCGTCGTCAAGATTGACCTCTCCGCCATTGCCAACCAGCGCAAGACCAAGCGCACGCCGCTCAATCTCGCGGTCGTGCTGGACAAGTCCGGCTCGATGACCGGCGCGAAACTTGAAAAAGCCAAGCAGGCGGCGACGCAATTGGTGGATCAACTGGCTCCCAACGACTTCTTTTCGATGGTCATTTTCAGCGACCATGCGGACGTGCTAGTGCCGGCGCAGCGGGTGGAAAACAAATCCGCTCTGAAAGAAAGGATTGAAAGCATCACCGCTAACGGCAGCACGGCGTTGTATGCCGGCGTAAAAATGGGCGCGGACCAGATCCGGGAATATTTTTCCAGCAAGCGCATCAACCGCGTGATCCTGCTCTCCGACGGTCTCGCGAATGTCGGCCCCAGTTCGCCGCATGAGCTGCGGCGGTGCGGCAGCGATTTGTCCGAGCGCGGCATTTCCGTCACCACCATCGGCGTGGGCGACGATTACAATGAGGATCTGATGGCGGGCCTGGCCGAGGCGAGCGACGCGAATTATTATTACGTCAAGGATACGGAGAAATTGCCGGAAATTTTCGCCAAGGAACTCGGCGAGTTGCTCACGGTGGCGGCGCGCGAAATCAAAATTGAGATCACCTGTCCCGACGGCGTGCGCCCGCTGGGTTTCATTGGTCGCTCGGAAAAATTCCAGGATCAAAAAGCGTCGGTCAATTTGAGCCAGTTCACACTGGGCCAGAATCGTTATCTGTTTCTGCGCTGCGAGGTGAATGGCAATCAGCCGGAAGTCGCGCGCGTCCGCGTCCATTACACGGACGAACTCAATGGCGGCACGGTGCAGACCGCCGCTGACATCCTGAAAATCAGGTTCACGCGGGACCAATCGGAGTCCGACCGCTCGGTGAATGGCGCCGTGGTCGCGGACAAGGAAATCATGTTGACCGCCGTGGCCAAGGAAGCAGCGATCGCTCAGGCGGACGCGGGCAATTACAAACAGGCCGCCACGATTCTGGCCGGCCAAGGCGGCGCGCTCAGCCGGGCTTACGCCAATGCGCCCGCCCGCTCGCAGGGCCAGATGCGGAGCGAATTGAATTACCTCCGGGTGTTTACCAACCAGTTGGAAAATGGAGGCTATGATTCGGCCACCCGCAAGACGATGCAGTCGCAAGGCTATAACGGCCGCAATTCAAAATGAGCTTGGTTATGAAGGTGGACTTGGGATATTGCGTCACGGAAGCCCATGAAAAAAGTCGCGCTGGTTTTTGTCATCGCCGTCCTGCTGCCGAGCCTCGTGCTCGCGTGGCTGGCCGTGCGTTCGCTGCGCGACCAACAGTTCCTGCTTGAGCGTCAGCAGTCGCTCCTGTGCCAGCGCGTCACGGATGCGCTGGCGCAAGACATCGCGGATTATCTCTCGCAACAGCAGCAGGATTTCAGTTCGCAAGTCGAAACGCTGGTTGCTGATAAGGACGCCCGCACGGTGGCGAATCAATTCGACAGCACCATCCGCCAGCGCTGGCCGTTGGCCGAAGTGGGTTTCTGCGTCACGCGGGCGGGACAGATTCTTTCGCCATCCGCCAACACGCGCGGCGAGGCAAAAACATTCTACGAAGATAACGGCGGCTTTCTGGGCAACCGCGAACCCGCCGAGGTTTATGGGAACGTCAATCTCGGCGCCAATAATCCAACCGACAAATTCAGCAGCAGTTCCGCGAACAATGGACGGCGCGGGTTCGGCTTCAACGGCCTTGGCGGCGGCCAGGGTGGGCAGGGCGGGCAGGGCAGCCCGCAGTCGCAGTCCCTCTCCTTGGCGAACAGCGCCAATGCGCCGGCGAAGCAGCAAATGGACTTTGCCAGCGTCGCCAAGCAGAGGAGTGAAACCAGGAGCCAGAATCAGTTGCCCCAATCCGCCACGCCGCTCGCGGCTGGTGCCGCCAGCGAGCCGCAGTCGCAAAGCTACAATAATTACAAGGCCCAGGCGCGGAAGGTCACGCCGCAGATCGAGGCCTACCAGACGCCCAAGGACACGGCGGACGAGGAGCTGAAAAACCTGTCGCGCGTGATTCCTGCCGAAGGGGAATTTAGCCAGCTCATTGGCAACGGCACCGACGGCATGCTCGCGCGGTTTCTCCAGAACAAACTCAAGCTGATGTTCTGGCATCGGCTCCAGCGCGACCCGGACCTGATTTTCGGCGCGCAGCTAAACTTGGCGCGCGTTGTCGAAGGTTTGCGCGCTCTGGTGCAGGCCGACCCGGAATTGCGCCGCGAAATTTGCGTCGCGCTCCTCGATGACAGCGCCAAGCCCGTCGTGGTTTCGCAGGCAAAATTTCAAGCCAACTGGAAGCATCCGCTCGTCGCCACGGAGCTCGGCGATGCGCTGCCGCATTGGGAAGTCGCCGCTTATCTCATCAATCCGGCGCAGCTCACGCAGGCCGCGCACACCGCTCGGCTCACGCTCGGGTTGTTCATCGCGGTGCTCGTGCTGGCCATCGGCATCGGGAGCTGGCTGATCGTGAGCAACCTCAGTTCCGAACTGAAACTGGCGCGGCAGAAAACCGATTTCGTCAGCAACGTCTCGCACGAATTGAAGACGCCGCTCACCTCGATCCGCATGTTTTCCGAGCTGCTCGCCGACGGCCGCGTCACGGATGAAACGAAGCAGCGTTCTTATCTAAACATCATCTCGGCGGAAGCGGCGCGGCTGACGCGGCTCATTAATAATGTCCTCGATTTTTCGCGCATGGAAAGCGGCGAAAAGAAATACAACTTCCAGCCGTGCGATTTGACGGAAGTGGTGCGCGCCACCGCCGAAACATTTCGTCCGCATCTGGAGACGATCGGTTTCAAGTTCGAATGCGAATTCCCCGCCACGGCAATCGCCGTGCGCGGCGACACGGATGCGCTGTCGCAAATCATCGTGAATCTTTTGTCGAATGCGGAAAAATATTCCAACGGCGGCGTTCCCACCCTCTCCCCCACCGGGGGAGGCGTGGGAGAAAAGGCGCGTCGTGAAATCACCTTGCAGTTGGCGCAAAAGCAATCGCCGCTGCCCTATGCCGAAATCGGGGTGCTGGATCGCGGCTCCGGCGTGCCGCGCGGCTGCGAGGAAAAGGTGTTCGAGAAATTTTATCGCGCGCATGATTCCTTGAGCAGCGGCATCCAGGGTTCGGGTCTGGGGCTGACGATTGCCCGGCAGATCGCCCGGGCGCATGGCGGCGACGTGGTCTATGAACCGCGCGAAGGCGGCGGCAGTTGTTTCTGTTTACGTTTGCCAATATTAACCACGGATAAACACGGATAAACACGGATTCAGAAACGTATCGCAGCGATGGATTTTTCCCCGTGTCCACCCGTGGTTGAAAACATGAAAACCAAAATCTTAATCGTCGAGGACGACCCGCACATTCTGCTGGGCCTGGAAGAGCTTTTGAAAAGCGAGGGCTACGAAACCGCGTCGTGCAACCGCGGTGATGCCGCGCTCGACACATTCACCAAGTTTCAGCCGGCGCTCATCGTGTTGGATGTGATGCTGCCGGGCGTGAGCGGTTACGACCTCTGCAAGCAGCTTCGCGCGAAGAAAATTCCCACCCCCATTCTCATGCTCACGGCCAAGGGCCAGGAGATTGATAAGGTCATCGGCCTCGATCTGGGCGCGGACGATTATGTGACGAAGCCGTTTGGCGTGCGGGAATTGCTGGCCCGCATCCAGGCGTTGCTGCGCCGGAGCGGCGGCGGAAATGCCAATCCCAATCCAGCAGCAGATGAGCAGCCGTTCCAAATTGGTCCGGCGACCATTGATCCGAAGACGTTTCAATTGCAGCGCGGCAAGGTAACGGAAGAACTCACTGCCAAAGAACTGAAGCTGCTGCTAGTTTTCCAAGCGCACGTTGGCGAGGTGTTGTCGCGTGACAAATTGCTGAACGAAGTCTGGGGCTACAATTATTACGGCACCACGCGCACGCTGGACCAAGTCATCGTGCAGCTCCGCAAAAAACTCGGCGACCACGAGCCGAAACATCTGCTGACCATTCACGGTGTCGGCTACAAGCTGGCGGTTTGAAAGCCCGGCGGAAAAAGCCCCGTCGTGGTTCAGGGGCCGGCATAATTTCAACGGCATTGCCAGGCAGGCGCTTGTTTCGGGCCGCAAGCTGCCCCCTTCGCTGGCCGGCCGCTATTTCTCAGGCCAAATCGCTGCGGTGTTCGGCATCACTTCAAGCCGCTGCGCGCCGCAACCGGTCCGCGATCCCCGACCATTCCGGTGTCGCCGGCAGGGCTTCCACCACAATTAATTTGGCACCCGCCGCATCGCAGCGATGCAGTTCCGCATAGAGCGCCCGCGCAAACGCCTCCGCATCGTGCGGAATCACGCTCACGTTCGTCGCCTCAAAACCAGCGGGAATTTTCGTGTGCGCAATGACGTGGCAGGTGGCGAGTGACAAGTGCCGAGCGACAAGTTGGGCTTGCAGCTCCGCGTCATCATTCCATTGGAGCACCAGTAATTTTGCTTTTGGGGAATAGTGCTTTTGCAACATCCCCGGACTGCGGCGCGCTTCCGAACCGGTCGCCTGCCACCCGTCGCGCGTCACCTCGCCGCCAATGGCGGCCAGCGACTCCGCGTGAATCATCCCCGGCCGCAAAATCCTCGGCGGCGAGACCGTCAAATCCAAAACGGTTGACTCGATTCCCACCTGCGACTGGCCGCCGTCCACGATCAATGGAATTTTTCCCGCAAGCTGGGCGCGGACGTGCGCCGCGTTCGTCGGCGAAATCTGGTTGGACAAATTGGCGCTCGGCGCGGCCAGCGGAAAACCGCATTCGCGAATCACCGCTTGCATGAACGGGTGGCTCGGCCAGCGCAGGCCCACCGTCGCGCCGCCCGCCGTCACGATCTCAGGAATGATGGCCGCGCGCGGCAACACCAGCGTCAGCGGGCCGGGCCAGAATGATCTGGCAAATTGCTCCGCCAGCGGCGGCCAGCGGCGGACGCAGTTTCTCGCCATTGCGTTGCTCGCGATATGGACGATGATCGGATTGTGCGCCGGCCGGCCTTTGACCTGGAAAATTTTCGCCACGGCTTTTGGGTCCAGCGCGTTCGCGGCAAGGCCGTAAACCGTTTCAGTTGGCAGCGCCACGACTTCGCCCGCGCGCAACAATTCCGCCGCGCTGCTGACGGCCTGGCGAAACCGCTCCGGCGTGTGCGTTGATAAAATTTCCGTGGTCATGGCCAGCAAAAAGTGTAGGAGACGATATGAGGAGTCTCAAACTCTCCAGAAAAAAATGAACCGCCGCGCGTCATCACCGGCGGAAATCATTCGTAGCGCAGCGCCTCAATCGGGTCGAGCCGCGACGCTTTCCACGCCGGATAGAAACCGGAGATGATGCCGATGCCCGCGCTGGAAACACAGGCGATGCCGATCCAAGCGTAAGGCGTGATGGTCGGCCAGCCGGTGCTGACAGCGACAATTTTGGCGGCGATCATACCCAGCGCAATGCCCACCACCCCACCAAACGCGCTCAACGTGATGGCTTCGATGAGAAATTGAATCAGGATGTCGCGGCTGCGGGCGCCGACCGCCATGCGGATGCCGATCTCGCGCGTCCGCTCCGTCACGCTCACGAGCATGATGTTCATGATGCCGATGCCGCCGACGAGCAGCGACACGCTGGCGATCGCCGCCAGCAGCACGGACATGATTTTCGCCGTGGACGTGGCCATCTGCATCAACTCGAGCTGGCTGCGCACGGTGAAATCCGGTTCCGCGCTTTTGTGCCGGTCGCGCAGCAGCGTGGTGATGTCGGCCTGCACCGAGTTGATGGTGTCCTTGCTGGCGGCCTGCACCATGATGGAGTTGACGAACGTCCGCTTGGTGATGCGCCGCATGTGGCTCGTGTAAGGAATGATCACCACGTCGTCCTGATCCTGCCCGAACAAATTAAATCCTTTTGAATCCAGCACGCCGACCACTTTGAACGGGATGTTGCGGATGATCAGGGTCTGGCCCACCGGATCTTCGTTGATGAACAACTGGTCCACCACCGTTTTGCCAATGACGGCGACCTTCGCGAGGCTGCGCACATCGGCGTCCGTGAACATCGCGCCGTTGGCGATTTCCCAGTCGCGGATCTGCGGATAATCCGGCGACTCGCCCTGGATCTGCGTGTTCCAGTTCAAACCGTTCGCCAGAACCTGTGAGCGGTCGCGCACCTCCGGGCTGACGGCCACGGCGTTCGCCACCTCATTTTTAATGGCGAGCGTGTCCTCGATCGTCAACGTCGGCGCACTGCCCCAGCCGCCGCGCATGCCGCCGCCGGTGAAGCTGCCGGAGAAAACGGTCACGACATTCTGGCCCAGGCTGGCGACCTTGTCCTCCACCTGCTTGGTCGCGCCGGTGGTGATGCTGACGGCGGCGATGACCGACCCGACCCCGATGATGATGCCCAGCATCGTCAGCAGCGACCGCATTTTATTGCGGCGCAGCGCGCGGGCGGCGATCTTGAATGGAGCGAGAAATCTCATGCTTTGGCGAAGGATGGAAGATGAAGGATGAAAGACGAAGCGCTCATTCGAGGCCTTTGGCGCGTTTGGAGATCGTGGTCAGAATGGCGAGCAGTTCATCGTTTTCCTTCATCAACGGCTCCAACTTTCGCGCGGAAACGAAATTTTCGTCCAGCAGCAATTCCTGCCAGTAAAGTGTTTCGTCGGCTTCTTTCAGGCAGTCTCCAATCTTGGAAATGAATTCCGCCTTCGATCTGGCGCGGTAAGCTTCGCGGTAATTTGCGCCAATCGAAGTGCCGGAACGCAGCGCTTGCTTGCCAAGGATCTGCGCCGCCGCGTCGCTTTTCGGCAACGCGCAGTAAAGTCGAACAATCCGGCGCGCGAACATTTTTGTCCGCTCCCGCAAATTCTCCTTTTCATCATTCATCATTCAAGCTTCATCCTTTAAGCCAGTTTCACGGCCTCCTGCGCCTGCCGCAATTTCTTCAGTTCGCCCTCCGCATTCAGCCGGTCTTTGACCGTTTCATCCGTGAGAATTTTCCCGTCGCGCAAAATCACCGTGCGCTTGGTGTAGCGCGCCACGTCGAGCTCGTGCGTGACCATGACAATCGTGATGCCGGCCGCGTTGAGCTTCTGAAACACGCCCATGATTTCAATGCTCGTCTGGCTGTCCAAGTTGCCCGTGGGCTCGTCGGCGAGGAGCAGCGACGGCTGGTTCACGAGCGCTCGCGCGATGGCCACACGCTGCTGTTGCCCGCCGGAAAGCTGGTTGGGTTTGTGATCCGAGCGATCCGCCAGGCCAACCAACTCCAGCGATTTGCGGGCGCGTTCCCTTTGCTCCACCGCTGAAACGCGCGCATGATTGTAAAGCATCGGCATCTCGACATTCTCCAGCGCCGACGTGCGCGAGAGCAGGTTGAACCCCTGAAAAACAAAGCCGATCTTGTCGTTGCGGATCTTCGCGCGGGCATCGCGATCCAGCGTGGAAACGTCAATGCCATCCAGTAGATAATTCCCCTCGCTCGGCCGGTCGAGGCAGCCGATCATGTTCATCAACGTGCTTTTGCCCGAGCCGCTGGAGCCCATGATGGCCACAAATTCGCCGGGCAAGATGTCCAGCGACACGCCGCGCACGGCGTGGACGTCCACTTCGCCGGTGCGATAAACCTTGTGGATTTTCGCGAGCTGGATGACGGGGCGGGTTGACACGGCAATTAGATCAGCGACGCGGGAAGCCGCCGCCAAACGGGTTGGAGGACTGCGGAGCTCCGGTCGCATCGGTGGAGACAACGCCAACGACCACTTTGTCGCCTTCTTTCAAGCCTTCGGTGACCTCGGTAAAGATGCCGTCGTTAATGCCGGTTTTGATCTGCACGGGTTGCAGCTTGGGACTGTGCTCCTCGCCCGCCAGCAAATAAACCGTGCGGACATTGCGGTTGCCCCGGGCTTGGCCCCGCTCACCGTGTTCGCCGCGCGGACCGCGCGGACCGCCGGCGACTTGATTCGTGGGCGCGCCGGCCACGGGCGCGTTGGTCACCATCACGGCGGCTTCCGGCGGGCGGAAACGCAGGGCGGCGTTCCGGAGCTTCAACGCGTCCGACCGCTGCGCGACAATGATGGAAACATTCGCCGTCATGCCGGGCTTCAATTTGTAATCCGAGTTGGTCACGCTAATGACCGCGTCATAAGTGACCACATTGTTAAGGGTCGTGGGCGAATTGCGCACCTGCCGCACCTCGCCATGAAACGTCCGGTTCGGATAGGCGTCCACGCCGAAATCCACGTTCTGCCCTTCGAGAATGCCGCCGACATCTGCCTCCGCCACGTTCGCGTCAATCTGCATTTTCGTCAGGTCATTGGCGATTTGAAATATCGTCGGCGTGTTGAAACTGGAGGCGACCGTCTGGCCCAGTTCCACCGCGCGCAAAATCACCACGCCATCCACCGGCGAAACAATCTTGCAATAGCTCAGGTTCACCAGCGCGTTGTTGAGCGAGGCTTGTTTGATTTTCACCGTCGCCTCGGCCGAGTGCAGCGTGGCCAGCGCGATGTCATAGTCCGAGCCGGAGATCAGCTTGTTGGTGTAGAGCTCGCTGCTGCGGGTGTATTGCACCTGCTGCAACTCCAGATTCGCCTGGGCGTTGGCGAGGTCCGCCGTGACCGATTCGAGCGTGGCCTGATAATTGGCCGGATCAATCTCCGCCAGCACCTGGCCCTTGGTCACCGGCGAATTGAAATCCACGTTCAACTTGCTGATACGGCCGGAAACCTGGCTGCCCACCGTCACGTTCACCACGGGATTCAAGATCCCCGTCGCGGTCACGGTGTTGGTCAGCTCGCCGCGCATTACTGGCATCGCGGTGAAACTCAGCGGCTCCGAGCGACCGTGGCGGAAATAATAATAACCGCCAATGCCCGCCGCGAAAACCACGACGATCAAAATCCATTTCCACCAGCCGCCGTTTGATTTTTCAGCCATAATATTCTTCCAGTGAGACTTCGCCTGGAACGGGTAAGTTACGATAAATTCTGCCGTCACCGCAATTTCAGTTTGCGACTTTTACGCCCCGTCACGCTGGCATGGACCTGGTTTGTAGCCTGGTGGAAATTCAAACCGGACCGGCCATTTGAGCCGTTCGTGATTTTTGGCCCGAGGGCGTTGGTGCAATAACCCGCAAAGCGGGGCGAGAAAGTCCCCGGTCCAACTGGTTCACTTCGCGCCCGCCGCCAAAAACACGGCCGGGACGGTGCGCAGCAGGATTTGCAAATCGAGCCAGATGGACCAGTTGTCAATGTATTCCAGGTCCAGGCGCACCCATTCCTTGAAGTCGGAAATCTCGTTGCGGCCGCTGACCTGCCAGAGACAGGTGAGGCCGGGCTTGACGCTCAGGCGGCGGCGGTGCGCCAGATCGGAGAAGCGCTTCACTTCGTCCACGGGCAGCGGGCGCGGACCGACGAGGCTCATCTCGCCGCGCAGGACATTGAACAACTGCGGCAGTTCGTCGAGGCTGAATTTGCGGAGAAATTTCCCGAAGCTGGTCACGCGCGGATCGTTGGTGACTTTGAACACGGGTCCGGTCATCTCGTTCATCGCGGCCAGTTCATGTTTGAACTGCTCGGCGTTGGTGGCCATGGTGCGAAATTTGAAGATGGTGAAAGGCGAACCGTTCAGGCCGGAACGCTGCTGGCGGAAAATGGCCGGGCCGGGCGAGGTCAGCTTGATCAGCAGCGCGATGAACAGCATCGGAATCGCGGCCAGGAGGATCAAAATCAGCGCGCCAAAGAAATCCAGCAGCAGCTTGGCGAGCATCTGCCAGGAGGCTTCCGGCGTGCTGCGGAAGACCAGCAGCGGATGGCCGAACATCTCGTCGAAACTGGCGCGCGCAATCTGCGTGGCAAAAAAATCCGCCACCAGCCACGCCTCGACACCCTCGATTTCGCAGAGCTGGATGACGCTTTCCACGCGCTCCAGTTGCGTGTTTTTGGCGCTGACAAACACGCCGCTGACGGAATGTTCGTGCAGCAGCTCGACCAGTTTCGGCACCGGCGCATGCGCGAGATCAAATTCCGCCACGACTTCCATGCTGTCGTTGGCCCGGTTTTTGAGCATTTGACGGAGCCGGGCGATTTCCCCCAGCGTGCCGGCGAGGACGACGCGGCGTTTGTATTGCTCGCGGGCGAGCCGGCTGTGCAACGCCAGCCGCAAAAATTCTTCTTTGATCCACACCACCAGAAAGCTGATGACGCCGAAATAAATCAGCACGCCGCGCGGCATGATTTGCCGGACCATGAACACGAGCAGCACCAAACCGATCGTCACGATAAAGCAGCCCTTGAGCAGCGGCCACAACATGGCCGTGCGCGAACCGACCACGGAGCGGTTGTAAAAGCCCTGGGATTCCAGCACGAGGGGCGCGGCGGGCACGAGCGCGAAGTAAAGCCAAGCCACCTTGTCGAAGGCATCCGGCGTGAGCGGCTCGTAGCCAAACCAGCCTAGAAACCAGGGGGTGCCGCGCAGCGCGTAGGCCAGCCAGAAGCTCAAGGCAAAGATGCCGGCATCCCCCATTTGTTGCATCTGGGTGCGAATGTGGCGGTCGCGTTGTAGCATGGTGATTACTTGCTTTTATCTTCCTAAGGTTCGGAGTTTAGTGGCTGGCCGGATAAATTCAATTCATTTGCCGGGGCGCGGCACCCGTTGAAACTCCGGCACGGTGGCGGCCATCAGCGTCTTCATCCGCGCATACGTCGCCGCTTCCTGGCCCGGGCTGCACGCGGAAAAGTAGGAAATATAAGCCCAGCGTTCGAGAAGGCCGTGGAGCAGCAGGTCGCGCGGCATCCACCAGAGCATCCACTGCTCGGAACTGGCGGTGTAATGATCCTCCGCGACAAACCAATAAATATAAATGCCCCGCGCGGTTTGCAGCTGGCCATCCGCGCCTGGAAGCTGTTTGGTGGCGATGAGCTTGTTGACCGGCAAATCATAGGGAAACGGACGCTCCAGATGAATTGACTCCACTCCCGAAAGAGCGCTGTCCAGGGCCCAGCCTTGGCCGGTCAGGCAGATCTGCGGCCGGTGGATGCTGGAGCGGTCGGTGCCCATCAAGACCACGCTCACCTGCGCGGCGAAGCCATCCTCCGCCTTGTAAAAACGCACCCGGAAGCTGGTGTCTGCCGGCAAAACCTTCAGCACTTCCTCGGCGTTGGTGACAATTTCCGACGTAAACCCCGGCGCGGTTTCCGGCAGCAGGATTTCCAGATTTTTGCTGCCCGCCCGGGGCCGCGTCTGGATCCCGGGCTCGCCCAGTTTCTGGTGGGATTTGGTGCGGGCCAGCACGCCGGCAACCACCCCGACCAGCACCAGCACCACGGCGGCTAAAATGATTTTTTGACGGTTCATGGGTTGGCGGCTTTCGTTTCCGAATCGGCTTTCACTTCACTTTTTTCCAGCCAGCGCGCCAGCAGGAACACGCCGGCGATGGCCACGGCAAACGTGATGAACCCCACGTTGGTCTCGACCGATTTCCCCGCGTTTTGCCCGAACGTCTCGGCCACCATGATGGTGAAACACAACCGCAGCACGTTGCCCAGAATCGCCAGCGGAAAGGCCGACAGAATCATCACCGCGCGTTTCGCGGGCGACTTGAAATTCACAAAGCCATAAATCGTGGTCAACGCCAGCAGCGCGATGAGGCTGCGGATGCCGCTGCACGCCGCCGCCACTTCATAGCCGAAGGTGCGTTGCGCATCAAACAACTGCGTGCCGTCGCGGATCAAGTCCGGGGCCAACCCGAGGTGAGCGATGTGTTCCACAATCCACGACACCAGCAGCCGCATGCGGAACGTCAGCGCGTCTGTGCCGAAGAAGGGGATGCAGAAGGCGAGCAGAAAGAACGGGAAGAAACTGGCCCGCAGCCAGTGCTTGCCCCACGCCAGTCCGGTCAGTCCGTAAAGGCCGATGAAAAATCCGATGAACGACAAGCGCGGCTGCTGCGCCACATAGCCGACCAGATGGGCGAGCAAGCCGACCGCGACGATGACAATTCCCGGCGACCACAGGCCGAGCGGCTGCGCGGTGAGTTCGCCACGTTTCCACCAGAACAGGCCCAGCACCACGAACGGGATGAACAAGCTGTATTCATTGTCCGAATTCGTGCCCGTGTAGGTGTCGAAGGCCCACGAAAAAATCGAGTTCGAGTCGAGATAGCCGAAGGTGGAATTGCCGAGCAAAATGAACAGGGCCACCCACACGCCGGCCAGGCTGAAAAAGAAAAATTTGTTCGGCAACCCCGGCCATTCGTCGCGGCAACGCAAGGCCAGCATGACCACGCCCGCCGCCACCGAACTGCCAAAGAGGATGACCGGCAGCGGCGAGCCCCGGAACTCGGGACTGGCCTGGTAAAGCGCCCAGCCGAGCAACGCCAGAAAAGGGATTTCGTGCGGCCACAGCCAGCCCAGGATCGGCGGCGTTTTTTTTGTTTCGTTGGCGGACATAGTTTGCAAACGGGCAGCATTGAGATAACGAAACCCCGCGATTTGCTCAAACAAATTCGCGTAATTTCAGCGCGGGACCATTGGTGTGGTCGCCGGTCGCGCCCAGATGGTGAAGGCCGTCAGGTTGGAAACCAGTTGGTAATGCGACCGGGCCAGAAAATCGGCCAGGGTTCCGGCTTGATCAAACACGTCCGGCCGCGAAGCGATGATCAGGTCCGGTGGCACCGCCGTCAACAGCGTTGAGCGCGCCGGATTGAGCATCGCTCGCGCACCCGGACGCGTGGTGCCGTCCGCCGCCAGCGGCACCTGATAATAACTTGCGCCATTGATCAACGCGTTCCACCAGACGGTCCGCCCGTCGGCCAAGGCGGCCCGCGCCGCGATGGCCGCCGCGCGGTAATCATCCTTTTCGTGACGCGTGGCCGAGCGTAACGACAGCGACGACCCCAGCCAGCCGGCAAAAAACGCGATGACCAGCAGCTTGCCGATTTGACCGCGCCGCCACGTCGCCAGTCCGCCGGCGGCGAGTAACAAAAACACTACCGGCGACAGCGCGACGAAATGCCGGCCCAGGACGCGAAATTTCAGCGCCATGCCCGCCGCCACGATGAAGCCGGCCGGCAGCAGCACGCACAGCGTCAGCGCGAGGAATTTTTTTCGGCCCAACTGCCGCGCCAAGGCCTGTGCCCCCAGGCAGGTTAGAATGGAAAGCATGGCGGCATAACCGCACAATTCTGCCGCATACGGCCGGAATACGCCCAGACCGCCGTCGCGGATTTCCAATCGCCCCGGCCCCAGACCATCGAAGCCAAAGAGTTCGTAGCCGATGAAAATGACGTTGCGCCAGCCCATGGGCGCGAGGACCGTTGCGCGGGCACCGAGATGAAGCGTCCACAAATAATAGATCCCCAGCAGCAGCCACAGGCCCAGCACCGCCAGCCAGGCTGGCCAGAAAACACGGGCGAATTCCGCCAGCCGTTTGCCCGGCAACAAAACCAGCGCCGCCAGCACCGGCGTCGCTGCGAGGATCAAACATAACATGCTGCTGCCGCCGAGCAGCACCAGCGCCATCGCAAAGAGCAGCACGCGCCGCCCTTCCGTCCGCGCCGGCGATTCAGGGTTTTGCCACCAGTGCAGAAGAACTGCGAAGACCAGCAGGCTGGCGCCCGCCTGCATCGAGTAGGCGCGGGCCTCGTTCAAATAATACCAGAGCAACGGACTGCCGGCGGCGAGCAGAAAAATAAAATTCCGCGTTGCGCGTCCGGGGCAGGCCAGCGTGAAGGCCAGCACGCCCGGGATGAACCATAGCGGGTTGACCGCCCGCAGCGCCAGTTCGCCGGCACCGAAGATTTGGGCGCACGCCCAGATCCACGCGGCATACAGCGGCATTTGCAGGTCTGAACCGTGGATCGCCCAGAGTTCGCGCCAGGCACCCGGCAGCGTCGGTTGCGCGGCGACGCGCGCGATTTCAATTTCGTCAATCCAAAGGCTGCGCCCCGTGATCGCCAGCAGACACGCCAACATGGCTCCCGCCAAAAATATCCAGCCGGCGCGGGAAGAGTGGTCGGTGGCAGAAGACTTCACGGGTTCGGGAATTTTTTCAGACCCGTCAACTGGGCGAGAAAATTCAGGACAAACAGCGGGTTGTTGCGGCCGTAGCGTTTGGCCAGCCGGCGCGGCTCGCGGCACAGACGATAAAACCATTCCAGCCCGGAGCGCTGCATCCAACGCGGTGCCTGCTTGACGCGGCCGCTGTGAAAGTCAAAGGCCGCGCCCACGCCAACCATCAGCGTCACCTCCAGTTTGGGCAGATATTCGGCCATGAATTTTTCCTGCTTGGGCGTGCTCAAGCCCACCCACAAAATGTCCGGCTGCACGGCGCGAATTTGCTCGCGCAATTGATTTTGTTCGTCGGCGTTGAGCGCTCGGAACGGCGGCGTGTAAGTGCCCACCACCGTCAGTTTCGGAAATTTTGCCTGCAGCTTTTGCGCCAGCAATTCCGCCACGCCCGCCGCGCCGCCGTAGAAAAAGTGTTTGCAGCCGCTGGTTTCGCTCCACGCGCACACGTCCAGCATGAGGTCCGGGCCATAGACGCGGCGCATGTCGCGATGGCCGTTTAGTTTTCCCGCCCACACCATGGGCATGCCGTCGGGCGTGCAAAGAAATGCCTGGTTCAAAATATTTTTGAAGCCCACATCGTCCTGCGCCTCCATCACGCCGTGAACGCCGGTGATGCAGAGATAACCCTTGCGCCGCGCTCGCACCGCGTCGGTGATGGCGGCCAGTGCCGTCTGCAAATTAAGGACGCTGATCCCGACGCCGAGGACATTGACACGCTTCGTCATTTACGATTTACGATGGATGATCTACGATTTCCACGCAAGTCGGCAGATCATGCCACGGTGCAAACCGTGTGGGGGCGATCGTTTTTGCAGTCAGCATCAGGCCGTGAATCCTAAATCGTAAATCCTAAATCGTAAATGAAATTGCTGGTTTTCGCCCACACGCCACCGCCGCACCACGGCCAGAGCTACATGGTTCAACTCATGCTCGCCGGCTTTGGCGGCGACCGCCGTTGGCACAAACCGAGCGCGCCGTCCCCGCTGGGCATCGAATGCTACCACGTCAACGCCCGGTTCTCGCGCGGCCTCTCGGACGTCGGGGAATTTCAAGGCACCAAGATCTTCCTTATCTTTTGGTTTTGCCTGCAGGCCATCTGGGTCCGGCTGCGTTACGGCGTGACCAATTTTTATTATGTGCCTGCGCCCGGCAAGCACGTCGCGCTCTACCGCGACTGGCTGGTCATGCTGCTCTGCCGCCCGTTTTTCAAGAACATCATCCTGCACTGGCACGCGGCCGGCCTGGCGAAATGGCTGGAAACGGCCACCACCATCGGCTCGCGCACCATCACTTACCGGCTGTTCCAGCCCGTGGAACTCAGCATCGTCCTCTCGCAATACAATGTGGCCGATGCGGAGAAACTGCTGTCGCATCACGTCCGCGTGGTCAACAACGGCATTCCGGACCCGTGCCCGGATTTTGAAACCGCCGTCCTGCCGCAGCGCCGTGAACGCTTTGCCCGGCGCGTCCAATTTTTTGCCGGGGAAACCGCGGCCGCGCCCGTCACGGTGCAGGTTTTGTATCTCGCCCACTGCACGCGGGAAAAAGGCCTGTTCGCCGCCGCCGAAGCCGTGCTGCTGGTCAACCGCCAACTCGTCGCCCGCCATCTGCCGATGCAATTGAAGCTCACCACGGCCGGCAATTTTGTCACGGCCGAGGAACAGGCGGAGTTCGACCGGCTCCGGGAAAACCCGGAGTTCGCCGCCGTCATCAAACACCTGGGTTTCGTTTCCGGCGCGCAAAAGGACCAGCTACTGCGCACCTCCGACCTGTTTCTGTTCCCCACGCGCTACCTTGGTGAAAACCAGCCGGTCAATCTCATCGAGGCCATGGCCTTTGGCCTGCCGATCGTCACGACCCGTTGGCGTTCGCTGCCGGAAATGCTCCCGCCCAATTATCCCGGGCTGGTGGACGATCAGGATCCGAAAAAAATCGCCGAGGCCATTTTGCAGGTGCTCGCGGTGAAAAGTGGCCAGCAGGGGCGCGCGAATTTCCTGGCGCGGTTCTCCATGGAGCAGCACCTGGCGGAACTGGCCGCCGCGCTCCGCAGCGTGGCAACTACCGGCTGAGATTTCGTGGTTTCAGAATCTTCAATTTGGCATTAACCTCTCCCCCCATTGAAAATCGGCCTGCTCCAGCTCAACTCGACCATCGGCGATTTCGCGGCCAACCGCGAAAAGCTGGTCGCCGCCTACGCTCAGGCGGTCGCCCAGGGCGCGGAATTTGTCCTCGCGCCCGAACTTTTTCTCTGCGGCTATCCGCCGCGCGATCTGCTGCAGCGGCCGGATTTCATTGAGGCCAATCTCGCGGCGCTCGCCGCCACCGCCAAACAGATCGGGTCCGTCCCGCTGTGCGTTGGTTTTGTGGATGCCAACTCGGAGCGACCCGGTCGCGCGCTGCGCAACGCCGCCGCCGTGTTGCAGCACGGCGAAATCATCTGGCGCACAAACAAAAGCCTGCTGCCAACTTACGACGTGTTCGACGAAGACCGGTATTTTGAGGCGGCCAAGAAAGTGGAGCCGTTCGTTTTTAACGGTCGCCGGCTCGGCATCACCGTTTGCGAAGACATTTGGAACGACGAGGATTTCTGGCCGGAACGCTTGTATCGCCGCGATCCGGTGAAGGAACTCGTGGCGCAGGGCGCGGAAATCATTTTGAACATCTCGGCGTCGCCGTGGAACGTGGGCAAGGAGAAGACGCGGCTGGCGATGCTCCGGCGCGTCGCGCGCGACGAAAAAATCCCGCTGGCGCAGGTGAACCTGGTCGGAGCGAATGACGAATTAATTTTCGATGGCCACAGCGTGGCGCTGAATGCCAGCGGCGAATTGCTGGCGCTGGGTCAAGGGTTCGCGGAAGAAATCTTGGTGGTGGAACTGGCGTCGGAAATTCAACCTTCAACCTTCAACCTTCAAAAGGAATTCCCTCCGCGCGAGTCGCAGGTTTTTTCCGCGCTGGCGCTGGGCATCCGTGATTACGTTCGCAAATGCGGCTTCAAGTCCGTGATCCTCGGTTTGTCCGGCGGCATTGATTCCGCGCTCGTGGCGGTGCTCGCGGCCGAGGCGCTCGGGGCGGAGAATGTTTTCGGTGTGGCGATGCCCGCGCGCTACTCGAGCAGCGGTAGTTTGTCGGATGCCGAGTTGCTGGCAAAAAATCTCGGTCTGCGTTACGAAGTGCTGCCCATCGAACCGGTGTTCAACGCGGTGGAAAAGCAGTTGGAAAATATTTTCGCCGGCACGAAGCGGAACGAGGCGGAGGAAAACATCCAGTCGCGGCTGCGCGGCGTGACGTTGATGGCGCTGTCGAATAAATTTGGCGCGCTGGTCTTGACGACCGGCAACAAATCGGAGATGGCCGTCGGCTATTGCACGCTTTACGGCGACATGAACGGCGCGCTGGCACCCATCGCGGACGTTTTCAAAACGGAGATTTACCAGCTCGCGCGCTGGGTCAACCGCGACCGCGAAATCATTCCGCACGATTCCATCGCCAAGCCGCCGAGCGCGGAATTGCGGCCAGACCAGACGGATCAGGATTCGCTGCCGCCGTATGAGGTGCTCGACGCGATCCTGGATGGTTACGTCGTGAAGAACTTGAGCAAACTGGAGATCGTCGCGCGCGGTTTTGCGGCGGTGACGGTGAACGACGTGGTGAACAAGGTGAATTTCAGCGAATACAAACGGCGGCAGGCCGCGCCGGCGTTGAAGATTTCGCCGCGCGCCTTCGGCATGGGCCGGCGGATTCCGGTGGCGCAAAAATTCCGGGCGCAACCTTGAGGACCGACGTCAACCCGGAGAAAACCACCGATCAAAATGAAGATTTCACCGTGACAACTGACAAGCCGATTCTAGTCATTGGAGTTTTTCGCTCCGGCACTTCGTTGCTGTGCTCGATCTTAAATCAGAATCCCCAGATCGCTCTGATGTATGAGTGCGACGTGTGGAATTTTCCCCGGCCCCTGCTGGCCGCCCGGTTCCGGCGCGACTGGGCCGAGCGGATCGAATTTTACAACCGGGCGCTTTCGCGGCACCGGCTGGTGGCGGGCAAAGACCTGGCGACCTTGAAAAAAATCCGCGCGCCTTCGGACTTGTATCGGGCGTTTGGCGACTTGAAAAGCGCAGCGGTCTGCGGCGAGAAGTCGCCGTTTTATTGCGACCGCCTGCGGCAGCTCCACGCGCACTATCCGGGTGCCGCTTTCGTCATCGTGTGGCGCGACCCGGCGGAGATCTACCGCAGCGTGCTCAAGGCCGGGCAAACCTCCCGTTTTTTCGGCAAGCCCGGCATGTTGAGCCGGATGATTTACCAGCAGGAACAGGCCATCCGGCAGGCCGCGCAGATCGAAAAGCACGGCGCGCGGATTTTCCGGGTGAGCTACGCGGATATTGTGGACCAGACGGAAAAAGTTTGCCGCGAACTCTGCCAGTTTCTCGAGGTGCCGTATGCCGCGCAGATGCTGCAACTCAATCAGGCCGACCTGTCGGCCATTTACAAAGCACCGCACCACGCCTACTTGCGGCGCGGCATCATTGAGCGCCAAAAATACGCGCAGGAACTGGTCTCGCCCGGCATCCGCAAAAAGCTGGATCGCTACCGCCAGCGCTGGGAACGGCTCCAAGCCGGCTCGCTCCGGCCGGCGGCCAGCGCCCCGGCCACGGAACCCGGCCCGGTCGAATTCGTTTATCACAACGTGGTGGGCCGGGGGTTGTCCTTTTACGATTCAGCGGTGCGGGCGGGATTTGAATTTCTGCCGCTGGTGTGGCTGCGTGTTTACCGCCTGCTCAAAAAATGGCTGGTCAATCCGCCGTCGGGCGCGGTGGACGAGCGGACCTCGCTGCTGCGGGACCTCCAGGTTCACCGGCTGACGATCTTGTCGGCCGCGGCGATGCTGGGCGTGGTCGCCTTTGTCCACCTCCATGCCAACCCGCACCTGATGTTCATCGTGTTTTACGGGGTTCCGTGCGCCCTGCTGGCGCTGGTGGTCAACACCCGCTGGGCCACGTTGTTTGTGCTCTTCAGCTCCTTGATCGCCCCGCTGGTGCAATATGACGGCGATGCGGATTATCAAAACCTGGGCGTGTTTGCCTGGAACTTCTTTACGCGCTTCATCCTGCTGGAAATCCTGATCCTCACGCTGGGCCGCATCCGGCTGGAATTTTCCAAAATGGAGGACTAACGGCCGCCGTTCAAATGGTGAAGTCTTTCAAATGGTTCCGGACCGTCTCGAGCATTGACTGGTGGCAGCCGGCAATGTCCTGCGTCACGGTGTTGATGTAATTTTCCTGCTCCGCCGGCCGGGGCGGCTCGAACGGATAATTGGTCAACTGCTGGATTTGCCCCGCCAGCGCGCGTTTGTAGAGCCCTTTCGGATCCCGCTCGATGCACACGTCCAAGGGCGCGTGGATGTAAAACCAGACCAGATGCCGGCCGAGAATTTTCGCGACCGTGTCGCGGTGCAGGTGCTCGGGCGCCATCGTGGCCACCACTACGTTCAAATCCTGGTTGTTGAGGAGCCGGGCGATTTCAGCGATGCGCCGGTGGTTTTCCAGCCGGGCCTCCGACTTGAAACCCAAATCCGAGCACAGGGTCGCACGCATCTCATCGCCGTCCAGGCAAACCACGGGCAGGTTGCGGTCCAGCAGGCTGGTGCGCAGCCGTTGCGCCAGGGTGGTTTTGCCGGCCCCGGACCGGCCAAACAGCCAGAATGCTTTTGCAATGGTTTTCATGAGTGGAAAAATCGGTGCCCCAAAGTAGGGACTGGAATTGGCCTCGACAAGGAGGGATTCCAAAAAAGGACCGCCCGCACCCGGCGGCGGGAAAACTCCAAGGATAGTTTGACGGCGCAAAAACGATTGGCTTATCTTGGCTCCGAGCCGTCCGCTCCCGCATACGGCTTTTTGATTTGAAACCGGGCTGCACATGAAATTTTCCATCATCACGCCAAGCTTCCGCAATTCCGCGTGGCTCAAGTTGTGCATTGCGTCCATCGCCGATCAACACGGCGTCGAGGTGGAGCACATCGTGCAGGATTCGTGTTCCGACGACGGCACCCAAGACTGGCTGCCGCACGACCCGCGCGTCAAGGCGTTCATCGAAAAGGATGCCGGTATGTATGACGCCGTCAACCGGGGCTACCGCCGCGCGACCGGCGACATTCTGGCGTATCTGAATTGCGACGAACAATACCTGCCCGGCGCGCTCGCGGCGGTGCAGAAATTTTTTGAGGAAAATCCGCGTGTCGAAGTCGCGCTCGCCGGCAGCATCATCACCGACGGCGACGGCAATTACATCTGCCACCGCCAGTTGCTCCCGCCGAATCCGCGCCACATCTGGTTCCGGTTTCCCTTTTTGACCAGCTCGGTGTTTCTGCGCCGCAAAGTCATCACCGAACGGAATTTGTTTTTCGACACGCGCTGGCGCGACCTCGGCGATTTTCACTGGACGCTGGCCCTGCTGAAAAACCAAGTGCCGATGGGCGTGTGCGACACCTTCACCTCCACGTTCGCCGACACCGGGGAGAACATGAACATGAAGCCGAACGCGCTCCGCGAAAAGGCCGAGACCGAGCGGATGATTCCCGCCTGGCTGCGGCTCTTGAAACCACTGTGGATCGTGAGCCACCGCCTGCGCCGTTTCTACGCCGGCCATTTCAAGCTGGGGCCGACGAGCTACGCTATTTACACCAAGCCCAGCCCCGATCGCCGCGTGAAATTTGAGGTGGCCAAACCCACGGCGGTTTGGTGGAACCGGATGTGAAATGAAAGTTTTGCTTTCGACCTATTCGTGTTTTCCCTGCCAGACCTCCGAGCCGGGCAACGCCTGGCGCACCATCAACGAAGCCCTGAAGGAACACGAGGTCTGGGCGGTCATCTGCGACAACCATCATTACCGCGAACTCACCGAACCGTGGCTGGCCCAAAATCCGCTGCCGAATTTTCATCCGATTTTTTTCGAGCTGCCGCCGCCGTTAAGTTGGTTGGCCCCCCCCGCCGCCACCAACGCGCTGCACTACCACCTCTGGCAGGGCCGGCTGCGCCGCCAGGTGCGCGACCTGCACGCGAAGATAAAATTCGATCTGGTCCACCACGTGACCTACGGCCGCTACTGGTCGCCCAGCGGTTTGCGGGAATTGAATCTGCCGTTCATCTGGGGCCCGGTCGGGGCCGCCGAAACGCCGCCGCGCGCCTTTGTTTCGGCACTGCCACTGCGCTACCGGCTGTCCGAAGTTGCCCGCGATGGCGCGCGGAATTTCTGCGAACGCAGCACGGCGCTGCGCGCGACGGCGGCCGCCGCGACCATCGCCATCGGTGTCACACGCGAGACGTGCGCGGCGTTGAAACGACTGGGCGCGCGGCGCGTGGAGCAGATGCCGCAGATGGCGCTCACGGAAAAAGATCTCGCGCAATTCGCCGCCCTGCCCGCGCCGCCGCCCGGTCCGCTGCGCGCCATCTGCGTGGGCCGGCATGTGCATTGGAAGGGATTTTACCTCGCCATCCGCGCCTTTGCGCAGTTCGCGAAAAATAATTCCGCCGCCGAGTTGTGGATTGTGAACGACGGCCCGTTCCGTGGTGAATTGGAGAAAACCGCCGCCAACAGCGGCGTGGCGGCGCGGGTGAAATTTCTTGGCACGCTGCCGAAGTATGCCGATGTGCTGGAGAAACTGGGCCAGTCGCATGTGCTGCTGCACCCGGCGCTGCACGAAGGTTTCGGCAATGTCTGTCTCGAAGCGATGGCCGCCGGCCGGCCGGTCGCGTGTCTGGACATCGGCGGGCCCGCCTCGCAGATCACGCCGGAAACCGGCTTCGCTGCGCCCGCGACGAATCCGGCGGAAGCCGTCGCCGCCCTCGCCGGCTTTCTGGAAAAAATTGACCGCGACCGCGCGTTGCTCGCCACGATGTCTGCCGCCGCCCGCGCGCATGTGCAGAAAAATTTCACCATGCGCCAGATCAACGAGACGATGCGGAATTTTTATGCGCAAGCGGTGGCGCAGCACGTTCGCTGAACGCGAAACACCATGAGTTTCACTTTCCTGTTTGAACAAACGGCGCCCGGCGCGTTCCAATGAACTGACGACCGCATGTCCCGCCTGAAAAAATTCACCCGCTCGCTGCTCGCCGGCTACCTGATGCTGGGGGCGAACATCTTTTACACGCTGGCGTCCGTCAAGCTGGCGTGGCATTACCTCGGCACGGCGGAGTTCGGGCTTTGGGCGCTGGTCTCGTCCATCGGCGGCTACCTCGCGCTGATTGACCTGGGCATGGCCGGCTCGGTGGCGCGCATCTTAATTGACCACAAGGACGAACGGCAGAACGGCGCGTATGGCAGCGTCATCAAGACCGGTGCGCTGGTCGGCGTGGTGCAGGGCGCGATTGTTGTCCTGGTGGGAATCGCGCTTTCAACGCTGGCCGGCTCGCTGCTGCATGTGAAAGCGGAATTGCGCGGGGAATTTGTCTGGCTCATGATCGGGCAGTCCGTTTTGCTGGGCCTGACGTTTGCCGCGCGGATTTTCGGCCACCTGCTGCAGGCCCACCAGCGGGTGGATGTTTTCAACTACGGCGCGTCGGTGTTTTTTCTCGTCAATCTGGCCACCATGTGGGCGGGCTTCGCGGCCGGGTTGGGGATTTACAGCTTCCTCTTGGGACAGGCGGTGATGACGCTGGGCAATATTGCAGTCAACGTCGTCGGCTGTCTGCGGCTGGAGTTGCTGCCGCGCGGCCGCGAATGGGGCGTGGCGACTCGGGCGCGCTTCCGGGAACTGTTCGCCTTCGGCAATGACATCTTTCTTTATTCGCTCGGCACCCAATTAATTAATGCCAGCCAGTCCATCCTGCTCACGCGGCTGCTGGGCCTGGAAACGGCGGCGGTGTGGACGGTGGGCACGCGCGTCTATCAACTGCTCACCCAGGTCATCTTCCGGTTCTTCGACTACTCGGCGCCGGCGCTGGCGGAGATGATGGTGCGCGGGGAAAAAGCGCGCCTGGCGGAGCGTTTTCAGCAGATCGTGATTTTTTCGCTGGGCGCGGCCGTGGCCGCCGGGGGCGTGTTTGCGCTGTGTAACAGCGCGTTTATCGCGGTCTGGTTGCACGATGACAAAATCGGCTGGCCGCCGGTGAACGATCTGCTGCTGGCCGTCTGGCTGGTGGTCTGCGTGGCCATGCACGCGCATACGGGACTGGTGGGATTGTCCAAAAAATTCCAGTTCATGCGTTACATATTTTTTATCGAAGGCGCGGCCTTTGTGGGCTTGACCATTGCCTGTTACCAACATGGCGGCATCACCGCGATGCTGGTGGCCTCCATCGTCTGCACCTCCCTGTTGAGTTTGCCGTATGGCCTGTATCGCACGCGGAAATACTTCGGTTTGAGCTGGCGTGAAATCGTGGGCTGGCAAAAACCGGCCCTGGTGCTGACGCTCTGGCTGGCACCGATGGGTATTTTGACTTGGTGGCTCACCCGCGACTTGTCCCCTGTGATGCGGTTGGGAATTGGCGGCGGTGTTTTTGGCCTGTGGACGACCTGGGCATTCTTACGCCACGGCCTGGAAAAAATGTTGCGCTCGCAAATGGCTGACCGGTTGCCGAATTGGGGCCGGTCGATTTTGGTCCGGGCTGGCATCAGATAATTCTGCCATCAAGCACCTGGGGCGTCGCGAATCCCGATTGGTTTCGCCGGCACGCCGCCATAAATGGCAAAAGCCGGGACGTTTTCGCGCACGACCGCTCCGGCGGCGATCACCGCGCCATTTCCAATTTCAACCCCGGGCAGGATGGTGGATCCGGCTCCCAGCCAGACGTCTTCGCCAATGGTGACGCCCGTGCGCGTGCGTTCGGTGGGTTGCACCCAGATGGGCTGATCCCGTTTCATCTGGTGATTGGCGGCAAGGATGCTGACCATTTGGGAAACCATGGTGCCTTTGCCGATCCGGATGACCCCGCCGGCGGCGCGAATATTGTTCCATTGGCCAATGTAAACCTCGTCGCCCACGAACAAACCGCCGTCGTAAGTGGGGTCGGTCGCGTCGGGCACGACACAAACGTAGTTGAACGCGTCAATCGTCACCCCCTTGCCGAAACTGTAATTATTCGTTTTCAGGATCAAGATCGCCTGCGGATGCAACGCCACGCCGCCAGCGCGCAATTTTGCCCGCTGCGCGCGGTTCGACCAAGCAGCTAGCGTATCCGTAAAGGCCAGCTTGATGACAGCTTTCAAAAACATCTGCGCCTAGTTAGCAACAAGTCCGCCAGCGCACAATAATCTTCTGCGGATTCGAGAATGTCCTTTTGTGGCAAATCACCTTCAACTATTTTGCGTCCATGAATTCGTTTGGCAAAGCAGCGCAACTCGGCGCGCGACTGGTGAAAATCGCCGCGACCAACCCGCGCCGCTTGTCCCACGTGCTCGGCACCGCCCTTTCGGCTTCGGATGACGTCGTGGATAACGCCTGCGACTTGCTGCAACTGCCGGTCGTGGATGTCAACGATCTGCTCCCGACTTCTGGCGACCTGTGGGAAATCAAGATGCTGATGTTCCCCAAAACCCACGCCTCCATTTCGCTGCTGGAATTCACCGCGCTGCTCCTCCTGCTCAAGCGCGCCCGTTCCCAAAGGATTTTTGAATTCGGCACCTTCAAGGGCATTTCCATCACGCAACTGGCCCTGAACCTGCCGCCCGGCAGCGACATCTACACGCTGGATTTGCCCGACGAATCGTTGAACACCCAGTTTGGCACCGACCCCGAAGACGCCGCCATCGCCGTGGAAACCGGCAAAGGCTCCCTCGTCCCGGCAGACCTGCGCCCCCGCATCCAGTTTTTGAAATGCGACTCGGCTAAGTTCGACGAAACTCCTTTGGTCGGGAAAATGGACTTTGTCTTCGTGGACGGCGCGCACAATTTTGATTACGTCAAAAGCGATTCGGAGAAAGGCTGGCGGATGCTGCGCAGTGGCGGAATCATTGCCTGGCATGATTGCCGCCATCAAGATCCCGGCGTCGTGCGTTACCTGTTGCAAAGCTCCTTCCGGCCCGCGCGCATCGGCGGCACGACCGTGGCCTTCGCGACCAAGCCGTGAGGGTTCCGCGCGCCGATGAAAATTCTCCTCACCACCTTCACCTATCCGCCGCTGGCGGACGGGTGTTCCGAGGCGGCGGCGGTGCTGGTGCGCGGCCTGGTGCGGGCTGGTCATGCTGTGACGGTGGCGACTACGTTTCTGGCCGAACGCCAGCCCGAAGCGCCGGAAGCCAATCCGCGGGTGGTGCAGTTCAAAATGGCCGGCACCAGCAACTGGCGCAACCCGGTGCGCGGCGAGACCGGGGCCTTTCAACAATTCCTGCGCGCGTTCGACGGCGACCTGATCATCTTTGAAAACTGGGATGCTTGGCCCACCTCTCTGGCGGAGCCGTTGCTACCGCAACTCAAAGCCAAAAAGATTCTGGTGAGCCACGGCTACATCCCGCAGATCTGGGTCCCGCAGCCAAAATTCCCGTGGGGCCTCGGCGTCTGGATGGGCGGCTGGCCGCTGCTGTTCCGCTCGCCGTGGCTGTTGCGCCGGTTTGATCACTTGGTGGTGTTAAGCAAGCGGCAGGACTTTGGCCGTTTCCTCGACCACCGGATGGCGCGGTGGACGGGGTATAAAAAGTTTTCCATCATCCCCAACGGCGCGGTCGCGCGCGAATTCAATGACGATGCGCTCCCGGATTTTCGCCAGGAGTTCAAGCTCGGCTCCGGGCTGCTCCTGCTTTGCGTGGCGAATTATTGCGACCGCAAAAATCAATTACTGGCGGTGCGCGCTTTCCGCCGCGCCCAAATCGCGGACGCCACGCTGGTGCTCATCGGCAGCGAGTTCAATGACTATGCGGCACAGGCGCGGCGGCTGGATGAAGCCATGCAAAACGAATTTCCCAAAGGGCGCGTGGTGTTTTTGGAAAAATTATCCCGCCCCCAGACCTGCGCCGCCTACCGGGTCGCCGATTTGTTCGTGCTGGCGGCGAAGGCGGAAACGCAGCCCATCGTGTTGCTCGAGGCGATGGCGAGTCACACCCCGTGGCTCTCCACGGACACCGGCTGTGTTTCCGAATTACCCGGCGGCCTGGTGGCGCGGTCAGAGGCTGACTTGGTGGAGAAAATGCGCCAACTGGCGTTGACGCCCGCGCTCCGGCAAAAGCTTGCCGCTGATGGCTGGGCGGCCTGCCAGCAAACTTACGATTGGGAGCGCGTGGTGGCGGCATATGCACGGCTGATCGCGCAAGTCTGCGGCCAAGATGAATGGCCAAAAAAGTAGCGGCGTCAGGGGCAGGCTCCGATTGAAAAGTGAAAACAATTAGAGCCTCCTCGCGTGGGTGGCCACGAGCGAAGCCGGTTTCAATTCCGCTCGCGCCGCAAATCCAGAATTGAAAGATGCGCGCGATGTCGTTAGCGTGCGCCAGTCTCGTTATGGTCGAAACCACAACCAACCGCCCGCGCAGTTCCATTTGCCTCATCCGCTGGTGGTTTGGCGATTATCTGCCCTACATGGACTGCGTGCTGCGTTCCTGCGCGGCCAACCCGGACATTGACTGGCTGATCCTTACCGACAATCCCTCACGGAAAAATTTCCCACCCAACGTCCGCACTCACTTGACGAGCGTGGCGGAAATGCGCCAATTGTTTTCCGCCAAACTGGGCTTTACGGTCAACCTGCCGAACAGCGACCTGCTGACGGTCTTCAAGCCCGCCTTTGGGATTTTTTTTGAGGCACAGCTCGCCGGTTACGACTTCTGGGGCTGCTGCGATCTGGACATGATTTTTGGCGACCTGCGGAAATTTTTGCGCGAAGACATCCTGGCCGCGCACGACAAGATTCTCTGCCGCGGCCACCTGACGCTGTATCGCAACACCTCGGAAGCGAACCGTCACTTCATGAAAGACTGTCCGGGAGTGCGGCCTTACCGCGAGGTGTTTCAGGCCGGCCAGCCGTATCAATTCGACGAGTGGCACGGCATGCATCTGATTTACCGCTATCACAACCTCCCGCAATTCCACGACGAATTCATTGTGGACGTGGTGCCACCCACGCGCTGGAAAATCACGCGGTTCGAAGGCACCGCCATCCGCAACCACCCCGAGCAGGTCTTTTACTGGCATCAGGGAAAAGTGTTTCACGCCTATTACAATTGCGACCGGGGTATCAATGACGACGAATACGCCTACATCCATTTTCAAAAGCGGACGATGCCCGCGCCGACCTTTGATCCGTTGGCCGTGAACGGCTTTCTCATCACGCCGGACGGTTTCTTCCCCTACAACCGTGAACCGCTCTCCGACGCGGATTTTGCCCGCTACAACCGGGAACGCTGGCGGCCCAAGGCACAGATCATCCATCGAGTTCAGCGGGGGATTGGCAAGCGGCTGGGCTTGATTCCGAAGTGATTTGCGCCACGGCAGTCCATCACGAAAATGCTTAAGAAGTGCAACCATTACTTTGGCGGACTGCTGGCCGATTGGTCTGTTTCATCCAGTTCCGGGCTGCACCTGAATTGTTTGGATGGCTTGCGGGGGATTGCCATCATCATGGTCGTGCTCTTTCACGGCATCTATTACAACCCAAACGCGAATGGCGCTACACGGTTCATGGAAAAAGTTGCCGGAGCCGGGTGGATGGGTGTGCCAATTTTTTTTGCGATTTCCGGCTTTCTGATTAGTTATCCATTCTTCAAACAAAGATTGCGAACGCCGGCGACGTGGTATCCCAAAGGCTATGTCTGGCGACGGGCCTTGAAAATATTTCCGCCCTTCTATCTTTCCGTGGCGGCATTGATGGTCTTCTATTTTGCCCGGTCCGGTGATGCCTCCTATATTTCCCTGGGTTTGAAGTGGGCCACCGGTTTTGCGCACTACGTTTATCAGGATCGTTACTTCAACGGTCCCTATTGGAGTTTGTGGGTTGAACTTCATTTCTATCTGGTTTTGCCACTGCTTTTTTTTCTGTTCCGTAACGCGGCTTATGCGTGGATGTGTTGGGGGATAGCTGGACTCCTGTTCTTTATCCCGTATTTAAGCCGGTTCTTAACCTGGCCTGCAACTGCCAGCCCCGTCGTGGCCGGCTTTGTGACGTGGCGGTTTCCCAACCAACTCGACGGCTTTGCCTGGGGCGTGATTTTGGCCGGCTTCTTTGTCCTGCAGAACCATCAAAACAAGCTGGAAAAATCATGGTCTAACTGGGGTTACCTGGGCGGAGCCATGCTGCTCGGCAGCCTGCTGTTGTTTGCTTTTTACACATTTCCTGAACGGATGAGCCATCAAATTAAACCGCTGGTCACTGGGCTCTCGGCTTTCTTGATTTTGTTTTTCGTTTTTGATCCCACCACGATCGGGGCGCGCATTTTAAGTCTGCCACCCCTCCGGTTTGTCGGGGTCATTAGCTACGAATGGTTCTTGATTCATGATCCAGTCCTGCGTTTTTTCCGGCACGACTTGGTGGATAACGCCAGCGGCTCTTTCGGGCTGTCTCTTTTCATTGTGTTTGTTCCCATCGCCCTCACTTTCATGGCCTCGGCATTGGTCTATCGTTATGTCTCCCTGCCAATCATGCGCTGGGGGCGCGGTCCGAAATGAAAATCGCCCTGCTCACCACCGACAATCGCGAGCACTCGCACGACCACAGTTTGCCGGAACCTTTTTTTGGCACGGCCCCGGCGGCGTTGCTGGCCGGCTTCGCGCAGTTGCCGGCGGCGGAAATTCATGTGGTTGCCTGCGTGCAGCAGCCGGTGCGATCGCCGGAAAAAATCGCGCCCAACATTTTTTACCACAGCCTCGTGGTGCCGAAACTGGGCTGGCTGCGCACGGGTTACCAGGGCTGCATCCGCGCGGTGCGAAAAAAACTAAAAGCCATTCAGCCGGATATCGTCCACGGCCAGGGCACGGAACGCGATTGCGCCATCAGCGCGGTGTTCTCCGGCTTTCCCAACGTGCTGACCATCCACGGCAACATGCGGCTGGTGGCGGCGGTCAACCACGCCAAGCCGTTTTCCTTTTTCTGGCTCGCGGCGAAACTGGAAGGATTCACGCTGCCTCGCACGGGCGGCGTGGTGTGCATCAGCCGCTACACCCGCGACGCCGTGCAACCGCTCGCGCGCCGCACCTGGGTGTTGCCAAACGCGGTGGACGCCAGCTTTTTTGAAGTGCAATCCGCGCCCGATGCCAACGCGGTGCCGGTGGTCTTGTGCGTCGGCGCGGTGTGTCAGCGAAAAAATCAAAACGCCTTCATCCGCGCGCTCGACCCGCTGGCGAAGCAAAAAAACTTTTCAGCGGTTTTTCTCGGCCAGGTGGAGAACGATGCCTACGGCGCGGAATTCTTTGAATTAGTCAAGGCGCGGCCGTGGTGCCGGCACGTCCCGTTTTCCAGCCGCGACCAGGTGAAGAAATATTTTCAAGCGGCCACGCTGCTGGTGCTGCCCACGCTGGAGGACAACTGCCCGATGGTGGTGCTGGAGGCGATGGCAGCGGGCTTGCCCGTGCTGGCGTCCAACGTCGGCGGCGTGCCGGACCTGATCACCACGGAACAGACCGGCTTGTTCTGCGATCCGCAACGGCCGGAGAGTTTTGGCGCCGGCGTGGCCCGCCTGTTGGCCGACCGCACGTTTGCACAGCAATTGGCGGCCAACGCGCACGCCGAGGCGCAACGGCGGTTCCATCCCCGGGTCATCGCGCAGCGGCATCTGGAGATTTACCACGAAGTGCTGGGCAAAGGTGGATGAGGGTCGCGCGTGGCGCGGGCAATAAACTTCGATCGGATCCTGTTTGTCTTTGCATTTGCGGCGCGCGGCAGCCACTGCTTTACTCGCCGGCATGAATTCGTGTCATCCGGCCAAAAGCGCCGCTGCGGGCGTGCAGGGCATGCCCCTGAGTGCCGCCAGACCGGCGTTCTGGCTCGGTTTATTGCTGGGCTTGGGCCTGGCGGTTCACGCCGAACCGCCCCCGCCGCTGACGGCCACCAATCTCTGGAAATTTCCGCTCGCCTCCAGCTATCCTTACAACAAGAGTAAATCCACTCCGGCGCTGGCGTCCGACGGGACCATTTACCAGGCCACGTTCGACGGCACGCTGTTCGCCATCCGCCCGGATGGCAAAGAAAAGTGGCGGTTCAAAGCCGGGCATGAAATCAAATCCTCCCCGGCCATTGCGGATGACGGGACGATTTATTTTGGTTCGCGGGACCGCCAGTTTTACGCCGTCACGCCGGACGGACAATTAAAGTGGCGCTTCGCCACCGGGGCGTGGGTGGATTCCTCGCCGGCCATCGCCCAGCAGGGGGCTGTCTATTTTGGTTCATGGGACAATCATTTTTATGCGTTGAATCCGGATGGCTCGCTCAAATGGAAGCTGGCCGTGGGCGGCATCGTGGACTCCTCGCCGGCCATCGGGGCGGATGGGACGATTTATTTTGGCGCGCACAACCGGAAATTTTACGCCGTAAACCCGGACGGCACCGTGCGCTGGACCTTTCTCACCGGCGCGGAAATTATTTCGTCGCCTGCCATCGGCGCGGGCGGCGTGATTTATTTCAGTTCGCTGGACGGGAATCTCTACGCGCTGAATCCTGACGGGAAGGAACAATGGCGCTATCACTCGGGGGCCGCGCTGGATTCCTCGCCCGTGCTGGACGAAAACGAGAATATTTTTCTGCCGGTCAACAACGCCACCTGGTCGGTCTCCAAAACCGGGCAAAGCCGGGGCGGCTGGCCGTCCGCCATCCCCATCGAGGTGTCCCCGACCGTGGCCACGGGCGGCGTCTATGCCTCGCAACCCTGGCGCACGCTGGCGGGCGTCACGGCCGATTTCACGCAGCAGATTTGGGTCGCCACGCTTCAGGGCAATCTGACCGCGCCGCCGGTGGTCACGGCTGCAGGCATCATTTATGCGGTGGGCGAAGATGGCGTCCTGTATGCCATCCAGCCGCCGGGCGAACGGTCGCCGCCGGCCAAAAGCTCCTGGCCGATGTTCCGCGCCAATGCCCGGCATACGGGCCGGGTGGGCAATCCCGCTGCCAAATGAGATTTACCCTGGCTCCCGCCGCCGGCGGCAGCGCGTAAATGGCTTTCGATTTTTCAAAACAAATTCTTGCCGCCCGGCGCGCGAGCCGCTATCAAGCCGCATGGACTCCCGGGAAGCATTCATCGCGCTGAACCTCATCGAAGGCGTCGGGCCGGTGCGGGCGCGCTCGCTGATCGAACATTTTGGCGGGGCGCCGGAGATCTTGCGCGCCTCCAAACACGAGCTGCTCCGCGTGCGCAACATCGGCGAGGACATCGCGGAAAAAATCTCCGGCTGGGAGAATTCCATTGACCTCGTGGGCGAGTTGAAACGCATTGCTGACTTCGGCTGCCACGTTTTGATCTCGTCGGACGAACAGTATCCTGCCTCACTGCGCGAAATCTACGACCCGCCGCTGGTGCTTTATATCAAAGGGCAACTCACCGCCAAGGACAAGAACGCCGTGGCGATGGTTGGTTCGCGGATGACCACGCACTATGGCATCGAAACCGCTCGCAAGCTGGCGTATCAGCTCGCCTACACCGGCGTGACGGTGGTGAGCGGTGGCGCGCGTGGCATTGACACGGCGGCGCATCAGGGCGCGCTAAGCGGCAAGGGCCGGACGATTGCTGTCTTGGGAACTGGAATAAATTTAATTTGGCCGCCGGAAAATGTGGAGCTGTTTGAGCGCATCGCCAGCAACGGCGCGGTGATTACGCAATTCCCCTTCAACCGTCCGGCGGACAAGCAGAGTTTTCCCATCCGCAATCGCATCGTGGCGGGTATGACGCTCGGCACCGTGGTGGTCGAAGCTAATCTTACCAGCGGGGCGCTGATTACCGCCAATTTTGCGACGGAGTATGGCCGGCAGGTGTTTGCTGTCCCAGGCCGAATTGATTCGCCGCGCAGCAAGGGCTGCCACGACCTCATCAAGAAAGGTGCAAAACTGTGCGAAGGCATTGAGGACATTTTGAGCGAGTTCGAATACTTGTTCCCGTCGTCCAACAAGCCGCCGTCGCCGGGCGAAACCGGCGTGTTGCCGGCGATCGAATTGAGCGAAAACGAAAAGCTGGTTTATGATTTGCTTAGCCATGAGGGGATGGCAATTGACGAAGTGATCCGCAAATCCGGTCTGCCGAGCTCGGCAGTTTCGGTTGCGTTGTTCAGCTTGGAAATGAAACGATTATTAAAACAGTTGCCAGGCAAAATATTTTTGAGGAACCGGTAACAGAGTCACCAGCATCGAAAGTATTGGGTCAAATCAACCATTGCTTGTGAAACAAGCCGACTGACCCAGTGGACGAGCTGCGACTTTATTAGCGAAATAAACGAAAATAAAAATCACCGCTTTCCTCGCTTCATCTCTGAGCGTGCAAACGGTCTGGCCTTTTTCTGCCAACATCGGTAATTCTGTCCTCATGCCGGTTCCTGAGACAACGTCTGCCGAGGCCTTCGAGCGTTATGTTGGCGGGAAATGTTTGCGGGTTGGTAGCGGCGATGCCTGGCGGGACATCAAAGCGTGGACCGTCGCCCTGCCACGCGTCGTCGATGTTTTGCCTCTTCCCTCAGTCAGCGAACCGTTCCTCGCTTGGACCACTTCGGGTGAGGTCGAGTTTCAGGAGCGGGAAGGCAACGGGCCTTGGACCACGCAACGGCTTAAGAAGGGTTCTTTCTTTCTCACGTCGGGAGGCGCTCCCTATGATTGCCGATGGAAAGCGGTGACTGCCGAGCCGTTTGAATCCATGGCGGTATTCATCGCACTGCCGCTGCTTGAGCTCGCGCTGGCAGAAGTGTTTGGGGAAGATGCGGCGCACGCCCGGTTGCGGAATATTTCTGCGTTCACTGACGTTGCGTTGAATTCGTTGATGGAGCGAGTGCATGAGGAATTAATGCGACGGCATGCAAGCCCGCTTTTTCTGGAAGGCATCGCGCAGGCCATCGCCATCCATCTGGCACGAAACTATGCCGAGGCGGTCAAGGAGTCGCCGAGCGGCAGCCCGTCCCTGCCGGGTTTCAAGCTCCAGCAAATATCCAACTGGATGGCGGAACACATGGCCGAAGACTTCAATCTGGATCAACTCGCGGCCCAAGCCGGGGTGAGCAAATTTTACTTCACCCGCCTGTTTAAGAATGCCAAGGGTGTGTCGCCATCTCGCTACCTGCTGACCTTGCGGATGGACGAAGCCAGACGACTGCTCCGTGAAACGAAACGGAGCGTGGTGGAAATTGCCTTGGATGTCGGCTACGCCAACCCCAGCCATTTCGCCCGATTCTTCCGCCGGGAAACCGGCCTTTCTCCCAGCGATTATCGCCAGCAGCGTTGATTTCCCGTTTACTGTCAGGCTTCCCGGTGAATTTTCGGCCCGTGCCCTGACCGGCGGATTTGAGCAATATCAGAACAGGTGGAGCAAGACCGGGTGCGACAGCTCCGACCATCCGAGGTAAAGTCTCTTCAACATTTGAATACCAAGATTGAAATTATGAACACGACAAAAACCAAAGCCTACGCCGCGCAAAGCGCGACTTCATCATTAGCCTCCGCCACGATTCCGCGACGCGAGCCGACGCCGCGCGACGTGAAAATTGAAATCCTCTTCTGCGGCATCTGCCACTCCGACCTGCATTACGCCCGCAACGAGTGGAGCAGCGTGATGCAAACCGTTTACCCATGCGTGCCGGGCCATGAGATCGTTGGCCGCGTCACCAGTGTCGGTTCTGCTGTCACCAAACACAAACCCGGCGATCTTGTCGGCGTTGGCTGTCTCGTGGATGCCGACCTGTCCTGCCCGCACTGTCGCGCGGGCAACGAGCAGTTTTCGCCCACTCAGGTTTGGACGTATGGCGGGACGGACAAACACCTCGGCCTGCCCACTTACGGCGGCTATTCGGAAAGCATCGTCGTGGACGAACATTTCGTCCTTCGCGTGCCGAAGAATCTTCCGCTCGCCGGAGTCGCCCCGCTGCTCTGCGCCGGCATCACGACCTATTCCCCAATGCGCCATTGGAAAGTCGGCCCAAGCCAGAAAGTCGGCATCGTCGGTCTCGGCGGCCTCGGTCACATGGGAGTTAAATTCGCCCGCGCCTTCGGCGCGCACGTGGTGGTGTTCACGACTTCGCCCGGCAAAAAGGACGATGCCATCCGCCTCGGCGCGCATGAGGTCGTCCTCTCGCGCAACGCCGAAGAGATGAATAAACACTCCAGCAGTTTCAATTTCATCCTTGATGCCGTCGCCGCCCCGCACGACGTGAACGCTTATCTCAATCTGTTGAAGGTGGACGGTAATCTCACCCTCGTCGGTGCGCCGGAGAAGCCTCACGCCATCTCCGCCTTTTCGTTGATTATGGGCCGCCGCAGCCTGTCGGGTTCTCCCATCGGCGGCATCGCCGAGACGCAGGAGATGCTCGATTTCTGCTCCCAGCACAACATCACCGCCGACGTCGAAGTCATCCCGATCCAGAAGGTCAATGAAGCTTACGACCGCATGGCCAAAGGCGATGTGAAATACCGGTTCTCGATTGATATGGCTTCACTCAAAGCATGAGCATGGAGAACTTTATGAACAAAAATACACAGACAAATGTTGTTGTCGTCATTGGTGCGGGATTGATTGGCCAAGCGATTGCGCGGCGGGTTAGCGCAGGCAAACACGTCTTGCTCGCGGATTTGCGTCAGGAAAATGCCGACACTGCGGCAAAGATATTGAGCGATGCCGGTTTCGACGTGAGCACTGCGAAAGTTGATGTGTCGTCGCGTGCCTCGGTTCAAGCGCTGGTTGAGACCGCCAAATCCTTTGGCGAAATTTCCGGTGTCATTCATGCCGCTGGCGTTTCCCCTTCCCAAGCTTCGCCGGAAACCATCCTGAAGGTTGATCTCTACGGAACGGCGCTGGTGCTGGAGGAATTTGGCAAGGTCATCGCAAGCGGAGGCGCTGGCGTCGTGATCGCGTCAATGTCCGGGCATCGCCTGCCAGCACTCTCTGCCGAACAGGACAAAGCACTCGCAACAACGCCGGTCGAAGAATTGCTCGCTCTCCCGATGCTTCAGCTCGATAAGGTGAATGACCCTCTTAATGCCTACCAAATTTCAAAGCGCGGAAACTCGTTGCGGGTGATGGCAGAAGCCGTCCGTTGGGGGAAGCGCGGTGCGCGAATCAATACCATCAGCCCTGGCATCATCATCACCCCGCTGGCGAATGATGAATTGAAAGGGCCGCGTGGCGCGGGCTACCGCCGCATGATGGAAGCGTGTGCGGCCGGACGAGCTGGCACCCCGGACGAAGTGGGAACTGTCGGCGCGCTCCTCATGGGTTCTGACGGCGCGTTTATTACCGGCAGCGACTTCCTCATGGATGGCGGAGTGACGGCGGCTTATTGGTTCGGCGAACTTGCTCCAAAGTAAAAAATTAAACATCGAAAGAATACAATTATGCAAAAACGCAAATTAGGTAAGAGTGGTTTGGAAGTTTCGGCTCTCGGCCTCGGCTGCATGAGCATGAGTTCCGGCTACGGGCCGGCAGGAGAAACGCAGGCGATGATTGCGGTCATCCGCGCGGCGGTCGAAAACGGCGTCACCTTCTTCGACACTGCGGAAATCTACGGTCCTTGGAAGAACGAGGAACTGGTGGGCGAGGCGCTCGCTCCTTTTCGCGGGCGGGTGAAGATCGCCACGAAGTTCGGTTTCAAAATCGGGGCGAACGGCGAGCGCATGGACGGCTTGGACAGCCGGCCCGCCCACATCAAGGAAGTCGCGGAGGCTTCGCTCAAGCGGCTCAAAACCGATGTCATTGATTTGTTCTATCAGCACCGCGTTGACGAGAACGTGCCCATCGAAGACGTGGCTGGGGCGGTGAAGGAATTGATTCAGGCCGGCAAGGTGAAACATTTCGGCCTGTCGGAAGCCGGTGCAAACACCATCCGGCGCGCCAACGCGGTTCAGCCGATCACCGCCTTGCAGAGCGAATACTCCCTGTTTTGGCGTGAGCCGGAGACGGAGATTATTCCGACGCTTGAGGAACTCGGAATCGGCTTCGTGCCATTCAGCCCGCTCGGCAAGGGTTTCCTCACGGGCAAGATTGACGCAAATACGAAGTTCGACGCCTCGGATTTCCGGAACGTCGTGCCGCGCTTTTCGCCGGAAGCCCGCAAGGCGAATCAGGGCGTGGTTGATTTGGTCATTTCAATCGCCGCGCGGGTGAAGGCGACTCCCACCCAAGTCGCGTTGTCTTGGCTGCTCGCGCAGAAGCCTTGGATCGTGCCGATTCCTGGCACTACCAAGCTGACCCGTCTGGTCGAGAACATCGGCGGTGCGGCGCTCCAACTCACGCCGGATGACCTGCGTGAAATCAATGCCGCCTCCGATAAGCTCACGTTGCAGGGCGCGCGCTATCCAGAACACTTGCAGAAATTAATCGGACGATAAGACCGAACCATTTTTGCTGCGATGACCAAAATCTTGATTCTCGGTGCCCACGGGCAGATTGCCCGTGTGGCCACCGACCTATTCTTGAAAGGCACTGACGCGCGGCTGACGCTTTACCTGCGCAACGTCCGGCGGCTCAAATTATCCGGCCACGCCGACCGCGTGCGCGTGGTGGAAGGTGACGTTTTGGACACGAAGGCGCTGGAGTCGGCCATGGCCGGCCAGGATGTTGTTTATGCCAATCTTGCCGGTCAGTTGGAACAGCAGGCCCGGTGTATCGTGAAGGCCATGGAGAAGACCGGCCTCAAGCGGCTGATCTTCATCAGCTCGATGGGCATCTACGATGAGATTCCGGGTGAACGTCACGGCAGCATTCTCGAACCCTATTGCAAGTCAGCCAGCATCATTGAAGCATCCGGGCTCGATTTCACCATCCTGCGGCCCGCGTGGCTGAACGACCGGGACGAAATCGCATACGGGACGACGCGCAAAGGCGAGCCTTTCAAAAACGCCGCCGAGGTGGTCTCGCGCAAGAGCGTGGCGGATCTCGTGGTCAAACTCGCGATGACGCCGGGGCGTGAAATCAGGAGCAGTCTTGGTGTTCACAAGGAATCTTGAGGCAGTCAGCCAACAAGGTGGCTAAACGCCCGACCAAATTATGAAACAAATTCACATCACCGAGAACGCCGTTAAGCATCACGAAGAGCTTTTCCCGAATCACGAATCCAAACTGCAAAAGACAGATCCGGAGTTCATCGCGCTGTTCGACAATTGGGCGTTCGACGAAGTCATCCGCCAGAGCCAGTTGGACACCAAGACACGGGTGATGATGATTCTGGCGTCAACCATCGCATCGCAGGCGCTCGGCGAATACAAGGTCATGGTTGGCGCGGCGCTCAACGTCGGTCTGACGCCGGTTGTGATCAAAGAGATTCTTTATCAGTCTGTGCCCTATGTCGGTGTGGCGAAGGTTTTCGACTTTTTGCACGCAACCAACGCAGTCTTCCGAGAACAAGGAATCGAGTTGCCCTTGGAAAGCCAGTCCACCACCACGGCAGAAACTCGCTTCGACAAGGGAGTCGCGGCGCAGAAGGCAATCTTCGGAGAGGCGATTGACAAGATGCGGCAGCAGGCTCCCTCGGACCAGTTACACATTCAGGACTTTCTCGCCGCCAACTGCTTTGGCGACTATTACACTCGCAACGGAATTGATCTCAAAACGCGGGAGCTGCTGACGTTTGCCATGTTGATCTCGCTCGGTGGCTGCGAGCCGCAGGTCAAAGGTCATGTAACCGGCAATCTCAAAATTGGAAACGACCGCGCGCGTTTGATTGACGTCGTCACCCAACTGTTGCCATACATCGGCTATCCCCGCACCCTCAACGCGCTGGGAATGATTGACGAAGTTGTCTCACCCACAAACATACGGGGCGGCGACAGCGTTTTTAGCAAGAAGATGGCTCTGAAATCAGGCGTTTCGTGAGTTTTTACATATTGGAACGTAAATGGTGCTTTACGTCAAAGGGGAATTGACGGCGAAAGATAAAAACTGCGTGGCCATGGTCGGCTCGCGGCAGACGACGCATTACGGCCTCGAGACGGCGCGCAAGCTGGCGTATCAACTCGCCTACGTCGGCGTGACGGTGGTGAGCGGCGGCGCGCGGGGCATTGACACGGCGGCGCATCAAGGGGCCTTGAGCGCCAAAGGCCGCACGATCGCGGTGCTGGGCACGGGCATTAATTTGATTTTCCCGCCGGAGAACGCGGAGTTGTTTGAGCGCATCGCGGCCAACGGCGCGGTGCTCACGCAATTTCCCTTCAACCGGCCGGCGGACAAACAGAGTTTTCCCATCCGCAACCGCATCGTGGCGGGCATGACGCTGGGCACGGTGGTGGTGGAGGCGAACCTCTCCAGCGGCGCGCTGATCACGGCCAATTTCGCGACGGAATACGGCCGGCAGATTTTCGCCGTGCCCGGCCGAATTGATTCGCCGCGCAGCAAAGGCTGTCACGAGCTGATCAAAAAAGGCGCGAAGCTCTGCGAAGGCGCGGAGGATGTCCTGAGCGAGTTTGAATATTTATTTCCCGCCAGCAACCGGCCGGCCGCGCCCAATGAAACCGGGGTTTTGCCGGCGCTGGAACTTTCTCCGAACGAGCAAAAAGTATTCGACGCGCTGAAGCCGGACGACGAACTGACGACGGACGAAATCATCCGCGCGAGCGGGCTGCCGAGTTCCGCCGTGAGCGTGACGTTGTTTGGTTTGGAGATGAAGCGCGTGGTGCGCCAGTTGCCGGGGAAATTATTCGTGCGGAACCAGTGAGGGCCCATCAAGCCCGAGGGGCTTTCGCCGCCCGGCGCGCCAGCCAGCCCAGTCCGGCCAGCACCAGCGCGGTGAGCGTCAGCACGAGCAGGCGCTGGTTCCAGGGCGCGCTGTTGGCGGTGCGCGCTTGCAGGCCGATGTTCAAGTCCGCCCAAGTGTCCACCACGACGGCGCGCTTGAAGGTGAGCAGGCGGCCCTGTTCGGGAATGTTCGCGCGGATCACGGCGGGGTTTGGCACGGCGGCGTCCTGCTGCTGGATGAGCCGGCCCGCGAGTTTCATCAGCGCGGCGTTTTCGTCGGCGCTGTTGTTGTCAATGATCTGCTTGGCGTCCGACTGCGTATAGTTCGCCTCGCCGTTGTTGCGCAGGTCGTTCAGCTTGGTGACGATCGCGCTGTTCCCACCGGCGGCGGCCGACTGCCGCACGTTCAAGCCCACCAACGCCTGCTGCAATTTCAGATTGTTCAACTGCACGCGCGCATCCTCGTTGAACGCCGCGTCGTTGCGCGACAAGCCGTAGGCGGACTGGAACGCGCGCCGCGCTTGCTGCGGGTCGCCTTTTTGCAACGCGGAATTTCCCAACGCGAGCATCTGCTCGGCCTCCTTGGTTTTTTCCTTCTGCAAACTGGATTCGGTCTGCAAATAACTTTGCAGATCCAGCGCGCCGCCGTTGGCCACGAGTTCGGACTGCTGCAATTGCAACGCGCCGTCCCATTTTTTCACCTGCCACTTGTCGTTCAGGAAAACACGCCAGGTCAGGTTTTCCAGCGGCAGATCAAATTTTGGCGCGAGCAGATCGAGATCCAGCGACCCGCCACCCGGCTTGCCGACTTCGCTGCTGAAAAAGATTTCCACGGGCAACGTCTGGTCGCCGCGCGATTGCTGCGCCAACGGAATCAAAATCTGATCCGCCTCGCGCCACGGCCACACGCCGTTCTGGTTCACGAACGCGAACCAGAATTTTGCGTCCTTCGGCAGCGTGAGATGCAGCAGGCGTTTGTCGCCGGGCAAAATTTCCAGCCGCACCTGGGTGAGCATGACGCCCGCGTCGGAGATCACCGAGGTGAACGTGATATTATTGACGCGCGCCGGCAGCAGTTTCGCGGCTTCGTGACGTTCAAGTTTTAATGGCAGTTGAAAATCCGGTTCGACGAGGCGATACGCGAAGCTCGCCGAGACCGTGGGCAAATCTTTTTGCAACGCGCGCGGAATGCCCTGCCACTCGGTCGGCTGGAGCGAGGCGGGCAAATCATCCACGCGCACTTGCAGGCGCCCGGCGGATTGCACGGTGGCAAAACCGCGCTGCAAATTCACGTCCGCCGCCAGCACGCCGCGCAAAATCGTTTCGCCAGACTCGTCGGCCATGTGCGTCTGATAATTCACCTGCAACAGATACTGGCCGATGACGCGCCGGTGCAGCTTGATATCCCAAGCCTGCAAACCGTTGGTCACCGCGCCATCCGCCGCGAGAAAATCGGCGAGTTGATCGCCGTGAAACACCACGCCTTCCGCGTTGGTCGGGATGAAAATGCGAAACACTTTCAGCCCCGTGTTCTCGATTTGATACTGCAAATTCGCGGCGACTTTCACCTGCGCCTCGTTGACGGTCGCGTGCTGCAAGCTCGTGACTTGAATCCACGGGTCAACCTGTTCGATATCGAGCGCGAGCTTCCACGGCGTCTCCAGAATGCGGAACGCCAGCACGCCTTTCTGCCGGATGCCAGATTTTTGCGGGTCGAGCTGCGTGACGCCGTCGCGCGTGGCCACCTGCAAACGCATTCCCTGTTCCGGCACGACCAGCAGCGTCCCGCGCTGCTTGCCCGCCTCGCGCAAAACGATTTGCGGCACGGCCCACGCATTGCCGGACTTCACGCCCGGCCCGGAAAGACTGATGACAAATTGCTGCTGACCTTCCGTCTTGCCGGTGAGATTCAGGGTGATGACGCGGCCGGCGTCCGTCTTCAATTCCGTCCAATGGCTCAACACCGCGCCGCTGAGGGATTCTACGTCAAAGCCATCCGGCATGACGAAGCTCAAACGGAAAATTCCGGCGCGCGTGATGGTCACGGTCGCAGTGGACGCCAGCACGCTGCGGTCTTCGCCGAGCGAAAGCGTGTCCTGCGTTTCCACGCGCACGTCCGGCTCGACCGGCGATGCTTTCACCAGCGCCGTCGCTGAGGTATCAGAATAACGAAACGCGCGGCGCACCGTTAGCCCGGGGAATTGCGCCACGAGCGGCGGCGCGACGTTGGCCGGAAAATCTTCCAGGTTGATCGCGGAAATTTTTTCGACGCCGACCTCATCCAGTTGAACTTCATTGCCCGTGGCGACGCCGAGCAAACCGATCTGCCCCGCCGCGCCCTCGACGGAGATCAAGCCGACGCGCTGCGTGAACGGCAAAGTGCCCGTCGCGACCTGCGAGCGGATGACCAGCGCAAACGGCTTGCTTTGCGCTGGGTTCAGCGTCACGCGTAGTTTCCGCGCATCCGGATCGAAACGCCAGAGCGAGACAAGCGATTTCGGATTTGCATCCGCCCCATCCGTCACATCCGTGATCGTTGCGCCCGCCGGCACGTTGAAGATGAGTTCGCCGAGTTCGCCCTGCGCCGGGCGGATGGAAACTTGATGCACGCCCTCCACCACGCCCGCCGATGGAACGTAGAGTTGTGAGATTTCCGCGTAGAAAACGGATTTTTCATTTTTCACATTGCGACGGCGCGGTTTCCAGCCGATCCACGAGCCGCCCGGCGAAAGCACCAGCGTCGCGACGGTGTTGCTGCCGCTCGCGCTGCGCTGGACGGACACGGCTTGCGGCGAGAAAACATCCACGTCGAGATTCACAAGCGAAAGCGTGGCGCGGTTGATGAGCCCGCTCGGCACGGGCAGCAGGAAACCGCTGTCGGCGTCGCGTTTCGCGATTTGAAGCTGATATTGCACTTCGATGTCGAACGCGCCGCCAGATTGCGCCACGAGCTGCTGCGAGTTGCGCGAACCGGCGGGTGCCGCCGCCAGTTTCAGCGACTTGGGATAAGTGACGTGCGTCAACACCGCCGGCTCGAATAGCAGCGGCAGCACCTGTCCCCTTTCGGCCTGCCAGTGGATTTTCGCCGTTGCCAGCGCAAATTTGTCTTCGATGCGGATTTGCTGCGTGACGGATTCGGGAATCGCCGCCGCAGGATTCGCGCTGCGTCCATTCATCGTGCCGCCCAACAGACATAGTCCGATCAGCAGCGAGACGACCGTCGAAGTCGCGTCGCCTTCCGTGGGCGGAACGTCGGAATCCGCAATTTCCGGCAGTCGCCAGAGCTGTTTTAGTGACGGCACGACGACGTGCAAAGACAGGAACGCGCCGACCACGGCAACGAATAAAGGCGCACCGTTCGGCAGACGCAGGGCGGCCCACGCGAGCAGTGTCCAGCCGAGAATTCCAAAGGCCCCCTTGGGAAATTTGTCATTTCTCGACCAGGCAAAGACCCACGCGACCAGCGCCAGCAGCACCGGCCACGCATGCCCGATTGGACTCGCCGCCGCTTGCGCTGCCGCGACATTGGAAACTTCCACAATCAATGCGCTGTTCGCCTGCTGCACTGGCGCAAGGAACGTCAAATCTTCCGGCACCGTCGTGGTCAGATATTCAAATGCGCCAGCCGCATGGACAAGCGAACCAGCGGCAACCATGACGGCGGCGAGACCCGCCACCGCACCGAGCAGATGACGCGGGCTGAATTTGTGAACGCCTTCACCTGCCGCCCAGCGCCAGACGAACATCGCGCACAGCACTAAGGCGAGCGCCAGACCAAACGATCTCAAGGCCTCGCCCGCTCCATTGCCATGCGTCAGTTGCGCGATTTGGGCGAAGCCCGACACCTCGTCCGTGCCCCCGGCGGGCGTCAGTGTTCCGCTGCAATAAATCAACCGCTGGCCTTCGCCGGGTTTCAGCTTCCATTCCGCGAGCATCACCGGCGCGGCCACGACCGGGGCGGCGATACTCAGACGTTTCGCATCCGGCGAACGCGCGGCCAGCTTCAAATCAATCGTCAGCACGGCATCCGGGTCGGCGTGCTGCGGCAGCGGAATGAGATTGGATTTTCCGTCCATCACCGGCACGACCGCCGCGCCGTTGACCGTGGCTGACCACAGTTGTGTTCCGTCCGGCAGCGTCACACGGAAATTTGGATTGCCGCGATTCTTCAGGAGATAATGCACGTCGGTGAGCGCCTGGCCTTCCTTGGAAATATGCGTGATGAGCGACGCGCGATCCACGACCTGGCCGAGCGAATCGCCCTGCGCGAGCGGGCTCAACGCGAGTTTCAAATTGAACGGCCGTGAGGAATAGCGATACGCCGCAAGCACCGGCTTGTCGAAAAACAAACGGTATTCCGCCGGCACTTCGCCGGGTTCGAGCGGCAGCAGGCCGGGCGAAACGTCGGCGGGCTTGACTTGAAATTGATACGCGCTGATGACGATGGTGTGGCCGGACTCGGATTGCGCATCGAGCGGACGCGCGCCGGTGAACGCCAGCGTCTCGCCTTGCGGCTTGAACGGCCGCTCGTAAGTCGCGAGCAACGTGTAAGCCCCCGCCACCGGCGTGTGCAGTTGCACGATGAAACCGTTCGTCGTTTTTTCCCAGTTGCGGATGTCTTTGCCGGTGAACTCCACATTAAAATATTCGTCCGATAATTCGACGCGGAACGCCGCCACCGGCGCGCCGCTCACGACATAATTCATCACACTGCTCCCGTAGGCGATGCCTTCGCCGATGGAAAAAAGATGGAGCGCGTCCGCCTGCACCGTCTGTGGCAGGCGCTCCACGCGCAACGCTGCCGTCCAGTTTGGCTCGCTCAAACGAAACGCCGACTGGATGCCCGCGAGCTGCCTCGGAAAAAATGCGGTGGCAATTTCCGTCAACGACTGCGTGCGTTCCGCCGTCAGCCGGAAACCGCTGTCGGCCGAAATGCCGACAAACCCGCGCACGGATTTCGCCCGCGCCACTTCGATGCGCGGCAACATCCAGTTGGTTTCGCCAAGCGATTGATTGCGTTCGAGCCGAAGCTGGATCACCTGCCGGTCGGAAACGGGCTGGCCGTAAACGATGCGGAGTTCCGCGCCAGCGTGCGCCGCGTTGTCGCCGGTGAAATAATCGCTCATGCCCGACGCGGTGATCTTTGCGATGGCATAGCCTTTGGGAATGTTCAGCAAGAGTTCGCGCAACGGCGCTTCGCGGATATCGAGTTCGATCTCCGCGTCCACCGCCAGCTCACTTTCGCCAAGGTTGTAGGCGAGCACTTCCGAGACGCCGATCTCGGGTAAAATTTGATCCGCCTGGATCCTCAACGAAAAATCCGCGCTGGAAAAGCGGTAGGCGAAACGCTGCGTGCCCGTCGCATGAAACCCATTCGCCTCCGGGAATTGCTCCGGCGAAATCTGCGACAGCCCGCTTGCCTGCGCGACTTCCAACCGCACCGCACCGTCGTTCACCACGCGGAAAGTGCCGGCGAAGCGCGTTGCGCCTTCCGGCTGCACCTGCATCGCTTCGGCCGATTGCGGGAAGGCCCCGAGCGGCGTCTGCATCTGCACCAGCACCGCGAACGCATCGCGCTGGGGCTGGTTAAACTGCACGACCAACCGTCGGTCGGGGGTGTTCGTCACGCCCTCGACATTCCATGACAAAACCGCCTCGCCTTGCACGCGCGTGACTTCGCCGGCCCCGTGCAATTGCAGCACCAAGCGGTTCATCTCGCCCTGCATGATTTTTCCGTTGAACAGCGATGCCTGCCGCATCAGCCCGGGACTGACGCTGATCTGCGAGATCATTTCCGCCGCGTAAAATAATTTCCCCTCGGCGGCGGCGCGCGATTGCTTCCACGAAAATTTCACCGCGCCATCCACGGGCAGATAACTGGTGAAGTTAGTGCCGGTGCGCTCCGGCCGCGCCGCGCTGGCAAATTGAAATTCCGTGTCCGCCGCCAACCCCTGCAGCACGACCGGCTGCAACGCGCTCGTCGCGACGTGAAAATCCACCGCGCTCCAGTCGTTGCTCCGCGTGACGGCGGTGTTGAAATGCAGTTCAATCGGAAAGGTTCCGCTGCGGTCGAATGTGGCAATGAACCGGTTTTGATCAATGTTAATCTGCCATTTCTGACGTATGCCAATGCTGGTGAGTGCGACCGGGCCGGCCAGCAACTCCAGCGAGCCGCCCTTGGCGTCCTCGACTTTCGCGTTCGCCGTGAGCGTGAACGCCGCCACCTCGCCGCCAAGATCAGCGGTCAGTTTGAAATCCTGCAACGTGATGCCAGCGCGGGAGCTGAAACAAAACAGCAGCAGCATGACGACGACGGCGTGGAGGCGATTGATTTGAAAAAGTGCGCAGCATCCAGTTGCAAGTTTCGTTTTCATAGTTTGATTCAGTTTGCCAGCGAAAGCACCGGCGGTTTGTCAGGCGCGGGTCAAAGGTCTGTAAAAAAGTTGTCAGGCTCGCAACCCGAGACAGCGCAGATTTTCAATCTGCCGTATCGCCAAGTTGAACTCGGCAGCGCGCGCGATATTCCTGGTCGCTTTTGCGGTTTGGCAGCGCCGCAGATTGCAAATCTGCGATACGGCCGAATTCAATTTTGCGCTGTTTCTTTGCGCCGCTCCCGCCGATGTTGGAATTCGGATTTTCATGACTCACTTATTTCCCCGACAGACTCTTCGCCTGGCGGATCATCCATTCCAATTTCTTCGGCCGCTCATCCGCCCCATAAATCTGCGGCACGCCGCTCATCGTTTTGAGCAGTTCATCCGGCGACACTTCCTGCGCGAACGGACTCGCCGCGAGCCATTCCGAGAACGCGCTGGCCGTGGCCGCGAGCCGCATGGCCGCGCTGGCTTGTGCGAGCGAAACCGCATTGCCGGTGTAAGGCACGTCCCAACTGCGCTCGCGATAGTCCGTCGTGCCGGGAACTTTGTAGCGCACGCGCACCGTCGCCACCGGGCCGCTGCCGTCTGGTTTGGTCTCGACGGTGTAGAGCGCGTTGCCCGCTTCCTGCGCGGCGATTTCGGCGGCGTCCACCGTGTTGTCGCGGAACTGTTCCTTGGTGAGCTGATGTTTCGCGTAGCCGACCTGGCGATAGGAGACCACGCGCTGCGGATTGAATTCCACCTGCACCTTTACGTCCGACGCGGCGATTTGTAGCGCGCCCGCGAGCTTGGCGGCAAATTCCTTCGCCGCATCCTCCGGCGAATTGAGAAACGCGTAACGCCCGTCGCCATTGCGCGAAAGCTGTTCGAGCGTGTCGTCATTAAAGCCTTCCCAGCCGATGCCGAAGCAGTCGAGCGCGATGCCCTGTTTGCGCTGCGCCTCGACTTTTTCCTTGAGCACCGCCGCGTCCACGTTGCCGAGGTTCGCCGCGCCGTCGGTGAGCAGCACCACGCGGTTCAGGCCGTTGGCGAGGTAATGCCGCCGCGCCGTTTCGTAGGCCAGCCGCATCGCCTCCTCCAGATTCGTGCCGCCCTGCGGCGTGAGACCGCCGATTTTTTCCAGCTCCGCGCCCGCGTCCGTGCCCGACACGCCATCCGCCCACAACCGCGCCGTGCGCGCAAAGGTGACTATGCTCACCTTGTCCTGCGGGTGCAACTGCGTGGCCAGCACCCGCAACGCTTCGCGGATGATCTGCACGCGATCGGCGCGTTCCATCGAACCGGAATTGTCGAGCAGGAGAACCAGGTTCAACGCGCGTCCCGCCGCCCGTCCCGCCGCCGCCGTCTTGACGGAGAACCGCAGCAGGTCGCGATTCTGCGCGAACGGATACCGCGCGCGTTCCGATGCGAACGCCAGCGGCTGTCCCGCCACTGCTTCCGGGTCACGGTAATCAAAGGCGTTGATGAATTCCTCGCTGCGGATCGAAGCCGCGTCGGGCATCTGGCCCTTTTCCAAACTCGCCGCCGCGAGCTTGAACGACACATCGCTGACATTGAGGGAGAAGGTGGAGAAGGCGTTTTCGCTCGCCTGGATTTCCGGCTGCGGCACCGGCGCGTTGGCGGCGGGTTTGAGGGCCACAACGTCAACCGGCTCACTGCCGGATGCTTTTGCCAGACGATCCACCTCAGCTTGCGCGAGAAGAACCTTTTGCTCCTGCTCATTTAATTGTTCTTCCAGTCTTTTGGTTGCCGCAGCGGTAAGCTGGACCCGGCTGTCCCTGCGGTATTTCACATATGCATCGGCCACGGCATTGGCGATTTTTGCAGCTTCTTCCGGATTATCGCTCGTAACTCCAATCGAAATCAGCCTGGTGTTACGCACCGGCTGAAGCTTGAGCCGTTTCTTGAGCAAGGCGATGACGTCCTGCTTTTTCAGGTTTTCGCCGCCATATTTTCCTGCCCAGACTTGGTCCAGCTTCAACGCCTCCACCACTTTGCCCAGCACGGCATCCGACTGAATGATCTCAAAAGTGGTCTGCACAAAGTAGGGATCATAGGAACTGCTGGCCGCCGTCTGTGCTCCATTCATGCTCGCGATATCATTCACATCACTCTCAACTTTGATGCGTGCGTTGCTTTCATACTCGCCGGTGAGCTTTTGCACTAAAGTCTGATGCTTGGCCGGCTCGGCCGTGTCGGTAATTTGAACCATGCTGGTTTTGGGAATTTCATAGTCCAAGCTTTCGGCGGCTAGCTTCGCGTATAAAAGCTCGTGCTGCTTCACCAGCTGGTCCCGACGCTGTTTGGCTGCTTGATAAGCCGCATCTCCATCCGCCTTTCCAGCTTCCGTTTTTTGAGCCAACGCGGGCAAGGTTGTTGCCACCACGGCTCGGTCAAATGTATTCATCGGTAAGCCAGCCGTCGCGATGGCATTTGTGGTCTGAACTTGCGGGGCCGGCTGAGTGGGCGCCTGGTCTAGCAGTTTAAAGGAAAGGTCCGCCCGTTGGCGTAGAGGTTCGGTTGGAAAGTTGTAAACAACCGGATCCTTGCCTTCCTCTTTCGGAACGCCGAGCGCCACACTACTGCCGCCCGGCAGCGGCGTCATTTTGCTGACCCTGGCCAAATTGCCGTCAGCGTCACTGTCGTCCAACACTCCCTTCATGGGCTTGGCGGGTGCGCTGGCGCGCGAACTGAATAATTTTCCCAACATCGGCACATCGCCCAACACCGGCGGTTTGTCCGCAGTAACTTCGCCTGCCGGGTTGCGAAAAAATCGTTCCGCCCCGCCAGCCCGCGTCGGCGTGCCGGCAATTTCGCCATTGAAATCAAAATTGTTGATTGCAGTAGTTTCCTGCGTTGCCCGCATCGGTGTTGGCCGCTCGGGACCTTCGCGCTTAACGGCTAATTTTCTCGCCCTCAAATTCAGGTCGGTGGAACGGTCGGCTAATCCGAAGCTGTCTGCGGACATTGGCGAAGCTTCGCCAGCAGTTTCAATCGGACCCGCGAGCGGAAATCCACGTCCGAATCTCGCCGGCTGATTTTCCGTGCGCGCACGGTCGAGGCCGGAGTCGTTCCCGGCCAGCGTCGCGTTTGGCTTTAGCACCGGTGCCACCGCTGGCAGCTCATTTTGCAGACGACTCAAATTCAATTCGACACTGGGCGATCCGGGAGCCGCGCCACCGCCACCGCCGCCGCTTGCGCCACGACCACCGTTTATATCGGAGACTCCGTTAGCGAACCCATCCATCCGCGACGCAAAGGTGCTGCCGCCACTGACGCCGACATCCCCTTTTTGGACACCTGAAACACTATCGTCATAAAACCCTCTGACCGTGCCGGCCACGGCCATGCCATGATCACGGCTGGATTCGGCGTCTGGAGCGGTTTTATTCTCGCGGCTCAATTTATCTTCCGCAGGCGGCGTCAATGGTTTCTCCACCTGGGCCACGCGCCCTAGCGTATCAACCTCCGGCTTATTCGCTGCCTTGTTGGCGAAGTCGAAGTAGTAAGCCGCACTGCGATTGTCGCCGTCCCCATTCACGGCCGAATTCAACTTCGCCTCGAACTCCTTCAATTTGCCCATTTCATAAAGCGGTTTGCCCACCTTCGCCAGCGTTTCGGCTTCCGGCCTGCCATTGGCCAATTGCGGCCGTCTTTCCGAACCGGAAATGCCAGGCATCCTTTCTTCTACCCTCACTTCGCCCTGCGGCAGGATAATGGCGGCGGTCGCCGGAGCTTGCGGCGACTCCGTTGCCGATGACGGACTCCCGCCGAATGCGACGTTCTGGCCAATGCCGTTTTGTTGAGCGAATAATTGCCGGGTGACGACGCTGGGTTGAACGACAACTGGAGCGGTTTGAGCGGTAATTCCAGCCGAAGTCGCGTCCGGCGATGGCAGAACAATTTCCGTCGGTGGTGGCGCGAGCGTGGGTTCGGGAGCAACGGTAATTGCCACTGGCGGCGGCAGCGCCGGCGACGTGGCCTGCCCCAACGCCTCATCCTTGGCGGCGTAGGCAGCACTCATTTCCTGCATTCGCACGCTGCTCAAAGCCGCCACCCGGGTTGACTTCCGTTTGGCCGAGGCGAGCGACGGCAGCAGCAGCGCCGCGAGCAACGCCACAACGGCCAAAGCCGCCAAGACCGGAATGAGCGAAGGCAGTTCCAGCCGCTTCAACCAAAATGATTCATGCGGACGCGGCGTCTTGAAATGCGCGAACAATTGCTTGCGCCGCTCGTCGGAAAGTTTCAACGGCACCGTTTCCGTGGGCTTCACGGTGACTTCGCGGACCAGGCCGATGGCAAGCTTGAGCCGGTCGTGTAATTTTGCCAGTTCGGCATCCTGCGTGATGGCCCAGCGCAACAACTTGGCTTCCTCGTCCGGCAGTTCACCGAGCAGCAGCGCGGTCAGCTTGGCCTCGATCTCGTCGCGTGATGGTTGGTTCGGGTTCATGGCGCTTGGCGGAGAAACATCGAACAGTCAACATTCAACGCCCAACATTCAATGAAACGCACACGCGGCGCGCACTTGGGCGTTGAGCGTTGAGCGTTGAATGTAGAATGTTTTCCTCTCTGGTTCATGGCGCAACTCCCGTCTTGGCCAGTTCATCGGCCATGGTTTTCAGTGCGTGATGCAGAATGAAGCCGACGTTGCCCGTGGTCAGTCCCGTCCGCGCGGCGATGTCCTTGTAGGAAAGGTCTTCGTTGAATTTGAGCCGGATCAATTCCCGGCTGCGCGCGTCGAGCGCGGCCAGACTGATCCGCACCAATCCGATGCCCTCAAGCCGGATGATCTGTTCATCGGGTAGCAGCGCGGGATCAGCGGTGTCGGCGGCGGGGGAATCATCTGCTTCGGAAAATTGATCGAGTGAAACCGTTTTGCCCGCCGCCCGCCGTGTATTGAGCGCGAGGTTGTGAACCGTGCGATACAGCCACGCGCGCGGCTGCTCGACTGATTCAAATTGGGCGTGAAGTTTCATGAACGCTTCCTGCACCACGTCCTCCGCCTGCGCCCGCTCGCCGGTGTAGCGCAGGGCGTAACCCAAAAGCGGTGCCTCCAGAGCTGCGAACAGCTCTTCGATCGTTTCCCACTTGGGCGGCTCCGCGCTGGTTTCGTCTGGTCGCATCACGGCCATGGTTGGCGAGTCTCCATATTCAAGCTGGGATCAGCCATGCTTCCAATCCCAAAGGACATCGTGGTCACAGGATATGACACGCGAGCGGACGGTTTATTAGAAGATTAAAAAACGGGCCGCCGCGGCTGGCCGCGCCAACCACCAACAGAGTCACGGTTGCCGGAATGTATTTCGGGAATGTGTTTCGGGAGTTGCCAACGCCGGCATCATCAGGTTGAAATCCAACACATATGACCACCATCCCCCTAACGAGGGCGTTACCCGTTGCCGTCAACGGCTCGGCTAGAGTCCCACGCCGCCCCGGCAAGGGGAATGGCTGGCGTTGCCGAATGGTGATGGCAGGACGCGCTGTTGCAGTAGAACGGATACTCTGTGCCAACCCGGCGATCATGCCCCGGTTAGAAATGAACGCGGGCGACTTTACAAATTTCCGCCGAGGTGTCTATTGATTGATATGCACCACATTCCTAAACCATTCACGCTTGGCTGCGACCGCCGGCCCGCGACGCACTCAGATGACCGCGCCTCAGCGGTCAAGTCGCCGATTGGCTTTTCCGCATGGGTATGTCTGCTTTGTCTGGGGCTCACTTATTGGGCCGCTCGACCGCTCGTCGGGCTGCTGGAGGGCCGGGCCATTTTGTTGGTCTATGCCGTCCTGCCAGTCTCGGTGACCTTTGTCAGTCTCTATCGCGGAGGCTGGCATCGGGAGATTGCCGGCGTGCCACGCACCCTCGCATTGATTTTTCTATCCGCCATTATTTTTGTGGGCGTCTTGGTTGCCTCCCTCATCCTGCTGATTTTAGGGGCGCTGGTTTATTCACGGTTCGTGGATGGCTTCACCCGAATCCACTATTGATCATTTCTTGGGGAATCGGCCAGCCAGCTCGCGCAGGAAACCACTGATGGGGTTTGACGGGAAATCGCCATCCCAAAGCGGGCTGGACAGAAACCAAACGGTGACCCACACTCAAAGTCGCGCGGGAGAATAGGCCGTCATGCGCGCTGGCTGCTGTTTGGCAGACCACCATTAAACGGTCCCCACATTATGAAAAACATCACCTTGAGCCTGGTGCTCGTGTTATTTGTTTCGGCCTGTTCACCCAAGACCGATAGCCCGAGCGTCCCGGTCGTTTCGCCGACCGAAGCCGCCGCCCAAAAATCAGCCGAACAGTGGCTGGCCCTGGTGGATGCGGCCAACTATGCCGAGAGCTGGAAAACCGCTGCCAGCTATTTTCAGTCGGCGGTTTCCCAAGCGCAGTGGGAACAGAGCATGATTGCGGTGCGCCAGCCGCTGGGCGCGCTGGTCAGCCGCAAGTTGAAGGGTGCCCAATCTACTAAAACCGCTCCCGGCGCGCCGGATGGCGAATATGTGATTGTCCAATTCGACACGTCGTTCGCGAACAAAAAAGAAGCAGTGGAAACCGTCACGCCCATGCTCGCCCCGGATGGCCAGTGGAAGGTTTCTGGCTACTACATCAAGTGAGCCGGCACCGCCCGGCGGCAAAACCGCCGCCGACCTGCGGTGGAGTTAATCCGTATCCAGGCCGCAACAAAGCGGCTTAACCGCGGATGGAGACGGATCACCGCGCACGGGTGCCGCCTGCATCCTCGGCGCGGGCCGACCGAGCGGAGCCCCGATTATACTGCGCTGTCGCCCTTTTCGTCGGTGCGGATGCGGATGGCTTCTTCGATGGCGGAGACGAACACTTTGCCGTCGCCGATCTTGCCGGTCTTGGCGGCTTTGATGATGGCGGCCACGGCGGCGTCCTTCTGACTGTCGGCCACGACGGTTTCAATTTTGATCTTGGGCAGGAAGTCCACGGTGTATTCGCTGCCGCGATAAATTTCCGTGTGGCCCTTTTGCCGGCCAAAGCCTTTGACTTCGCTCACGGTCATGCCTTGGATGCCGAGCTCGTTCAGCGCGTCTTTGACTTCAGTGAGCTTGAACGGTTTGATGATGGCTTCAATTTTTTTCATAGGTTGTTATTCATTATAGGCACTCTCCCCGTGTTGGGAAAGGTCTAGTCCAATACTTTCGTCTTCCTGGGTCACCCGGAGATCCATGCACGCGCCGAGGATTTTTAAGATGATGAATGTGGCCACGCCGCTCCCCACCGCCGCGAACAAGACCCCGAGGAGTTGGTTCATGAATTGATGCGAACCGCCCGCGAGCGAAACTGCGATCCCATTGGCCTTGAACGTGGTGGCCAGGGCGGGATTCACCTCCGCGTTCGCCAGAAAACCAAGCATCAACATGCCGATGATGCTGCCGACGCCATGCACGCCGAACACGTCCAGCGAATCGTCGTAGCGGAACACCGATTTGATTTTCGTCACCGCGAAATAACAAACGACGCCGGCCACGAGGCCGATGCCAAACGCCGCCGGAATCGTGACGAAGCCCGACGCGGGCGTGATGGTGGCCAGGCCCGCGACCATGCCGGCCGCCGCGCCGAGCACGCTCGGGCGGCCTTTTAATTTCCATTCCACCGCCGCCCAGCTCAGCGCCGCCGCCGCCGCTGAAAAATGCGTGGCGCCAAAAGCGCTCGTCGCCAGCGTGCCGGCGTTCAAGGCGCTGCCCGCATTAAAACCAAACCAGCCGACCCACAACAGTCCCGTGCCGACGAGGGAGAGCACGACGTTGTGCGGCACCATCGGTTCGCGCGGAAAGCCCGTGCGCTTGCCGAGCATGATGGCGAACACCAGCGCTGACACGCCGGAACTGATGTGGACCACCGTGCCGCCGGCGAAATCGAGCACGGGAATTTTTCCGCCGAGCGCCCAGTTCAGATAGCCGCCCTTGCCCCAGACCATGTGGCACAGCGGCAGATACACCACCGTCATCCACGCCAGCATGAAGAGGACATAGGCCTTGAATTTCACGCGCTCCGCCACCGCGCCGCTGATCAGCGCGGGCGTGATGATGGCGAACATCATTTGGAACAGCATGAAGGTCTGGGCGGGAATCGTGGGGGCATAATCGGCATCGGGGGCGCCGCCGACGCCTTTCAAAAATAAATGGGAAAGTGGATTGCCGAAAAACGCATTGCCCGCGCCGAAGGCCAGGCTGTAGCCATAGACCATCCACACCGCCGAGATCAGCGCCATCAAAATCAGGCTGTGCATCATCGTGGACAAAACATTTTTCGGACGCACCAGACCGCCGTAAAAGAGAATCAGGCCCGGCGCGGTCATCATCAGCACCAGCGCCGAACTGGCGAGCAGCCAGGCATTATCGCCATTATTGATCGTGACGATCGGCGCCACGGACGGCTGAAGTTGGGCCGCCGGATCGGCGGCCGCCAACGACGGAGCCAAAAGCGACCCCAGCAAAATCAGGCATGAAAATAAGAATATTTTTCTGACATTGGAATGAAAGGGATTCATGGACGCGAAGTTCAACAAAATAATTCCCCGCTGTCAATTTTCCCCGCATCTCCCCACCGGCCAAAGTTCCGAAGGAACTATCAGGAGCTGCACAAGAAGTTCAGAAGTCGGCCTTGGCTTGTAATATATTCCTAGCCATTACTATCATTTCGACTACAGAAGAGTCTCCGGCTGGCTTTATTCCTAATACCGTGCTGAGTTGCTGGATTAATTCCAGCTGAATGGGGTATCCTGGTGGACGTCCGACAAAGGCGGCGTGCGCTAACAAGTCAGCCAGTTTTACCAGCAATCGCTTTTGTCCGGCGTGAGAGACAATTGGTTCTACTGGGTCGGCATAATGCAGGATGGTCTCGGATAATTCAGGAGAGAAATTCCACCGCTGGGCCACTAAGGCCCCAATCATGTTATGAGAGAAACCGAATACTTCCAATTCTGCTGTGGCATAATCCACGCCCGAATCCTGGATGCGCTGGAGCACTCGGCCATAAGCCAAGCGGGTCTTGGGGTTGGCTAACAAAGCAAATTGACCAAGGCCATGCAGCAAGCCCATGAGGAATATTTCCTCTGGGTGTTGGGTCACGATTTCCTCGGCTAGGCGGCGTGCAATGATGGCCGTGGCAACGGAATTTTCCCAAACCAGATGGTCAACGGTTTCGCATTTGGCGAGTCCAATTAGCGAGGTTGTCAGCGTCAATGCCCGCAACTGAATCAACCCCACCAAGGTGATGGCCTCTGCCACAGACCGAATTCCATTCGGCTTGGGATAGGCTGGCGAGCAAGCCAGTTTTAGTAAAGCCATAGTTAGGTTGGTGTCAACGCTGACCGCATCCGCCAATTCCATGGCATCACTGGCTGGATCATCAAGTATTTCCAACACCTTAAGCACGCTCGACGGCAGTGGGGGAATTTGGTCGGCGCACCGGAGTATTTCCTCATGGCAGGTGCTTTTTGCATTCAGCTCATGGTCTGCTTCATGAGGGTAAACGGTTGTGGTCATTTTTTGATTTATTACTGCCAAAGTCGTGCCAGCTGAAATGTAAACGGCCGGGCAGCTTCATCGGGTTTGTCTGTGGGCTTGCGTTCAATCTTTGGCATAAAACTCATTTGTTTTTGGTTGTTCAATTTTGAGTTCGTTGCAAACCGGCGGCCAGTGGTGCGCGGCATCAAAAATCCTTGAAGTCGCCTTCCAGCGGGATTTGTTCCCGGCTTTTGTCAGTAGTCATGGCTGGTATGCGGTGACCGTTCCCGTTGCCATTGGCCGGCGATGCGCGTTTGATAGCTGAAGTGGGGCGAATTTCCTTGGTCAGACGGCCGTGACTTGCTTGCTGGCTAACGGCGAAAACCTGCGTGCTGCCGACCAGTTTGAGCAGTTCGCCCACGGATTGCTTCATGACCCCAGCTTGGGCATTCAATTCTTCGGCTGATGCGGCGCATTCTTCCGCATTTGAAGCATTGCTCTGGGTGACTTTGTCCATCTGGCCCACGGCGGTGTTGATCTGCGTGATGCCCTCGGTTTGTTCCCGCGAGGCACTGGCCACTTCCGTTACCAGCTCGTCCACCTGCCGGACTTTGGTCATGATATCGTTCAGGGCCGCCGCCACCTTACTGTTGATCTCCACGCCCTGTCCGGTCTTGATGATGGCACCTTCAATCTTGTCCGCCGTTTCCTTGGCCGCCGCCGCGCTGCGCTGCGCGAGGCTGCGCACTTCATCCGCCACCACAGCGAAACCCATGCCGGCTTCACCCGCACGAGCGGCTTCCACCGCCGCGTTCAGCGCGAGGATGTTCGTTTGAAAGGCGATCTCATCAATCGTCTTGATGATTTTGGAAATATCATTGCTGGAAACCTTGATGGCTTCCATGGCGGCGGACATGGTTTGCATGTCGTTCACACCTTTGTCGGCGGCTTCGCGTGCTTGTTTGGCGAGATCATTGGCGTTGCGGGCGTTGTCGGCATTACGCTTGGTCATGGAGGCCATTTCTTCCAGTGACGCGCTGGTTTCCTCGATTGAAGCGGCCTGTTCGCTGGCACCTTCGGCCAAACTCTGACTGGAACCAGAAACCTGACTCGCCGCCCCGACGACTTGATTGGCACCCTCATTTAGTGTTTCGGAAACCCGCGCCAGCACCCGGCCCACCGTGATGGCGATCAGGAAGGCGCAGCCGATGCCGACCAGCACCGCCGCTACTGAAAGCACGGAGATAATGAGCGTGGCTTGGTTGATGACATGGTCAATTTGCGTCGCCCCGGCGACACCATAGTCCGCATTCCATTTGAACATCTTGGCGACAACCGCCGAGAGGGTGTGTTCGGTTGGAAGCAGAATCTTCGTTCGGTAATCCGCCAATTCCTCCGTCTTGCCCGCACGACTCAACTCAAGCAATGGACCGATGATTTTAAAGTAGTTATTGCATGCGTCCTTTAATTGGCCGTTGTTTTGGCGGTCTTCTTCCAGATGGATGGTCGCTGCGTAAACCTCCATTAGCTTTGTTAACTCCTGTTCTTTGGCTTGGATATCCTGTTCACATGACTCTTTATCCGCCGCCTTGGTCAACATCCGGTGCTTCAAGGTGGCAATATGAATGTCTTGTGACAAACTGCCGATTTGGGCCATTGCGGTGACTCCCGGCAGGGAATCTTCCGTGATCATGGGAAGGGTTTTATGGATGGTGCGCAATGAGAGCACGGCGGCCACGGCCAGAATGGCCACGAGCACGAGCACAGCGGCAAAGCCCAAGGCGATGCGTTTTCCAATGGTCAGATTTTTCATGGGATACTGTCCTTCTTCGTTGTTTTTGTTTTTGGTGGTTGCGACCTAGTTCAAGCAGCAGCAGTGGCGGTTATGGCACGCAGGCTTTTGAGCGTGTCGGCCCCGACGATGCCGTCAATGTCCAACAACGCCTTGACCGCGCCTTTGACCTTGGCGATGCCGATGATATAATCCGTGCAAATCTGCCCGCCAAAGCTGGGCGTCTCCTCGATGTCGGCGGCATTAAGATTGATGACTTCTTCCACGCCGTCCACCAACAGGCCCATCGCGGTGGTTTTGCCATCGGGCAATTTCACTTGCACCACGACGATGCAGGTCTGCTCGTTACCTTCCGTGGCGGGAAATTCAAAGCGCAGCCGCAGATCCATCACGGGGATAATTTTGCCACGCAGGTTGATGACCCCGCGGATATGCGCCGGCATCTGCGGCACCGCAGTAATGTTGCTGTGGCGGATGATTTCGCGCACTTTCAACACGTCGATACCGTAGGATTCATGATGCAAGGTGAACGTCAGATATTTTCCGTTCAGGCTTTTGGCCGTTTTGATTTCAGTGTTCATACATTTTTATGGTTCAAAAATTTTCAAAGCTTTCAGCCGTTGCGGGTTCATTCCGCTGGGTGGGCGCGGCCCGGCCCGGATGATGCCCATGGCCATTGGTCCCAGGCGGGGGTTGCTCGCCGGCCCGACCGAACGGACGGGCTTGGCCCGGTGGTTGGAAACTGTTGTTGGGACCGGATCCGCCAGCGGCTGACCTCCGACCAGACGCAATAATTCGGCAACGGATTGTTTCATGAGTTCCGCTTGCGCGTTCAATTCCTGCGCTGCCGCGGCACTTTCTTCGGCGCTCGCCGCATTGCTCTGCGTGACTTTATCCATTTGTCCCACCGCCGTGTTAATCTGAACGATGCCTTCCGTTTGTTCGCGGGATGCGCCCGCCACTTCCGCCGCCAACTCGTCCACCTGCCGCGCCTTGGTCACAATATCGTTCAGCGCCTGCGACACTTTGCTGCTCAAGGCCACGCCCTGCGCGGTCTTGCTGATGGCCCCTTCAATCTTGGAAGCTGTTTCCTTGGCGGCTTGCGCGCTGCGCTGGGCGAGGTTGCGGACTTCGTCGGCGACCACGGCGAACCCCATGCCCGCTTCCCCCGCGCGGGCGGCTTCCACCGCCGCGTTGAGCGCCAGAATGTTCGTTTGAAACGCAATCTCATCAATGGTTTTGATGATCTTGGCGATGTCGTCGCTGCTGGCTTTGATTGCCGCCATCGCGGTATTCATCTCCTGCATATCCGCGACGCCTTTGTCGGCGGCGGTCCGGGTCTGCTTGGACAATTCGTTTGCTTTTGCGGAATTTTCGGCATTTCGCTTGGTCATGCTCGACAACTCTTCCAATGATGAACTGGTTTCTTCAATCGAGGCAGCTTGCTCGCTGGACCCTTCGGCCAGCGACTGGCTGGTGGTAGATACCTGGCTGGCCGCCGATGCGACTTCGCGGCTGGTGCCGCCAAGACTTTCGGCCACGCGAGAAAGTTGCCTCGTCAGCGAGCGAATCAAAACCCAGCCGAATCCAACGGCAAAGACCACGCCGGTCAGCAGGCCCAGTAAGACTAAGTTCTGAATCCGCGCGGTTTGCTGCCGGAAATGCTCCTCGGTTGTCTTGGTGGTGTCGGCCTCGAACTGCTGCACTTGTTGGACGATGGCGTCAATCGCATCCGTGGCGGAACGGTCAATGCCCTTGACCAATTTATCCACGACGAAACAACTGTCCGGTTTGGTGCAGTCGTAGCTTTTCAACGCGTCGTGGTAGAGCGCGCCGAGCTTTTGGTGTTCGGCGAGCGATTGATCCACCAGTTTCGTGTCCACGCCGGCACCGGCAAATAATTTTTGCAGCGCCGCCAAATCCTGATCCACGGTGGCTTCCCGCTGCACAAACTGGTCGGCGTATTTCTTGAACGACGCCGGATCATTGCCGCGCAGCAAGGTGTCTTTCCATTCCTGCACTTGTTTCTTGAAATCCAGTTGCGAAGAGCGGGCTAGGTTGATGGACTCCGCCAGAAACCGTCCGCGATCCTTGGTCCGCTGGGTGATGCTTTGTGCCTGCGTGATGGTGTTTTTCAACCCCACAAACCCCAACCCGCCGACGCCGGCGACAATGAGTGTGAGGATGGCGATGCCGAGCACCACGCGTTTTCCAATGGTCCAGTGATTCATATTTTTTGCCTGTCGTGGCTTTTGTCTCGGTGTGGCATTGCCCACCAAGGCGCAAGCAGGATAATGCCTGCCAACGCAACCCAAACTCTGGCCTGTTACATGGCAATCGGAAGCAACTACGGATTCTAAAGCATCTGAAAACCTACCCGGTTCTGGGGAAAACCTTGATCAAGGAAGCGCTTCACCGTGTCTGCGCCTCGGAACCGCAGAGGGGCATAATTTGAAATGTGGGAAAATAAGGAACACTGTCACTAACGAGAGGTTTCCCCGGCTGAAGATCCAAAACGACCGCTAAGGAAATTCCGGCCTAAAGTTCCGCAATGCCTTCGCGGATGGCAAACCGGGTCAACTCGGCAGGACTGGCGCATCCCAGCTTGCTCATCAGCCGGGAGCGGTAGGCTTCGACCGACTTGGTGGAAACATTCAAATGGACGGCAATTTCTTTGTTGCGTTTGCCTTGGGCGACCAACTGAAGCAGCTTTTTTTCAGAATCAGAAAGCGCTGGCTTGGCCGTGACATTCGCGAATGGGGTCTCATTTTCCCGACAATGCCGGGCAATCGCCGCCGCCACCTCCGGTGAAAAATAGGCTTTGCCGGACATGACCGACTGAATGGCTCGGGTCACTTCTTCCAGGGAATTTTCCTTGATGACATAGGCCAAAGCGCCCGCGCGCAAGGCGTCCAGAACAAGCCCGGCGTTGGAATCGCCGGACAGCATGATGATTTTCATGCCGGGATGTTGTGCCAGCATTCGGCGCGTCCCTTCGACGCCATCCATTTCCGGCAGATGTGCATCCAGAATCACCAAGTCCGGCATGGTGGCGGCAAGCTGTTCCAACGCAGCCAGACAACTGCCGGCTTCGCTGACGGCTTTGACTCCCGGCAACTTTTCCAGCATGAGACGCAGGCCGCGACGCAAGATCGTGTGATCGTCCACCAGCAGAATTTGAAGGGCGCTTGAACTCATACGAGGTTTCGCACTGATTGTGTGGCGACTGGTGGCACCAATCAAGCCGCATTCCCCCAGCTTTTTCCTGGCGCGTGCCTGGGCAGGCGCACATGAAAAGTCGTGCCGCGTCCCGGTTCGCTTTCGAGCAGGATGCTGCCACCCTGTCCTTCCACCGCGAGTTTGCAAAAAGCGAGACCCAGCCCGGACGATGGCACCTTGTGATCCTGGCGCATTTCCACCTGCCCAAATTTCTCAAAAACCTTCTCATGATATTCGACCGGGATGCCGGGGCCGGTATCGGTGATCGAAAAGCGTGCCCAGAAGACTTCCGCGACAAGTTCAATCCGAACCGAGCCTGATGTGGGCGTAAATTTCAAGGCGTTGCCCAGTAGATTCTGCAAGATGCGCTCCGTGATGATCGGGTCGCAATAAGCCAAGACCGGAGAAACGAAAGCGCGAACGGCTATGTGACGGCCTTGGGCCAAACCACTCAATCGTTGCAGGGCAGCGCGGGTCAATTGCTCCAGGTCGCTGGTTTTGCATTGGAGTGGCATTTGGCCGGCTTCCAAGCGACTTATGTCCAAGAGCGAGGTGACCATATCTGACAAACCATGGCTGGCTTCCCGCATCATGCGGAGATTTTCTTTAAAATCTGGCTCACTCACTTCCTCCGGCGAGAGCAATTCGAGGAACATAACCAGGCCGGCCAACGGGGAGCGCATATCATGAACCACCATGTGAACCAAGTCGTCACGCAGCTTTTCCAGTTCAACCAATTTCCGATAGGCGGCCTCCGTTTTGTCTTGAGCCTGCCGGAGTTCGGCGGTGCGCTCTTTCACGAGTTCCTCCAGATGATTCCGGTATTTGTTCAGTTCTTTTTCCGCCCGTTCGCGCTCAGTAATGTCATGCTGCAGGGTGCGGTTCGCCGCTTCCAGTTGCAACGTCTTCTCCTCCAGCTTCCGGATTAACGTCTGGCTGTATACCTCAAGCAAACCTAGTTCGTCCCCCACGGGATGTTTTGGCGGGACCGGGGCGGTGGTGGCGGCATTGGCCTTTACCTCGCGGAGCCGGGCAAGAAAATCCTCCGGCTCCGCTGGTTTGAGGATGAAAGCGTCGGCACCAAGGTCAAGCGCGAGCCGCTCATCCTCTGGCTCCGTATAAGTGGCGGTGTAAACGATGAACGGCACATGCTTGAGACGGGTATCGGTCTTCCAATGACGCAGCAGGGTGTAGCCGTCCATCACCGGCATGAGCAGGTCAGAGATGACGAGGTCGGGCGGGGCTTGCCGCGCTTTGACCAGCGCCTCGGCACCGTGCCGCGCGGAGTCCACCGTGAAACCATGCCCCGTCAACAACGTGTGCAGGTAGTAAATATTTTCGTCCTTGTCATCAACGATCAGGATGCGGTTCATGGGGTTCCTTGGACTGCGGCTGCGGGATTAAATGGCTCACGATCTCCGACACGAAGGTTTCTGGATTGATCGGTTTCTCGATGTAGCCGTCGCAGCCGGCGGCCAGTGATTTTTCCCGGTCACCCACCATCGCATGGGACGTGACGGCGATAATTGGAACACGGCGCAGCGACTCGATTTCACGCAGCTTGCGGGCCACAGTGTAACCATCCATCGTGGGCAGTTGAATATCCAGCAGGATGACGTCGGGCACAAACGTCTGCGCGATCTCGATGCCGTGTTGGCCGTCCGTAGTGGAAACGACCTTCCAACCATGCCGCTCCAGCAGAAATGTCACGAGATAGCGGTTCTGCTCGTTGTCCTCAATCAACAGCACGGTTTGTTTCATGGAGTGGATGGTTTTTGCAAGGGGAAGGTGACCGTAAACTCACTGCCTGTAGACCATTCGCTGGCCGCAGAAATTTCACCGCCCAGCAACGTCGCCAGGCGGCGGCAGATCACCAGGCCAAGGCCCGAACCCTCGTGCTGGCGTGAAAGGCCCGTGTCAATCTGCCGGAAAGGCCGGAACAGCGTCGCGAGATCTTCCGCCTTGATGCCAATGCCGGTGTCCTTCACCCGGAGGCGCAGAACCGTTCGCGGCGGTGCTTCCGGCGTCGGTTGAAAATCAACAATCCGTTCAGCAGCGAGTGTCACACTGCCTTTATCGGTGAATTTGATGGCATTATTGAGGAGGTTTAGGAGGATCTGCTCCACCCGCCGCCGGTCGCTGACCATTTCGCCCAGTTCCGGCGGCAGGACTGAGTTCAGCGCCAGACCTTTTTTATCCGCCAGAGGTTTTACCAAGGCGGTCACGCGTTCGAGCGAAATTCGCACGTCGAAAGGTTCTGACCGGACTTCGAGCTGGCCCGCCTCGATCTTTGAAAGGTCGAGCACGTCGTTGATGAGTTCCAATAGATGGCGCGCGCTGTTCCGCACCATTCCCAACTGTTTGGCCTGTTCCGGGTTCAGCGGCCCGGCCAGGCCTTGGAGCAGGATTCCCGTGAAGCCGATGATGGAATTCAACGGCGTGCGCAGCTCATGCGACATCGTGGCCAGAAAGGCCGATTTGATCCGGTCGGCGGCCTCGGCCCGGACGAGGGCGGCTTGCAGTTCCTGGGTGCGGGCAATGACTTCCTGTTCGAGGGTTTCATTCAACACACGCAGGGCCATCTCCGCCCGCTTGCGTTCGCCAATGGCCTCCACCATCCCAACCATAAATTGCACTCCGCCTTGAGCATCCCGGATCACCGTCGCCGTGAGCCGGCTCCACACGGGCTGACCGTTTTTGTGCCGGAACTGCTTCTCAACCTGAAACCGGGCCAGTTCGCCCGCGATGAGTTTGTCCCAGCGCGCTTGATTTTCCGCCATGTCACCCGGCAGGCTGATGTCCTGCATGGTCAGGCGACATAATTCATCCATGTCGTAACCCAGCATCTCGGCCTGCGCCCGGTTGCACCTCACAAAGCGACCGTCCGTGGGTGTTACCAGGGAGATGCCGACGCCCGCCTGTTCAAAGATGGCGCGAAAACGGTTTTCACTCACCCGCAATTCCTCTTCCGCCTGCCGACGCTCGGTGATATTGATGCCCACGCCCACAAACATTTCCAGCCCTCCACTTTCATGGCGTGCGCGCCGGCCATGCCATTCCACCCAAAACAACCTACCCGAACGGCTGCGAACGCGATTTTCATTAACGGTCGGCTTTGTTTCCTGGACTATTTCCCGAAATTTATCCAACACCTTCTCCCGGTCTTCTTCGGGCACGAAAGTGGTCACGTAGTCGGTTCCCTTGACCTCCTCAGCGGTATATTCAACTGCCTCCAACAGCGCCCGATTCATTTTTATGGTCCTCCCGTCCAAGCCAATCGCCACAATGAACGCCGGGGATGTGTCGAACAGCAAATGATTGAATTCCATTTCCATCTGAAGATTGGCCTCCAGCAAAGCTTCCTGAAGCGATTTTTCCCGGCTACCAAAGCCAAGAAATCGGTAAATCCATGGGGCTTTTTCTTTCAAAAGATTCATTGCTCATTGAAGGGAAAATTGAATTCTAATTTTCGCTTCGTGAATTACATCAAGGGTTTAATTCAAGTGGAGGTCAAAGTCCACAGAAGTTTTGATGCTAAACCATCTTGGCCGTGCATGAAGGCAAAGCCATGGGCACAGACCAAGCAGTTGAACCGCAGGAGATGATTTATGCCATCCGTAAAACCATTGGGGTGCTCCCAAAAACCAAGGAACAGTTCAAAAACAAAGAGTTGGCGAGCTAGGGAAAGAACTCGAAAACTTGCTTGGCTAGCCAGCAGCCGAGGCTGCGCGAAAAGTTTTTGGTTAAATTATCTGGTCGTTTTAATTATTTGTGCAGGTGCCTGTTTCGGCAGGCGCACATGAAAAGTCGTGCCGCGTCCCGGTTCGCTTTCGAGCAGGATGCTGCCACCCTGTCCTTCCACCGCGAGTTTGCAAAAAGCGAGACCCAGCCCAGACGATGGCACCTTGCGATCTTGGCGTATTTCCACCTGGCCAAATTTCTCAAACACCTTCTTGTGATATTTGACCGGGATGCCGGGGCCGGTATCGGTGATGGAAAAGCGTGCCCACGATCCTTCGACGGCCAGTTCAATCCGCACCGAACCTGCCTCGGACGTGAACTTCAAGGCATTGCCCAGCAGGTTCTCAAAAATTCGTTGGGTGATGACCTGGTCGCAATACGCCAAAACCGGCGAATCGGATCCGCAAACGGAAATTTTACGACTTCGGACCAGGCCGCTCAATTGTTTCAATGCGGCGCTGGTCAATTGGGCCAAGTCGCTGACTTCGCAATGCAGCGGCATCTGGCCGGCTTCCATGCGGCTGACATCCAGCAGCGAACTAATCATGCCGGATAACGCCCGGCTGGTTTCCCGCATCAAGCCAAGATTTTCATCGAAATCCGACGCGCTGACTTCCTCCGGCGAGAGCAAATCAAGATACATGCTCAGTCCCGCCAACGGGGAACGCATATCGTGAACGACCATGTGAACTAGATCGTCGCGCAGTTTTTCCAGTTCGAGCAATTTCCGATAGGCGGCCTCGGTGTCCGCGTTAGCTTGCTGGAGTTCGGCGGTGCGTGCTTTGACCAGTTCTTCCAAATGATCCTGATGCCGGCGCAACTCCTCCTCGGCCCGCTTGCGTTCCGTAATATCGCGGATGACTGCCAAGGAATAGATTTCGCCATTCAAAGTGTAGGTCGAAATATTAAACTCCGCATCGAACTCCGTGCCGTCTTTCTTGATTGCGCGCTGTTCATAGAAGCTGGGCATCGGCTCGCCGGCGGATCTTTGTTGCACCATTTGGTTCACCTCTTGCCGCCGGCTGGGGGCGATGGAATCAAGGATCGAGGTGCCAACGATCTCTTCATTTCTGGCAAAACCAAATAACTTGAGATAGGCCGGGTTGGCATATAGATGAATTCCTTTTTTTGCCACCCCGATGGCATCCCGGGAAGCCTCAAACATCGCCCGCAGTCTGCCTTCGCTTTCTCGCAATGATTCCTGCGCTTGCCGGTGCTCGGTGGTGTCCCGCAATGACCCTTCAATCCCGGTCGGCTTCCCCTCGGCATCCAATAAGACATGGGCGTTGGCCGAAGCATAAACCAAACGACCGGACTTCGTTTTGAGCCGGAGCTCGTAGTCAACAACTTCGCCCTTTTCCCGAAGGGTTTTCAAGAAACTGTCCCGGTCTTTCGGATCGTAATAGAACTCTGCCACGGGTTTTCCAAGGTGATCCTCACGGCTTTGACCGGTATAGCGTTCGATGGAAGGACTGATTTCAACGAGGGTTCCATGGTTGTCCACCTGATAAAACACATCCTGAACATTCTCAAAAATTTTCCGGTATTTTTCCTCGCTCCGGCGTAATAACGCCTCGGCTTCTTTGCGCTCAGTAATGTCCCAGAAGATGCCAAACACACCCGTAATCTCGCCCTTAATATTATGCACCGGCGTTTTGACGGTGTGAACCCAGAGGGCGCGCCCCGGTTGCGGATATTGCTCCTCGAAATCCTCCGTCTTACCAGTCTCCAGAATGTGTTTGTCATCGGTGCGATATTTCTCGGCCAGTTCCCGGGGATAGAAATCGAAGTCGTCCTTGCCGGAGATTTCCGACGGACGAATACCCAGATCGCGGGCGTAATTATCATTTGCGGACACGTAGCGCAGGTCGCGGCCTTTGAGGAATATCCGTTGCGGGATGTTTTCCACGAGCGTTCTAAACTTGGTCTCGCTCACGCGCAGTTCTTCCATCTTGTCGTCACGTTGCCGCAACACCATGGCGGGAAGCAATCCCACCAAGGACGACATCACCCAGGCAACCTGCAAAGGAACAACATAACTTCCCGACGCAATTTGATCCGGGGTCAGACCCGTGAAATATTGCGTGGTAAAAAAAAGAAATGTCAGCGACACCAAAAGACATATGGCCGTCGTTCCCCGCGTTCCAAAGCGCAATCCCGCCCACATCAACACAAGCAAAACCGGGACCTTGTTGGGAGACATGATGCCATTTGAAAAAAACAAAAAATACCCGCAGGTGGCGAGTGACGCCATCACCAGCAAAGCGGCTTCCAGAACTTTTTTACGTTGGTTGAAAAAGCGTTGATGATGATAATCATCAGGCGAGGAGAACCAAACCAGGATAAGCGGCGTCACAACCATGACCGCCGACAAAGAATCGAGCCACCAGATTAGCCACGACTGCCCAAACGAGTGGCTCAAGCCCGAGGTAACCAGCGTGGTTGCGCCGATGGCAGCACCCAACATGGAGCTGAAGCCCGCCAAAAAAAACACCAGTCCGAAAAATTCCTTTTCTGTGCTCAAATTCGGTCTTTTGGTCACAAACCGGCGCATCAACCAAGCGCCAGTCACTGCCTGCACCGTGTTCGCGCCAAAGAATAAAAAAATCACCGCCAGCGGCTCTCCTTGCAACAGGTCAAAGGCGAAATTGGCGGGCAAGGCCGCCAGCACGAGCCAGAGCCAGGTTCGCGTTTCATTCAGCAGCAACACGGCCACATACAAACCGGCAGGCAACCAAAAGATCTTGAACGGGAGGCTGTGCGGGGACAGATAATTACTGGCCTCGGCGCAGAGGAAGTAGGCCACACTGAACCAAACTGCCTTCTGCCAAAGCGAGGCCGTGAATTGCCTAAATAATTTCCCGCCAGAAGCCACCGCCCCGCTCACCGGGGTGGGCGAGTTGCTGCTTGAACCATTTGAATGGGGGGGATCCATTATCTTAATTCTCGCAATTGCAATTTTGAAAATATCCCTGACATCTCATTAAAGCCACTAAATTGTGGGGTGATGGCATGGTCGGAACCGTGCCTGATGAGTGCCCGCGCCTCGATTGGGTGGACACCTGCGGCTGACGAGCGGCCAGGCGGCGCAACTGGCCGGGGTTTATGCATTGCTTTTCTGTTCAACTGCCCGCAATGGAACGTGCCCGCCGTGAATGGGGATGCCGCTGAAATCGCCGCTGAATTCAAACCCCTGCGCGCGTGAGCCAGGTTATCTGCAATTCCGGGCCGCTGATTGCGCTGGGGCTCCTGGGCCGGCTGGAGCTCCTGAAATCCCTCTTTGACGTCGTGCTGGTGCCGGAAGCGGTGCAAAAGGAAATTGGGCGGGGCGGCATCAAGTTGGCCGGCCTGGAAGATTTCCGGCGCGCGGACTGGATTCAGGTGCTGCCGCTTCAGGGAAAACGCGATGCGTTGCTGGAATCGCTGCTGGATGTCGGCGAGGCGGCGGTCATCAGCCTGGCCCGCGAGCAACAGCCTCCTGCGCAATCATCTGGACAAAGAGATGCTGATGTTCAAGAAGAACAACCCGGAATTTTACGCCGGGTATCTCAGTGCGCGGGTGACGGTGGACTTGCATGGCAAAGGCAAGACCGAGCCGAAGCCGAAACCAGCCCGCCCGCCGGCAAAATAATTATCCGCCGTCCCGTTCGTTTTCAGCCGGAGAATTGTTCTCCGGCTTTTTTGTTGGGCCACGCGCCCGCCGGCGGCCCGGCGCAAAAGTAGTTCGATTTTGTCCGCGTTCGCATCGCATAGGCTGGCGTAAATCGGGTTGAAAAAAACTTGGCCGGAAGTTAGGCTCCATGCCCGCGAGGAGATCGGTAGTGAAAAAGTGCGGATTAACCAGATTCGAATATGAACTTCTTTGTGGAATGTCCAACATGTAAACGTCCAAATCCGCCGTCTGCCAAACGGTGTCAATGCGGGTTCGACTTCGCCACACGGCAGAATGCAGGGCCAGCCGCCACCCCTAACCGGCGGGGTGCCATCATCGGAGGTCTGGTGCTGGCGCTGGTCGGTCTGGTTGTTTTTGGGTTCGCGTTCGGATGGCCGGTGTGGCAGGCGCGACACCACCAACCTGGCACCATTGTCATTCATCCCATGTTCTTGGCGCTGGCGAGCCTGTTCCTGACGCTGGGGTTGGCGCTCATCGTGTTGGCCGTGTTCAAGCTGAAGGAACCCAGGCCGGGTGGCGACCTCCTATGGAAACTGGCATTTTTTGCCGCGTTTTTTTCGATCTGGATCGGAGCGTGGGCCGGCCTCGTGGAAATTCTTCGGGGGCTTGGGTATCCTTTCCGCTAGCCCGTCCTGACAGTTATGGGCCTGGGCGCCGCCGCGCTGCCAATCGCTTGCGGCCAAGCTCGCCGGCGACCATCCGCGCCGGCGTGAACGGGCGCAGGGTTCTTCCTGCATTTCAAATCTTGTTCGATTTTGTCCGCGTTCGCGTTTAGCCTGCCCGCCGTTATGTCTGCCGAAGCCCAACTCACGCCCATGATGGCGCAGTATCGCCGCATCAAAGGCGAACTGCCGAAGGATGCGCTGCTGCTGTTTCGGCTCGGCGATTTCTACGAGATGTTTTTCGAGGACGCGCAGGCGGGGGCGCAGTTGCTCAACCTGTCGCTCACGGCGCGCAACGGCATTCCGATGTGCGGCCTGCCGCATCACGCCGCCAACGGCTACATCGCCCGCATTCTCAAGGCCGGTCGCAAGGTGGCCATCTGCGATCAAACGGAGGAGGCGCGCCCGGGAAAACTGGTGAACCGCGAGGTCACGCAAATCCTTTCGCCCGGCACGCATTTTGACGAGCGGATGCTCGTGGCCGAGCGGAATAATTTTCTCGCCGCCGTTTGCCCGTCGGGAAAAAGCTTCGGCCTCGCGCTGGTGGATTTGACTACCGGCGATTTTCTGACCACGGAATTGGAAAATGATGCCGCGCTGCTCGCCGAACTGGAACGGCTGCGGCCGGCGGAAATTATTTTCCCGACCGAGGGCGTTTCCGTGCGGGCATTATTGCAAGGCGCGTTTCAAATTATCAGCGGCTACGACGATTGGACGTTTGCGCCGGAAACCGCGTTCTACACGGTGAAGGAGCATTTCAAGGTCGCCTCGCTCGACGGCTTTGGCCTGAAAGATAAAACTGCCGCCATCGGTGCGGCGGGCGGCGCGCTGCATTATCTCACGCAAAACCTGCGGCGCGACGTGAAGCATCTGACGCGCATCTCGTTTTATCAGCGCAGCGATTTTCTCACGCTTGATTACACGACCTTGCGCCACCTGGAGATTCTCGAGCCGCAGCATCACGACGCGCCCCGCCACGCGTCGCTTTATGGCGCGCTGAACAAAACCGTCACGCCGATGGGCGCGCGGCTCTTGCGCAACTGGCTCTCGCAACCGCTCGCCAAAGTGGAGCCGATTCAGCAGCGGCAAAGCGCAGTGGAACTGTTCATCAACAATTCTTTCGGCCTCGACGCGTTTCGGCAGCAGCTCGCGAAGGTGCGCGATCTCGAACGCACGCTGGGCCGCTTGAGTTCCGGCAGCGGCAACGCGCGGGATCTGGTCGCGCTGCGGCTGGCGCTGGAACAAATCCCGGCGTTGAAGGAAATTCTTTCGTCGGTAGGGCCGAGCTGCGGCTCAGCTTTGTTGCAGGAAGAAAACGAGGCGGCGCAGCAGCGCCGCCCTACCTTGATTTCGGAACTGGCTTCCCAAGTTTCCGAATCGCCGGATCTGGTCGAAATCATTTCCCGCGCCATCGTGGACGAACCGCCGCTGCCAATCAAAGAAGGCGGCATGATCCGCGACGGCTTCGATGCGGCGCTTGACGAACTCCGCACCGCCCAGCGCGGCGGCAAGGACTGGATTGCCAAACTTCAAGCCGACGAAATCGCCAGCACCGGCATCGCCTCGCTCAAGGTGCGGTTCAATTCCGTTTTCGGTTATTACATCGAAGTCACCAAGTCGAATCTCGACAAGGTTCCGCCTCACTACCATCGCAAGCAGACCGTGGCGAACGGCGAGCGCTTCATCACGCCGGAGCTGAAGGAAATGGAGGGCAAAATTCTCGGCGCGGAAGAGCGCAGCGTCAAATTGGAATACGAAATTTTCCAGCGCCTGCGCGAGGAGGTGCTGGGCCAGCTTCCAAAAATCCAGCAAACCGCGAGTGCGCTGGCGCAACTGGATGGGTTGGCTTCTTTCGCTGAAACTGCGCGGTTGCATAACTATTGCCGCCCGCAAATTTCCGACGACGGTGTTTTGCAAATCCGCGACGGCCGGCATCCGGTTTTGGAGCAGCAGCTCGTCGAGGAACGCTTCGTGCCGAATGACACAACTCTGGCGAGCAGTTTCAAGTTTCAAGTTTCAAGTGTTCAGCAAGTGCCGTCGGAACTTGAAACGGAAAACTTGAAACTTGAAACTCGACCACCCCAAATCGCTTTGATCACCGGGCCGAACATGGCGGGCAAATCCACTTACATCCGCCAGGTCGCACTGCTCACGCTGCTGGCGCACACGGGGAGTTTTGTGCCAGCGGCGGAAGCGCGCATTGATCTGGTGGACCGCATTTTCACGCGCATCGGCGCGAGCGATGATTTGTCGCGCGGGCAATCCACCTTCATGGTCGAAATGACCGAGACGGCGAACATTTTAAACAACGCCACGCCGCGCAGCCTCATCGTGCTGGACGAAATCGGGCGCGGCACCAGCACGTTCGACGGCCTGTCGCTCGCGTGGAGCATCGTGGAATTCCTGCACAATAAAGTTGGCGCGAAAACATTGTTCGCCACGCACTATCACGAGCTGACCGAACTCTCCGCGCGGCTGCCACGCATCAAGAACTTCAACGTCGCCGTGCGCGAGTGGCACGACCAGATTGTGTTCCTGCGCAAAATTGTCGAGGGCGGCACGGATAAGAGCTACGGCATCCAAGTCGCGCGGCTCGCGGGCGTGCCGAAGGAAGTGCTGGAGCGCGCCAAACAAATTCTCGGCAATCTGGAGGAGTCCGAACTCACGCCGGAAGGAAACGTCCGGCAAAGTTCGCGCCGCCAGCAGGACCGGGAAAAATTAAAAAGCCTCGCGCCGCCGCCGCAGATGGATTTGTTCGGAAGAATTTGATTCCCCGCCGCCGATAACCGAAGCTGTCAGCCTGACATGTTGTTGGCTTCATTCCATCGCCTCGCGCTGACGCTGGCTGCTGGCTGCCTGCTGCCGGCCGCGCACGGTGCCACGTTCCTATTCGACGCCACCAAGGCCGAGATGGCGGGCAATGCCGACTGGGTGATTGACGCGGACGCGCATAATCTCAAGGTCAGCGCGGCCGCCGACGGTTCCGGCACCACGGGCACCGGCGGCAACGAATCCAATCCGCAGCGTTTCCCCACGCCCGACCAGACCAACATCGTCGCGAGCACGTCCGAGACCTATTGGGAAGGCGCGCTGTCAGCCTGGGCGATTGACCTCGTGAAAAATGGCCAGCATGTCGAAACCTTACCCTGCACCAACCGCATCACCTGGCGCGACGGCTCAAACGTCCAGGACCTCACGAATTACAACGTCTTCGTTCTGGTGGAACCGAACATCTATTTCACCGCCGCCGAGAAAACCGCGCTCGTCAGCTTCGTCCAAAATGGCGGCAGCCTGTTCATCGTCTCTGATCATTCCGTGGCCGACCGCAACAACGACGGCTCGGACGCGTATCAGGTGCTCAACGATCTGATGACCAATTCCGTCCAGAACAATCCGTTCGGCATTCATTTCAACGGCGACAATATTTCCGTCACTTCCACCACTTACGACACCAACGCCGACGATCTCATCACGCACGGCACCGCCGGCACGCCCACCAGTTTTGCCTATCACAACGGCAGCACCATCAGTATCAACCCGAACCAGAATCCCACGGCGCGTATTGCGTTCTGGAGCAGTTCCACCCGCGGCACCAACAACGCGCTGATCGCCTATGCCAGCTACGGCACCGGCAAAGTGGTGGCCATCGGCGACAGCTCGCCGTTCGATGACGGCACGGGCGATCCCAATGACACTCTGAATGTGGATTACACCCTCACCAGCGTGGGCGACGGCAAAGCGATCCTGAACGCCTCGCTCTGGCTGGCGCAAACGCCGGCGCGCATCGTCGTGCCGACACCGACCTTGCGCCTGCAGTTGCGACCCGGCGCCGTGCAAGTGACCTGGCCCACGAATGCCACCGGCTTCATTTTGCAAACCACCACGAATCTGGCCGTGACCAACAGTTGGGTCAGCCTGACGAACGGGGCGGGGATTCTCGCAACCAATTACATCTTCACCAACGGCACGGCGGGAGACAGCCGCTATTATCGGCTGACAAAACCGTGAGGTGAAAGACCAGGCCAGGAGCCAGACCAGCGCGGTTTTGCGGTTGGGAAAACGCCGGACGTTGAGGCGGCGGTGCGGGCAGGCAGTTTCCCAAAAGTCCACCAGCTTCCTTGCCGTTCTGGCGAATATTTCTCGCCGGGCGCGGTGCCAATAACTATTGTGGCCCGACTTGATGCCACCCGCCACCGCCAACCACCCAGCCTGGCTGAAGAAATTTCTCGGGAAATTCAGCGTGATGCGCAGCGCGCCGCGCGAGCTGTGGATCATCTACGGGGCCTACATCATGGAGAATCTCGCCTACAAGGTCGGCTCGGCGAGCCTGCTGACGTTGTGGCTGAAAGCGGACTTGGGTTTTGCCGACAAATCCGCCGGGGCCATGATTGCGTTATGGTCCGCGATGCTGACGCTGGTCACGGTGCTGGTGGGATCGCTGGTGGACGCCCTCGGCATTCGCCGCACTTTTCTGCTCGGTTTCTGGATTTGCCTCGTGGCGCGCATGGTCATGACGGTTACGGCGGAACGCTGGATCGTGCTGCCCTTTGGTTTTTTTCTACAGGCGGCGGGCATCGCGCTGATGACGCCGGTGATGGTGGCTGCGTGCAAGCGCTATTCCAACGCGGCCCAACGGTCGGTGGCGTTCGCACTTTTTTATGCTCTGATGAATTTCGGCTACGCCATGGGCGACAAAATATTTGATCAGGTGCGCAAAACCGCCGTCCAACAATCGCCCCTGCACCTGGAACACGTTGCGCACGTCTGGAGTCCCACCTGGCAAAGCCTCCGGCAGTGTCCTTACCAGATGCTGATTTTCCTCAGCGTGGTGTTCACTGTGCCCGGCCTGCTGCTGGTTTGGTTTTGTTTGCGCGACGGCGTGGAAATGACCGAGGACGGCGTCAAAATCACCCAACGGGAAAAAAGCGGGATCAACTCCGTTGCCACGCTGCTGAAAAGCGTCGGCGAAACGGCGGCCAAGACCTGGAAAATTTTTTCCAGCCTGTGGGGGCAGGCACCGTTCTACCGCTTTCTGATGTTCATGTCCCTCGTGGTCGGTGTGCGGATGATTTATTACAACATCCTGGTGGTGTTTCCAAATTACGGGATCCGCGAACTCGGCGAAGGCGCGCAAATCGGGCAGCTCACCGGCGTGTTGAACGAGGTTTTGATTCTGGCCCTGGTTCCCATTTGCGGAGTGCTGACGCAAAAAATCACCGCGTATCGGATGGTCACGATTGGCAGCCTAGTTTCGGCGCTGTCCGTATTTTTTATCGCGCTGCCGCCGGCATGGTTCAAGCCGCTGGCTCAGGGCTGGCTGGGAAACCTGATCGCGCATCAATGGCTGGGGGCGGTCGGCGTGGTGAATCCGCTCTACGTCTCAATTTTCTTTTTCATTGTGCTGTATTCGCTGGGCGAGGCGCTGTGGTCGCCGCGCCTCTACGAATACGCCGCCGCCTGCGCGCCCAAAGGCCTGGAAGCCTCCTACATGTCGCTCTCCATGCTGCCGATGTTCGTGGCCAAGTTCACCGTCGGGCTGATTTCCGGCTGGCTGCTCGCGTGGTTCTGCCCGGATGGGCCGCTGGCACACGGCGTTCACCGCGCCAGTTCGGGCTGGATTTGGTTCATCATCGGCTGCATCGGCCTGGTGACGCCGTTGGGAACATTTCTGTTCCGCAAAAAACTCCAACTGCACGAAGAAGGACGCTAGGAATGGCCGCATTGCCGCTGGGAAGGAAGTGGTTGAAAAACCAAACTGGCTGCAAGAATCGGCCGGTTCTCCCAGAAAAATTTTGCGGTTACTTTTTCGCCGGCTTGCCGTCGAGAACGTCTTGCACAACTTGTTCGGTCAGTTCATAGCCGTCCAGCAGCGGAAAACCTTCCCAGCGGACGATGCCCTGTGGGTCAATGATCATCACATGCGGAATCCCGGTAACTTCCACGGCCTTCTTCATGCGCGCCTGAGGGTCAATGGCCACGAAGTAATCCATTTTGGGCTCAGTCATCTTCTTCACGGCTTCCTCGGTCTGGTCGGACACGCCGATGACCACCAGCTTGTCACCGAACTTTTTGTGGAACGCATTCAACTCGGGAATGGCTTTGCGGCACGGGCCGCACCAGGTAGCCCAGAAATCAATCAGCACGAACTTGCCCTTGGTGTCCGGCTCGGCGGTCAGCCATTTTTCCACGACCAGCTTCGGCGCGGGCTGACCGAGCAAGGATTTGGCCCAGATTTTTTTCTGCTCCGCCAAGGCGGCGACCGCCAAAGCGAGACAACAAACGGCGAGGAGGATTTTTGTTTTCATTTTTTCGCGGGTGCCTCAAATTGGCCCGAGTCCGGCGGAAGTAAAGAAATTTTACCGAGTAACCCTGACAAACAGCATATGATTCGCGGCAATTAAACTTATGGAAAACAATCTCATCTCCGAATCGCTCCGGCGGTTGGCCATTCCGGGCCGCGTCGAAATCACCACCGGCCACGGCCAGTTGCCGCTTGTCAAAATCACCACGCCCTGGAGCACGGCAGAAATTTACCTCCTAGGCGCGCACATCACCGGCTTCCAAAAAGTTGGCGAGCCGCCGCTGCTGTTCATGAGCGCGAAAAGCTGGTTCGCCGACGGCAAGCCCATTCGCGGCGGCGTGCCGATTTGTTATCCGTGGTTCGGCCCGCGCGAAGGCGGACCGGGACACGGATTGGCGCGCATTCTCGCTTGGGAACTGGTGGCAACTTCCGCCGCGCCGGACGGTCGCGTGACCGTGCACCTGCGCCTGCCGCAAGCCGCGTTGAAACCGGAATGGGCGGCGCTGCGGACGGAATTTGTGCTGACCGTCGCGGAGACGTTGACCATGGAGCTGATCGCCACCAACACTTCGGCGGACCAAAGGGTGGTGATTGAAAACTGCTTGCACACCTATTTGCAAGTCGGCGACATCCATGCCGTCTCGCTGGCCGGCCTGCAAAACGCGCCGTTTGACGATTTCGCCTTTGGCGCCAACGGCGCGCGTCGAGCTGGCGATCCCGCCCCGTTGCGGATCACGCAGGAGACCAACCGTGTTTATCCCGGCAACGCCGCCACTGTGGAAATTTACGATGAGAAATTGAAGCGACTAATTCGCGTGGAGAAATTGAATTCCCAATCCACCGTCGTCTGGAACCCGTGGACGACGCAAGCCATGCCGGAAGACTGGGGTGCCAATGAACATTTGAACATGGTTTGCGTGGAATCCGGCAACGTGAAGCAGAACAAAATTTCACTCGCGCCGGGCCAGACGACGGCGCTGAAAGTTGTTTTGAGCAGTGCGCCGTTGAAATGATTTCGCTGACTGAACTGCAACCCAGCGGCGTGGATTTGGTTTCCCAGGTGGAAGAGATCTTTTCACCAAGCGGCATTCTGTCCAAGGCGAGCAATTTTGAGTTTCGCCCGCAGCAGCAGGAGATGGCGGTGGCGGTGGCGCGGGCATTGCAGAACCGCGAACATCTCGCGGTCGAGGCCGGCACGGGCGTTGGCAAGTCGCTGGCGTATTTGATTCCCGCGATTCTCTTCGCCGTCTCGCAAAGCAAGAAAGCCATCATCTCGACCCACACGATCAACTTGCAGGAACAGCTTACGGAAAAAGACCTGCCGATGCTCAGCGCCGTGCTGGGCTCGCTGCCGGAACCGGTGAAGTTCAGCTACGCAATGCTCAAAGGTCGCGCGAATTATCTCTGCACGCGCCGGCTGCAAAAGGCGATGCAGCAGAGTGGCAATCTGTTCACTTCGTCGGAAGCCGAGGAATTGCAGCGCATTTACGAATGGTCCAAGACGACCAAAGACGGCAGCCTTTCCGATTTTTCCATCGAACCGGATCAAAAAGTCTGGGCGCAGGTTTGCTCCGAACGCGGGCTGTGTTCGCCGAAAACCTGCGGGCACCAGTCGGATTTCGCGCGCGACCACGACGTTTGTTTTTTTCAGCGCGTGCGCAACCGCATCCTGTCCGCCGACGTGGTGATTTTGAACCACACGCTGTTCTTCACGCTGCTTGGCGGTGTGGATGAGGAAATGGAAGGCGGCATCCTGTTCAAGAACGACTTCGTGATTTTCGACGAGGCCCACACGATGGAGAGCGTGGCGTCGCGGCACATCGGGTTGAGCGTGTCGAGCGGGCAGGTGCGGTATTCATTGAACCGGCTGTGGAATCCGCGCACAGAAAAAGGGCTGCTCGCCACGTTGCGACAAGGCAAAGCCGTGCAACTGGTCGCGGAGATTTTGAGCGAGTCGGACAAGTTTTTCACGAACGTCGAGTCGGCGTGCGAGGAAATTCAGGCGACGGCCAAACCTAAATTTGGCGGCGGCGACAGCGGCGGACGCAAGCGGGCGTGGACCGAACTGCGCATCCGTCGCGCGGAATTGGTGCAAGATAATGTCACGCTGCCCATCCAACGCCTGCGCGAAGCGGTGAGCGAACTCGTCAAATTGAGCGACGACAAGGACATCGGCCAGGAGTTGATTGAGTGCAACCGGCGGCTGGGCGAATTAAAAGTGGAGGTCGCGGAATTTTTGAGCCAGCAGGCCGAAGACCACGTTTATTGGGTGGAACGTGGTGGCAAGTCGCAGCGGAACCTCTCGCTCAATGCCGCGCCCGTGGACGTGGCGGACTATCTGCGCCGCCGTTTATTCGAGAGCGATACGAGCGTCATCATGACCAGCGCGACCTTGGCGACTTCGGCCAATCGCAAATCTGAAATTTCAAATCCCAGATTAAAATCAGCCGGCAAGCCAAGCGGATTGAATTATTTTTCCAAACGCGTCGGCTGCGAAGCCGCCGCGCAGTTGCAGGTCGGCACGCCGTTCGCTTACGAACGGCAGATGAAATTGTTCGCCGTCAAAAAAATGCCCGACCCGCGCGAGGCCGGTTATGCCGATGCGCTGATTCACTGGGTCGAGCATTTCGTGAAGCAGACGCACGGCAAGGCGTTTGTGCTGTTCACCAGTTACAAGCTCATGCAAGAAGTGGCCGACCGGATGCAACCGTTCTTTCACGAGTTGGGCTTGGAGCTTTTCGTGCAGGGCACCGGCACGCCGCGCTCGACGATGCTGGAAAAATTCAAGGACAACGTGGACTCGGTGCTCTTCGGCACGGACAGTTTTTGGCAGGGCGTGGACGTGCCGGGCGAGGCGTTGAGCAACGTCATCATCACGCGGCTGCCGTTCGCGGTGCCGGATCATCCGCTGATCGAGGCGCGGCTGGAAGCGATTGAGGCGCGCGGCGGGAATTCTTTCGGCGAATTTTCTTTGCCCGAAGCGATTCTGAAATTCCGTCAGGGCGTCGGGCGTTTGATCCGCACGAAGACCGACACAGGCATCGTGGTGGTTTTGGATAACCGGATTTTGACGAAGCAATACGGCCAGGCGTTTCTCGATGCGCTGCCGAAATGTCCGGTGGAAATTGTTTGATTCTAAGGTGCCGCTGGCGCTTGCGCCGGCAGATCAACGCGCTTTCCCGTCGCGACGGACGCGCGCGCGGCGTCGAGGATTTCCATCACCGTCAGATTTACAGCCAGCGATGAAAGGCCCGTCGGCTGGATTTCTCCGCGCACCACCGCCGCCAGATTAGAGATCGGATCGGCCTGCGGATTGCTCAACGCCGGGACCTTGGTCTCGCGTTCGGGCTGGTCGGGGCTGGTGATGCGCAAAATATTTTTTCGCGGCACCAGAATTTGTCCGGACTGGCCGTAAATTTCCATGTCCTTCCGGTCAATCGGCCAGTTCCACGAGGCCTGGATGATTCCCTGCGCCTTGGGATAGGCCACCACGATCGTCGCTTCATCGTCCACGTTCGGATACAACTCCGGTTGAAAATGCTGGGCCACCGCGAACACGGAAGTCGGCCGCTGGCCCGCCATGAGCCACGTCATCAAGTCCGCGCCGTAACAGCCGAAGTCAATGATCGCGCCGCCGCCGTTGAGTTTCGGGTCCGACAACCATTTCACAAACTCGGGCTGACAGCCAATCGTGATCGGCCCGCGATGGCCGTCATGCACCACCATCTTCCGCACCTCGCCGATCGTGTTTTGTTCGCGCACCATCGTGTAGGCGGCTTGGTTGGCGGGATACCACGTCGTCTCGTAGTTGACGAGCAGTTGAATGCCGCCCTTTTTGGCCGCCGCCGCCATGGCCAGGCCATCTTCCAGGCTGACCGCCAGCGGCTTTTCCATCATCACATGAACGCCGTGCGGCGCGCACGCTTCCACGACCCGGCGGTGATCGGACGTGGTGGTAAAGGTCGCCACTGCTTGCACGTTGGTGTGGGCGAACAAGGCCGCCAGGCTCGTGAAAAATAAATTGGTGTTGAGCTGCATCATCTCCGCGTAATGCGCCGCCAGTTTTTCGTCCGGCTCCACAATGCCGACCAATTGCACCTCCGCGTTGTTCAGTGCATTCGGAATGAAGGCGCCGACATGACCATGCACAAGCCCGATCACCGCCAGCCGCACCGGCGGTTTGGTGGCATCCGCCGCCGCGCGCTGAGGGCTCAAACCAATCAGGCCACACAGGGCGAAAATAATTATTTTCATGATTTAGATTTTTTGCGAGGGCGCTTTTGGTTTCATGATGCACGTGAAAAGTGACAGGCCCAAGCCAATTGGACAACTCCGAAACCGATCCGGTGCAGCTGCCCACTGTCCCGGAACGCGGCGGGGTCGCCGATCAGCCGCCGCCGCTGCGCAACGAATGGACGTTGGCATCAAGCGGATGTCGGCGGGCCTTTCACGTTGCTGCGGCGGGTTGCGAACGACCCAGTCGCGCGCCGCTTCGCCTGTCCCTGCCCATCGTAGAAACTAGTTTCGCGCATGGATATTCATGATCTTTTTAAGCTGGTTGGCGGCCTGATGGCCCTGGGCCTCTTTGTGCCGATGATCCTGGAAATCGTGCGGACGCGTGGCGTGGGCCAGAGTGTCGCTACCTGGGGATTGTGGGCCGTGCTGGACTCAATGCTGACGATCACGCTTTACCAGCAGCACGGAAATTATCTCCTGTCGCTGGGCTTTGCGGTGGGCGGCTTGTTTTTGGCGGCGGTGCTGCTGGCGCAAGGTGGCTGGGCCTGGGGAAAATTTGAAACCATCATCGCCCTGATGGTGCTGGCGAGCGTCGCGGTGTGGAAATTCAGCGGCCCGCGCAGCGCCACCATCGCGGTGACCACGGCTATTTGCGTCGCGGGACTTCCGGAATTTGTCGCGTTGCTGCGCCGACCACAGCCGTCAATGGGCCGGCTTTGGCTGGGCTACACGGTCGCCAACACGCTGGCGTTTTTTGGCGGCACAGCGATGACGGTGGAGGAACGGTTCCCGCCGGCGGCGTTCGCGGCATTGTCCGCGCTGATGCTCGCGGCGTGCTGGCGGCCAAAGAAAGTATTGCGCTGAAGCCAGCACGGATCAGGCCGTGGCAAAAGGCGGTCGAAGTCGCCCGGCGGGGTTGCCCGTTTTAACGGCTGCTCCCAAGCTTGACAACATGACCGTATTTCATGCATACCATTCCAAAGTCGAATCCCACAAAATCACCCAATTAAAAGCGGAGCAGCCATGAGCAAAATCAGAGTCCTGGTCGGCACCAAGAAAGGCGCGTTCATCCTGACCGCGGATGGCAAACGCCAGCAATGGGAAGTCAGCGGGCCGCACTTCGCGGGCTGGGAGCTGTATCATCTCAAAGGTTCGCCCGTTGATGCGAACCGCCTTTACGCGTCGCAGACGAGCGGCTGGTTCGGGCAGTTGATCCAGCGCTCGGACGACGGTGGCAACACGTGGAACACGCCCGATGGCGAGCCACTGCCGGCACCGGGCGAATTTCCCAAGGGCGAGAGCAACAAGTTCGTGTATGAGGGCGCGGCGGGCACGCACAAGTGGTATGACGGCACACAGCATCCGTGGGAGTTCAAACGCATCTGGCACCTTGAACCGTCGCTCACGGATCCCGACACCGTCTATGCTGGCGCGGAGGACGCCGCGATTTTCAAAACCACCGATGGCGGCAAGACGTGGAAAGAGCTTCCCGGCTTGCGCGCAGCCAAAGGAAATCTCTGGCAGCCCGGCGCAGGCGGCATGGCTGTGCATACGATCCTGCTTGATCCCAGAAACGTCAACCGCATCTTCGTCGCCATCTCGGCGGCGGGCGCGTTCCGCACGGATGACGGCGGCCAAACGTGGAAGCCCATCAATCGCGGATTGAAGTCGAATTACGAGCTGCCGGATCCCGACGCCGAAGTTGGTCACTGCGTCCATCGCATCGCGATGCATCCGTCGCGGCCGGAAGTGTTGTTCATGCAGAAACACTGGGACGTTTTGCGCACGGACAACGCCGGCGAGTTGTGGGCCGATGTTGGCGACGGTTTGCCGAGCGACTTTGGTTTCCCGATTGACGTGCATGCGCACGAACCGGAAACCATTTATGTCGTGCCGATCAAAAGCGACTCGGAGCATTTTCCGCCGGACGGAAAACTGCGCGTGTATCGCAGCAAAACCGGCGGCCACGAATGGGAGGCGCTCACGCAAGGTCTGCCGCAAAAAAACTGTTACGTCAACGTGCTGCGCGATGCGATGTGCGTGGATCAACTCGATCCCTGCGGCATTTATTTCGGCACGACCGGCGGTCAGGTTTACGGCTCGGCGGACGGCGGCAACTCCTGGAACGCCATCGTGCGCGATTTGCCTGCGGTGCTCTCCGTCGAAGTCCAGACACTGCCATGATCCGCGTGGTGCTGCCCTTTCATTTGCGCAACCTCGCTCGCGTTGATAGCGAGGTGGCGCTTGAAGTCGTTAGTCCCGTGACGGTGGGCGCGGTGCTGGATGCGCTCGAAGCCCGTTTTCCCGTCTTGCGCGGGACGATGCGCGATCATGGCACACTGAAGCGGCGGCCCTTTATCCGGTTTTTCGCGTGCAAGGAAGACTTGTCTCTCGAACCGCCGGATATCCAATTGCCCGCCGGAGTGCTCAGCGGTGCCGAGCCTTTTCTGATTGTCGGGGCAATGGCGGGCGGCTGAACTTCCTGCCTGTTGATCATGGTCAGTTCCCTGTTTCTGCTGAAGCTCGCGCCCACGCCAAAATCACCGGCAGGCTCGCCGAGCGCGAGGTTCGTGGGTGCAGGCGAACCGACGGACTAAAAAGCTCTGCCATCCTCCGGACCGAATTCTGCTCGGCTGGGTGGAATGGTTGCTCCCCCAGTGCTTTTCATTCGCCCGCCTTCCGCCGGGCTGCTACGCTCTGCGGCCAAATAAATGTCTGCACATCCCCATTCCAGCGGCGCAAAGACAACCGTTTCGCTCGCCGCCCAGTTGAAGGCCGCCACTGAACTGCTGGAAACAGCCGCGGCCAACCGCGCAGTGCTGGCGGAGTTGTCCGTCGCCGACCGCACGCGCCTGCTGACGGCGGCGCGGGAGATTTTTTCCCCCGACGTGAAGGAGCGCCGGCGGCTGGTGAAGGCCAAGGCGCGGCTGCGCAAAGCGGAAAAAATTTCGCGCGACCAATCCAAGCTGCACGAAACGGGCATCCGCAAATTGCGCCGCGAAAAAGTGTTCACCACACCCAATGTTTTTCCGCCGAAGGATTTCGTGCAGGCAGACGTCGCGGACAATCCTGACTTCCGCGAAGTCGTCGAGCCGCAGAATTGCTATATCTGCAAGCAGGATTACTCGACCATCCATCACTTCTACGACCAGCTTTGTCCGAAGTGCGCGGAACTGAATTGGCTCAAGCGCACCGAGACGGCGGACTTGCGCGGCCGCGTGGCGCTGCTTACCGGCGGCCGCGTGAAGATTGGTTATCAGGCCGGCATCAAACTGCTCCGCGCCGGGGCGCAGCTCATCGTCTGCACCCGTTTCCCGCGCGACTCGGCGATGCGGTATGCGGCGGAACCGGACTTCAAAGACTGGGGCGGCCGACTGGAAATTTTCGGGCTCGACCTGCGCCACACGCCGAGCGTGGAGGCGTTTTGCAAGCATCTGCTCGCCACGCGTTCGCGGCTGGATTTCATCATCAACAACGCCTGCCAGACCGTGCGCCGGCCGCCGGATTTTTACGAGCACATGATGGCGCGCGAGAATGGGCCGCTGCATGACTTGCCAGCGGATGCAGCCAAGTTGCTCGGTGCTTACGAAGGTTTGCGCGGCTATCACCTGTTGCCGGAAGTCGGTAGGGCTGACCTGCCGGTCAGCCAGGCCGCGCAGCCGCGCGGCCCCACCAATTCGGTTGCGGCTTCACTCGCTGGTATCACCCACGCCGCCGTGTTGTCGCAAGTGCCGCTGCTTCCGGAAGAATTGGAAGCGCAAAAAAGTTTGTTTCCCGAAGGTAAATTGGACCAGGATTTGCAACAGGTGGATTTGCGCGACCGCAATTCCTGGCGTTTCCTCATGCACGAAGTGCCCACGGTGGAACTGCTCGAAGTGCAGCTCGTCAACGCCATCGCGCCGTTCATCCTCAACGCGCGGCTCAAGCCGCTCCTGCTCCGCACGCCGGAGCGGGACAAACACATCGTCAACGTCTCGGCGGTCGAGGGACAGTTTTACCGGAAGTTTAAGACCACGCGGCATCCGCACACGAACATGGCCAAGGCCGCGCTCAACATGATGACGCGCACGGCGGCGGCCGATTACCACGCCGACGGCATCCACATGAACGCCGTGGACACCGGCTGGGTGACGGACGAGGATCCGGCGCACATCGCCGAGCGCAAGGTGGCGGAGCATCGCTTCCATCCGCCGCTGGACATCGTGGACGGCGCGGCGCGCATCGTGGACCCGATCATCGCCGGCGTGAACACCGGTGAACACATCTGGGGGAAATTTCTGAAGGACTACCGCGAGACGGATTGGTGAAGCGATTTCAATTCCTCAGGGCCGGAAGTAAATCACTTTTTGGTTTTCCAATGTCCCCGCCAGCTGGCTCGGAAATTTTCCTAGTCCTTAAAAGCTCACGGTCCTTTCCGGCGAAGGCGGCCTTCATCCGCACATGGTCGTGCCAATCAGTTTGCATCGGTGCGCTTAACTTTGTGATTGGCGTTTTCTTTCACTCGGGCGACAATGATTTAAATCGTTTCCCAGCTATCTTTTATGATTCTTCGCAAGTCTTGGCCACGCCTGTCGCTCCGGTTCGCCGGTCTAGTATTGATGGGTTGTTTCACTGCGGTCACGGGCCTGGCGCAGGTGCGGATCACGGAGTTCATGGCGTCCAACTCGCACACACTGGCGGATGATTTCGGGAACTATGAGGACTGGATCGAAATCCAAAACACCTCGCCCACCAACGTGAATCTGCTGGACTGGTCGCTCACGGACAACGCGTCGAGTCTGACCAAGTGGCGCTTCCCGGCCACCGATCTGCCGGCGGGCAATTTCCTGGTGGTGTTTGCTTCGAACAAAAACCGCCGCACGGTCGGGGCGCCGTTTCATACCAACTTCAAACTCTCGGCGGCGAGCGGTTATCTGGCGCTGGTCAAACCGGATGGGCTCACCAAGGCAACCGAGTTCGCGCCGTCGTATCCGCCGCAGGTGGCCGATGTGTCGTATGGGTTCGCCCTGACCGCCAGCAATGTGACGCTCGTCGCCACCGGGGCCGTGGCGCGGGTGCTCGTGCCGTCGGCCGCGAACGGTGGTGCGGCGTTGAATTACAGTTGGACCGGCGCGGCGGCGAATGAACCGTTCGATACGGCGGCGTGGACCAGCGGTGCCACTGGCGTGGGTTTTGGCGTGACGCCCGGCGACCTCGGCTTGAACGTCCAGACGCCGATGCTCCACAGCAACGCCTCGGCGTTCGTGCGGCTGCCGTTCGTGCTGTCCAATCCCACGAACTTCTCGCAGCTCACCTTGCGGCTGAAGTATGATGACGGTTTTGTGGCGTGGATCAACGGCGTGGAAGTGGCGCGGGCCAATGCGCCGGCGCAGGATCTGGCCGCGAACTCTACGGCCACGGCCACGCACGCGGCCACAGATTTCGAGAGTATCACGTTTGGGCTGGCGGATAATTTGTTGCGCACCGGCACGAACATTCTGGCGATTCAAGGAATGAATGTGGGGACCAATGACGGAACGTTTTTGATGCTGCCGGAACTGTCCGGCGTGACGATCGCTGGCGACAACAACGGACTCTACTTCACGTCGCCCACGCCCGGAGCGGAAAACCTGGGTGGCACCACCGCGCCGGGACCAGGTCTTGTTACCGCGCAGCACACGCCTAATGTGCCGCTCGACAACGACGATCTCATTGTCACGGCCAAAGTATTCGCCACGGCCCGGGCGGTAAGTAATGTCACGCTGCATTACCGGGTGATGTTCGCTGCGGAAACCGCAGTGACGATGTTTGATGACGGCGCGCATGGCGACGGCACGGCGGGTGATGGTATTTATGGCGCGACCATTCCCGCCAGCGCGAGCATCAATGGCCAGATGGTGCGCTATTACATTACGGCTGCCGATGTGAGCAACACCGTCTCCCGCCTGCCGCTGTTCACTGATCCGGCGGCCACCGCTGAGTATTACGGCACGGTGGTAAATCCCTACTATGTCACCAGCGCGGTGCCCGTCGTGCATCTGTTCGCGCCCGCCAGCGTGCTCCAACCGGGCACCGGCCCCGGCGGCGGGACTTCACAAACCGGTGCCGACTCCGAAACGGGTTCCCGCGTATCGCTCTTCGCCAACGGGGAATTCTACGATAATATCTCTATGTCCCTGCGCGGGAATAGCACCGCCGGCTACTATAAGAAATCGCACCGGGTAGAGTTCAACAAGGAACATCCTTTCCTTTATGGCGACTCCAACCAGCGCATTCGCAAGACTTCCTTTGAGGCGAACTATCCTGATCCGACGCATATGCGGCAGGGATTGAGCTTCTGGTTGAACGACCAGTTGGGCGTGCCGGCCCCGTTCATTATTCCCACGCGGCTGCAATTGAATGGCAACTTCTATCAGTTGACCGACCAGAGCGACGTGCAGGGCGAGGAGATGCTCTCCCGCTTCGGTTACGACCCCAATGGCGCCTATTACGCCAACGTCGGCACGGTGGTTCCCAGCCGCTTCAGCACGGGGGGATTCGAGAAGAAGACGCGCAAAGCCCCGGTGGGCACGGCCGAGGACTACTCCGACTATACCGCCCTAACCACCGCCATCGCTGAATCCCTCACCACCGGCCAGCGCATGACCAATCTTCTGGACCGACTGGACCTGCCGGAAGTGATCAACTATCTGGTGGTCGCGCGCTTCACTCATCAGAACGATGACGTGTGGGCGAACATGGCGCTCTATCACGACAACGATGGCGATGACTTGTGGCGGGTCTTGCCGTATGACCAGAATCTCTCCTGGGGGGCCGCCTACATGGATAGTGCCTCCTATAGCGGCATCCAGTCCACCAACGACACGCTCAAGAGCTTTCCACTCTACGGCTCGTCGCAGGCCTTGCCCGTTGGTTCCGGCAATTGGAACCGGATGTATGACGTGATTTTTTCCGTGCCCGCGACCCGCGAAATGTTTCTGCGCCGGCTGCGCACCGTATTGGATGCCTGGGTGAAGCCGCCCGGCACGCTCGCCACCAACTTGCCCATTGAACAGAAGGCGCTCGCTTGGCGCAACCTCATTGCCGAGGAGGTGCAGCACGACCGCGCGTGGTGGGGCTGGCCGGCGAAAGGCGGACAGGGCAACTTCGATCCTGGCATCAACATTACCAACGGGGTGGACGATATCATCAATGTCTTCATGGCGCCGCGCCGCCAGCATTTTTACGGCAAGCATAGTGTCACCAACACCGCGCTGACCATCGGCATCAACAAGACCAACAACGCGGGCATCCCACTGGCGCAGCCGACCAATGCCGCCCTCGCCATCGTCGCGTGGGACTACAATCCCGTCTCCGCCAATCAGGACGAGGAGTATGTGCAGTTGACCAATGCCAATAATTTCGCCGTGGACATCTCCGGCTGGGAACTCGCCGGGGGCGTTCAGTTCCAATTCCAACCCGGCACCGTCGTGCCCGCCAAGAGTGCGGTCTATGTTTCCCCCAATGTCCGCGCCTTCCGCGCCCGCACTGCCAGTCCGCATGGTGGCCAGGGACTATTCATCGTCGGCCCCTACAGCGGCCATCTCAATGCGTGGGGCGAATCACTCACCTTGAGCGATACCACGGGCAGCCTGGTGTCCAGCAATGGTTTCGCGGGCACGCCGTCGCCCGCGCAACGCTTCCTGCGCATCACCGAAATCATGTATAACCCGGCCGCCGCTCCTGCCATCACGAACGATGCGCAGCAGTTTGAGTATGTTGAATTGAAGAACATATCCACCAATACAACGCTGGATCTCACCGGCGTCCGTATTACAAATGGCATTTCGTTTAACTTCACCGGCAGCGCCATGACCAGTCTCGCGCCCGGCCAGACTGTCTTGGTGGTTCACAACGCCGCCGCGTTCGTCGCGTTGTATGGCAACAGCGCCACCATCGCCGGCCAGTTCATCGGTTCACTTTCCAATGGCGGCGATACGATTCGTCTCGAAGATGCCTTCGGCGAAAAGATCCTGGAGTTTGCCTATAAGGATAGTTGGTATCCGCTCACCGATGGACTGGGTTTCTCGCTCGTCATCGTCAATGAAAATGCGGCGTGGGATACCTGGGATCAGAAAGCTAGTTGGCGGGCCAGCGGCGCGCTTCATGGCTCGCCCGGCGTGACTGATCCGTTGCCGCCGGCCTTCAGTCCTATCCTGGTGAATGAAGTCCTCACGCACACGGATCTGCCGCAGTTGGACTCGGTCGAACTCTATAACCCCAATACCAACGCGGTGAACCTTGGCGGCTGGTGGCTCACGGACGATTTCTATACGCCGAAAAAATATCGCCTCCCGAACGGCACCACGATTCCTGCGGGCAGCTATCTCGTCATCACCGAAACCCAGTTTAACACGGGGACGAACGCCTTTCGGTTTAGCGAACTGGGCGAGTCGGTGTATCTCTTCGCCGCCGATACCAGCTCCAATCTGACCGGCTACTATCACGGCTATGACTTTCCCGCCGCGCCGAACGGCGTAAGTTTTGGCCGCTACACCAACAGTCTCGGGGAGGTGCAGTTTGTTTTGCAGAGCGCCATTACTCTCGGCACGAACAATGCCTATCCCCGCGTCGGGCCGATCGTCATTACCGAGATCATGTATCATCCGCCGGACACCAATGGCGCGGACAACACCCTCGACGAATTCATTGAACTGCAAAATATCACCGCGACCAATGTGGCTCTCTATGACCCGGCCTATCCGACCAACGCATGGCATGTGGACAACGGTGTGACCTTTGCCTTCCCGACCAATCAGACCTTGGCCGCCGGCGCGCGGTTGCTGATCGTTGGCTTTGACCCGGCGAACGCCGCGCAGCTCGCCACCTTCCGCGCCAAATATGGCGTGTCCAACAGCGTGGCCGTGTTTGGCCCATGGAACGGCAAGCTAAATAATGCAAGCGACATAATTGAGTTGAAGCAACCGGGAACGCCGGAAGACCTGACCGACTTTGTGCCTTATTACTTAATTGACAACGTGAGTTATACCGACTCTGCCCCATGGCCCAGGGCTGCCGATGGCCTGGGTAACTCACTACACCGCGTCGCGCTCACCGCGTTCGGCAATGACCCCACCAACTGGTTCGCCTCCGGTCCCAGCGCCGGGCGCGCCTCGATCCCGAATATTTTGCCGACGGTAGCCATTACTTCCCCGACGAACGGTGCCCTGCTCGTGCCGACCAACGGAACCATCATTGCCGTTTCCGCCAATGACAGCGATGGTTCGCTCGCCCTGGTGCAGTTGCTGGTAGATGGTGGCGAAATCGCCCGCTGGACTTCGATCTCCTCGAATTTCCTCTGGCTGGGCGCCGCCGCCGGCACCCATGTGTTGAAAGCGCGGGCGACGGATAATGTCGGGGCCATCACCGAGACGCCGGCTGTGACGGTCACTGTCACCGTGCCGCCGCCGGTGGTGATGCTGATTGCGCCCACGAACAACGCGGTGTTCCTGACCGGTGCCTCCGTTCTACTGTCGGCCAATGCCACCAGCGGCGGCGCGCCGGCGGCGGTGGTCTATTATTATCTCGATGGCAGTCTGCTCGGGAGTGTCGGCTCGCCCTTCACCTTGCCGTGGACGGCCAATCCACCCGGCTATCACACGCTCTCGGCCGTAGCGGGTGACGCGACCGGGCTATTAAGTGCGCCCGCTGCAGTCTCTATTTTCGTGCAGGCAACTACGGCCAACCCGGTGGTGATTCCCGCCGGCTCCGTCTGGCGCTACCTCGACAATAACAGCAACCAGGGCACGAACTGGATTAACCCGGCGTTCGCGGATAACACCTGGTCCAACGGCCTGGCCAAACTGGGCTTTAACAATGGCAACGTCGGCATCGCCACGCTGTTGAGTTATGGCACCAACTCCAAAGTCAAATACATCACCTACTATTTCCGCCAGCAGTTTGTCGTGCCGGCGTTGACTGGCATGACTAATCTCTACTTGGAAGTGCAGCGAGACGACGGCGTGGCCCTCTATCTCAATGGCACCAACTTCTACCGGGATAACCTGCCGAGCGGGACGCTGACGTATTCCCAACTCGCCACTAACTGCTCGGACGACGGCTTTACCTGGCAAACCGCCACCCTGCCGCTCACCAGTTTGCTGCCGGGCACCAATATCATTGCGGCCGAAGTGCATCAATCCGCCATTACGAGCAGCGACATCGCCTTTGACCTGCGCCTCACCCTGCTCGGAACTTTGACCGGTCCGGCCATTACCACCCAGCCGCAGAGTCTGGCCCGGACCAATGGACTCGCCGCCAGCTTTGCCATCACCGCCATCGGCAGCGGCCCACTGGCCTACCAATGGCGGCATAGTGGAACCAACCTGACGGGAGCGACAACGAACTTTCTCAACCTTCCCGCGGTGGCCGATGCCAGCGCGGGCGACTATCAAGTCATAGTGACTAATGCTGCCGGCTCCGTGACGAGTCTGGTGGCCACGCTGACCATCCTTACGCTCGACACTGATGGCGACGGCATGCCCGACGCGTGGGAAATCGCGAACGGCACCAATCCTAATGTGAACGACGCCGGCAGCGATCCCGACCATGACGGCATGAGCAACTGGCAGGAGTATCTCGCCGGCACCAGTCCCACCAACGCCGCCAGTGTCTTTAAGATGACCGCCCTGCCTTTGAGTGGCACGAACCTCGTGTTCAACTTCACGGCCATGTCCAACCATAGTTACACCGTGCAGTTCCAGCCGCAATTGGGCGTGGGCGCATGGTTGAAGTGGCTGGACATTCCCGCCGCCCCCAGCAACCGCACGCTGTGGTTGACCAATGGCGTGGCTGGCACGACGAATTGCTACTTCCGCCTCGCCACCCCGGCGCAGCCGTGACGCCAGGAACAACGCGTTGCAACTACGGAGGGACACGGATGAACACGGATCGGGATAAACGCACGGGCACAATGAACGCGGAGTCACGCGGGGAAAAAACTTCTCAGTTTTCCACGTTAGGTGGCGGAGCGAGCGGTTTGGGGAGCGTTTTTTTGATTCGTGGGGTCGGTTTGCCAGTTGGTGCGAGCAGCTTGCCGATTCGTGCGCTGATTCGGCAGCGCGTGCGGATGGTTTGCTGATTCTTGATTGACTTGCTGTCTCATCAAGTCGCCGGAGTTGAGACTTTACCTGGCCGAGCCGTTGCGGTTACTGTCAGCGCTCGTGGCGTCGGTTTGACGCCACAAATTAATCCATGCCGCCTGAGCAGATTTCAAAGCCATCACCGGCGGACGCTGGGGCGTCCGCGCGGGCGGGGCGGCATCAGCGGCCCGGCGCGGCTCATCCTTTCGCGCCCGGCCAACTTCACCCCACCAACCACCTCACCGGTATGACCATACCAAACTAAAGAAAAACCACCCGATGATCCCGGAGAAATTACAGCAAATCATGAAGCAGGACGGCGTCGTCGCCATCGCCACCCTGGGGCCGGATGGACCCCACCTGGTCAACACTTGGAATAGCTACCTTAAAATATCCGAAGACGGACGGCTGTTTATTCCCGCCGGTTACATGCACAAGACGGAGGCCAACCTTAACCATAATCCGCAGGTTTTGATTACCCTGGGGAGCAGCAAGGTGGCGGGGCTGCATGGACCGGGGGCTGGGTTTCTGATCAAGGGACAGGCGCGGTGCGTGACGTCCGGCCCGGATTTTGATTTCATGAAAGAAAAGTTCAGTTGGCTGCGGGCCACCCTGGCCGTGACCATCGAAACGGCGACTCAAACTTGGTGAAGCACAATGGAACAACCAAATGAAAGCTAAACCACCAGGCAAACTCAGAGACGGCGCCTCATGCCAGATCATCGGCGGCAGCCATGCCGGCAAAGCCGGCGCGGTAAGCGATATCAAGACCGGGAAAACCGGCCATGTCTCGATTACGGTCACCCAGCCCAATGGCGAGCGATTCAAAACGCTGGCCAAAAATGTAGTTATCCAGTCGGAGACCGACTGATCGCCCGAACCTGCTGGACTCGGCTTCCGCCGCTCCACTTCGGCGCTCGGGATTCGACCGCAGAACACATTTATTATGAATCCAACTCCAACCTGTCTCCGATGCAGCCAGCCGATGGAGGCGGGCTTTATCCCCGGCGAGATTAGCAAGGTTGTCACCGTGACCCGCTGGGTGGCTGGCCCGCCCGAGCCTTCGTTTTGGAAAGGCACGAAGATCACCGATAAGGCGCAGCACAGCATCACCGCGTATCGTTGCCCCGGTTGCGGCTATCTGGAGTTGTATGCGAAATCGCTGCCGCTTTGACGGCGGGCGGGCCTTGCTTTAACTTGTCGGCCTATGTCTTCGCCTGCCGAACCCACCTCGCCGCCGCCTGCGCATCCGCGTGATCCGCTGCATGGCATCACGCTGGAAACCATTCTCAACCAGCTCGTCCAGCGGCACGGCTGGGGCGAAATGGGCCGGCGCATTCCCATCCGCTGTTTTCAATTCAACCCCACGGTGAAATCCAGCCTGACGTTTCTGCGCAAAACCCCGTGGGCGCGGACCAAAGTCGAGGACTGGTTCATGTCCGAGCTTTGAACCATCACTTCGCCGCCGGTTTGGGTTTGCGTTTGAACCAGTCGTGGAAGGATTCCATGTAGAGATAAACCACGGGCGTGATGTAAAGCGTGAGGAGTTGCGAGACGACCAAGCCGCCGACCACCGCGAGCCCGAGAGCTTGACGCGCTTCGCCGCCGGCACCGAGGCCGAGCGCAATTGGCATCGCCGCCACCAGCGCGCACATCGTGGTCATCATGATCGGCCGGAAGCGCAGCAGGCAGCCCTGATAAATGGCGTCGTAAGCAGTTTTGCCCTGATGCTGCGCCTCGATGGCGAAATCAATCATCATGATGGCGTTCTTCTTCACGATGCCCACCAGCATGACGAGGCCGACAAAACCGTAGAGGTTCAGGTCCAGATGGAAAACCATCAGCGTGATTAATGCGCCAAATCCCGCCGACGGCAGGCCGGACAAAATCGTCAGTGGATGGATGAAGCTTTCGTAAAGAATTCCGAGGATGATGTAGATGACGAGAATGGCGGCGACGAGCAGTCCAATCAATCCGGCCTGCGATGATTTGAAAACCGCCGCCGTGCCTTGGAAGCTGCCCGTCACGGTCGCGGGCATATGCAGTTCCGTTTCAATTTTTTGCACCTGCTCGACCGCCGTGCCGAGCGAGACGCCGGGCGCGAGGTTGAAGGAGAGCGTCACTGACGGCAACTGGCCGACGTGCGAAATGCTGGTGGGTCCGATGCGGCGCGACAGCTTGGCGACGGCGCTGAGTGGAATCAGTTTCGGCACGTTGTTGGAACCGGCAAAGGAACTGGCAATGTAGAGTTGCGCCAGCGCGGTGGGATCGAGTTGAAATTCCGGCAACACTTCAAAGACAACCCAGTATTCCGCCACGTCGGCGTAGATCGTGGACGCCTGCCGCGAGCCATAGGCATCGTAGAGTCCGTTCTCGATTTGCTGCGGTGTGACGCCGAGGGTGGCCGCCTTGTCGCGGTCAATCTCCACGTTGATCTGCGGCGAGGCGATTTGCAGATCGCTGTTCACGTCTTGAAAACCGGGGGCCTGCTTCAGCTCGTTCATGAGCTTTGGCGCCCAGTCGAAAAGTTCCTTCACGTCGGTGTCTTGCAGGCTGTATTGGTAAAGCCCCTTGCTCGCCATGCCGCCGATATTGATCGCGGGCGGGTTGCGCAGATAAACGGTCAGGCCCGGGATCTGGGCAAATTTCGGACGCAGTTCCTGAATGATTTCGTTGGCGCTCAAGCGGCGTTCCGCCCGCGGTTTCAAGCGCATGAAAACACGGCCGTTGTTCGCCGAACTCCCGAAGCCCGCGCCAATGGACGAGATGAAACCCTGGACGTTGGGATCGGCGCTGGCGACTTGCATCGCGGCCAATTGATGTTCGAGCATCGCCTGATAGGAGGTGTCCTGCGCCGCCTCCGTGGTGGCGATAATCCGGTCCACATCTTCGTCGGGGAAAAATCCTTTGGGAATCACCACGAACAAAAACACGGTCGCGATCAAAACCAGCAACGACACGAACATCGTCACGCGGCGATGGCGCAGGGCGGCTTGCAGCGTGCGGTCATAGGCGCCGCGCAGGCCATCGAAAAACCGTTCGAGGGTGTTGTAGAGCCAGCCGTGGTTGTTGCCGTGGGACGCGCGCACGAAGCGGCTGCACATCATCGGCGTCAGCGTCAGCGAAACAAAGCCGGACACGAGCACGGCGACCACGATGGTCACGGCAAATTCGTGCAGCAAGCGGCCGAGCAATCCGCTCATGAACAAAATCGGGATGAACACCGCCGACAGCGACAGCGTCATGGAAATAATGGTGAAGCCGATTTCCCGGGAGCCTTTCAGCGCGGCCTCCATTGGTGATTCGCCCATTTCCAGGTGGCGCACGATATTTTCCAGCATGACGATGGCGTCATCCACCACGAAGCCGACGCAGAGCGTGAGCGCCATCAGCGAGAGATTGTCGAGGCTGTAGTTAAGCAGCGCCATCGCCGCGAAGGTGCCAATGAGCGACATCGGCAGCGCGAGACTGGGAATGAGCGTCGCGGACAGGTTCCGCAAAAAAACGAAAATGACGAGCACCACGAGGCACACGGCCAGCATCAGCGTGCGCTCCACGTCCTTGACGGAGGCGCGGATGGCGGACGAACGGTCAATGGCCACATCCAGCGTGATCGCCGCCGGAATCGCCGCGCGAAATTGGGGCAGCAGCTTCTTGACGTCGTCCACCACCTGCACCGTGTTCGCGCCCGGTTGGCGCTGAACCGCCAGCACGACGGCGCGCGTGTTGTTATACCAGCCGGCACTCTTGTCATTCTGCACGCTGTCGAGCACATGGCCCAGTTGTTCCAACCGGATGGGTTTGCCATTTCGATACGCGACAATGAGCGGCCGAAAATCCGCCGCGTTGTTGAGCTGGCCGTTGGCTTGGACGGTGAACAACTGATGTTTGCCGTTCAACGTGCCCAGCGGCTGATTCACGTTCCCCGCTTCAACCGCCTGCTCGACCTGGTCAATGCCGAGTCCGTAAGCCGCGAGCTTGTTCGGGTCCACTTGGATGCGCACGGCATAAGGTTGTGCGCCGAACACGCTCACTTGCGCGACCCCGATGACCGTCGAGATTTTTTCCGCCAGCAGATTTTCGGCGTAATTGTCCACGTCCGAAAGCGGCAGCGTCGGCGAGGACATCGCCAGAAAGACGATGGGCGTGTCGGCGGGATTGACTTTGTTGTAAGTCGGCGGCGTGGGCATGTTCGGCGGCAACTGGCGCAACGCCTTGGCGATCGCCGACTGCACATCCTGCGCGGCCGCATCAATACTGCGGTCCAGCGAAAACTGGATCGTGATTTGCACGCTGCCCTGCGAGCTGACCGACGACATGGAGTCCACGCCCGCGATGGTGGAAAGTTGTTTTTCCAGCGGCGTGGCCACCGCCGAGGCCATCGTTTCCGGACTCGCGCCGGGAAGGTTGGCGGAAACGGAAATTGTCGGATAATCCACCGTCGGCAAATCGCTCACCGGCAACTGCCGAAAGCCGATGATGCCAAACAACAAGATGCCCGCCATGACCAGCGTGGTCATCACGGGGCGGCGAATGAATAGCTCCGGAACGCTCATGGCGCGTTGGTGGCTGCCGGCGCGGCGTCGGGTTGGAGGGAGCTCTTGATGTTCACGTTCACGCCCGGCGCAAGGCGCAAATGCCCGTCCGTCACCACGGTTTCGCCCGCGGCCAAATTGGTTTCAATCACGGTCATGCCCTCGTAAGTCAGGCCGGTGCGCACTGGCCGCAGATTCACGGTTTGATTCGTCGTGACCACATAAATGAACTGGCCGTTTTGTCCGACTTGCACCGCCTGCGTCGGCACCGTCACCACCGACCTCAGTTCGCCCAGCGTCAGGCACACCTGCACAAATTGTCCGGGCCAGAGCGAGCCGTCCGCATTGGGGAAAGTCGCCTTGAGCAGAATCGTGCCGGTGGCCGTGTCCACCGTGTTATCGAGGAAGGTCAACGCACCCGCCGGCACCGGTCCCGTCATGTTTTCAAATGCCGCCGTCACCGCCAGCGGCTGGCCGCGCATCGCCTGGGTGATGGCCGGCAAGTTCTGCTCGGCCACCGCGAACGCCACGTAGATGGGATGGATTTGATTGATCGTTACCAGCTGATCATCCGGGGCCTTCACCACGTTGCCTTCATGAAACAGCAGGCCGCCGGTCCGTCCGGAAACCGGCGCGCGGATGCTCGTGAACTCCAGATTCAACTCCGCATTCGTAAGGGCCGCCCGATCCGACTGCACCGTGCCGGCGAACGCATCCCGGTTCGCCTTGCTGGTGTCAAACACATCCTGCGATTCAATCTTGTCGTTAAATAATTTCTGATCGCGCGCCCATTGAATCTCGGCATTTTCCAATTGCGCCGTGTCCCGCGCCAACGCCGCCCGCGCCACGTCCAGCGCCGCTTGCGCCGGACGCGGATCAATCGTGAACAGCAAATCGCCCTTTTGAACCTCCTGGCCTTCCGCAAAGTGCACCGCCTGCAACACCCCCCCGATCTGCGGCCGAATGCCCACCGTTGACATCGGCAGGACGTGACCTACGGGCGCCGGCTGGATCCGCACCGGCACGTTGGTCACCGCCGCCTTGGCGACCAACACAGGCGCGACCACCGCCGGCGGTTTGCCGCCGCCGGGCGAACAACCTGCCGTCCACAGCGCCGCCACCAACGCCAGCGCTCCGGGCACCAAAATGAAAGGGTTTATGTTCATCATTTAAATTGAATTTTGACCGCGCGCCCGGCGGCGGGCCGAAACGCGGCGGCAAATTGCTTCAGGAAGGCCGAGCGTTCTTTTTGGAATTTGGGATCGCTGACCGAGCAGCCCATGATCAGCCGCGTCAATTGCGGGAACGCAATCGGAAACATCGTCAACGAACGCATGGCCAGCATCAGGTGGCGCGGATCAAATTCCGGGGAAACCAGGCCGCGCGCCTGCTGTTTGCGAACGCGCTGCACGGCTTGTTGCGACGCCTGCCGCCGCTGCTTTTCATCAATCACCGTGTCCCCGCCTTGCAATGCCTCCCACTGCAGCAAGCGCACCCAATCCGCGTCTTTGCAGGTCGTCTCAAACCAGAACGGCAGGCTTTCGGTCGGATCGCCGGACAACGATTCGGCCCAGGCCTGGCGCTCGGTGATTTTCCGGCGCAGCACGGCGCGAAACAGCTCTTCCTTGTCGCCGAAATAATGGTAGAGCATCCGCTTGTTGATCCCCGCGTGGCGGGCAATGGCGTCCACCCGCGCGCCGGCAAAACCGTGCGCGGCAAATTCCTTGAGCGCCGCCGCGAGGATGAGGCCGCGCGTGCGTTCCGGATTGCGGGTCGCGACGACGCTACGCGCCGCTTGGGCAGGTTTGGCCGGTTTCACGCGGAACAAGTAACCATCTAGTTACTTAAATTGCAAGGCTGTTTCTGCGTGGACGTGCATTGGCAGCCGCGCGCGCCGACGGGCCGGCGGTGGGGCAGGCGAAGCTAAGTCCAAGGCGGAACGACTTCGCGTCGAAAACAGAAACCGATTGTAGTGCGAAGGTTGAAGCGGCATAAGTGCCACGCTCCCGCCGACCGATTACCTATCTTCCGTTTCCATATCCGGTCCGATGGCATCGTGCCGGCATAGAAAGCATGGAGCAGCCCGAACCTCTTTCCTTACGTCGTTCGCCGGCGCGAAATTCCACGCTCATTTAGCCGCCGCCTGGTCAAAGTAGTCGGCAAGGGAATACACGCGGTTGTTCAGCGGCTTCATCTCCTCCAGCAACGCCGGATACGGTTCGTAGCGCGAGGTGACAATCCCCTTGTTCGAGTCGCGATTGGAAGGTTCGGTGCCGGGCTCATTCGGATCGTTGTCAATATACTTGAACCAGTGCCAGCCCACGCAGACTTTGGATTCGAGTAAACCGAGAGTGAAGTTTTGGTAAAACAGCCCCCGGTCTTTTTGCGTCTTCACTATCCATCCCGCCCCGCTATTGTTCGGCAGCCCGGAGTCCACGCCCTTGACATACCATTCCGTGATCACGATGGGCCGGCCGGATTCGCGTGACCACATCGCCAGCTTCTCCGGCGAGGGCGTCCAAGTGCGATAGTAGTTGACCGCCATCACATCCACATACTTGCCGGCGGCCTTGAAGACTTCGGGAAAGCTCAGCTCGCCGCCGTGGAAGCGTGAACCTAGAAAGCAATGGTTGGGGTCATATTTCTTGATGGCCTTCGAGACGATTCCGTAATAGCGGTCAGTGACCAGCGCCAGAAAATCTTTCTTATCCTGCTCGGAGATGTCCTTGGCTGTCGCCGCCTGGCCATGGCGCGATTGTAACCAGGCCTTCGCCGCTAGATGCCCCGGATCATTGTCAGGCAATTGCAGATAGTTGCTCAGTGCCTCGCGCTTGAACGGCATTTCGTTGTCTGAGAAATGGCCCAGCAGCCACGGATCATCCTTGGACTTGCCTAACTGTTTGGCGTAGTTGTCGCAGAAGATTTCAAACTCTGGATCGAACACAAAAATACAGTCCTTGGGATAACCGATATGGCCCGACTGTTGATAAGTGCCGCCGCGTTTCGAGCCGTAACTGCTCATGAAATTCCAGATGCGGGTGTAAACCAGTCGGTTTGCCGGCTGACCAAAGCGTTCCGTATCGGACCAGGCACCGAGGCCATTGAAACCATTTGAATGCAGCAGGCTGGTCGTCTGCGTCATCCAGTTGGATTCGCTGCCGAAGCGCTGATTTAATGCCGCCTTCGAGTTGGTTCCAGCATTCTTCGCGACGGCGACGACGGCCTTGTGAAGGAAAAGTCCGCCTTCGGGATCCACCAGCCACCAGCGGTCGCCAATCTGTTTCGGATAGAAGAACCCGGTGGCTTGCTCTTTGCGCGCGAGTAGTCCACCAAATTGGTCCGTCGCCGGGTCCACGTGGCTCAAGACGGCAGCGGGCAAAGCCGCGAGCGTGCGCGTGGGATAGTTAGTCCAAGCCTTGCCGGGTGCGACCTGCACGGCAACGGAGACTATACCCGGTTCGGCGCGGGCCAGGCCAGCGATGACGAGCAGTGAGAATAGGCAGATGGATTGGCTTAGTTTGGCGGTCATATATGTTTTCCAAGCGCGCGCGTCACGGCGCGGCGGCGCGTTTCCGGTAATACGCTTGCAAGACCGAGAACGCTTTCTTCTTCGTGCCTTCGCTGGAGATGAGTCCCTTGCGGTTAAACCCGTCCTGGATACCGGGCAGCACGCGGCGCGGCGAACGGAAATCCACAAGTATCCACGGGGTAAAACCCGCCAGGCCATCAATCTTGTCGAGCATGGGTAAAGTCTGTTGATAGAGGTCTTCCTGAAACTCTTCGGTCCAGCGCTGGTCTTTGTTGCCGTGGAGGCCTTGACGCGCATCGCCACCAAATTCACTGATGAACACCGGCTTGTTGTAAGGTATCTCCCACGACACGCGCGCGCACTTTTCCGGCAAGCCATCATACCAGCCAACGTATTGATTGAAGGCGACGATATCTACTATGTCTGCCAGCGCATCCTGCACCACGTTGACATTGGGCGCGCCCGGCTTGGTGACTTTTTCCATGGCCGCGCTCAACAGCCGCGTTTGATCCAGCGACCGCGCGCGTTCCGCAAGTTTGGAGAGAAACTTGGTGCGGGCCTCGCTCACGGGCGTCTCGTTGGCGAGTGACCAGATGATAATGCTGGCGCGGTTGGCGTCGCGCTGGATGTTATCCGAGAGCTGGTTCTGCGCGTTCTCATAGGTGGCCGCGTTCGTCCAATCAATCGTCCAATACACCGGCACTTCCGACCAGACCAGCACGCCGAGTTCATCCGCGAGGCGCGTCATGGCTTCGCTGTGCGGATAGTGTGCGAGGCGGACAAAATTACAGTTTAATTCCTTGGCCCAAAGCAATAGCTGCTTCGCCTTGGCGGGCGTGTTCACGCGCCCGCCACCGTTTAGGGGAAACTCTTCGTGAATGCAAATGCCGCGCAGAAAAATGGGTTTACCGTTCAAGAGTATCTGTTTGCCCTGCGTGCGCACCGTGCGGAAACCCATGCGTTCCGCGACCGCGTCACTGCCGTGAGTGATACGCACTTCATAGAGCTTCGGCGTTTCCGGACTCCAAAGCTGCAACTGGGCCGGGGTAAAATGAAACGCCGCTCGACCCGTGGCATCGGTCTGCGCCGAGAGGTTCTCACCGAGTTCAGGAATCGAAAGCGCTACCGCTTCACCCGCGCCGGCTCCGGCGATTTGCACCCAACCAGAAATGACGCGCGTCGTCTCAGACTCTAAAACCAGACGATGATCCGCGATGAAGTTCTTCGGCAGGATGACTACTTTCACTTCGCGCGTGATGCCGCCGTAGTTCCACCAGTCTGTGTTCACCGTGGGCACGGCCTCCTTGTAGCGCTTGTTATCTACTTTGACGACCAAGGAGTTCGCGCCTGGTTTAAGATACTGAGTTGCCTCGAAAGTGAAGGGCGTGAAACCGCCGATGTGCGTGCCGAGCTTCAGGCCATTGAGATAGACGTCCGCGCGATAATTCACCGCGCCAAAGCGCACGAAGGCGCGCTGTCCCGCGGTCAGGGCAGCACAGTCAAACGTCCGGCGATACCACACACTGCCTTCATAATACATCAACTCCGGCCGCTGGGTGTTCCAGTCGCCGGGCACATTGAGCGTAGGCGATGTGTCGAAGTCATACTCCACGCGCTCGCCTGGATCAGCGGGTTTGACATCCAAATAAAACGTCTCCGAGCGGGAAGGATTCTTGCCAAGGTCGCGCTGTTCGCGGCGGTAGTCATAGAAGCCGGTTTCGTAGGGATCAATGATGCTCCGCCACTCGCCGTTCAGTGCGATGCCATCGTGAAGGAACAAGTCCGGGATGTTGTCCGCGTGCAGTAGGGGGATGGTCAGGGCCACAACGCAGCCCAGCCAGATTTGGAGTAAAGAGTGTTTCATACCAGTTATATTATAATTCTTCAGAACCTGCGCTGAAGGGAAGTTTGTGGAAAGGCTCGGGGTGAGGGGCCATTTAGTTTCGACTGGTATGAACCACGCGGGAAATATTCAAGCCCGGGATTTTGCGGCTGGTTAATTCCGTTTCCATGGCGGCATAAAATTCCGCCGAGGAAAGGCTGAAATCCGGGGCGATGGCGAACCAGTGATTGGAGACTTGATCGTCTTTTGACTTGAAACTCAATATTTTCATGGCCCAGTATTAGCCGCACTATGGCTAATGGGCACACCTCCGGTCAATCACAAACCCAAGCGTGGAAACGTATTTTGCTGCCGCTGTAGGGCTGGCTCCTGCTGGTGCTGCTGCTGTTCGCCCTGCGGGCACATCAACGCCTGACCGCCGCCCCAACATAAAATTCACCGCCTCGGCGCCGGGCCAACCCGCGTTCCCGGAGGCCGCCGTCCAACACGATGGCCAGCCGTTTACCCGTGGTGGCCAGAGGGGCATCGGCTCCCATCAATTGGTGTTCACGCATCCCAAAGGCAGACGGTTCGCCACCAATTTTTTCTCTGGCATGGGGAACGCAATCTGGGCGCGCTCAAACTGGAACGCACGGCGGGTTCACTGAACATTTCCACCAAAGCGCCAGAGGACTGGCGCACTCCAGGACGCTGCGCGTTCGCCGAGTGCACCGTGCCGCGCGCCAGCGTCTTGGACTGCGGCGGCCCTCCGCCCTTTTCTCCGCCAGCACCGAAAGCCTTGAAAACATTAAACATTGAACATTCAACTTCCAACGCCCAAGGAAATTTCCTCGCGCTGCCCACTTGGAAATTGAGCGTTGAATGTTGGTTGTTGAATGTTTCTTCATTCATTCTCTCGGCCGTTTGACGACGACTTCAATCTCCGCCTTGTTCTTCGCGATCGTGTTTGCGGGCAGGAGGCCGCGCCAGAAGACGTTCGGGTAAACCACCGCGCCGCGACCGAGGATGCTGCCGGGGTTCAGCACAGCGTTGCAGCCGGCTTCGGCGCGGTCGCCCAGCAACGCGCCGAACTTGCGCAGGCCGGTGTCGAACGCCTGGCCGTCAAGCTCGACGAAGATATTTCCGGCCAGAAGTTTGACGTTGGAAATCTTCACGCCCGCGCCGAGGTGCGCCTTGTAGCCGAGAATAGAGTCACCGACATAATTGTAGTGTGGCACCTGCGCGCCGTTGAAGAGCAGGGCGTTCTTGAGTTCGCTCGCATTGCCCACCACGCAGTCGTCGCCGATGATGACGTTCTCGCGGAGGTAGGCGTTGTGCCGAATCTGGCAATTCTTCCCAATGATGGCCGGGCCTTTAATCATCGCGCCGGGTTCCACGACGGTGCCCGCGCCAATCATCACGCGGTCGCCAATACTCGCGCCGGGAAAGCGTTTGGGCGGATTTTGTTTCGCCACTTGGTCGAGATAGGCTTCGATTTTTTTGAGCGCTTCCCAAGCGTAGTGGCAACCGTCGAAAATCGTGGCGTGTTCGGTTTGGGTGAGGTCGAATAAGTCGGCGGCAGTGAACATGGCGGCAACTTAATGGAAACGCGCCCGCCGGCAAAGTGAAATGGTTCCGGCGCTCCAGGTCGTTTGCCCCATCCGCGATATCTGCGGTTCATTGCCGCTTCCAGAAAAATTCGCCAAAATACTTTTGACCGCGGATGACGCGGAGAGCACGGATGGGAAATGCGGTTCGAAACCCTGCTTATTCGCCCAGGTTTCGCCGCAAGAGCGCGCTCAATTTTGCCGGCGAGAGCACGGTGACGGTTTTACCTTTGACCGCGAGTAGCTTTTGTTCGCGGAATTTGGCGAGCGTGCGGGAAAAAGTTTCACCGACCGTGCCGAGCTCCGCCGCGAGCACGCGCTTGGTCATCGTTAATTCGATTTTCACCGGCGCTGCGCTCTGCGGATTCGGACAGCGCTTCACCAGCCAGTTGGCCAGGCGCGTCTCGACATCTTTCACCGTCAAATCTTCCAGTTGGCCGACGAGCACGCGCAGGTGGCTGCTCATCGAGCCCAGCATCCGCAGCGCGAGTTCCGGCTGGCGCTTGAGCAGCGCGAGAATGCCCTCTTTTTGCACGAGCAAAATCTGGGTGTCCTCCAGCGCGCGGGCGTCGGCGGGATAACCCGTCGGGCTGGCCAGCGCCACCTCGGCAAAGGAATCGCCGGTGCGAAAAATGTGGATGATCTGCTCCTTGCCGGTGGCGGTCACGCGATGCACATTCACGGCCCCGCGTTGCACCACATAAAACCCATGCGCCGGATCGCCTTCGTGAAACAGATATTCGTCCTTTGCCAGCGCCTTCAACACCGTCACCTCCGCGATGTTGGCTAGGTCCTCCGGCGGCAGGCCGGTGAAAAGCTGGCAGCTCTGCAGCGTGTTGACGAGGACGATCTTTTTTAATTCGGCGAATGACATTTTGAGTGGTGACAGGGGACAGGAAAAAAACGGCGCCGTCAACAAAACGGGTGAATGGATTTGTGGATGGTTGGATGAATAGGCGCAATTCGCTTCCCCATCCATCCACAAATCCAGGCAGCCATTAATCCAATTCCCTACCCGCGCGCCAAAAGTAAACCATCCAGTCCGTGCCGTTGCCGCGCTCGACCTTGGACGCGAAGCCTTCGCCGGTGAGTTTCTCGACCAGCGGCGACGGCAGGAACGGCGCGACGACCAGCAAGCCTTCGCCGGCCTTGAGCGCCGTCACGCGCTGATGATTTTCTGGAAATGGCTCGACGCCGCGCGACAGCATGGCACGCACATCAAAGCGTTTAAAGTGATTGATCGGTGGCATGTTCATGGTGGGAAAACGACCTTGAGTGTCGCCACAATTTCATCCATCGGCAATTTCAATCATGCTGGGCACGACCGGCGCGCGCATCTGGACACGGCTCTTATCCTTGGCTGTTCATTTTCCAACTGCGGATTTAGGATTGAAAACACGCGCTCGCCGGCGGCGGTGCTTCACGGCCAGATGCGCACCCGGAAGAACCGTTGTGAGTTGGTCACGTTGAAGGTGAAGGCCAGTGGGTTCCCTGTGCCGGCTACGGCCACGCCCAACGGAATCCAGTTGGTCGGGTTCAGACTATCGTTGGCTTCGATTTGATAGAGCAAGCCGCCCAGTGACGGGCAGGTAATCACGAAGTTTGTGCCCATTGCAGTGGGTGCGCTCAAGGCCGGCGCAACAAACCCGGTGGGATAGGCCGAGGCAGAGAAACTGAGGTTATCTATCGCGAGTCCCTGCGCTTTGCCCGCCGGGTCGGACATTTGCCACACCAACCATAAAGCCGCCCCCGCCGGCCAGTCGGCGATCGCCTGGTTCGTCACGCCGAGGTTCACCTGGTTGGCCGGAATGGTCCCATCTACCGCCACGCCGCCCACAGCGGTGCCAAGGGTTGGAATACTGACATTCAAGGCGGGCACCAGGGCCGTGGCATTCGTCGAGAACGTGGCGGTGCCTGTGGGGTCGATCCAGTAATAACAACCCAGCGTCTTGGGCAGGTTGGATTGCCGCCAGACTTCGCCGGTGAACTGAACGTTGATGAAGCTCAGGGTTTGCGCCGTGCCATTGATAAGCCGGACGCCAAAGACCGTATATCCAGTGGTGCTCGTCGCCAGCAAACCCAGCGCGCGATTTGAACTGTTCGGCAGGCCAAAACTAATCTGACCACCGGTAGTCTGGTCACCATCCGTCGCCCCGAAGCGCGTGCCCACACTGGCGGCCGGATTGGCCAGACCATACCAGCCCGCGAGATTTGCCAACCCCAGGCCACCCGTATTACCGCTGGTGCTGGCAGGAAACGCGAAGTCGAAGGGATTGGAAAGCGAATAGGTGACTCCGTTGATAGTTACCGGATTGGCGCTGTTGACGGAGGTCGCACCCGGATTAGGCAAGGAGTCAAAGTTCTGGGTATAAACCAGACCGGCGGTCAGATAGGGAACGAAGGATGGCGGCGGGGTGGCGGAACCACTGTTGGTGCCGGCCGGAGTAGCCTGGATGAAAACCTGGCGCACAAAACTCTGGCCATCCGGGAACGAGCCGTAGGAGTAGTTGGGCAGCAAACTGGTATAGTTCAGATAGTCCAACACCTGCCATTGTGCGTTGGCGAAGCGGCTCAACGCGAGCGCGCCGCTGGCAGCGGGCAAAACGAAACTCGCGTGCAGTTCGTTCGTCGTCGAGAGATTGGTCTGGCCATCGGCAAACACAACCATGAATTGGCCGGGACGGATACTGGCATTAGTGGGAAATGGCCATTGCGCCAGATTGGTATAGTTGTTGGCCAGATAGAGTCCGCCAAGGGAAACGGCGTTGCTGGAGGGATTGTAGAGTTCCATCCACGGTGTGCGCTGACCGGCACGGTTGGTGATGCCCGTCAGGTTGTTCGGCTCCACTTCATTGAGCCACAGTGGTGGGAAGGCAGGTAGTGAAGCCGCCATTGTATTGGTGGTGCCGGGACTCGTGGCGCGACCGGCGGCATTCGTAGTCGTCCAATTTCCCACACGCCAATTGTCCTGCCGCGCGTCTATCAACTGCAGCGAGCTACCTGTGCCCGCCGCATTCGTTGGCCAAGGTAATCCGCGCTCAAAGACCATCTCGGCCACGACCCTGTTGCTGGCCCCATCCGGTTGCAGGAGTATGAGCGGCTGGCCGGGTTGCAAGGTGCCGGAGTAGAGGTCGAACACGGTGTTTGTGGCACCATACGCGGCGGCAAAGGCCGGTTGATTATTCGCCAGCACGAGGCAGGTGTTGGGCGCGAGCGCCGACCCGGCTGGGAAAGTGTAGGCCAGTTGCGGCAACTGCCAGCCGGAAAGATCGAACGCCGCGTTCGTAGAGTTGTTGTATAACTCAAGGAAGCCCGCGTCGGCCAAGGTGGGCGCATACATGAGTTCATTGAACACCACCTGGCCCACGGGCGACGGCACCGCGCCGTTGTAAACCACCACGACGCTGCCGGTGTCGCCAGTAATGGCATGACCACTGCGATCCACTGCGGTCACGTTGAGTTGATTGGTCCCTGAGTGGAGCGGCAAGACGATCATCCAGTTCGTCAGCGTCGTCCAGGTCACCGGCCAGGCGGCCCCATTGATCCAAACCGCTGCCGCATCCACCGGCGCGATCCCGCTGACATAGGCCAGATTATTGCTCACCGGCGTGGCCGGGTTGACCGTGAAGGCGGTGGCGTTGACCGCCGCGAGCTGCGAGGCGATGCTCGTTTGCGCGGCGGAAATCCACGGCAGAATGGCGGCCTTGGGATCTTCCACACTGAGTCCGTTGGCGACGAAGGCTTGATACTTGGCATTCATGAGCGGGCCGGTAGTCGTCGCGATGTTCAGCGGGCCGTTGACCAGTTCGCCCTGGGCGCGCCAATACATCCGCAGGAAGGCCGGTGTCTGGTAGATAGCGCCCAAGTTAGGATCCGAGGTGTCATAAGCCAGCAAATTTTGGCCGGGAGCCAGCGACTGCGCCCCGCCCAAGTCTATGTTCAAATCCCACGGCATGAGCGTGAACTTGGTGCCATTTTGCCCGACGTAACTATACATGTTCTGGCTGATCTGTGTGCCGATGGAATCAATGTTGCCCGCCGCGTGATTGGCGGCGAAGACCCGCATCCACTCCTCCATATCGGCGATATTTTCCAGGTTCGCGACGTAGTTCGGACTGCCGGAGGAACTCGCCGCGTCCACCAGCGAATAGACATTCGTGAAATCGCTGTAGCTTCCCGGGGTGCGACGAATTTCAAAATTGTAGCGGTAGCGGGCCGCCTTCTTGACGCTACCGGTGGTCGGATAGGAAAGGAAATAGCAGTAGGACTTGGCCGAGGTGCCGATGGTGTAGCCGGAGGGGAACGGCGCGAATTCAAACCACGGCTGCATTTTGTAGAGATTGCCGCCACTGTCGTTCGGAAACAATTCTTTCACCATGTCGCTGCCGGGCACCTGAACGTCTTCCATCAAAGCGCCGCGCCGGTTGCCGTTGACATAGACCGCCACGAACCGCCGGTTCGCCCACGGCACGCCCATTGCGCGCATGAAGGACCAGGTAGTTTGCTCGCGCTGCAAGGAGGGATCATCGCCCGGCGAATTGCCCGGCTGATGAATCTTGTTGAAGTTGGCGGTGCCGAGAAATTTTTCATCCTCGGGAAACATCCATTTGTAGGCGCAGAGATTGCCGACAGGCGAATCAAATTCCTGGTGGAACGGACTGCCGGAGTAATGCCCGAGCACGTTGTAAATAACGCGGCCATTGCACACGAATGTGAAGTCGTTGCCCTCGTTACTTAGGTCCGCGAGGCCGGCCCAGCGGTTGACATTGGTCTGCGTGATCCAGACGTGATACACGCCGAAGCTGCCATTGGGATTGCCATCGCCAAACATCACGAGGCCCTCGCGCACCGGGGACTGATCATTCAACAACGCTGGGAAGCGGCTCGCTGCGCCGGAGCCATCGGTCGCCGAAATGTAAAACGCCGCGAGCGTATTCGCCGTCTGGCCCGGAATCGTGGCGCTGAAAATTCCATCGCGCGCCACGGCATCACCACCGGTGCCATCGTCCTTCATGGTCACACTGGTGTAAGTCGTCGCGGGGTCAATGCGATAATACAACGTCAGGCCCGTCACTCCGTCCGGATCTTGCAAGCGCGTCGTGACCACCACCGGCTGATTCGCCGCCGGCACGGCGGGCGTGTGCGTCACCGCGTAGAGCGCCGGCCCGCTGTTGGTCTGATAAGAACTGTTAGGCAGACCGGGCGTGCCGAGATTACGCGGCACCGGCAAGGTGCCGGTGGCTTCGAGCCAGTTGCCATTGAGGCGCAGGTCCGGCTCGGGAGTTCCGCGCAACCAGCGCGCTTTGTAACGCAGCGTTACTGTGCTGCCCGCCGCCATGCCGTTCGTGATCAACGCCGCCTGACAGGAATTTTCCGCCGGCCAGAATTTGTCGCTGCAACGAATGTGCAGCGAATGGCCGCTGAGATAGCCGGTGCTCTCCAACGACGAACGCACATGACTGCCCTGCAACGACCAGTTCGTCAGGCCGGACTCGAACGTGGGATTCATGAAATAATTCGTGCCCTGGAAATTCGCTTCAAGGTTGTCCACCAGACACTCGCCCACGTCCAGCAGCCCGATCTGCGCGTGCAGAATGCTGGCTTCGTAATTCGCACCGTTGTCCAGCACGCCGGTGTTCTCAATCGTAGTCCAAGCGGATTTCTGCGTCTCGTCGCTGTCGGCCCAATTCGCCGCGAGCCGATGATTGCCGCGTGGATTCACCAGTTCAAGACTGCTGCCGCCGCCCGCGGCCCATTGTCCCCAGCGTCCGCCGATGCCATAAGTCACTTCGTCCACCACCGCGAAAATCGTGTTGGTGCCGAAGAGCGATTGCGGCATGGACAACGCCACGCGTTCGCCGTTGTGCGAGAGTTTGCCGGAATAATCGCCGTAAGTATTGCCGGCATTCAAATTCGCGTAATTGGAAAACAGTTCGGAACTGTTCCGCGCCACGACGACATAGCCATTCGGCGCGACGCTTGCCCCCGGCGGAAACACATAGGACACGCCGCCGCTCAACCGCCAGTTGGCCAGGCTCACGGTGTTCGTGCCTTGATTGTAAAGCTCGACGTATTGGTCGTCGTCATTACCACTGATGGGGTTATACATCAGTTCGTTGATGACGAGATTGCCAATTAAAATGGCACTGTTGTTGGTGCCGGCGGTCCGGGTCTGCAACGGATAAATATCATTCGCGCCATCCGGCCAGCGCCCAACAGAAATGCCGTCGCGCTGGCCGTCGAACTGAACTGCGTCCAGCACGCGACTGCCATCGGGCTTGAGCAAATAAACCGTGTCACTGCCGGGATTCAGCGTGAAGCCGAGCGATGAGTTGAAGGAAAGAAAACCGCCGGCGCTGATCGTGGTGCCGGCGGGAATGACATACTGGTTCACATTGGCATTGTCGGTGAGCACGCAGCCCGACACGTCCACGGAGTTCGTGCTGTGATTGTAGAGTTCGACGAACGGCGGGACCGCGATATTTTCCGAATGCGCCAGCACTTCATCGATGACCACGCTGCGCAACGGGCTGGGACGGAACGCTTCCATTGCGCCAGGCGAACCGCCGGTCGCGTCGCTGATGGCCCAGGCGCGCGGATCGCCTTCGCCGTAACTGGGATTGGCCAGCACCAGCGAATGGCCCGACCCGGACGTGGCGACGGGCCACGGAAAAGTATCCGAGTAGGGAACGGTCAGCAGCACCGCGCCGTGTTCATCAAGCAACTGCAGGGTTTCCACGCGCTTCAAGCTGCCGGTGTATGGCCCAACCACATTGGTGATGCCGTAGACATTTTGCAGATTGCCCGGTGAAGCGGCGATCACGAGATAGCCGCCGCCGGGAATCATCGTGCCCGGCGGAAACGTATAGCTCATGTCAGCGCAGACCAGCCGGTAGGAACTGAGATCGTGAAACCACGGATTGGAATTGTAGAGTTCCACAAACTCGCAGTTGTTGGTGTCGCGGCGCGGCGCGGGCTTCCACATGATTTCCGAGATGACAATTGGCGTGGTGCGACTGCACGCCGCGAGCGGTTCGGAAGGATTGATCAGCGTGCCGATGACGGCGCTGGCTGGCGTGTTGGTGATCTGCAGAAACTGCGCGGCGACGGTCTGGTTGGTCTGGTCGCTGTCCACGGCGAACCCGAGATAAAGCTGATTTGACAAGGTCATCGTCTGGCTCGACAGCAAGGTCCAAGTGAGTCCGTCGTAACTGGCGTAGCCGTTGAAGACGTTGCCCGCGCGGCTCAACCGCAACCAGGTGTTCGGAAAATTATTCGGAAGATATCCGGCGGTCTGACTCGCGCTGTCGGCTGGATCGCGCCACTGAAAGAAACCGCCGTTCATGGACGGCGTCGCCAGACTCGCGGCGTAACGGGCGCCCGGCGTCAATGCTTCGCGCGCCATCAGGCCGGCCTTGGCCCAAGTGTCCGAGAGACCCAACGCCGCCAGACGAACACACAAATCAAAATCGCCCGACACCAGTTTGCTGCTGAATTGAAACTGGTCCGCCGCGCCGCTGATCGCGCCACCGCTGCTGGAAATCATCAGACCGTTGCTCACCACCAACTGATTGCCGGATGAGGGCGGATTGCCGATGGCCAGCGGCACAAAGGCACTCGCAATAAAACCCGCCTGGGAATTGGTCGCGATCACATTGCCGGCGCTGGTCTGATCCGTCACGTTGTTCACCGTCACCGTGTAGGCGGCTTGATCCACCAAGGCGGCCACCGCGAGCACCACATTACTTTGCGAAGCGTCCAACGCCGCGCCAAGCAAGGAGATATTGGCACCCGAGCCGCTCAGAACATAGTTGGCCGTGTTCGTCACGGAAGCCGGTTTGATCCGTTTGTTGAAGGCGAGCGTGACTTGATTCAGACCGAGCGATTGCGCGCCGAGCAGCACGGGCGGATTTGTATCGGCGAGCACGGTCAGCGTGACGACGCTGCTAGTGATGCTGTAATTCACATTGCTCACCAGACTGGACGCCACCAGCTTGATCAGCGCGCCGTTGTTCGTCAGCGGCGCGGCGGGAATGAGGTAGGCCGCGTTCGTCGCGCCCGCGACCGGAGCGCCGTTAAAAAACCATTGCAGGTTGGGATACGGATTGCCCGCCACGGCCGCGCTGAAAGTTGCCGGACTGATTTCCGTCACGGTGACATTGGTCGGCTGCATCAAAAAATACGGCGGCGATGGCGGCGCGACGATGCCGCTGACCGCGTAGATGGCCGTGGAGCTTGCGACTTGCGCCAGGCCAAAGGTGATTCCCACCAGCGGCTTGTTGGTCGGGCCGAGCAATGACGTCAGGTCCAACGTCGTCTGGTAGAACCGCGGGTCGTTCGGTGAACCCTGGGCCGCGCCGTTGGCGAGCACAATGCGCTCCACGCCCTGCAACGCGATGCGCGTGGTGTTGTTGAACCAGTCGGGCGCGATGTAAGTGGTGGTGTAACTGGTGCCGTCGTTGAATAACAATGTTAGGTTCGCCGTGCCGCTGCTGTTGCCGTTCGCTGAGTTGGCGATGACGGCGAGGGACTGATACGTCTGCGGCGTCACCAACACGAGCGTGCCGGAGGCGAGGCCCGTGGCGGCGCTCAAGACCAGCGCGTTGTTGTTCGTGTAGGGTTGAAACTGAAACAGCGTGCCATCGTAGGCGCTGACGAAACTCCGACCGGCGGGCAATCCGTGCGAGTAACCCGGCAGGCCGCTTTGATAAAAACAATTGCCTTCGCCCGGATTAAACTCGGTGCCGTAGCTGTTGAAGGGCGGCCCGGCGGCGTTGCTTTCCACCACGAGATCGAGATTGTAGCCGGTGACCGCGATGGGTTTGTTGACCGGCGTGACGGTCAGCGTGACGACGCTGCTCGTGACGCTGTAATTGACGTTGCTAACGACGTTGGCGGCCACGAGCTTGAACAGCGCGCCGCTGTTGGTGGCCGCCACGGCGGCGATGGTGTAGCTCAAATTGGTCGCGCCCGGAATGGGCAGTCCGTTTTGATACCATTGCAACGCTGGATAGGGACTGCCCGCCACGACGGCGCTGAAACTGGCGGCGGCAAATTCCGTGACGGTGGTGCTGACGGGCTGCGTCGTGATGGCGGCCGGCACTTGACTGAGTAATTCACCGCTGAGCGCAAATACTGCAGTGGCATTGGCGGCGGAAGCTTTTCCGAAAGTGACGCTCGCCAGCGGCTTATTGCCCGCGCCGAGCATGGCCGCAAGATTGATCGTGGTCTGATAGAAACGCGGATTCGTCGTGGCCCCCTGCGTCGCGCCGTTGTTTAAGTTGATGCGCTCAGTCCCTTGCAACGCATAGCCGCTGTTATTAAACCAGTCCGGGGCATAGTAATTGGTGACGAACGTGCTGTTGTCGCTGAACGTCACGGTCAGCGTGCCCGTGCTGGTCGCCGTGGCGCTGGCCGAATGCGCGAGGATGGCAATGCGGTTATAGAGGGCGGGCGCGGTCAGCGTCAGCGTGCCGACACTCACTCCCGTGCCGCTGCTCAACACAAGCGCGTTCTTGGAAGTATAGGGTTGCAGTTGAAAGACGGTGCCATCGCCCACCGCGCTAGTGAAGCTGCCGGTGACCGGCAGTCCATAACTCTTGCCCGCGAGTCCGCTCTGATAAAACGCGGTGCCCTCGCCGGGATTCAATTCGGCAGCCGTGGCATAGGGTGGACCGGCCGAGGTGTTCTCCACGACCACATCCCAGTTGAAACCCGTGACGCTAACCGGAGTCAGGTTCGCGGCGGAACTGCGCGGCACCAAACCAGTCAGCAGCGCGGCGTAACTCACCAGGGAAAGTTTCAGGACTAAGTTAATTTTCATGGCATGACTCACACCTATTCGCTAAGCGAAACCGTGGAAGGCTCGGCCGGTCCATCGCCCCATCCCTGCCCATGAACCTCGCATTGCCCGAGCGCTCCTTCATCGAGATCTTCTCCCGCGTGCGGGCGAAGGTGGCCGCCGGCTGGTTGCGGGGGGCGGGCGAACACTCTACTGGTTGTCATTGGTAAATGGCTTAAAAGTAATTGATCAAAGAAACAGGCCGGGGAATTTCCCCGGCCTGTTGTGACCAGCTTTAGTTCAAACCCCATCCGACATGCTTAGTCAACTCCGCATGGGATGGGATTGACTCAGGGAGTCGGCAACACGAGCCGGTAAAACGCGGCCGCGTTCGTGGGCGAAACCGTCGCTTCATTCTGGCCGCCGACCTGATTGATGGCTGCGCCCACCGCCGACCACACGGACGTGTTCAGGTCGGGATTGGATTGCACGCCATAACCGCCAACGGAGGCTGGCCACGCCAGTTTCACGGAGCCGCCACTATTTTGCGCCGCGAGCTTCGGCAGCGGAATATATTGGAAGTTGCTCACTTGTTGATTCGCGCTGACACCACCGGTGGCGGCCGTGATGCCGACGAAGGCGACATTCGTGCCCACAGCGGAAGCCAAACTACCCACCGCCACGTTGGTGGTGTAGGTGCTGGCAGTAACCGTGTTGCTCATGGTCACCGTCAAGACGGAGCCTGAGTAATAGAGGTCAATCCGAATGGGATCGCCACCGGCCAGATCCACGGGCGCGGTGGGGGTATAGCTTCCGCCATTTCCGCCCGTGCTGAACGCGACGCCCGACGCATTGTAGATGTTGAACAGCACGGCGGCGCTGTTGCCGATGCCACCATAGGCCAAGGCGCCACCGCTACCGCCCAAGGCATTTGTGCCCTGAGCCGAGTTTTGCATGACGAAGGCAAACCCATCCGCACCACCGATGGAGGTATCCTGATAGACCAGGGAGGCCTTGAAACCATCAATGTTCATGGGCGTCTTAAACCACGCCGCGCGGGACTCGCCGGTCGAATCCGTCAGCGAGAGCACGTTTTCGCCGCTGAAGGAATAGCCGCCGCCGCCGCCAGCGACCAACTGCCAGCCGACGCCGTTCGTGTGGAAGGTGGGCACGGCGGTGACATACACCGATGCGGCCACGCTCGTCAGCGGACCGCTGATCAGGTTGGAGGTAATGACTTGATAGGTGGCGGTATCTGCCAACTGGAGGTTGGCAATGGTGAGCACGTTGCTCTTGGCCCCGGAAATCCGGCCACCATCCACTACGTTCACGCCGTTGGATTGCCATTGATAAACCGGTGAACTGCCAGTCACCACCACCGACAGCGACTCGGTGCGGCCCGCATAGAACTGGAATTCAGCCGCGAGGTCCTGATCAAAGGAGACCGGGCCGGTGTTGACCGTGAGCATCGCCCCGGGCAAAGCTGGCGACGGATTGGTAACCGAGCCATACGGGTCGGTGGCCACCACCCGATAGTAGCTGCCGCTTTGGGCCAGCGTAACCGAGGACAATTGTAGATTGGGATTGGTCTTGCCCACGAGCAACGTGCCGGGATCGCCCGCCGTCACATCATACCATTGGTAAGTCAACGGGGCCGGACCCACGGCCAGCGAGGTAAAGGTCGCCGTCGTGCCTTCGTTCGCGGTAATGTCCGTCGGCGAAACGGTGAAGATCGGCGGCGGGGTGGGATTCAACACGCCCAGCAGTTCAAACTCACCGATCTGCATGCTGTTGGCGTTGGCGGTGTCTTTGACATTATTGAAGCTCACCCGGTAATAGGTGTAGCCGACGGTGTTGACAAAACGCACTTCCTGCATGTTATGAGTCAACGGATTAATCACGTCAGTCACCACCGTATTTCTCGTGGCCGGCAGCGCGAGCGCGCCAGAGGCGATCGGCGTGAAGGTGGAACCATCCAGAGATCCTTCCAAGACATAATCCGCCGGATCGCGAGCCTCAGTATCATTTGCAGTATAGATGCGCAGCGCGCTCACGATGGTATTCCCCATCGCCGGCCTGATCGTGAAGCCCACCGGACCAACGAATGGAGCGCCGCCGCTGGTGCTAAAGTTCAAATACTTTTGGATCTTATTATCAATGGCCGCAGTTACCACCTCAGCCGCGGCTCCAGTGGTTCCCGAGATGATCGAAATCGAATCGCCGGGCGCCGTCACATCCTGCAACGTGGAGAGCATGCGACCTAGCGTGACAATGCCGCTGTTGACCGGGCCGGTGACATTGGAAGCCACCATCCGGTAGTCGCCCGAGTCAGTCGAGACGGCATTGGCGATGGTCATGTTCGTGGTCGTGACGCCGGCGATTCTGCCGCCGTTGGACAGGTTGGCGTAAATGCCATTAGTGCCTTTCTGCCATTGGAAGGTGATCGGCGCGGTGCCGCCGGTGATGATGGCGTTAAAGACCACGTTGGAACCTTCATAGAACAATGCAGCGTTGGGCGTCACCGAGACGGAGGCGATGATCGGCGGGACGGCACCAGCGGTCGCGCTGACGGCGAAGATATAGCCGCGGCCAGTGGAGGTCGTGGGGTTCAAGTAGGTCAAGACCACGTTGGTGACCGCGCTGCCCGTGTTGCCAAGTGCAAATTGCGCTTCGTAGAAACGGGGATTTGAGGGAGCCGCAGCCCGGCCAGGGTCGGAATTAATCGTGCCCGTGTCCAAGTTCACCCGGCCATTGGCATAGAATGCGACCGGCGTATTGTTGAACCAATCCCGGGAAACGAATGTGTTCGTCTCTGAAGTGCCATCCGCGTATTGCATGATGGCTTGATTGGTGACGTTGCCGTTGGCGGTGGCGCTCAAAAAGGAAATGGCCGAATAGGTCTGCGGACTGGCAATAGTGAGATTGGCAGTCGGATGCGCGGGATCCACAAAAATGCAGTTATTGGCCGCGTAGCTGGCCGGCATTTGGTAATGATGATCTGGTTGCGCCAAGCTATCAATAATCGAACCCGCCGCCGGCAGACCCGAGTTGGTCGCATAATGGTAGTAGCCCCTTTCATACCAGGTGTTGCCATTCTTGTTGGTGCCCCCATCCATCGAGGCATTGACGGCGGAGTAAAACGTATGCCGGTAGCGGGACACGCTGGCCTCAATTACGGCGTCAGCATTAAAGCCAGTTACGGCAACTGGTGAAAAAGTTCCGCCCGGCGTTGCTTGACCGGCCACGGCAAAAAACGAAGCACGCCCGCCGGAGGTGTAGTTGAAATCAATACTGGTCACCGGACTGGTGATATTGCCGAGGGCGATATCGTTGTTCCACAACTTCACGGCCCCACCGTTGACATTGTCCAAACTCAGGGTGTTTGGGTTAAAACGTCCGTTGCACACATAGAAGGCGGTCGCAGCGTTAAACCAGTCGAGCACGCTGACACTGAATGACTCCGTGCTGGTGTCTTGGTGATGCACCACAACATTGGCAACCAGCGGGCCATTGCCGGCCGAGGCCAAAAAAGACAAATTGGTATAAGCCGACGGCGTAGTGAGGGTCAAAGTTCCGGTAGTAAAACCGGTGATGTTCGCCACATATAGCACATCATTGGCGGTGTAGCTCGGAGGCATGGTGAACGTGTGCAGTGGCGTGCCACCTGAGACGTTTGTGCCGTGCAAAGGCAGGCCGGTGGTTGGCGCTCCGGTATTAAATCCCATTTCATACCAAGTGTCACCCGCTAGGTTTGTGGTGCCGCTATCCATGATGACATTGCATTTATACAAACTTCCGGTCAGCGGCGCGGAGGATTCCACCACCACGTCGCGGTTAAAACCGCCGATCGTCACTGGTGAATACGTGATACTATCTGTAGAGGTGCTGACGCCAAAAATCACCACCCGGCTCGTGCTGGCGGTGTGAAATACAATACTAACCACGGGATTCACCGTGTCCGTGAGCGAAATATCACTATAAAACATGCGCGGCTTGCCGGTCCACGTCTCGCCGGTCTGGCCGTTGTCCGTATTGAAGCGGCCATTACAGACCCACGCGTAGTTCGCCGGCGTGAGATTGTGCCAGTCAAACACCGACAACTGGCCCGCTTGGGTGCCGCCACCTTGATAATTGATCGTGTAGTCAATGGTCGAACCGCCGCCACCGGCGTTGAGAATCGAAATGGCCGCGGCCGCCACCGGCGAGCTAATCGTCAGCGTGGCATCCGGAATACCGTTGGTGGTCAGGACCACCGCGTTATTGCCCGTATAGGTAGGCGGCATTTGGAAGGTGTGGTTCGCTTCCTGCACGGCAACAAAAGTGGTTCCGGCCTTGGGCAAACCCACCTGCGGGCGATCGGGATCGAGGCCCTGTTCCATCCATACCCAGGCATTGTTATTGGTGCCGCCGTCCATGGTCAGCGTGGTATAGTCGCTGACTGATCGCTCGGCGTTCTTTTCAACGATGACATCGGCGGTGAAGCTGCCTTGAGTCAAGGGCACAGGGTTGAAGTCGGCGCGCGCCAGACTTGCACTGGCCAGGGCCAGCAACATGGGTATCAGTCTTGATTTCATAGGTGTTTTTCGGTTGAAACAACTTGGGGTTAGGTTTGTTTGTTTTTTGACTCTTTTGGGGTTTAGGGGGTGACCGTCTAATTCTTAGCGCACAGGCTTTTAGCGCACAAGCCATTTTCTTAAGGCTGGCACCGTCAGCCATCTGTCGGCAGAGCAAGGCCGTTCATAGAACATTCCGCTGGCGCTGAAATGTGAGGCTGGGCTTCCAATGGATGAGCTTATAGCCGAAATCCGCCGGCCAGTCTTGTGGCATAAAGTGGCCACAGCGCCATGCGCCGGAATTCCGCAGTCGGCTTCGGCCAACCGCCGTGGGACCAGTCACTGGCCCGTCCCGTAACGATTGTGGACGGCGGGTTGGCCGGTGCTCAATAACTCATCACACGATAAAAACGCTGGTTGTAATTGGTCGTGTCCAGGTCGCTGAAAATGAACACGCCGTTGGTGTCGGCTGTATTGGTCGCCACCGGAGTCCAAACCAGCGGCGGAAGATTTGTGGCTGACAAAAGCATGTAAACTTGATTGGCCGCGCCCGTGCCGCTCAAAGTGAAAGCGGTCTGGCCGGCTGTCAGGTTCAAGTTCGTGATCACGGGCGGCGCGAGCATCACAAAATTGGCGGTGACGGTGAGGTTGCTGGTCACGTTCGCGTCCGTGCGCGGGTTGGCGGTCAGGCCGTCGCTCCAATTCGTGAAGGCGAAGCCGCTGTTGGGCAACGCGGTCACCGCTGTGCCGCTGGCGGCATAATTGACAACTTGCGTCGCGCTGCCGGCGAGCGTGCCGTTGGTGCCCGCCGCGTAAGTGAGCGTGAACGTGTCCCAAGCCACGGCCAAAATCCCGTTGGCCGCGAGTGAATTTGTCGTCCAGTGCCAGCCAATCGGCAACGCGGGCAGATTGAAACTCGAGAAAGCACCGGCATTCGTCGCGGCGTTGAACAATTGGAAACTGTCGCCAACCACGAGCGCATTCGTGCCGATGTTGGTCACGACGAGCGTTCCGCCTAGCGTCAAAATTCCCGAAACGAAAAGCTGGTCGTTCGTCAGCACGCCGCCGTTCTTGCTCAATTCCATGACCGTCTGGCTGCTGCCGGACATGGCCACATTGTTGCTGATCGTGAGTTGGCCGATGCCGCCGTTGCCGGGAGCGAGTGTGCCGCCGTCTTGCACGGTTGTTGCGCCGTTGACGAGGCCGTTGCCGCCGAGCGTGGCGTTGAGCGCAACGGTGACAGTGCTGGTTGAGTTGGTGGTGAGCACGCCGTTGACGAGCAGCGTGCCGTTGCTGATGGTGGTGGTGCCCGTGAAAACATTGGTGCCGGTCAGCGTCAGCGTGCCCGCGCCATTCTTGATTAAATTCATCGCCCGGCTTTGCGCCGCGTTATAGCCCAGCACGCCGGAGTAAATCGTGTTGCTGTTTTGATTCAGCGAGAGCGTGCGCGTGACCGTGGTGTTTCCGAAATCCACGCGCACCTGGCCGGTGCCGCTCAAATTGCCGAACGTGGCGGTGCCATTGTCGAACGCGTTGCCGAGCACCAAGTCGCCGCCGGTCAAATCCAAATTCGGTGCGCCGTCCTCGAAACCGGTGGCGGTGTCCAAAATAAGTTGTCCGCCGGCCACGCGCACGGTGCCGTTGAAAGTGGAAATACCGGCACCCTGCAATTGCAAATTATTCGCGCCGGATTTGAGGAACAAGCCCGCGCCCGCAAACGAATTGATGCTGCCGATGCTGCGGCTCCCCAAGGCGGTGTTCCATTCAATCGCGGCATTATTGGTGACGGGGCCAGTGCCGAATGTGACTGTGGAATTGGTGAGCTTGAGCGTGCCGGCATTGACGGTTGCGCCGCCAATGCTGACGTTGCTGCCGCTCACGAGCAGCGTGCCGGGGCCGTTTTTAACGTAGCCGGAACCTTTGATGACGGCGGAAATAGCGGCGTCGGCGTTGGCCGTAATCACCGGCAAGCCGGAAAAATTCAGCCCCACGCCGCTGCTGGCGAGAGTGTAAGTGCCGCCGTTGTTCGGGTTGAAAACAATTCCCGCCGGCGTCACATCGTTGATGATCGTCACCGTGCAATTCGTCGCCGTGCCCGCGCCGAAAAAGGCGACGAGATTATTGGTCCAGATGGAATTCGTGAAACCGTTCCACCAGTTGGTCGGCGCGGCACCCCAGTTGCCGTTGCCGTCCTGCGCGCCGACAAAATTGGTGCTGGCGTCCCACACGAGGCCGTTGGTGCTGGCGACACTGACGAAAACCGAGTTCGTGCTGGCGCGCAGCGGATACAAACCGCCGTAGCCGGAATCCTGCACCGCGACGGTCAGATTAAAACTTGTCCCCGGACCGCCGGCGAGCAGCGTGTTGTTCGATACCGTCAACAGGCCCGTGCCCGGATCGAGCGCAAACGTGCCGTTGGTGTTTCCGTTGAGGATTTTGAAGGTGAGCGCGTCGAGCGCACTGTCGGCGGCGATGACGCTGCCAACAATTTTTCCGTTGGCGGAATTCTGCATCACCGCGAACGACTGCGCGCCGAACTGCGGCGGATAATTCAAATCCACCGGCAGCAGATTCGCGCCGGGAATGATGTTGGTCGCGCCGCTGCCGGGCACGAGCCACGCGACGCTGACGTGATCGCCGCCGCCGCCTTCCTTCTGGAGCGCTTCGATGTAGTAACGCTGGCCGACGATGAGATTGGTGATGACTGCCGAGGTCTGCGACGTGTAAGTGTTCCACACGTTCTGGCTCGTGTAGCCGGACACGGACGCGATGATCGTGGCGTTGGCCGCATTTGTGTCGCGACTGAATTTCAACTGGCTGCTGTCATCCGACGCGATGAAAAATTGATAGTCGCCGGTCACCGACGGCACCAGCAACGCGCGGATGCGCGAACCGTAGTTGTCCGCCACGTTTGCCGGCGCGGCGAAATTGGTCAAGGCCACCAGCGAATCGGGCGCGCCAGGGAACCGGACGTTGTTGGTCAAGTCGCTGACGAGCGTGCCGCTGCCGAGGTTGTTGAACATTTCGCGCTGCGGCAGCGTGCTGGTGATGACACCTGGCTCGATGCGTGTCAGCACAACAGTGTTCGTGCCGGACAACGCAGGCGATCCGCTGTCGGTGGTGCGAACGCTCAATGTGAAATTCGTCGTGGCGCTGGAAGTGAGCGCCGTGTCGCTGGCGACGTAAATCCAGCCGTTGCTGCCCACGCCAAAAATGCCCGCGCTGTTTCCGGCGATGATGGAATAAGTGTGGCCGTCGTTCGTGTTCACATCCGTCACCGTCATCTGGCCGATCCGCGCGCCGGTGATGGCATCGCGATGAACGGTGTTGGTGAAGCCGGTGAGATGCGGAACGTAATTCATCAAATACGGCGCGAGATAAAGGCCGGAAATCACGTTCGTTTGGTTGCCGGTGGCCGGCCCGGACCAGCCGACCACAAGACTGTCGCCGCCGCCGCCTTCTTTTTGCCGCGCTTCGAGATAGTAAGCCTGGCCCGCAACCAGCGTGCGCGCGGCGGATTTTTGGCTGGCATATTTGTTCCACTGGCCGGGCGTGTCAACGTAGGCGCTGCTGCCGTTGATGTTGGCGATGAGCGTCATGCTGGCGGGGTTGGTGGTGGTGCTCATCCACAACTCGCCGTTGTCGTCAGTCGCGATGAAGAAATAATAATTGCCCGAAACCGGCGGAATCAAATAGCCGCGCTGCACCGCGCCGAAACTGTCCGCGCGGTTGGTGTCGCCGGCAGCGGTGGTGACTTGACGCTCCGAAGTTGGGTCGGTGGGGAAACGTGAATTGGTCGTCATGTTGCTGATAAAAACGCCGCTGCCGATGTTGTCATAAATCGCGTAGCTGATCGTGCCGGGACGAAACGGCGAGCTGTTCGTGATGATGGTGACTTGAATAAAGTTCGTGGCTTTCAACGCTGGCGTGCCGTTGTCAGCGACTTGGATCGCGAGATTGTAAACACTTTGCACCGCCGAATCGAGATCACCCGCCACGAGCAGATTGCCGGTGGCGTTGTCCAGCGTGAACATCGCGTTGCTGTTGCCGGCGAGAATCGAAAGTGTCAGCACCGTGTAGGCATCGGGATCGGAAGTTTGCACCGTGCCCACCACCGTGCCGGGCTGCGTGTGGGCGACGAGTGTGTTAGTGAAACCGGTGACGAACGGCGCTTCATTCACGTTCGTGACCTGCACCACCACGCGGCGGTTCAATTCGGTCAACGCGGGATTCACCGTGTTGGTGATGTTGACGAACATTTCAAACTGCACGGCCAACTGCGTGTTGCGCGCGAGCGCCTCGTAGTCCAGCGTCGCGGCATTGGTCACGGTCAGCGCGCCGTTGTTGTCGAGGGCAAACGTATTTGAGGTGTCGCCAGAAACGATGAAATAATTCAGCGCGTCCACGCCGAGGTTCGTGGCGGAAATCGTGCCGACGACCAAGCCGTTCGTGGAATTTTCCGCAATCGTGAACCGCGTCGTCTGCGTCGCGGCGGCGACGGAACCAGTGATCGAGTAGTAGCCCAGGCTCGAATAATTAGAGAAGCCATTGGTCAGCGGATCATTGCGGCCCGCGCCCGTGACGCGGAAAGTATAAGTGCCCGCCGGCAGGTTGGTCGCAATGCTCGCGGTCAGCACGTTTTGCGGATTGTTACTCGCGATAATCGTGTCCGTGGCATCCGCGAGCGTGGCCATGATGGCGAGGTCGGCCCAGTCGTTCGTCGCGACCGGGCTGGCCGTCAGCGAAATCGCGCCGCCCGCTGTGGTGAAGCGAAACGCATCCGTGTCGCCCGCCGTCTCCATGACGCCCTCTGCGAAGGCAGCGTTGTTGGAATAAACCTCCAGGTAACGCGCCGTGGCTAGCGTCGCGCCGGTGTCGTCCGCGCGGTAGGCCACGTTGTTGTTCTTCGTGGTGATGAGATTCAACTGGTCTTCCAGGTTGCCGGCGTATTGATATTCGCCCTTGGCCCAAGTGGTCACATTCTGGTAATAGCCGGCGCCCATGATCGGACACCAACCCGTCACGCCGCTGCCCTGGCCGGTAAAATACTCGGTGTGGACGCCATTGATGTCCGTGGTCTCATGGCTCAACCACAGGCAATGGCCACATTCGTGCGCGATGACTTCTGCAGCGGCCTTGCCAGTGCTGTAGAACGACCAGTTCGGCGTATCGCCAGTCCAGTTCCATGATTGGAGATACGAGACGCCGCCAGCGCCTGGTGCTGCGGTGGTGGTCGGCGTGCAAATGCAGCGCTGTCGGCTGCTCTCCGGCGCGGCCTGATAAACTCGGATGTCGGTCGTGACGTTGATGGTGAATGGCATGTAATCCTCCGCCACGCGCTTCCACACATCCTTGATTTGCGCGCTGGTAACCACCGGCTTGTCGTATGTGATGCCGCCCCAAGTCGGCGTGTAGCCGCCACGATAATCAATGTAAAGCACGCCCGTCGCGCCCGGCAGACTCTGCAGCGAAATGATGCCGTTGTTGTAAGCGGGAATGTAATCGGTGACCTGATCGGGTCGCAGCGGCGGCATTTCCTCCGGCGTGTTCGTGTCCGCCAGCGCCGGATCAATCGCTGGCATGGCGAGGCAAATCACTTCATCCAGGCGGCGCTCCACCAGTTCTGATTTTCCGCCCGGGCCGGTCGGCTCAATCCGCCAGGCCGTCTTGCTGGCGGGAAATTCCACCACGCCGGCATAGTCGCCCTGTTTTCCCGGCAACGCCTGCTTCTGGAAAAAGAACCGGCCCGACTCCGGCTGCGTCAGCTCGCCCGACAAGTAAGTCAACTCGCCGTTGGTGCGCTCCGTGTGCCGGATGGTGCCGGCGGCCAATTTCCCCGCCGTCAATTCAAACTGGATCGGGACCCCGGGCGCAGCATTCGACAGGCTGGCAAAATAATGATAATCCCACGCGCGCTTCGGCCCGCTCGCGGTCGTGGCCGTCGCGCTGGACTTCGACTGGCGGCGGCTCGCATCCCCAGCCGCGCTGGCAGCCCCATGCGTGGCGGCGTTTGCCGCTGCCGCCCCACTGGCGGTGCCGCCGGAAACTTCGGCGCGCACATCGTGCCACGCCCGCCAGCCAAGCACTGCGCTGATTCCGAGCGTTGCCAGTAAACCGGCCAGTAGGAGTTTTTTCATCAGGGTGGCAATATAATAAAGTTTTTACCCGGCTCAAATTATATCTGGTTCAGCGGTGGGCCTAGTTCTGGCGGTTCGCCTTCACCCGGGAGAAAAACAGTGCGTCGCGCACTTTCTTGCAAGGCCAGTTTTCTCATTAGCGCCCGGCTTCAGCCGGGTGCATCGTGCGCGGAGAAAACCGAAACGGTTTCAACCGTTTTCCACCGCCCGCGGTCACCAAGCCGTTGAAACGGCACGAAGCCGGACGGCCTGCATCTACCGCTTCAGCCCGGGGCGAATGCGAGGTTGCCGGCAAGCGAACTGCGCCCGGAGAAACAGCCCGCGCCGCTCGCAGCTTGACGCGCCTTCCCGCGCTGGTTCAGAATCCCAGCATGAAGCACTTATCTCTCTGGCGTCGTCACTCCACCTTGGTCGCAATGATTCTCCTCGCCGCCGGCACGGCGAACTTGCGCGCGGAAATTCTCGAAGCCAAACCCAGTGACCCTTTCTTTGCCAAATTCGCGCCGGTGAAAGCTCCCGCGCCCGCCGGTTTGCTGCTTCACCCCGGCGACCGCCTCGCGATTATCGGCGACTCGATCACCGAGCAGCGGATGTATTCCCGCCTCATCCAGACCTACCTCACCGTCTGCGTGCCTGAACTCAAGATCACCACGCGCCAGTTCGGCTGGAGCGGCGAGACCGCCGAAGGTTTTCTGCATCGCATGACCAATGACTGCCTGCGCTTCCAGCCCACCATCGCCACGCTCTGCTACGGCATGAATGATCATAAGTATCGCGCCTACGACGAGCAAAACGGCCAATGGTATCGCGCCAATTATTCCGCCGTGGCGCGCTCCTTGAAAGCCAGCGGTGCGCGCGTGGTGTTGGGTTCGGCAGGCTGCGTCGGCAAAGTCCCGAGCTGGGTCGGCGACCAGAAGGCGGCCGTGGAAGATTTGAATTTGAACCTCTGCCAGTTCCGCAACCTTGACATCGAAATCGCCGCGCAGGAGCAAATTAATTTTGCCGACGTGTTCTGGCCGATGCTGACCACCGGGTTCGCCGCGCATCAGAAATTCGGCCCCGATTACGCGGTGTCCGGCAAGGACGGCGTGCATCCCGATTGGGCCGGCCACCTCGTCATGGCCTATGCCTATCTCAAGGCGATGGGACTCGACGGCGACCTCGGCACGTTCACGGTGGATCTCGGCGCGGGCAAAGCCACCGCGAGCACCGGTCACACCGTGGACAGTTTCGCCAACAACGCCCTCACGATCACGAGCACGCGCTATCCGTTCTGTGCCACCGGGCCGTTGGACAAAGATAATTCCCTCCGCTCCGGCATGACGCTGGTGCCGTTCAACGCCGACTTGAACCGGCTGAAACTCGTCGTCACCGGCGGCACGGCGGAAAACTACGCCGTGACGTGGGGCGACGCGACGCGCGACTACTCCGCCGCGCAACTCGCCGCCGGCGTGAATCTCGCGGAAGATTTTGCGGTGAATCCGTTTTCCGCCGCGTTTGCCAAAGTAGATGCTGCGGTGGCCGAGCAGCAGAAATACGAGACGCGCCAGATCAAGGACCTGTTCCACGGCCCCGAAGGCAAGGCGGACGCCAACGCCACAGCCGACTTGACCGAGAAAGCCCGCCAACCGCTGGCCAACGCCGTCGCCGCCGCGCTCGTGCCGGTGACGCATACGATTCGGATTCAGGCGAAGTGATGGCTGGGCTGCTTCGAGCCTATGGACCTGTTTGTAGTCGCACCCGCCCTCAGTTGCCGGGCATCTCGGCAAATAATCCGAGCTGCTGAAGCAGAGGTAATTAATTCCCGGCTCAAAACTTCCTCATGAAATTATTTAGAATCAAAGAAGACCGAAAAGGCTGGGCGTCGGATCGCAAATATGATTTCGCGCTTAAACATAAATGGGAAGTCCCGATGGTTAATTGCAATATTTGTGGGGACAGATGGGGAGATTCCGCAATTACCTATCCTTCTTTGGATTGTTCAGTATTGCCGAACGCAAATAGATTTAGATTTAAAAAAACGAGAGCGGTTGTGAATATAGAAGAGTTCATTAATCTGCGCGATCAAATCAAGCGTCTTCTATCTCGAGACCTTCCCGTTCCGCCAGGCACACAACTTGGCCCCATGTGTGGCACGACCTCCGGTCAGCATGGTGATTTTACTTGGGATTATTCCACGACCGTGTTTATCCATCCTGAGGCCTTAAGAAACCTGCTTGCGGCTGGAATTAAAATGCCAGCGACTGTTAAACCGGAGATTAAAGCACGAGGTAAAAAGCCATTTGAACATTTGGAAATCCAAACCGAGGCACATGCGCTGTTGTCAGAAAGGTGCATTAAGCGCAAGCGTCCAAATTGTCCGGCATGTGATTCTTCTGGTATCAGCGCGTTTATTGAACCGGACCTCATCAAAATGAGTTCGATACCCGAGGACCTCGATTTATTTAGAATGCGCATCCGCTCAAATTACATTCAAGTTACAGAACGATTTGTTGATGCTGTTCGTAGCCTTGGATTGACAAACATTGTTTTCGAGCCAACTGAAGTTGTAGATGAGTAATCGTTGGTGTTCAGTTGAAATCAACTTAATAAAGGCATGTCATTAACTCGGCCACCAGAGGATTGGGTTGCCGGAAGCGCAGTTGCGCGCCGATAAAAGCCTTTGGGGAGGCGGCGAAGGCAAGTCACATGAAAGGCGATGATTACATGCAAGGCCGGCATTTCTGGACGCACTTTTGCTGCGGCTTGGTTGTCGGCGGCATTTGGGGCGCATGGATTTGTTGGGGGCTTTTTGACAGTCGCCTGGCTTTCATCGGTTGCACCGTTGCGATTGCGCTGGTGTTTGCTTTTGCCGTTGGTTACTGGGGCGACCCGTTGTGGCGCAGGCTGCTCGATTGGTGGGGATGGTGATTTCACGCAAGAAGTTTGCGAACTTGCAGAGTGATTGCATTTCGTTTTCAACCGGGGAACCGAAGCGGGAGAATATTCGACCGGGATTCTGGCGGCAGGGCGGTGGCGGGCGCGGCCGGAAGAAGCGGCGATAAATCGCGCGCAGTCCCGACGCTGCGCGTTGACCGCACCGCCCCGAACTTCGCGCCAGCGTTTGGACGGCGTGTGCTTCAGCACCGCTTGGCGCCGCGCGCCAACAATGTCAACTGCGGAGCAATGGCGCTTGGCGGCTTTCTGGGGCCTGCGCTTCGCTGCCGTCCCCGCCGCCGATCGCCGTCAAGTTTGCCGGTAAACTTGACGGGCGACAACGGAACTGACAGTATTCCATCCGGTGCCAGTTTAGCTCAGTGGTAGAGCAGCTCATTCGTAATGAGCAGGTCGTCGGTTCAAGCCCGACAACTGGCTCCAGTTTCTTCGCAGCTTTGCCCCCGTTACCCCGAAGTTCCCGCCCGCCAAACCGCAGGCAACACCCACGGTTTTTGGCCGGAGCGGTTTTCCCGGGAAAGTTAACCCAGAGCCGCGCCATCAAAACCGTTGACGCAATCGGCGCGGGTCAGTTATCCTGCGCGGCTCGTTAACCGAGACATTTATTGTGAATATCACCGTTGAAAATCTGGCTCCGTGCAAAAAACTTGTGCGGGTGGAAGTGGACGCGAAGTCCGTGGACGAAATCTTTGACGCCATCACGAAGGACATCCAAAAGCAGGCCTCGCTGCCGGGTTTTCGTCCCGGCAAGGCGCCGCGCGCCATGGTCGTGAAGAAATACGAGGCGGAAATCAAGGAGGAAGCCAAAAAGAAACTCATCGGCGACAATTACCGCAAGGCGCTCGAAGAGAAAAAAATTCAGGCGGTCGGCTATCCCGACATCGAGGAGATTCAATTTGGCCGCGGCCTGGATTTGCAGTTCGCCGCGACGATTGAAACCGCGCCCGAATTTGAGCTGCCGGATTACACCAAGCTGCCCGCCGTGCGCGAACTCAAATCCGTGACCGACGCCGATGTGGACCGCGCGATTGATCTGCTGCGCGGCCAGCAGGCGAAGTTTGAAACCGCAGCGCGCGAGGCGAAAGCCGACGACGTGGCGGTGGTGAACTACACCGGCACCGTGGATGGCCAGCCGCTCACCACGCTCGCGCCGACGGCGAAGGGGCTGACGGAGCAGACTAATTTCTGGGTGGAACTGAAACCCGGCTCCTTCATTCCCGGTTTTGGCGAACAGCTCATCGGCACCAAGGCCGGCGACAAACGCACGGTGACAGTGGATTTCCCGGCGGATTTCGTCACGAAAGAACTGGTCGGTAAAAAGGGCGTCTATGAAGTCGAGGTCGTCGAGGTGAAGGAAAAAGTGTTGCCGCCGGTGGACGATGCCCTGGCCAAGGGTTTTGGCGCCGAGGATCTCGCGAAGCTGAAGGCGGGCGTTCGCACCGATCTGGAAAACGAGCTGAAACATTCGCAGATGAAATCGGTGCGCGGCCAGGTGGTGAAGGGCCTGCTCGGCCGGGTGAATTTTGACCTGCCGGAATCGGCGGTCGCCAACGAAACGCGCAACGTGGTGTATGACCTGGTGCGCGAAAACACAAAACGCGGCGTGGGCCGCGATTTGATCGAGTCGCAGAAGGACGAGATCTATTCGATTGCCGCGCAGAATGCCAAGGAGCGGGTGAAGCTGGCGTTCCTCGTGCAGCGCATCGCGGAGCAGGAAAAAATTTCGGTGACGCAGGAAGAAGCGCTGCAACGCGCGCAACAACTGGCGGCGATGTATCAAATCCCGCTGGAAAAGTTCGTGCAGGATTTGCAAAAGCGGAACGGGGTGAATGAAATTTTCGAGCAATTGCTGCACGAAAAGGTCTTCACGCTGCTCGAAGCGAGCGCCGTCATCACGGAAACCGCTCCGGCTTAGTAACCAACTGGTTACCTTGCGCGGGCAGGCGGCGTCTGGCTGGTTTATGAAACGCATTGCCATCGGTTTGATTTTTTCCGCCTCGCTGGCGGCGGCGGTCGCGCAGACCAACGCCCCCACGCGCGCGTTGTCGCTGGCGGATTGCATCGCCGAGGCGCTCAAGCACAACTTCGACGTGCAGGTGGAGCGTTACGAACCGGCGAAATCGCTGCTCAATTTACACGCGGCCTATGCCGGCTACGATCCGACCTTCAGTCTGTCCGCAACCCACAGCCACAGTGAAGCCGGCGGCATTTACTTTGGCACCAACGGCGTGCCATTTTCCGATAATAATAACTTCAACTCGGGGTTGAGCGGGACCCTGCCGCTGGGCACCACTTACGATTTGTTCGGGGGCGTCAAGAGCGGCTACGTGCCCCAACCCGAAGGCACCGGCGGCCAGATCGGGGTTAAAGTCACCCAGCCGTTACTGAAAGATTTCTGGATAGATGGCACCCGGCTGAGCATCAGCGCGCGTAAGAACCAGCTCCGGCAATCCGAACAGGCATTGCGCCTGCAGCTCATCACCACGGTCGCGGCGGTGGAATTCGCGTTTTACGAACTGATCTATGCGCGGGAAAGCGTGGAGGTCGAGCAAAATGCGCTGAACCTGGCCCAGACGCAGTTAAGCCAGGATAAACAGCGCGTGCAGGTCGGCAGCATTGCGCCGCTGGATGTGCAGCAGGATGAATCCCAGGTCGCGTCCAGCCGCGCGAATCTCATCGCCGCGCAATTCAATCTGGCGAAGAGTCAGAATGCGCTGAAGAATCTGATCACGGACGCCTATTTGCAGTGGCACGACACCGATTTGCAGCCGGCCGCCACACTGGAAGCCGTGCGGCAGTTTTTGGATTTGCAGGATAGCTGGAGCCAAGGCATGGCGCTGCGCCCGGAGTTGTTGCAGGCCAAGTTGACGTTGGAACAGCAGGGCATCCAGTTGCGCTATGACCGCAACCAGCTTTTTCCGCAGCTCGACCTCACCGGCAGCTACGGTTACAACGGCGGCGGCGTTGGTTACGACGATACGTTCGGCCAATATGCCACGGCCAACCGGCCCTTCGCCAGTTATGGCGCCACCCTCTCCATTCCGCTGGGCAATCTCGGGCCGCGGAACAGCTACAAAGCCGACCAGACCACCGAGAAACAGGATCTGCTCCGGCTGAAGCAACTCGAACAAACGATCATGGTGCAGATTGACAACGCGGTGAAGGCCGTGCAATCCGCCTGGGAAAGCGTGGACGCCACCAAGCAGGCGCGCGTGTTTGCCGAAGCCGCGCTGGATGCCGAGCAGAAAAAATACAACGTCGGCAAGAGCACCACGTTCACGGTGCTGCAATTGCAGAACAATCTGACCGCCGCCCGTTCGCAGGAAATCCGTTCCCTGGCCAATTACAACGAGGCTATTTCCAATCTCGCCCAGCAGGAAGGCACCACACTGAAACGCCGCAATCTGGATGTGAGCGTGAAATAACGGGTCCACCTTCAAGGTTGCGGCCAAAGCCGCCCCATGTCCCAGCGTCTTGGCGGCTTGGAGCCTTGGCATTAACAGTCTTCTGCCTCGTTAAGGCTAAAGCGTGGACAAATCCGTGATTGCCGCAGCGCCAGGAAAGCGGGCGGTGACCATAGCCCGGTCATTTATGACTGGGTAAGGCGGCCGAAAAACCAAACGAGTCCCGGCAGGGACGAAAGAAGGGGTCTGCCGTCCCTGCCGGGACTGGGGAATTTAGATGGCGGAAGTCCCAGCACTCAAGTGCTGGGCTATTTTCAGCAAAGCTGCCGCACTCACAGTGCCAGCGTGTGTTCCCCGAACGAGTAAGCGCGTTCCCCGGTCTTGAAAACGCGCTCCCCGAAGCGGGGAGTCCATTCCCCGGATCGGGTAACGCACTCCCCGAACCAAAGAGTCCGTTCCCCGAACGTAGGAACGCGCTCCCCGAACGTAAGAACGCACTCCCCGAACGTAAGAACGCACTCCCCGAACGTAAGAACGCGCTCCCCGAACGTAAGAACGCACTCCCCGAACGTAAGGACGCGCTCCCCGGACGTAGGGACGTGGTCCCCGGACGTAGGGACGCGCTCCCCGACCCTAAGAATGCACTCCCCGAACGTGAAAACACGTTTCCCGGTTAATGTAGGCGATTACCACGGCTTACTGATTTTTACCTAGAGTATAAATATTTATTTTGACAAGCGGGTGAGGTGGAATAATGATCGGGCTGCTGGCGGAAAGGTCGTGCAAGGCCATTCCCTAAACCATTGGCTTGGTTCTTTGCCAGCAAGGGCCGGGCGGATAATGGAGTAAATTATGGCAACAGTGCTCAATACAGATGAGGTCTTGAAGGAAATGGACGATTGCCTTGGGGTGTGGAAAGACCACCCGGAAATCAAGCTCGGCAAGCCCACGGAAAAACAAGTCGCCCTCGCGGACGCGCAGGCGTTGCGCGATACGCTGGCCGCGAACAACAAGGCGGTGAAGGATACCGAGCGGGTGCTCACCGGCCAGCGCGATGACCGGGACGACTCGGCCAAGGCCAGCAACGACGTGGCCACCCGGTTCCGCAGCGCGGTGAAGGGATTGCTGGGACCGGATTCGGCGGAGTATGACAAGGTCGGCGGCACGCGCGCCAGCGAGATCAAGCGTTCGCCCCGCAAAGCGAAACCGGTCACGCCCAAGTAAGTTCAACCCGAACTCCGAAGTGGCAACGGGAGCGCGCCCGCCTCGGGCGCAGTTTTTCGCGCCCGCGCGAAAAACCCGCGCGCACAGAAATGTTCCGAGGGTTCGTGGCAACGTCACGCGCCACCAACTGGCCGCGAGGGCGCGACCAGCGACGCCCGGGGCGGGCGTGCTCCCCAGCTTCGGAGTGCGGGTTCCAAGCCGTTGGGTCACCGTCCGTGCCCGCCAAGGTGCGGACGTTTTGTTTTGGGCCGGGAGACGGAAAGCGGTTGGCGCTTAGCTTAGTGCTTGGAACTTGGATTTTTTCCGAACCGTCTTACCAAAAGTTCCACGCGCCCTTCCAGACCACCCAGACGCCCAGCAGAAAATTCGTGATGGCGTGCGCTGTCATCGCATCGCCCAAGCGGTTCTTCCGCAGCACCAGCCATTGATAGGCCGCGCCGCAGAGAATGCCCGCCAGCCATTCGTTATGGGAAAAGCCAAACACCGCCGCCGTGGCCAGAAACGGCACGGGCAGGAATTTATTCAATGGCACGGACATGAAATCTGGTTTGGCGATGTAGCGATACAAAAATGAGCGATAGAAGACTTCCTCCAGCGGCGGCACGATCAGGGTGGAACCGAGGATCCGCACGACCACAAAAAACCACGCCAGGGCGGGGCTGAAATGATCGTTGGGATTCCACGCGACCGCCGGGGTTTTGGGCGGAGATGAAATTCCCAGCTTCACCCACAGCGAAGTTTGCGTGGTCCAATCGCCGTTGAGGCCAACCCAAACCGCAAACACGCCGACGCCCACCAACACCGCCTCCCAACTGAACGCCCAGCGCATTTCGGCGACGAGCGGGCGGATTTCAATAAGCAGCCACAGGCCAACGAGCGTTTTGGCGAAGTAAAACCAATAGGCAGAGGCGGGGCCGAAATTCCCTTGGGCGGCGGTGAGCAACAGGAAGATGACGAACGGCGCCACGCGCGCCGTGAGGGGAGAACGGGAAAGTAATTGACGCATGGGTCAGTTGCTCATCCCGAGTTTGATGGCCTTGCCGTCGGGCGCGAGGAGCGTCACGGTGTATTTCGTGATCTCCTTCACCCGATACTGCTGGAATTTATCGCCGGGGCGGATGGTCTTGCCGTCCACGATCGCGCTGGGGGAGGTGGGCGAATAAAAAATTCCCTGCAACCGGGGCAGATCCGGCAGATCCACCGGCACCACCGGTTCCGGCGGCGGCACGACGACTGGCACCGGCACGGACACGACGTCCTGCGTTGTGGCCGGGTCGGGAGTGGCCACGATGCTGCGGACGGAGTGGTGGGCCACCGACCAGCCGATGAAGAAGATCGCGGCGAAAATCAACAGGATGATCACTGCCGGAATCAGCCAGGGCGGGAGCCAGGACGATTCCTCGGCCACCGGCTGGAGCGGCGGCAGCGAATTCGGCGCGTTGCGGGGCGGAGCCTGCTTGGCGCGTTTCAGGGCATCGTTGATTAAGCTCATGCGTGAATATTTCCTTCCAGTTCGCGGATGGCGCGGCCGACCATCCGGTAATTGACCTGATAACTGCGCTCCACAAAGCCGGCGAGCAGCGCCTTGTCGCAAACCGCATTGACCAGCCGCGGCACGCCCTGGCTGTAACCGAACACGCGCCAGACCGCCGGTCCGGTGAAGGCCGGCACGCCGTTGGAACCCGCCAGCGCCAGCCGATGTTGAATATATTGGGCGACCTCTACGCGCGTCAACGCGTTCAAATGATACCGCACGGTGATGCGCTGGCGGAGCTGCTTCAAGCGCGGACTGTTCAGGCGGTCGCGCAGTTCCGGCTGGCCCATCAGCACAATCTGCAACAGCTTCCGGTCGTCCGTCTCGATGTTGGAAATCAGCCGCACCTGTTCGAGCAAATCCTCCGTCAGATTTTGCGCCTCGTCCACGATCAAAACCGTTTCCTTGCCCGCCGCCGTTTGCTTCAACAAAAAGCCATTGAGCGTCGCCATCGTTTCCAACCGGTCTTTGCCGGTGACGTCCAGGCCGAACTCCGTCGCGATGGCCTTCATCAATTCATTCGCGCTCAAGACCGGATTCAAAATCAGCGCCGTGGAAAAATGGCTGTCGAGCTGTTCCAGCAACGCGCGGCACAACGTGGTTTTGCCCGCGCCGACCTCGCCGGTGAGTTGCACAAAGCCTTTGCGCTCGCGGATGCCGTAGAGGAGATGGTTGAACGCCTCGCGATGTTTGGTGCTATGAAAAAGGAAGCGCGGGTTCGGCGTGATGTCGAACGGCGCGACCTTTAATCCATAAAACTCCAGATACACATGGGCTTTTTAGCACAATTGGCGTTTAAGGAAAGGTGAAACGCGAGCGCGAATGCCCGCCGCGCGGTTTAAGGCTCACGCTGTCGGCAGTCCGGGTTGCGCCAGAATTTCCCGCGCCGCGTTGACCAGCGCCGCCGCTTCGTCCGGCGTGCCGATGGTGATGCGCAAATAGTCCTGCACCGCCATCGCGCTGAACCAGCGCACGAGGATTTTTTTGGCGCGCAGTTTCTGCAACCACGCCTGCGCCGGCAACAACGGCGGGTGCGCCAGAATAAAATTTGCCTGGCTTGGCAGCACGCGGAAGCCGAGTTCGGTCAACGCGGCGGTCAGCCAGGCGCGCGTCGCGATGATTTTTTTGAAGTTCGCTTCGTAATATTTCAAATCCTCCAGGGTCGCCACAGCGGCAATCTGGCCAAGGCCGTTCACGTTGTAACTGTCACGGATTTTGTCCAGCGCGGCGATCAGCGCGGGAGGGCCGACAAAATAACCGACGCGCTGGAAGCACAGCGAATACGCCTTTGAAAACGTCCGCGCCACGAGCACATGGGGAAATTCCAGCGCCAGCTTGAGCGCGTTCTCCGCCGCGAAATCCGCATAGGCTTCATCCAGCACCACCACGCCCTTCTGGGCGCGACACAGGCGTTCCAGTTCAGCCGTTTGATAACCGCGCCCGCTCGGCGCGTTCGGCGTGGTGACCAGCGACAGCGCGGCGCCGAAATCCCATTGCCGGCGGCGTTTCAGTTCGGCGAGACTGGGCAGGCTGAAATCCAGTTCGAGCGGGACCGCATTCTGCGCCGCGCCGTGAATGTCCGCCAGCACCGGATACAGCGAATAACTCGGCGTGAAATACTGGACGATGGTCCGGATCCGAAAAGCCTGCTTGCCGAAAATGGCGTTCAACCCCTTGCTCGGTTCCACGAACGCCCGCACCGCCAGCGCGAGCAATTCATCCGAGCCGTTGCCGACGATGATGTTCTCCGGCTGGCAGCCATGCAGCTTGGCGAGTTTTTCGCGCAACGCCTGGCTCGTGGGGTTGGGATACAGCCGCAGCCGCCCATCCACCGCCGCCGCGACCGCCGCCAGCACGCGCGGCGACGGCGGATACGGATTCTCGTTGGTGTTGAGCTTGATCAACCCTTTGATCTTCGGCTGCTCGCCCGGCACATAGGCGTGCAGGTCGTGGACGAGGGGGCGGATCAACAATTGCGGGTGGCGGAGGGTGAATGGCTGATTAGACATGGGTAAAACAGGTTGATTTTATTGAACGCTCAAATGTTCAGGCGGGCTCATACACCCGCAGGCTTCCGCCCAAGGGCTTTGGAACCGCGACCGTTCATTCGTTCCTGCGTTTCATTTTAACTCATCCTACCCGCCGCTCAAGCCTGGAAAACTAAAGCATCTCCTCCGCCGTCGCGCCGGCATTTCCCACTCCGCATTTGCAAGCATTTCCTTTGCGGCCTGAGCGGACTGCGCGTGAGTCTGTTTCGGAATTCGGGTTTGACCCGCTCTGATGTTTGCGGCGGCTGCCCCTCGTCCGGGGTGTGCAAAATCAATTTCAGGCGCGATTGCCGCTGGCGGCGATGCGGTTTTGCACGTCGCGGAAACTCGACAGAAAAGCATTGTTGTCAGCCACGGCTTTTTCCACGAGTTGCTTCAGCAAGAACAGTTCCGAGCTGTTGATGACGGCGTGCACGCTGTTTTTAAAGGCTTCCATCGGGGTGAAAGTCTGGAAATCTTTGCCGATCAAAATGACCGTCGCGTGGCGGCGCTGGCCGGTGGGCATGGCCTGGAGCGATTTGAGGGTGATGTTTTCGGCGGGAATGTTCGCGCCAAACAGTTCCTCCACGATCACGACCTGATACCGCACCTGACTGAACCGCATCAGAAAATCGCTGTGTGTGGCGGCGGTATGCACCTTGTAGCCGAGTTCCTCCAGTGCGGTCTTGGCCTCGTGCAGCCATTCCGGCGTGGAGAACGCAATCAAGGCTGGCTTGTCTTCGCTGCCGACGAAATCAAAATCCGGGTTCATTTGAATTTAAGGGTGGCGGCGGCGTCCGCTTCGCCGCCTTTGCCGCCGGCTTTCATGCGGAGCGAGGTGAGGCTGGAAGTCACTTCGCCGCGGCCTTTCTTGATGTTATCCACGCTGCGGGAAACCACGCTGCGCTTGGTGCAGTAAAGCATCGCGGTATCTTCCGTGATGACGCCCTGGTCAAAGGCTTCCAGACAGGCTTGATCAAAGGTGCGCCAGCCGAAGGTGTAGCTCGCGTCAATGATCTCGTAAAAACTCTTCCCCTCGCTCTCGCCGAGCCGGATGGTTTCCTGGATGCGCATGTTGGAACCCATGATTTCGAGCAGGGCGTGCCGGCCCCCGCCGATCTTGGGCGCGAGCCGCTGGCTCACCACCCAGCGGAGGGAATCCGACAGCCGCGTGCGCAACTGCTCCTGTTCCTCCGCTTCGAACATGCCGAGAATACGATTGATCGTTTCGCCGGCGTTGACCGTGTGCAGCGTGCTCAAAACGAGGTGGCCGGTTTCCGCCGCGCTCAAGGCGATTTTCACGGTTTCACGGTCGCGCATTTCGCCGACGAGAATCACCTTGGGGGCCTGCCGCAACGCCGCGCGCAGGCCGTTGGCATACGAGTCGAAATCAATGCCCAGTTCGCGCTGGTTGAACGTCGCCTTCTGATGCCGGTGCAGAAATTCCACCGGATCTTCCAGCGTCACAATGTGGACGGATTTGTTGCGGTTGATCTCGTTCAGGATGGCCGCGAGCGTGGTGGATTTGCCGGAGCCAGTCGCGCCGGTGACCAGCACCAGGCCGGTTTTTTCGCGGGGCAACTGCTTCAGGATTTCCGGAAACTTCAAGTTCTCCAGATTCGGAATCTGCGTGCTCAACTGGCGCATCACGATGGAATAATTCCCCCGCTGCGAAAACACATTCACGCGGAAACGCGCCTGATCCGACAAGGCATAGGAGCCGTCGCACGAACCGTGGCGCAGCAGATCTTCGATCTGCCACAGATTGTCGCCAATGATGTTCAACGCGATGGTCTCAATCTGGAACGGGGTCAGTTTTTCGATGGGCGGATCCAGCGTCACGGGCTTGAGTTCACCGTAGGCCTCGACCTGCGCCGGCCGGTCGGCGGTGAACAGCAGGTCGGATACTTCCGGTTGGGAAGCCAGCATCGTGGACAGAATCTGATCAAGCTCGGGGCGGCGCATAATTACATGGTCTCGTCGTCATCGGGCGGATGCGCGAGCAGGGTGCGGAATTTTTTCTTGTCGAGCGATTTATCGTAAGCATCTTCCGGCGTGACGCGTTTCATGCGGACATGTTCCATGATGTGATCGTCGAGTTGCTGGTTGCCGAATTTTTTGCCGACTTGGATCATGCCTTGAATCTGGTGCGTCTTGCCTTCGCGCACGAGGTTGGCAATGGCCGTGTTGAACACGAGCACTTCGAACGCGGCCACGCGGCCTTTCTTGTCCGAGCGTTTGAACAGCGTCTGGGCCACCACGCCTTTCAAGGCTTCGGAAAGCGTCTGGCGAATCTTGTTCTGCTGGTCTGCCGGAAACACGTCAATGATACGATCCACCGTCTTGGCCGCGCTCTGCGTGTGCAACGTGCCGAAGACCAAGTGACCCGTGGCTGCCGCCGTGATCGCGAGCTCGATGGTTTCCAAGTCGCGCATTTCACCGACGAGAATGATATCCGGATCTTCGCGCAAGGCGCCGCGCAACGCCGCCGCAAAGGACTTGGTATGCACGCCCACTTCGCGATGGTTCACCAGGCAGTTCTTGCTTTCGTGCACGAACTCGATCGGATCCTCAATGGTGATGATATGATCTTTGCGGTTGCGGTTGCAGTAATCCACGATGGCCGCCAGCGTCGTGGATTTGCCGGAGCCCGTCGGCCCGGTTACGACCACCAGCCCGCGATGCAGCATCGCAAATTTCTTGAACACCGCCGGCAGCGGGGCTTCGAGCTTTTCAAAATCCTCGAACGACAACACGCGGCTGGGAATCTGGCGGAACACCGCCGAGACACCGTTTTTCTGGTTGAAAAAATTGACGCGGAAGCGCGAGATGTTCGGGATTTCGTAGCCAAAATCCACGTCGCCTGTTTCCTCGAACTGTTTGATTTTGTAATCCGGCGCGATTTCGTAGAGCATGGCCTTGAGCACGTCGCTTTCCAGCGGCGGATAATCCACGCGCTGCAACTCGCCGTGAATGCGCATCATCGGCGGATTGCCCGAGGCCATGTGAAGGTCCGAAGCCTTCTGCTCGAACATCAAGTTGAAAAACGCGTCAATTTTAGCCATAAATCCTGACCAGTGAGGCGACACTAAACAATGCCCCGCCGCTCTGCAAGCAATGAAAATGCCCGCTGAAATAATCCGCGAAGAAATTGCCAACAATCGCATTATCCCCTTTGCGCGCTTCATGGAACTCGCCCTCTACTGTCCTGAAACTGGCTACTATGAAACGAATAAAGACAACGTGGGCCGCGCTGGCGACTTCATCACCAGCGTCAGCACCGGGGAACTGTTCGGCCAACTGCTCGCCTTTCAATTCGGTCAGTGGCTGGAAGACTTAAACCAATTCAAAATTAAAAGTGAAAAATTAAAGATCATCGAGGCCGGGGCGCATGACGGCAAACTGGCAGCCGACATTTTGCGGTGGCTGCAAGCGCACCGCCCGGAACTGTTTGCCCGGCTCGAATACCTCATCCTGGAACCTTCCGCGCACCGGCAGGCGTGGCAGCAGAAAACGCTGGAACCCTTCGCGCCACAGGTGCGCTGGGCCGCCGATTTTGAAAGCCTGTCACGCCTCATGCCGCCCGCATCCTCGGCCGGAATTTTTTTCAGCAACGAGCTGCTCGACGCCCTGCCCGTCCACCGCTACGGTTGGGACGCCGCCCGGAAAACGTGGTTCGAGTGGGGCGTCACCGTCGAAGGCGAAAGTTTTTGCTGGAGTCGAATCCCGTCTCCAGCAGCCAGCCTCCAGCAGCTTTGTCCGCCGGAGTTGGCGCGCGTGCTGCCCGATAACTACACCTTCGAAGCCTCGCCCGCCGCAGAAAATTGGTGGCGCGAAGCCGCCGGCATTTTACCGTCGGGCAAGCTGCTGGCAATTGATTACGGCTACACCGCTGACGACGTTATTTCGCCGGGCCGCCCGCGCGGAACTTTGCGCGCGTATCACCGCCATCACATCAGCGACGATCTGCTGGCCAACATCGGCCGGCAGGATTTGACCGCGCACGTTAATTTTTCCGCCATTCAAAACGCGGGTGAAGTCGCCGGATTGACGACGGAAAGTTTTTCGACGCAGCCGCAATTCCTGACCCGCATCCTGCAAACCGCCGTGGCGGACAAATCCTTCGCCGAATGGAACGCCAGCCGCACGCGCCAGTTTCAAACGCTCACGCATCCCGAACACCTGGGGCGAGCCTTCCGGGTGCTGGTCCAGTCCAAGCGCGGCCGAGCCGCAACCAAATCATAGTGGCACGGGCGTCCGGCCCGTGGCACTACGGTGCTGGAGAATTCTTCGGAGGTATTCGCCATTTTCAGAGGCCCGGCGGGCTGATCCGGCCTTGCGCCAGCCTACGGCGCGAGGTCTTCGCCGAGTTCCACGTTCCAGTAGGCCAGATCAATGAAATGCCGCCAACTGTCGTGCTTTTGCAGGCTGAAAGTGATCTGCACGAACGGTCGCCATTTCGGGCGCTTGGGTTTGCGCATGAGGCGCATCCCGGCTTCGCTGGGCGTGCGATTGGCCTTGCGGGTGTTGCAGGCGATGCACGAGCAGACAATGTTCTCCCACGAGGTCGGACCGCCCCGGTCGCGCGGGATGACGTGGTCGAGGTTCAAATCGTTCCGGTCAAACACTTCGTCGCAATACTGGCAGGTGTTTTTGTCGCGCTCAAAAATGTTGTGCCGGGTGAACTTCACTTCTTTTTTCGGCAGCCGGTCATACAGGAAGAGCAGGATGATTTTCGGCACGCGGATGCGGAAGGAGATGCTGTGAACGGACTCCTCCAACGGCGCGCTGGCCGAAATATCGCGCCATTGCTGAAAATCAAACGTGTGGAAGGAGCCGTCCTCGGCGTTGGCGACGACTTGGGCCTGGCCTTGAAACAGCAGGGTGAGGGCCCGGCGTGCGGTGCAGACGTTCACCGCCTGCCACAGCCGGTTCAACACCAGAACGTGTTGGTTAAGTGCCGAACTCATAAGAACTCCTAGGACGAACGCCGGCAAAATATCAGTTCCCGTCGCGCAGGTCAATTTTTGTCCGTGGACCGTCTGGCCGCCGCGCAGGATGGTTGCCAAATTTTTTCCGCTCTGGCATCGTAGGCGGATGAAATTGTTTCTGGCCGTCGCCATGATCATGACCTGCTTGCTCACGTCCGCTCGTGCGCAATCGGGGGCGGACGAAAAATACATCTCCATTTACAGTCTCATCCAGCAGGGGGACAGCCTCCTGAGCGCCGGTGAGCCGTCGGACGCGCTCGCCACATATGTCGAGGCGAAAGGTCAATTGGAACAACTGCAAAAACGCTTCCCCGACTGGAATGCGAGCATCATCGCGTTTCGGCTGAATTATCTGGAGGCAAAAATCTCCGAACTCAAACCCCGATCCAGCGCACCCGAGGCGGTCGTGCCCACCGTGACCGCGCCCACTGTGGCGGTCCCCGCGACGAATGTTGCCACGGAGCCAGAGGCCAAGCTACAGGCGCAGTTGGACCGGCTGCAAGCCCAGGTGCAATCCGCGCAGTTCGAGAACCGGACCCTGCAGGCCAAGCTCAAGGAGGCGCTCGCTGCGCAGCCAGCGGCGATTGACGCCACCGAACTCAAGCAGGCGCGGGAGCAGATTCGCTGGTTGATGAAGGATAATGATCTGCTGAAAGCCAGCCGCACTAGCATTCCGGCCCTGGCCACCGCCCCCACGCCCGGCCCGGACCAGTTGATTGATTACGTTCAAAAATATTCCACCGAACATCAGCGGGCCGAAAAACTGGCGGCGGAAATGGCCGCGTTGCAGCAAAGTTTTTCCAAGGCGCCCGCGTCGGACGCCACCACGCTGGCCACGTTGCGCTCGGCGAATGAAAAATTGAAATTGCAGCTCGATTCCTTCCGCGCGATCGCCACCAACGCGCCCATCGTGGAAAAATTGACCACCGAACTGGCGGATGCCCGCACGCAGATTGCCACGCTCACCGTCGCCGTCCGCACCGTGACGCAGGAAAAAACCGCGCTGCAAAAACAGGTCCGGCAATTGACCGATGACGCCAAAGTCGCCGCCGATGATTTCGGGAAACGCCTGCGCAAGCTGACGGCGGAACGCGATGCCTTGCTGGCGAAACTCGCGGTGGCGGACAAGCGAATTTCCCGGGGCAACAATGCCGCCGCCGAAGCGGCGCAGATCACCGCGCTGAACGATCAGGTGAAGGCGTTGCAGGCGCGCATCGCGGTGGATGAAGCCAAGGCCGTGCCCTACTCGGCGGCCGAACTCGCGCTGTTCCGGCAGGCCGCGCCAACGCCCGCCAAGCCCGTCACCGACAAAAAACCCCTCCGCGAAATGCCCGCCGGCAGCACCGAGCTGGTGGCCTCGGCCCAGCGCCATTTTACCAACCACGAATTTGATGCGGCGGAAGCGGACTACCAGAAAATTTTGGACCGCAACCAGAACAACGGCCTGGTGCTGGCGAACCTCGCCACCATTGAATTGCAGCAGGGCAAGCTCGCCGAGGCGGAGCAACACATCCAGACCGCCGTCAACCAGAGTCCGGACGACGCCTACAATCTGTCCACGCTGGGCTACCTGAAATTCCGCCAGGAAAAATACGACGACGCGCTCGAGGTGTTGAGCCGCGCGGTGAAGATTGATCCGCAAAACCCGGAAATCCAGAATTACCTGGGCGTCACCCTCGGTCACAAGGGCCTGCGCGTCCAGGCTGAAACCGCGCTGCGCAAGGCGCTCGAGATTGACGGCACCTACGCGCCGGCACACAACAATCTCGCCGTGATCTATCTCAACCAGACGCCGCCACTGCCGCAGCTCGCCCGCTGGCATTATCAAAAGGCGCTCGACGCCGGCCAGCCGCACAATCCGGATCTGGAAAAAATGCTCGCCGACCAGGGTGCCGCCGTCAGCCCGTAACCAGGCGGGTGGCTGTTTGGCTGAATGGATGATTGGGCAACTCGTCGCAACTGATTTGGTGCCGTTTTATCCACTAATCAATGCATCCCATGCCCCAACCCGTGCCACCCTCGCTGTTCCGCCAGTCGTTTCGCGAACTCGTGCTCGCCACGCGCCAGCGTGGGCTTTATGAGTTTACCGACGAAGTCGAACAGTGGATCGCCGAAAATAAATTCCGCGACGGCCTGCTCACGTTGCATCTGCGGCACACCTCTGCTTCGCTGTTAATCCAGGAAAATGCCGACCCGGGCGTGCGGCGCGATCTCGACGCTTTTTTCGCGCGGCTCGTGCGCGATGGCGATCCGCTGTTCGTCCACACCGCCGAGGGCGACGATGACATGGCCGCGCACATCCGCACGGCGCTGACCGCGGTGAACCTTTCAATCCCCGTTCAAAATGGACGTCTCGCCTTGGGAACGTGGCAGGGGCTTTATTTGTGGGAGCATCGCACGCGGCCGCATACCCGCCGCGTGGCGCTGCATTTCATTGGCGAATGATTTTGCTTTGCCACGGCTTGATTATCCGCGGGCAAAATGCTGGATCAGATACCAGCCCAACCCCGCCACCGCGACGAGCACCAAAACATACCAGAAGGCGTGCGGCAAGGCGCGGTCGCTTCGGAGGCTGGAATAATTCGGAGTGACGTCGGCGCTGGGAATCAAGGCCAGTCCCTTGGGGTAAAGCCGTTCAATCCGGCAGTCCTCCCACTTGGGATCGCTGGCGGAATAGGAAAATTCAAACAGTTCCTCGTCCACCAGAGCTTTGATCTCCGGCTCACGCAACCCGAGCGACCGCATCGTGGGGCGTTCGCCCCGGCCAATGGCGGCGCGAATGCGTTGCAGCACTTGAACCTTGCGCGCAGTGTTGATCATTTCCCGGTCCATATTTTCCTTCGCGGTCACTTTCATTCTCTACCAGAAACACAGCCTAGCAAAAGGCGGTTGTGCTCGGCAAGCCCGGCGAAATCAACCGGGGCCGGCTCACGGTGCCCGTCACCGCGACTTGATCGGGGGTTTTGACGTTTTCTCGCGGCGAATAAAACTCGCCATTCGCCCCACCCGCTGGCAGTTTGCGCGGATGTTGCGCAACGTAAAATTTTTCCTCGGCGCCCTGATGGTGACGGCTTTTTTTGTGCGGCCCGCGCCGGCGGCCGCCGTCACGAACGGATTCGGTTTCAGCGGCAAGGAAGTGTATCCCGTGGACCAGCAGATCACGCAACTGCACGTGGCGGACATTGATGGCGACGGCTTGAACGACCTCATCGTGGTCAACAATCTCCGCGCGAAAATCAATCTGCTCTACAATCTCACCGGCAAGACCAATCGCGCGGATGCCAAGCCCGCGCGCAAATTGGAAATTAATGAACTTCCACCCGACGCTCGTTTTCGCGTGGATTCCATTCCGTCCGACGAACGCATCGCAGCGCTGGCGGTTACGGATTTGAATGGCGATGGCAAACCCGATCTCGTTTATTTCGGCGACGCGAAGGATTTGATCGTCCTCTATAATCGCGGCACCAATGGCTGGAGCGAACCCAAGCGCTGGCATATTGACGACGGCCGGCTCGACGCCAATGCTCTCTCCGTCGGCGATCTGAATGGCGATGGCCTGCCGGACATCGCGTTGCTCGGCGACAACGGCGCGGTGCATTTCCTCGCGCAATCCGCCGACCACACGTTTGGCGAGCCGCAGAAAATTCCTTACTCGGGCACGGCCAAGGCCATTCAAATTGTGGACGTGGATGGCGATGGCCGGAATGATCTGCTGTTCGTGGATTTTGACAGCCTGACGCCGTTTCGCTTCCGCCTGCAAAATGCCGGCGGCCAGCTCGGTCCGGAAATTTTTTTCAAAACGCAGTCCGTGCGTTCGTATTGGGTGGACAATCTGCTCGGCGGCAAAACCAATTATGTCCTGTCCATCGTCGCCGCCACGGGGCGCGCGGAAGTGTCGCAGTTCACGCGCAAACCGGCCGAGGCGCTGGCGGGCGCATTCAAGAGCGGCCAGTTCCAAATTCTGCCGCTGAACAAAACCGACTCCGCGCAGCGTGGCGTTTTGTGGGCGGACGTGGATGGCGACGGTCGCGCCGATTTGCTCGTGGCCGAACCTGAAAGCGGCCAGCTCTCCGTTTATTTGCAGGCAGCGGACGGCACCCTGGCCTCGCCGAAAAAATTCCCCTCGCTCGCCGGCGTCACCCAGATCGCCGTGTCGGATTGGAACCATGACGGCCATCCGGAAATCTTTTTGTTGAGCCGCGATGAAAATGCCGTGGGCGTCACGCAGTTTGACGCAAACGGCCGGCTGCCGTTTCCCACGCTGCTGCCGCTGGACGGCAAGCCGCTGGTGATGGCGGTCGGCGCGTTCAAGGCCGGCGCGAAGCCCGCGCTGGCGATCATCGTGGATAAGGACGGCGTGCGTTCGCTGATGACGCGCACGGCGGACGGCAAATCCAAGACGCAAAAATTGAGCGATAGTTTCAAATCCAATCCCACTTCGCTCACCGTGCAGGATGTAGATCAGGACGGGCTCGCGGATTTGGTGGCGCTCATTCCCTACGAAAAAATCAAGGTGCTGCTGCAAAAGCCCGACGGCACGTTTGACGAGAAAGACGTGGACCCGCCGGGCGGCGCGCTGGAACAGCCGTGGCTGGCGGCGGCGGATGTGGATGGCGATGGCAAGCCGGAGTTGTTGCTGCCGCAGAAAAATTTCGTCCGCGCCGTCGTGCTCGAGCCGGGCACCAAGGCCACCGGTTCCACCAACGCGCCCAACTGGATTTTCCGCGTGAAGGATCAGATCAACGGCGCGGCCAGTGACTCGCGCATCATCGGCGCGACCGCCGTGGCCAATGGCACCAAGGCCGTGCCCGCGCTCTTTCTGCTGGATGCGGAACACAAGCAATTGACCTTGAGCGAACGCGACACGAACGGCGTGTGGCAGGTGACGCGCAACGTGGCGCTGCCCGTCGCCGCGTTTGCCACTGTGCAGACGGTGAAATTCGGCGGCACCGCCAGCGTGGCCTTCACCGGGCAGAACGGCGTCGCCTGGCAGTCGCTCACCGGCGAAACCTGGGAGCTGACCAAGCTCGACGAATACGACACCACCATCAAGGACGGCTACTTGAATGACATGATCGCCGGCGACCTCACCGGCAGTGGCCGCAAGCAACTCGTCTTCATGGAGACGGCGCGGAATTATATAGATCTCGTGTTCTTCGACGCGCAGCGCAAGCTGGTGCCCGGCGACCGCTGGCGCGTATTTGAGCAGCACACTTTCCGCGGCGCTCAAAACGCCCTGCCGGAACCGCGCGAATGCGCCGTGGCCGATGTGACCGGCGACAAGAAGAATGATCTCATCGTCCTCGTCCACGACCGCATCCTGGTTTATCCGCAGGAATAATCCGCCGGTGGCCCGCGAGCAGGCGTATTTTGAAACCCACCGGGGTTAGCTGAGCGCTTGGCCTTGGAGGTCGCACGCTGCCACTTCGACGGGATGCCCGATGGACAAACAATGAACACCGGGGTCCGGTTGCGCCCCGTTTCAAGGTGCCTTGGTCGCGCGGAACGATTCGCGCCACGGCTGGTGCTGTTGGTAAAGTTCGAGCCGCTGTCGGATCTGGTTGGTGCTTTTCAACTGCGCGGCGGTGGCGAGGTGGAGGGCGTTTTGCGCACAGACTTGGGCGTTGGCGAAATCGCCGGTCTCGGCGCAGGCCATGCCGAGCACATCAAAAACCATCGGCTGGACGCGGCCGCTCAGGTCATTGGCTTGGATGGCCAGCGCCAGGGCGGACTGGCCGTCGCGCGCGGCGGCATTTTCATTGGCGGCGAGGTAGTGCGCGGCGGTGGCGAGAATTTGAAAATTGCCGGGTTCCAGACGGGCGGCAACATTGAGTTCGTTCACGGCTTCGGGGTCGCGGCCCAGTTGGAATAGGAGTTTTGCCGTCTCGACATGCGGTTGGCCGTAATGGGGATCGAGCCGTTCGGCTTCGGAAAATTCCTTCGCGGCTTCGTCAACTTGTCCCAAGGCGGCGCGTTCGCTGCCGGCGGCATTATGCAGGTAGGCGTCGCCGGGCCGCAGCCGCAGGGCTTCGCGATATTCCGCCAGCGATTCGGCATGGCGGCCCAGTTGGCCGAGGATGTTGGCGAGGTTGTTGTGAAGCTGGTAGCGCCCGGATTGGAGTTGGGCGGCCTGACGATAAATGACGAGGGCTTCCTCAAACCGGCCTTGCACATCGAGGGCGACGCCGAGATTCACCAGCGCGATGTCGTTGTTGCGCGTCACGGCCAGGGCGCGGCGGAACAGCGTTTCGCTGTCACGCCAGAATTGCAGTTGATATTCCGTCGCGAGCACGCAGCCCGTTAGGACCACGGCGGCCAAACCGGCGGCGATCACGTTCGGCGTCTGCAGGCGGGCGGCCAAGTCAGCGAGCAAAAACACGACGGCGATAAAAAAGCCGATGGAAGGGATGTAAGTATAGCGATCGGCCATGGCCTGGCCACCGACTTGCACCAACCCGATGACGGGCACGAGCGTGCCAAGAAACCACAGCCAGCCCATGAGCAAATATGGCTTGGACTGACGCCAACGCCACGCGGCGGCGGAAATCACAACTAGCAACGCCACGGACGCGGCCACCCGGAACGCGGAAAACTGGACCGGCATCGGATAAATCGCGCAGAGGTCGGCGGGCCAGAAGAAATTCAGCAGATAATTCGTGGCGGCGACGGGAGCGTTTTCGAGGCGATAGAGCAGGGGAACTTTGGCGAGCGAGCTGACCGCCTCGCCTTGTTTCTGCGCGAGAAAGGTGACGACGCAGGAAACCGCCGTGAGCAGAAACAACGGCCATTTTTCCAGGGCCAGGCGCGCCGCATCCGCTGCCTGCCACCGGCCATTCGCCACCCGCCCCAGCGGCCAATAATCCAGCAGCAGCAGCACAAACGGCAGCGTGACCAGCATCGGTTTGGCCATTAGGCCGAGGGCAAACAGTAAAACGGCGAGCCAAAAATAAAGTGACGCGGGACGCGGGACGCGGGACGCGGCGCCGCCGCCACCCGTCACCATTTGCGCGTAGCGCGTGTAGGCCAGCAGCGTGAGCAGCGCGAAAAACGTGCTCAGCACATCTTTGCGTTCGGCGATCCACGCCACGGATTCGACGTGCAGCGGATGCCACGCGAAGAGCGCGGCGATGACGGCGCACGGCCAGATCTTCCCCGTCAGCCGCGACAGCAGGGTGAAGAGCAGCGCCACATTGGCCGCGTGCCAGAGGACGTTGACGAAGTGGTGCGCGCCGGCGTTCGGGCCGAAAAACTGGCAGTCGGCCATGTGCGAGATCCAGGTGAGCGGATGCCAGTTGCCGGCATGAAACGCGGTGAACGCCCAGCGGAGATCCGTCCCGGTGAGACCGTTTTTGACAAAGGGATTTTCGGTGACGTAGTCGGTGTCATCGAAGTTCACAAACGAGTGCGAGCCGACGGGCAGAAACACCACCAGCGTGGCGAGCGCAAGCAGCAGCGTGATGAGGCGCGGGCGAGACATCGGGCAGATTATTAAGCGATTTTGCGGGCCGGGCAAAGGGGATTAATCTTTGATGCAAAAAGTTTTTGCAATTTTCGCCGCCGCCAATGATAATCTCCGCGACGGACAAATGCTCGGACGCCGTTACTTGGCCTAAAATCGGTTCCTCACCACCAAGTTTTTTATTATTATGAGCGGGTTACCTTTTGCACTCATCGCAGCGGCCACCGATAAACCGGTGGAAATGCTTTACGTTTTGAACCATGCGCGCCCGGAAGCCTTGGTCATCATCGTTCTGCTGTTTATTTCTTCGATCGCCGTCTGGTGGATGATGATTTTCAAAGTCATCCAGATGCGGCGGGCGCGGAAATTGAATTCCTTTTTTGGCGACGAGTTTACGGCGCAGAAAACCGTGCTGGAAATGTTCGACCGTAAATTGCAGGTGGACGGCTGCCCGCTCTACGCCGTGTATCAGGCCGGCTGCGTGCAGCTCGATGCGCGGCTGCGCGGGCCGACGGGTGAACGCGCCAAGCAGCATATCAGTCTCAAGAACATGGAACACATCAAGCGCGCCATTGAAAATGTGGTGGCCAAGGAATCGCTCAAGCTGGAATCCGGCCTGATCTTGCTGGCGATCGCGGTGAGCGGGGCGCCGTTCATGGGGCTGCTCGGCACCGTCTGGGGCGTGATGAGCACGTTCGCGGGCATCGCCCAATCACCGCAGGGCGCGACGCTGGCGTCGATGGCCCCGGGCGTTTCCGGCGCGCTGGTGACGACGGTAGCCGGCCTGCTGGTGGCGATTCCCTCGATGTTCGGCTACAACTGGCTGGTCCACAATCTGCGCGCGTTCACGGTCGAACTGGACAATTTTGCACAGGAACTGGTCTCCAAAATGGAGACGGAATTTCTCGCCGAAGAATGAAACCACGGATGCACCCAGATAAACACAGATTAACAGCCGGCGCGGATCTTCGCAGTGGTGTTGCCAACCGCTTTGAAACCATCCGTGTCCATCCGTGTCCATCCGTGGTTGAATAGATTTATGCGCCGGTTTTCCCAACGCAATTCGCTGGTGACGTTGAGTGACATCAACATCACTCCGCTGCTGGATTTGGCGTTCGTGCTGCTGATCATTTTCATCATCACCACGCCGCTGTTGACGCAGAGCATCGAGTTGAAACTGCCGCGCGGGGGCAAGCCGGATAAACCGCTGATCAAATCGGACATTCGCACAGTGGAAATTTCCAGCACCGGCTACTACAAGTTCGAGTCCCGGCAAATGGCGTTGCCGCAGATTGTCTCGCAACTCGTTCGGGAATCGCGGGCGAATCCAAATCTGGTCCTGTATATCCGCATGGACAAAGACAGTCGTTATGAGCTTTTTGCGGCGCTGCTGGATATTTGCCAGAAAAACAGCATCAAGCTCTCCTTCCGCACCGACCCGACGCCCAACCGATGAACCGCCTGCAAAAAAAATGTCTCTTCGTCACGGCGGGTTTTCACCTGTTATTGATTGTGATTTTGCTGGTCGGCCCAGGTTTCTTTTCGGCCAAACCGCCGCCGGATGATGCGCAGATTCTGGAGATCATTCCCGACGTTTTGATCAACGAAGCCATGAGCAGCGGCGTGAAAGACGCGAAACCGCCGCCGCCCATGCCGCCGCAGGTGAAACCGGAAGTCACTCCACCGCCGCCGGAACCACCCAAGCCCATCGTGAAACCGGAACCGGTGAAAATTCCCGAGCCTGAACCCGAAAAGCCGCCGGAGAATCTCAAGCCGGATGATCTGGAACCAGTGGTCAAGCCGCCGAAGAAGAAACCCGAGCCACACAAGGTCGAAATCAACCTCACGCCAATTGTCCGCAAAGCGCCGGTGGTGAAGCCGGATAATAGTGAGGCCGAGGCGCGGGAGCAGGCAAAGGCCGATCAGCGTGTGCGGGATCGAAACGCGAAATTATTTAAGAGTGCGATTAGCTCCATCAAAGAGAATGCCTCCACCGCGACGACGATTGAAATGCAAGGCGCCAGCAGCGTGTCCTATGCCAGCTACGCGTCTGCCGTCCGCACCAAGTATGAAGCGGCGTGGATTCCGCCGGACGACACGTCCAGCGACGATGCCGATGTGAGTGTCAAAGTGGTCATTGCCCGCGATGGCCGGGTGATTTCCGCGCGCGTGGTGACGCGGTCGGGCGACGCCAGCGTGGACCGCAGTGTGGAGCGCGGGCTGGAGCGCGTGACCTTCATCGGGCCGTTTCCGGACGGCGCGAAAGAACCAGAAAAAACATTTATTCTCACCTTTAACCTCAAATCGAAACGGATGAACGGATGAAAAAATTAACTCTCAACTTTCTAACTATCGGCCTCGTCGCCGTCGCAATGCTCGGCACAACCCGCGCGCAGGATGTGGTGCTTCCCCCCATCACGAAAGACACCGAGCAATTTGGCCAGAAGCCCGTGCTTATTTCGCTCGAAGGCATTTCCGGCGAGGCGGCGGAGGTTTTGAAATTTGATCTCTTTGTTCAAGGCTTCAACTTCGTCGCGCCGGACGCGGCGCAGTATCAAATCAGCGGCAGCAGCGCGGGCGATGTCTCGGGCCGCGTGATGGACCGGCTGGCCAAAAAGGTCATGTTGTCGCGCAGCTACAACGGCGCGAGCGTGCGGCGGCAGGCCCATGCGTTTGCGGACGACATCGTGGCGGCGATTCAAAATAAGAAGGGCATCGGCCAGACGAAGATCGCCTTCAAGTCGCAAGCCCCCAGTGGCAATGGCGAAATTTATGTCGCGGACTTCGACGGCCACGGCGCGCAGGCCGTCACCACCGACAGCGCCATTGTGGCGAAGCCGTCGTGGGTGCCGGGCAAGCTGGCGGTTTACTACACCAGCTACGCGCGCGGCAATCCGGACATTTTTTTCCACAGCCTGTCGAGCGGTCAGCGGCGCGTGATCGCGGGTTATTCCGGCTTGAACACCAGCGCGGCCGTGTCGCCGGACGGCTCGAAGGTGGCGATGATTTTGAGCAAGAGCGGTAGCCCGAACGTCTGGGTTTGCAACGCGGACGGCTCCAATTTGAAACGGCTCACGACTGGTCTGGAAGATTCCTCGCCGACTTGGTCGAACGATGGGCAGTGGATTTGCTTCGCCACGAAAATTGCCGAACGTCGTCGTCTCGCCAAGGTTTCCGTGAACGGCGGGAAAATTCAGACGCTCAACACGGCGGGCGTCTCGAACCCGACGGAGCCGGACTGGTCGCCGGACGGCAAGTGGATCGCGTTCACGCGGCAGGCGGGCGATTTTGACATCTGCGTGATGTCGGCGGACGGCACGGTGCCGCCGGTCGTGCTCGTGGCGGGGCAGAATCCGTCGTGGGCGCCGAACTCGCGGACGCTGGTTTTCAACCATGAGATCGGGCATCGTCAAGTGCTATCTGTGCTTGACGTATTCACCAAACAATACAAGGATTGTCTCCGAGCGAACGGGAGTAATTCCCAGCCTGCTTGGGCGAAATAATTTTCCAGGTCGTCACACAATTTTTAACCGCAACTTTTAACACAAACGAATATATGAAAATGAATCAATTAGTTCTGCCGCTGGTGCTCGCGCTCGCCGCGACGCTGGCCACCACCGGCTGCAAACACGGGCCGACCAAAATCACGCAGTTGTATGGTCAAAAGCCGCCGCCGATTCAAGGTGAAAAGCAACCGGAAACGGTGACGTCCATGCAGCCGATTACGACCGAGCCTCTGCCAATCGCCACCGAGAAGGTGCAACCGCCTGGAACCTATCCGACGGCGGAGATTGACCTGACAAAATACGATCAAGACCGCGCGGCGCTCGCGGCCCATACGGTTCATTTCAAGTTCGACAGTTCTACCGTGCAGAACAACGAACAGGCGAACATTGCCAGCGTCGCTCAGGCGTTGGCTTCCGACATGAACGCAAAGTTGCTCATTGAAGGCCATTGCGATGAGCGCGGGACGGAAGAGTATAACCGCTCGCTCGGCGAACGCCGCGCGCTGGCGTTGCGCGAGGCCTTGCAGAAAGCCGGGGTTGACTCGTTGCGCGTCAAAACCATCAGCTACGGCAAAGACAAGCCGGCTGATCCCGCTCACGACGACGCTGCTTGGACCAAGAACCGTCGCGGCGAATTCATCCTGCTCCATCCCAAAGCGGGCGTGTAAGCTCCAAAATCATTTTAATCATCAAGGCTGCGTGCGAACGCGGCCTTTTTTATTTCCCCCGCCGCTCGGGTCGTGACTGAAAGTTGGGGAGCACGCCCGTCCCGGGCGTGGCTGGCCGCGCCTCGCGGCCAGCTTCCTGGGCGGGACGCTGACACGGACGCTTGAAACCTGTCGTCGCGCCCGTATTTTCCGCAAGGGCGCGGAAAACAGCGCCCGGGGCGGGCGCGCTCCCCGTTTTTGCCGCTTTACTAAAACCGCATCCGGGCGTAGGCTGCATTCAGTAAAGACAATATTATGAACGCGATGTTTGCAGCTTTTGGTCTCGGCGGAATGGAAGTAGTTCTGATTCTCGCCGTGGTGTTGATTTTGTTTGGTGCCAAGAAAATTCCCGAGCTGGCCAAGGGCTTGGGCAGCGGCATCAAGGAATTCAAGAAAGCCACGAAGGAAGTGACGGATGAAATCCAAAATGCCGACACGTCTTCCACGGTGACGCCATCCCAAAAGCTTCCGCCCGCCAACACGACCGCGCAGTCCTCGTCCCAGCCGCATCTGCCGGAGACCAAAGTGATCTGAGGGCCTGAGTTTCCCGCCGCAGTTTATTCATGGCCGATCTTGATTCAGAACCGCCGCCCGAGGATGACGACGGCGGCCCGGTAAAATCTTTTCTCGAACACCTCGAAGATTTTCGCTGGGTTTTGGTGAAGCTCAGCGTTTCGCTGGCGCTGGCGATGCTCGTTTGCCTGATCGGCGCGAACTACGTCATGGCCATCATCAAGTGGCCGTTGAGCCAGGCCACGGTCAGTTATCCGGGAACAAATCAGGTCGTCACCATCAGCTTCGGCACCAACCGGCTGGGCCATTTTCAACTCTCCGCCGAACAGGAAAACGCCCTGGACCTCGGCACCAACCGTTTCGTCGCCGTGACGGTGGAACCGCTGCGGCTCGGCACCAATCAAGTGCTCGGCTGGCGCGTGAATCCCGATCCAAACATCGCGGACGAGGCGCAGCGGATGCAGATTGACCTGGTCAACTTGAGTCCGGCGGGCGGTTTTTTTGTGGCGATCCAGGTAGCGTTCTACGGCGGATTGGTGCTGGCTGCGCCGTTTATTTTCTACTTCATCATTTCGTTTGTTTTTCCCGCGCTGAAAATGCACGAGCAGAAATATGTTTTCCGCGCGCTCTTCATCGGCGGCGGCCTGTTTTTGATTGGCGTGTGCTTTTGCTATTTCGCGCTGATGCCGGTAGCGCTGGCGGCTTCGCAGAAATATTCCAACTGGCTGGGCTTGGGCGCGTCGCAATGGCGTGCCGAGGAATACATCAGCTTCGTCTGCCGTTTCATGCTGGGCATGGGCCTGGGTTTTGAACTGCCGGTGGTGATTTTGACGCTCGTGAAAATCGGTGTCCTGAGCTACCAGACGTTGGCCAAGGCCCGCCGCTACATGATCGTCATCAATCTTTTTCTTGGCGCGGTGCTCACGACGCCGGAAGTTGTGACCCAACTACTGATGTTTGTTCCGCTGCAGTTTCTTTACGAGTTGACTGTTTGGATCGCGTGGTATTGGGATCAACCCGATCGCAGTCTGGCGCGGCGCCGGCTGTGGCTGGGGCTGGCCATTCTCCTGGCGGTTATCGGCTTGATTTGGGCGGGCTGGCACTATGGCTGGCCGTTGATCCAACATAAACTTCTGTCGTGACGGTCAGAAAACGCGCTTTACAACCCGATTAATCGGCGTAAATTCCCCTCACAAATCTGAACATCGTATGCGTAAAATCATTTTACCCCTTGCCGCCGTGCTGACCGCGTTGTTTGCCTCAGGCTGTGCCGGCCCCGACCAGAAGCTCGGCCGCGGCTTGAGCAACACTTACGAAATCGTCCGCCTGGGCGAAATGCGCAAGTCCATTGAAGAGAATTCCGTGATGGGCCGCCCCGGCTACCGCGGCTACGGTGCCGTGCATGGGCTGCATCGTTCGCTCGCGCGCTTCGGTCTGGGCGTTTACGAAGTCGTCACCTTTCCCATTCCGTCTTACGATCCGATTTGCACGAAGAGCTTCGCGCCCGACCCCGTCGGCCCGGAAAGCTACAAGCCCGGCCTGATTGCCAGCCCGATGTTCGACACCGACACCTACACCGGCTTCAGCGGCGGCGACATCGCGCCTTTCATTCCCGGCAGCCGCTTTAAAGTGTTCGACAACTGAGCGTGAAACCATTTTAGCACCACGCGCCAACAAATTTTGTTGGCGCGTTTTTATTTCCTGAATCATGCGCCTGGAAAAATCATCGCCCTGCAAAGTCAACCTGTTGCTGAACATCCTCGGCAAACGCGCCGATGGCTTTCACGAACTCGAGACCGTGATGCAGCCGGTGAATGTGTGCGACGAACTGGCTTTTGAGCCTGGTGGCAACGGGGTGCAGCTTTCTTGCAGCCATGCCTTTCTGCCGACCGATGCGCGCAATCTGGTCTTTCGCGCGGCCACGAATTTTCGCGCGGCGGCAAAAATCTCCGACGGCGTAAAAATCCATCTCGAGAAAAAAATTCCGCTCGCGGCCGGACTCGGCGGCGGCAGCGGCAACGCGGCCACGACGCTGCTGGCGCTGAATGAACTCTTCGGCCAGCCGCTGACGCTGGCGAAGCTCGATGCCCTGGCCGCCGCGCTGGGCTCGGATATTCCCTTTTTTTTGTATGGCAGGCCGGGACTCGCTGTCGGCCGCGGCGAGCAGGTTGAAACACTGGAAAATTTTGCAGCGCTGCGCGGCAAGGCGTTTTTCCTGATCCATCCCGGCTTTGGCATTGCCACCCCGTGGGCTTACCAGAACCTCGCGCGTTTTCCCGCCGCCCTGAACGGCCACCCAGGCCGGGCGCAAAAACTGGTTTCGCTTCTGCAAACGAGTGATTTGAAGATGGCGGCGGCGGAATTTTACAATTCGCTCGAAGCGCCCGCGCTGGATAAATTCCCCGTGCTGGCGCTCTACCAGGAATTCTTGCGCGAACACGGGGCGCTGGCCGCGCTGATGTCCGGCAGCGGCTCCACCACGTTTGCCATCGCGGAAAATCTGGCGGCGGCGCAAGCGCTCGTGGAAAAATTCAAATCCAAGTTTGGGCAAAACTGCTGGACGGCGGCCGTGGCTATTTGAGGCGTTTGAATTTTGCCAGGGCGAACGCGGTCATTTCCTTTGCCGCCGGAATGTTGCACGCCAGCGCGGTCAGCCAGTAAACGCCGCCGGCGACGCCCGCCGGCACAAACACCGCGCCGAGCTTCAGCGCGATGGAGCCGTGGCCGAAATTTCGCTCCCAATAATTCCACCCGCACCACGCGATGACGCCCGCCAGGATAGTATTTAGCACCAGGGGGCGCAGCGTGGCGCGCAACGCGGCCATCTCCAAGGTTTTTAGTTTTTTCCGCAACGCAAAAATGAGCAGCCCGACGTTGATGAGTGACGTGCAAGTGTTGGCAATGCCGGGTCCGCCTTCGCGCAGCGGCAGCATCAAAATGCAGGCAGTGGTGAAGTTGATCGTCAGGCAGACGATGCTGATTTTCATCGGCGTCTTGGTGTCGCCGAGCGCGTAAAAGGCGCGTGCCAGGATGTTGACGGTGGAAAACGCCGCGAGGCCTGGCGCGAGACACATGAGCGCGAACGACACCCGCCGGGTCGAGACGGCGGTGAACTTGTCGCCGTGCTCGAACAGCAGCCGCACAATCGGTTCCGCCAGCACGACCAGCAGAACGGACGCGATGAGATTCAAAAAAATCAGCGAGGCGAGGCCGTGGCGGAGCGTGGCGCGGAATTCGGGATAATTTTTATCCGTCGCCAGGCTGGACAACGTGGGCAGCAGAAACGTCGCCAGCGAGATGCCGAACATGCCCTGCGGCAATTCCATCAGCCGCACCGCGCCATTGAAGGACGAGACGATGCCCGCGCCGGCAAACAAGCCCACGCCTTGCACCAGCGCGACGTTGATCTGAAATGCCGCCACGCCGATGGTGCCGGGAATCATCTGGCGCACCACGCGCTGCACGGTTTCATTTTTCCACGGCGAGACCCAGTGGTAGCGGAAGCCATCGCGCCAAAGCGTCGGCAGTTGAAACGCCGCCTGCGCCACGCCCGCGACCAGCACGCCGATGGCCAGCGCAAACACTTGCTGTGGCAGTTCGCTGCCCATGTGCGGCGCGAGAAAAAAGACCGAGGCGATCATCACCACGTTGAGCATGGTCGCGCCCATCGCGGGGATGAAAAAGTGTCCGCGGGCATTGAGCATGCCCATCATGGCCGCCGTGAGGCAGACGAGCAGCATGTAGGGAAACATCACACGCAGCAGCCGCAGGGTGAGTTCCCGGCTTTCGCTGAATTGATGCACGTCCAGCGCAATGGAAATTCCAATCATCACCACGGCGATGATGACGCTGGCGGCGATGAGCAAACCAGAAATCACGGCGTTGGCCGCGCGCCACATTTCCACTTCGCCGTGTTTTTTTTCCTTCTCCTTGAAAATGGGAATGAAGGCCGCCGTCAGCGCGCCTTCGCCGAGCAGGCGGCGGAACAGATTCGGAATGGTGAAAGCGTATTGAAACGCATCGTTGACCCAGCCGATGCCCATGAAGTGGTAATAGACCATTTCGCGCACCATGCCCAGCACGCGGCTGGTGAGCGTGGCGGCGGCCATCGCGCCGGAGGCTTTCAACATTTTCGACATCGCGCGAAGGCTAAAGTCCCACGGCCCAAGTCTAAAGTCCAAAGTTCATCACCGGGCCGGCTCCAGTCCGGTGGCCAGCGTCGCACGGCGCCGCTGGCGGCCCGCGCAGCGGGCTCTTGGGACGTGAATGGGATTGCGGCAATCGAGGCTGCCGTCGTGTGAGGCTGAACCACCGTGGCCAATCGCCTGGGGAGCCAATCAGATTTCCGGCCCAGACTGCAGTTTGAGAACCCTTCCCAAACTCACGCCGCTGCGGGCGCGCTCGGCGAGGCTGGCGGTGCTTCCGGTTTTTTGGAGGGATGCAGCGGCTCGTTGATGCGATACGGTTTCAGCGCGGCATAGATGGATTTGGCGAGGCCGGACTTCGCGAAGCCGACCGCCTTTGCGCCTTTCATCTTGAACATCCGATCAAAATCCGCCGCCGTGTAGTGCTGCACGACGGGATAGTGCATGAAATTCTTGAGCACTTCCTCGCGATGATTGGCGATGATGTCCGTGGTGATCAAAACAAAATGCAGGTGGCTCTTGCTGCGCAGCAAGGACTCGCGGCCGATCAACAGCAGCTTGGCCTGCAACGCCTGCTCAAACATCGGCTCGACCGGATCGGATGAAAGGTCGTCACTCATCACGCCGTTTTCACTTTGAGTTTATGGCCTTTGAGTTCCGCGCGATTCAGTTTGGCGACAATGCCGTTGGCGTGTTCGGACGCGACGTCCACGAACAGGTGCCGCTCGCGCACATCTACCTTGCCGACGACTTTGCCGGGCAGCCCGGTTACGCCTGCGATGGTGTTCACCACATCAATCGGCACGACGCCCATCTCTTCACCAATGTTGATGTGCAGCCGCGTCTGGTTCGCCGGCGTCTTGCGGTCGCCTTTGACTTTGGGCCCGGATTTCGCTTCCACCGGCCCGACGGGGACGGCCGGCGCGGGCTTCACCGACGCGAGAATTTGCGCGTCGGAAAATGTCTCGATCACTGCCGCCTTCATTTCCGGCACGGGCTGAACTTCCGGGGCCGCTTGAATCACGGGCGCAACCGGCGCGACGGGCGCGATCGGTTTGGCGGGCGGCGGGGTGACAATTTTCGCCGGACGGGATGCGGCCGGCTGCCACGTTGTGAATTTTTCCGGTGCCCGTCTGGGCTCGCGATCACTGCGGTCGTCGCGCATCGGCCGGTCCTCCTGCCGGCGCGGACGTTCCTCGCGGCGGTCTTCGTAACGCGGACGTTCGCCGCGATCGGGCGGACGGCTGTCGCGATAGTCCGGACGTTCCTGGCGGGCCGGCGGCGCGGAAGTTTCCGGCTTGGCCGCAGCCTCTTCACCACCGCCTTTGAGCATGTGAATCAGCGCGGAGGCGATGTCGGTGGAGTTAAACCCTTCCTCCAGCAGCCGCTCGACGAGGTGATCCTGTTTTTGGAATTCGGCCGCCGTCAAGGTGGCGCGCAGCTTATCCAGAAATACGCTCGCGCGCGCTTCATGCACTTCATCCGCCGTCGGAATTTTTCCGCGCTGAATGCGCATGTTCGTGAAGCGTTCGATGTTGCGGATCGCAAATAATTCGCGGCCGGAAACAAACGTGATGGCGCGACCCGTGCGGCCAGCGCGACCCGTGCGGCCAATACGATGCACGTAATCTTCGCCGTCGTATGGCAAGTCGTAGTTGAATACGACCTGCACGTCGTCCACGTCAATGCCGCGCGCGGCGATGTCGGTGGCCACGAGAAATTCGAGGCCGGACTTGCGGAATTTGTTCATCACGCGATCGCGTTGCGCCTGATTCATGTCGCCGTGCAAACGGTCGGCCATGTAGCCCTGCGCTTCGAGCTGATCAACAAGATCGTCCACCATGCGCTTGGTGTTGCAAAAAATAATGCCGAGCTTGAGATCGTGCAGATCAATCAGCCGCGTCAGCAAATCCATTTTGTAGCGGCGGTCCACTTCGTAATAAATCTGTTCGACCGTCGGCACGGTCATTTCCTTCTGTTCGATTTTGACGCTCGCCGGATCGCGCGAATATTTTTCGATCAGGTCGCGGATCGGTCGCGGCATCGTGGCGGAGAAGAAAACCGTCTGCCGTTCTTTCGGCGCGTCTTTCAAAATGGTTTCGATGTCGTCGCGGAAACCCATGTTGAGCATCACGTCGGCTTCGTCGAGGATGACCATTTTGATCGTATCCAGCCGCAACGTGCCGCGCCGCATGTGATCCATCACGCGACCCGGCGTGCCGATGACGATCTGCGCGCCCTGGCGCAAGCCGAGAAACTGGCGCTCGTAAGATTGGCCGCCGTAGATCGGCAGCGCGGTGATGCCGCGTTTGAAGAAGGCGAGCTTGTGAACCTCCTCCGCGACTTGCACCGCGAGTTCGCGCGTGGGGCAAAGAATCAGCACCTGCACCGCCCGCAAGGTCGGCACAACTTTCTCGATCGCCGGAATCGCGAAGGCGGCAGTCTTGCCGGAACCAGTCATGGATTGGCCGACAATATCCTTGCCGGTCAAGAGCACCGGAATGGCCGCCGATTGGATTGGCGAAGCCTGCTCGAAGCCGAGTTTATCAATGGCCTTGATGATTTCTGGTGATAGGCCGAGTTCGGAAAATAGTTTGGTGCTCATGCGTTTGGTCTCTGCGACCGATGGAAGTTAACTGAAAATGGCAGGCAAAGAGAGCTAAATCTTGGGCGTCCGCCGCCGCGGCGGCTTTCGGCGACAGACCAAGAGCGATGTTCCTTGCCGTCCTTTTTGCGCGTGCGGCGCTTGAGAAACATACGCTCAGTTTAACCGCAGCGCGACGGTCGCGAAGCGGGCGCGTCGTCACGACACGCCGTTTGGCGCGATGAAACAGCGAAATCCAGCGGAAAGCCACGGGACGATACCGCGAAAAAAGTCAGATCGCTGCCCGAGTAGTGGAAATCGGGATAACCTTGGAGAGACACGGCTCAACCCAGATCGCCACTGGAAGGACGTCCGGCTCAAGTGCCTCGGTTATTTCCAAGGTTTGTTTTACGACTTAAACGGGTGGTGGCCTAATCCGTCACTGGGCGCAGCGGAATGTTTGTGAGCCAAACATCGAGCCGCCTCTGCAGTGCGAACGCAGTGTGGGCAGACCAAGTCGCGACCCGGCCCATCGGCCTTGCGGACCACTCCGACCTCGATCGGCGGACGCGACCGGTGATTTTCTGCAGCAGGACCAACCGGTTAATGCTCGCGCCTTCATTTCTCGCGCGTGCTTCAGCCCAATGCTGCCAACGCCGTTTTCACATGCTCGCGTTTGCTCTGCCATTCCGCGAGGCGTTGCTGATGTTCCTGTAAAACCGTCACGGGAACTTTTTCGGTGAAACTTGGATTGGCCAGCTTGGCTTCGACCTTCGCGATTTCCGCTTCGATCTTTTCCAGCTCTTTGTTCAGGCGCGCCTGTTCGGCGGCGACGTCAATCAAACCTTCCGTCGGGAGATGCAATTCGCCAAGGCTGGTGCGCACGGTCAGCGTGCCTTTGCCGGCGACATAATTATCCACCACCTCGACGCTTTCGGCGTTGAGCAGCAGCTTCAGCACTTCGACTTCGTGCGGCGGCATGAACGTCACGGGCTTGAGGATGTATTTTATTTTTTTGCTCGCGCCGATGTTCGCGGCGCGACGAAGATTGCGGCCCTGCGAGACCAGATCGTATTTCGTGTCGCCCATTTCGAGATAGCAATCATCGAGGCCGTAATGACCTTTGAAGTCGTCGTCGAGCGGCAGCGGCCACGGCGCGAACATGATCGTTTTGCCGCCCTGATTGTCTGGCATATCGGTCGCGTAACCCATGCCGTGCCAAAGTTCCTCCGTGATGAACGGCAGGAACGGATGAAACATCCGCACCGTGTGCGACAACACAAAATCAATCACCGCCAGCGTGTTCGCCTTGCGCGCGGCGTCGGTGCCGAAGAACACGGCCTTGCTCGCCTCCACATACCAGTCGCAATACTCGCTCCAGAAAAAGCGGTAAAGCACCGCCGTCGCATCGCTGAATTTATATTCGTTCAGCGCGATGGTGACCTCGCGCAACGCCGCGTCCAGCTTGAGCAAAATCCATTTGTCATCGGTGGAGAGCAGCGTCGGTTCGATCTCGCCCTGAACGGGAAAGGATGAAGTATGAGGGTTGAATGATGAAGCTTCGGCAGCCGCGCCGGTTTCATCTTTCATACTTCTTCCTTCATCCTTCGTTCCGACCATTTGTCGGAACCTACAGGCGTTCCAGAGCTTGTTGCAGAAGTTGCGGCCGAGCTCGACGTTCTGTTCGTCGAACAAAATATCCTGGCCGAGCGGCGCGGCGCGCATCACGCCGAAGCGCAACGCATCCGCGCCGAACTTCGCGATGAGGTCGAGCGGATCGGGCGAATTACCGAGGCTCTTGGACATCTTGCGCCCCTGCTTGTCGCGGATGATGCCGGTGAAATAAACATTCTGGAACGGCAGCTCGCCCATGTATTCGTAGCCAGCCATGATCATGCGCGCGACCCAGAAGAAGATGATGTCCGGCCCGGTGACGAGGTCGGTGGTCGGATAAAATTTTTTCAACGTATCGGTTTGCTCCGGCCAGCCCATCGTCGCAAACGGCCACAGCCACGAGCTGAACCACGTGTCGAGCACGTCGGGGTCTTGGGTGAAACCATTTTGGTTCAACAACTCGGCTTGCTCGGTTGAAAAATCACCAACCACCCGAAATTCTAAAGATTCTTCAACACCTTTTAAACCCGGCAGTGAGTTCTGAATGAATTCTTCGATATCAATTCTTTCTTCAAGATCATAGCTTCCAACTTTGAGCGACCAAATCGCATTTACAGATGACCTCAATTTTTGATTAACGGGCGCAATATCAGTTTGAAAAAAATCAGGTTTGGTTTTCTTTGACCAAACTGGAATTCGGTGTCCCCACCAGAGTTGGCGACTGATGCACCAATCTTTGATGCCATCCATCCAGTGGTCATAAACTTTCGCCCAGCGTTCGGGATGGAACTTCATCTCGCCCCTCGCCACCACCTCCCGGGATTTTTCCACGCTTGGATATTTTAAAAACCATTGCTCGCTCAAGCGCGGTTCAATCGGCACGTCGGCGCGTTCGCTGAAGCCGACGTTGTTCGTGTAGGGCTCTTCCCTTTCCAGAGCGCCGAGTTCGGTGAGCTTTTCCACGGCCACTTTGCGCGCCTTGAAACGATCAAGCCCTTGCAAATCTTTTCCAGCCTTATCAGTCATTATTCCACTTTTACCAATTACCTCGATTGGTTTAAGCGGCTCAACGATTTGGTTTGTCTTTGAACTTTCGTCAAACGCAGAGAGGTGATAAGCCAGCATCTGTCGTTCGTAAATTTCAAAATCCGCTTTGTCGTGCGCAGGCGTCACTTTCAAAACGCCGGTGCCGAAAGCGAAATCCACATGTTCATCGCCAATGATCGGAATGAGTTTCTGTTCGCGCGGCAATTCCACCGGCAGGGGACGCAGCACGTGCTTGCCGATGAGATGCGCGTAACGCGGGTCTTTCGGATTCACGGCTACGGCGGAGTCGCCGGGAATGGTTTCGGGGCGAGTCGTCGCAATCGTCAAAAAAGTTCCCGGCGCTTCAGCAACTTCAACCTTGAAATAATACATGAAGCCGCGCTGTTCCTTCATCGTCACTTCCTCGTCGGACAACGCCGTGAGCGACGCGGGACACCAGTTCACCATGCGCTTGCCGCGATAGATGAGGCGTTTTTTGTAGAGGTCAACGAACACGCGTTGCACGCAGCGCGAATATTCCGGATCCATCGTGAACCGTTCGCGCGTCCAGTCGCACGACGCGCCGAGCTTTTTCAACTGCTGGATGATGATGCCGCCGTGTTTTTCCTTCCATTCCCAAACGCGTTCCAGAAATTTCTCGCGGCCCAGATCGTCGCGATGCTTGATCTCGCCGGATTTTTTCAACGTGCGCTCGACGACCGTCTGCGTCGCAATGCCCGCGTGATCGGTGCCGGGCAGCCAGAGGACTTCCTTGCCGTCCATGCGCGCCTTGCGGCAGAGAATATCCTGGATCGTGTTGTTGAGCACGTGCCCGAGCGTGAGCACGCCGGTGACATTCGGCGGCGGAATGACAATGGAATACGCCGGCTTGGTGGCATGTTCGTTGGCGACGAAAAATTTTCCGTCGAGCCAGAATTGATACCATTTGTCCTCGACGGACCGCGGTTCGTAAGCTTTGGAGATTTCAGACATTTTTGGAAAAGGTTTTAGCCACAGATTTTCACAGATGAAACACAGATTTGATCCAGATTAATTCTTGATCTGTGTTCAATTTGTGTTTCATCTGTGGCTTAGATTATTTCTTCAGCAGCGCGTATTCCATCGAGTCCACCAGCGCCTGCAAGCTGGCTTCGATGATGTTTTCGCTTACGCCGACGGTGCCCCATTCGCGTTTGCCGTCGCTGGATTCGATGAGCACACGGGTCTTCGCCGCCGTGCCGGCCACGCCGTCGAGGATGCGCACCTTGTAATCCGTGAGCGTCACCTGCTTGAGCTTCGGGAACGATTTGGCCAACGCGGCGCGGAGGGCGGAATCCAGTGCATTCACCGGGCCGTCGCCTTGCGCCACTTCGTCATGGAGCTTCTTGCCGACGCGCACCTGCACCGTCGCCTCGCAGATGGATTGCTTCGCATCGCGGCGCATGGAGACGTGATAGTTCTCCACGTCGAACAGCAGCGCCGGATTGTGGTCGAGGATGCTGCGGATGATCAAAGCCATCGAAGCCTCGGCCGCTTCAAACTCGTAGCCCTCGTGCTCGCGCTGTTTGATCGTGTCGAGAATCTGGCGCAACTCCGGCGTTTCGTTCGTGATCTTGAAACCGAGTTCCTGCGCTTTGATGACGATGTTGCTGCGGCCCGCGAGATCGCTGATGAGAATGTTGCGTTCGTTGCCGACGAGCTCGGGATTGATGTGCTCATAGCTGGACGCGAGCTTCTGCACGGCGTTGACGTGCGCGCCGCCTTTGTGCGCAAAGGCGGACGAACCCACCCATGGCAGACGCGGATTATGACGCAAGTTGGCGACTTCATCCACGAACATGGAAAGTTCCTTGAGCTTCGCCAGCGACTGCACCGGCACACAGGTTTGCTTCAGCTTCAGCGCGACGCAGGGAATGACGCTGGTCAAATTGCAGTTGCCCGTGCGTTCGCCGTAACCGTTGATCGTGCCTTGCACATGCACCGCGCCGACTTCCAGCGCGGCCAGCGCGTTTGCCACGCCGAGACCGATATCGTCGTGCGTATGGATGCCGATGTTGCAATTCAATTGGCCGAAAGCGGTCTTCGTGATTGCGGCGATTTCCTGTGGCAGACAACCGCCATTCGTATCGCACAAAACCACGAAATCTGCGCCCGCTTTTTCCGCTGCGCGCCAGGTGTCGAGCGCGTATTCGGCGTTGAGCTTATAACCGTCAAACGCGTGCTCGGCGTCGTAAATGACAAATTTTCCGTGGTCCTTCAGATAGCGCACGGTGTCGCCGATCATCGCGAGATTTTCCTCAGGCGAGCAGCGCAGAACTTCTTTGACATGCAACATCGAGGTCTTGCCGTAGATCGTGACGACGGGCGTTCCGGCTTCGATCAGCAACCGCACCTGATCGTCTTGTTCCACCGGCACGCCTTTCTTCCGCGTCGAGCCAAACGCGGCGAGCCGGGCCTTTTTGAATTTCAATTTTTTGGCCTGCGCGAAAAACTCGATGTCCTTGGGATTGCTGCCCGGCCAGCCGCCTTCAATGTAATGCACGCCAAAAGCATCGAGCTTTTCGGCAATGCGGATTTTGTCCGCCACCGAAAAGTTGATGCCTTCGCCCTGCGAACCGTCGCGCAGGGTCGTGTCGTAGATTTCGACTTGGGGTTTCATAAATGGCCGTAAAACGGAGCGCTACTATCTCTGAATCCGGCCAAGGTGGCAAATCCCAAAACCAAATTGCACTGATTACGTTGCAAGTATTGGGTGGTCTGGGCCATCGGCAATTCTGGACCGCCGCCCAATCCGTTTTGAAAGCTCGCAGCCCATCAATTGCGCCGTTAGAATGTGTGCATGGAAGTTTACGAATCCATTTTATGTCCCTTTTGCGGTCAAGCGTCCGAGGTGGCCATTGACACCAGCGTGGCGAACCAGCGCTTGACGACGGATTGCGAAGTTTGCTGCCGTCCATTCGAAGTCACGGTCGAATGTCAACCCGGCGAGGTCTTGAGTCTGGATGTATCTTCGGGCTGATCGCCTCATTTTGGACAACTGGATCAGGCTTCGCAATTTGTTTAAAGCATTGGTATTCAATTACATAGCTGAGCAAAGCGGAATTCTCAAGTATTGGTCTGGGGACCTGTCAGAACTGATTACGCAGCCCAATAACAATGTATAGTGCTGATCACAAACGTGTTACGATATTATTGTGGGCCAAAGTAGCGGGAGTTGTCGGAACGGCTTACACTTTAGCTTGGGTTGGCGTTCAGTGGAGGTGGATGAAGTATTTTGTAAGTAACTGTAAAAAAGCTGCTTGTGAATGTTTTTGTTGGTTTGGCCGGGTTGGCACTGGCTTTGCTTAATCTACTTCAGTTGTAACCAAACAATAACCAGCTACAGAATATGAAGAACACATTACTCACTATCGTCGGTGCCGCAGCCATCTTGGCTCTGGCTCAATCCACGCAAGCCATTCCGATCACCGGGGCCATCGGCTTTGCCGGCAATGCCACTTTGAACAGTGCCACGGCGGCCACGGCGACCACCGTCACCGGTTGGTCTGGTGCGACCACGGCTAATCCAGTTGTCCAGTCCTCCAGCGGCATCCTCGGCACCGTTCTTCCTGCCAACACTCAGGTCGCGTTCGTTGCGCCTTGGAACTTCACGGTTTCTAGCTTGATCACTGGTTTCTGGACGGCCGTTGGACCGGCGGTCAGCTTTGATCTCCAGAACGCCACCTTTGTTCGCGGCAATATTTTCGGCAGCGATTATGTCAGCGTTTATGGCACTGGTTTGATCCATGTGGCTGGCTATGACGCCACGCTCTGGGACTTCGCCATCACGTTCCAAGACCCGGCTTCCGTTCCGTCAACCCAGACCTTTACGTTCTCGGCCTCGCAGCACTCGGTTCCGGATGGTGGCACGACTGTGCTGCTCCTCGGTGCCGCGCTCTCCGGTATGGCGCTCATCAAGCGCAAATTGATGGCTTAAATTTTAGACCATCAATCAAATTCAAGTTAAGGGCAGGGATTTTTCCCTGCCCTTAATTTTTGTCCGAATGGGTTTTCTTTGGTGCCAGGGTGACGGACTTATGGGATGATGTGCGTGCTTGGCTTACGGGCTCGACGATGAATACCGCTGCTTTACTTGCTTACGCGAGCGCCATTTTTGGAGGCGCGCTGGCGTTCGCTGTGGCCTGGAACGAACGCCGCTCGGCGGTGCCCTTTTCCTTTGTCGCGGGCATGGTGGCCTTGGCGGTTGAGAGTTTTTTTAACGGGCTATCGCTGGCGGCCGAAACGGTGCCCGAAGTGGTTTACTGGCAGCATTGGAGGTTGGCGGCCATGTCGTGTTTTCCGGCCCTCTGGCTGTATTTCAGCCTGAGCTATGGCCGTGGTAATCAGCGTGATTTTTTGAAACGCTGGCGTTGGATTCTGGGCGTTTTCCTTTTTGCTCCGCTGGCGCTGGGCACTTTTTGCAACTCGTATCTCGTGGTCAGTGCGTCCCAAAACCATGCGGGACATTGGCGGCTGGGTTTGGGCTGGCCGGGCTTTTTTCTGAACTTGCTGTGTTTGGTAAGCTTGGTGCTAGTGGCGATGAATCTCGAACGAACCTTCCGCGCTTCAGTGGGCACCATGCGCTGGCGCATCAAGTTCATGATTTTGGGGCTGATCGTTTTGTTTGCCGTGCGCTTCTATACGAGCACCCAAGCCCTGATATTGCAGGCCTTTGACCGAAATCTTCTGGTGGTGGACGCCGGGGCACTGCTGGTGGGGGGCCTTTTGATTTTCCGATCCCTATTCCGCGCCGGCCATTTCGACATGGATGTTTATCCGTCGCATTCCGTGCTGCAAAATTCCCTCACCGTGGTGCTGGCGGGAATTTATCTGCTGGTCATTGGCGTTTTTGCCAAGTTGGTGACGCTTTGGGGCGGTGACGAAGCGTTCACGGCCAAGGCCTTCATTATTTTAGCCGCGCTCGTGGCGCTCACGATTTTGCTGTTGTCTGACCGCGTGCGGTTATACACCAGCCGTTTTGTCAGCCGGCACTTTCAACGTCCGCTCTATGATTACCGCACGGTGTGGCGCAAGTTCACCGAAGCCACCGCCTCCTGCGTGAAACAAACCGAGCTTTGCCAGGCGGCGGTCAAATCCGTCACCGACATTTTCCAAGCCTTGTCCGTGACCATCTGGCTGGTGGATGACAACCAGGAACAACTGGTGTTCGCGGCCTCAACCTTCCTGTCCGAGGCGCGGGCCGAAAGCCTGCTGCCACCGAAAGCCGAGGTTGCCGATGCGATCAAAGCGCTGCAAAGCCAAAACGAACCCGTGGACATTGACGAATCCAAAACTCCCTGGGCCGCAACCTTGCGGCGCTGCCATCCCGATGAATTCCAGAAAGGCAGTCATCGTGTTTGTGTGCCGATGATTGTCGGCCACGAACTCGTGGGCTGCATGGTGTTAGGCGATCGCGTGGGCGGTTTGCCCTTTTCCTGGCAGGACTTTGATCTGCTCAAATGCATTGGCGATCAGCTTGCGGCCGGCCTGCTCAACACCCGGCTTTCGCAAAAACTGCTGCAAGCAAAGGAACTTGAAGCGTTTCAAACCATGTCGGCATTTTTTGTGCATGATTTGAAAAACACGGCGAACACGCTCAACCTGATGCTGCAAAATCTCCCGGTGCATTTTGACGATCCAGCCTTTCGCGCGGACGCGTTGCGGGGCGTGGCCAAAACCGTCGCGCACATCAACCGCCTGATCAGCCGCCTGAGTTCCATCCGCCACGAACTGGAAATCAAACCGGTGGCGGGCGACCTGAACGAGCTGGTCACCAAAGCGCTGGCCGGTTGGGAGGACGTCGCCGGGATCAATCTGACCAAGGATTTGCCGCCGGTGCCGCCGGTGCAGTTTGATGCGGACCAAATGTTCAAAGTGGCAACCAATTTAATTTTCAACGCGCGCGAAGCCGTGTCGCGATCCGGCCAGGTTCACATCGCCACCAGTCAGAACAACGGCTGGGTCATGCTCACCGTGACCGATAACGGGTGCGGCATGAGCCAGGAATATCTCAGCCGCTCGCTGTTTCGGCCGTTTCAGACCACGAAGAAAAATGGGCTGGGCATCGGCATGTTCCAGAGCAAAATGATTGTCGAAGCCCACCGGGGAAGAATTGAAGTTGAAAGCACGCTGGGCCAGGGCACAACGTTTCGGATTTATTTACCGCTGCCACCCTCCGGGATCGGAATTGAAGGAAATGAATAACGCGGGACGAATTACTTCAAAGCCATGAACGGGCCGCATCACCACCGCAGCTCGGCAGCCTTAGACCTTTTCGGTCTAACCCATTTCTGAGGCGGCTAATTTGTGCGAGCATCACGCGATGAATGAACCCGGCGACAATCTCCCCCGACCGAATTACAAATGGCCGTGGTTTGCTGCGGCTGCCGCCGTGCTCGCCATTGTGCTGGCGATTGTTTGGATGACCTTCGCGGTCAAGCGAGTGGAGGCGCAGCGCGATTTCAGCGCGCCGCTGCCGAGCAGTGCGCCGGTGCACTAACCGCTTATTGGCCTTGGGGGGCTTTAGGATCCAGATCCAGCCGATGGTCGGCACGCAGCACGGGCGAGTTGGTATCAGGTTCGCCACGAAGCATTGGCAAAATGGAAATCCCGGTGAAGCTGGCTGGCGGTTTCGCCGACGCGATCTTCACGGCGGTCGGACCGAAATCTCGCGCTCCCCACGGCAGGCTGCTGACGCGTCCGGCGGGCACTGTCCCCGGCCAGCGCACCATCATCGGCACGCGCGGCTGGCCTTGGGAAACTTCGTCGTCAGCCCGCATGAAATTCAGCCGGGCGTCATGGAATTTTTCCGAGCCGCAGGCGCTGGTGAAGAAAATGGCGACGTTGTTGGTCAGTTGCAGTTTTTGCAGTTCCTCGAACAGCCGCCCGATGCCGTTGTCGAGCCGGGTGATGAGGGCGGCGCGGTTTTTCGCGGCTTGCGGCCAATTTTCACCCGTGAACGGCGCGTCGGTCGGCACCGGAAAATCATCGGCCAGGGAGGTGCTGGAGCGCGGCGCGGGCAGGCTCACGAACAGAAAAAACGGGCGGTAATTATTGAACTGGTCGGGCTGGTGGGTGCGGACGAAATTCACCGTCATGGTGGCAAAGAAGTCCGGCAGATACTGACCTTTCTTGCCACCGACATTGGGAAAAAGCATCTCCTTGCCGACATAGGTTTCCATGTGATGGTTGGTCTCATTCAGGATGCTTTCCGGCGCGTAACGCCAGAGGTAATCGGCAAAATAATTGCGGCCTTCCTCGGGCTGGATAAAACCGGCGAATTCATCGAAGCCTTGCGTCCACGGCGTGGCCCCGAGCCGCCATTCGCCAATCAGGCCAGTGCCGTAGCCGGCCTGCTGAAGCTGTTGCGCGACGGTGATTCCCCCTGGCGCGAGCGTCTCGCTGGTGGACGAGCTTTTGCCCGTCATCAACGCCGCCTGCGCGGCGGCAAAGTCCGTGCTGCCGGCGTGGTAACTCGTGAAGCGCATGCCTTCGGCGGCGAGCCGGTCGAGGTTGGGCGTCTGGTAATTAGTCTGACCGTAGCAACTCAGGTCGCCGAAGCCCAAGCCGTGGCATTGGATGAAGATGATGCTCGCGCGGCGCGACGGCACCGTCTGGGCTTGGGCGTCGGCGATGATGGACGCGAGGTCTGCCTGCGCAGCGAGGGCACCTTGCACCAGCCCGGCCAGCAGGAAAATTGAACGGTATGATTTCATTGTGAACTTGGATTCTGGAAAAGCGGACGCGTTCAAAGCAATTTATATTTGCAGGAAAATGCACCACTTAAGCCGGCCCGAAGCCACCGCCAGACGGCTTAAACACGGATGGACACGAATAAAAAATAAACGCAAAAACGCAGAGGGCGCAGAGAAGCACAGAGGAAAAATCTTTGCGCCGCTCCGCGTTCTCTGCGCCTCCGCGTTTTTCCGAATCCGTGTCCATTTGTGTCCATCCGTGGTTGCTTTACCGCGTGCCGGCCAAGGTCTCAATGGGCGTTGGATTTCTTGCCGAACTGCGGATCAATCTTCAGTTGCAGCGCGAGCACCAGGCCGGGCAGCGCCGAACAAATAACCCATACGAAAAAGTGTTTGTAGCCCACGAGGTCCGCCACCCAACCGCTCCACATGCCGGGCAGCATCATGCCCAGCGCCATGAAGCCGGTGCAGATGGCGTAGTGCGCCGTCTTGTGCGGGCCGTCCGCAAAATAAAGCATGTAAAGCATGAAGGCGGTGAAGCCAAAGCCGTAGCCGAATTGCTCCACCGCCACCGCGCCGCCGGTGACGAGGAAGTTTTCCGGCTGCGTGAAGGCAAGAAAGATAAACGCCAGCTTGGGCAGATACATCGAGCCGATCATGATGGGCAGCATCTTTTTCAAACCATATTTTGCCGCTGAAAAACCCCCGAGCAGGCCGCCGCACGTCAGCGCTAAAATCCCAAACGTGCCATAAACCAACCCCACCTGGCTCGTGGCGAGGCCGAGGCCGCCGGCGGCGCGGCTGTCGAGCAGGAAGGGCGAAATGACTTTGGACAACTGCGCCTCGTCGAAGCGGTAAAAGAGGATAAAAGCCAGGGCAAAAAAGATTCCCGGCTTCTGAAAAAACGAGCCCAGCGTGGCGAAAAATTCTCCCGTCAGGCTTTTGTGCGTCACCACCGGGCCGTCGCCGGGCGGACGCGGCAGTATGACGCTGTGCCAGCAACTGAACGCGAGAAATAGGCCAGCCACAACGAACAGCGTGATGCTCCACGCGAGCGGAATGTTGCCCGAACTTGTCAGAAAAACGACCGCCGCGTCCTTTTTTAATTTTGGGTCGAGCTGGATGACGGCCATCGCCGGCTGGTTCCAGTTCGTGGCGTTGAAGACAAAATGTTCGCCTTCCATCAACCGGAACCCCTTGTCACCCTTGCCAAAGCCGACGTATTCAATGCCGTGCGGCTGGCGGGCAAAATTGACCGCAACTTCCTTGCCCGCCGCCGGCGGCTGCGACAGCGCGAAATAAATCACGCCAAAATTTCCGGCCGTCGCGGCCGCGGCCTTGGTTTTCTCCGGCTTGGGAAAATGGGCGGTGAGAAAATTCCGCAGCGGCACCGAAATCATTTTTGCCCACCAGGAATGGTTTTTGTCGTCCGCCGGTTTCGCCGCCGGTTGCTCGTCGGCCACAAAGCCGTGTTGCACGTTCCACGACTTGGCCTGTTCGATGACCATCTTCGCTTCCGGCGCGCTGCGTTCGGCCACCGCGATGTCGAGGGAACTGGGTTGCGTGAGCACGCGGAGTTCGCCGGGCTGTTCCGAAATTTTCACTGCCGCCGGATCCCAGTCGGAAACGAGAGCGGCGTCCGTTTTTGCCGACACGGAAATTGCCACCGGCGGCAGGCCGTTCTTGCTTTCCAGAACACCCGCCAGCACCACGAGCAGGCCGCTGCCGACGATCATCGCCGTGCGGTAAAAGGTGCTCCTCAGCCCAACCCACCACGCCTGTTCGTGCTTGGACATGCTCAACATGTAGAAGCCATCCGCCGCGATGTCGTGCGTGGCGGAGGCGAAGGCCATGATCCAAAACAGGAACAGCGACCATTTGAAAAACGCGCTGCCCTGGATGGAAAACGCCACGAGCGCCAGTCCGAAGGAGACGAGGAATTGCATCAGCACCACCCAAAACCGCTTCGTGCGCGTGATGTCCACGAACGGGCTCCATAGCGGCTTGATGACCCACGGCAGATACAGCCAGCTCGTGTAGAGCGCGATGTCGGTGTTCGAGAGGCCGAGGCGTTTATACATCACCACCGACATCGTCATCACGATGACGTAGGGAATGCCCTGCGAAAAATACAGGCTCGGCACCCAGCACCACGCGCTGCGGAGTTTTGTTTCGGACATAAATTGTGCTTCCAACGCGCTGGCTGAAAAAATTACCGCCAGGGAAATCGCAAACCTTGATTGGGCACGCGGAAATCTAAAGTGCCGGCCCGGCAAAGGGAAAACTTTTCTTCGTTTCCTTTGCGGCCGAACCGCGACACAATCGGCGCGTGATCGGCGCATTCATTAACGCCACTGGCATTCTGCTCGGGGCCTTGTTTGGGCTGGCTTGGCGAAAACCCCTGTCGCTGCGCGTGCAGGTATTTTTCCGCTCCGGCCTCGGGGCTTTCACGGTCTTGTTCGGACTGCGGCTCGTCTGGGAAAACCTGAACGGGGGTTTTCTGCCCGGCGTGAAACAGATTTTAATCGCCAGCCTGGCCGTGGTGCTGGGCAACTGGCTGGGGAAAATGCTCGCCCTGCAAAAGTTTTCCAACCGGCTGGGCCGCCACGCGGCCAACCGGCTGGCCGCCGCGCAAAAAAATCCACCCGGCCAGCCGGCCGACGGGTTTGTAACCGGCAGCATTTTATTCTGCGCCGCGCCGCTCGGGCTGATCGGCGCGGTGACGGACGGATTGTCTGACTACTATCAACTGCTCGCGCTGAAGGCGGTCATGGATGCGCTGGCGACGGTGAGTTTCACGCAAATTTTCCGGTGGCCGGCCGCGCTGGCTGCCTTTTCGGTTTATCTCTTTCTGACGGGGCTGACGCTGGCGGTTCACGTCGGTGTGCTGCCGTGGCTGGCGGCGCACGCGCTGACCGAGTCCGTCAACGCCGCCGCCGGCCTCATCGTTGGCGCCATGGCGCTGGTCATTTTTGAAGTGCGCCGCGTGGAACTGGCCAATTATCTGCCCGCGTTGGCCGTCGCGCCGCTGCTGACCTGGCTGACGCGTTAAAAAAATCAGTTGCCGATTGGGCGGACAGGCAATAATTTGTCGGCGTGGGACAAAAACGCAAACCTTCGCCGCATCAGAAACAGGTCCAGTTCTTCACCATCCTTTTTGGGACGCTGATGGTGCTGACCGTGGGCGCACTTATTTGTTTTTTCAACCGGCTCCCAATGCCGCCTCACTGAAGCAGGCCGCGTTTCCGCAGCAGCGCCTCCATCGCCTGGTCCATGAGAAAGTCCGCCAGCGGCTTGGTGGCTTCATCCAGCGCGCCGACAGTTGCCTGTAGATTTTTCAAATCGCCCAATCCGCCGGCGCTTTCTGTTGCGAGCGCCGATTCCACCGCGCGCGCGGCCGCTTCAATTTTCTGACGGTAGTCAGCCTCAATTTCGCCGCCAACATCGGCCAGCGCCTTGCGCGTCGCGGTCAGCGTTTCATTCGCCTTCAGCTTCGCCTCGATCCAGCGGCGAGCCGCCAGGTCGTCGAACGCGTGCTCGACGGATTCCTCGACCATTTGTTGCACCGCCGCGTCGTCCACGTCCACGGCGGATTTCATCGCCACGACTTTTTCACGTCCGGTTTTGGTGTCGCGCGCGAGGACATGCAGAATACCGTTCGCATCAATCTCAAATTGCACGCCCACGCGGGGGACGCCGCGCGGGGCCGGCTCAAATTCCAGGGTGAATTTGCCGAGGCTCCAATTGTCTTTCGCCCGCTCACGCTCGCCCTGCAAGACGTGGATGAGCATGTCGCGCTGGAAATCCATCGCCGTCGTGAACAGCTCGCCCGCCTTGAGTGGAATGGTGGAATTGCGCGGAATCAGAACATTCATCAGCCCGCCGAACGTCTCCAAGCCAAGCGACAACGGCGTGACATCCAACAGCAAAACATTTTTGAAACCGCCCGAAAGAATCTCCGCCTGAATCGCCGCGCCGAGCGCCACGGCTTCGTCGGGATTTTGCGAGGTGTTCAACTGCGGTCCGCCCGCCTTGTGAAAATCCGTGCCGAGGCGCAGGCTGCCGCGGGTTTCCTCGAATTCGGCGCAGCCAAACAGTTCGCCGACAAATTTTCGCACCAACGGCATTCGCGTCTGACCGCCAACCAGAATGATCTGATCCAAATCCTTGGCTTCCAGCTTCGCGTCTGCCAGGGCGCGCAGGCAATGCGCCCGCGTGCGGCCGATGATGTCGCGCGTCAGATGTTCTAGTTCCGCGCGCGTGAGCTTGTAGCTGAAAGAAAAATCCGGCGTGAGAAACGGCAGCGCGATTTCCACTTCGGCTTCGGTCGAGAGTTTGATTTTTGCCGACTCGGCCGCCTCGCGAATACGGGAAAGCACGGGCAGGTTTGGCGATTTGAAATTATCAATATCAGAGCTCAAATCCAGCCCGCTGCGGGCGGCGATGGTTGCTACCAGAAAATCCACGAGCCGCTTGTCCAGATCATCGCCGCCGAGCCGCGTGTTGCCGTTGGTGGATAGCACCTGGAAAACGCCGGCGTTCAGTTCCAAAATGGAAAGATCAAACGTGCCGCCGCCCAGGTCGTAAACCGCAATTTTCGCCATCTCCTTGAGCTTGTCCAAACCGTAGGCGAGCGCGGCGGCCGTGGGTTCGTTGACGATGCGTTCGACGGTGAAGCCGGCGAGTTCGCCCGCGCGCTTGGTGGCGTTGCGCTGGGCATCGTTGAAATAGGCGGGCACGGTGATGACGGCGCGCGTGACGGCCTCGCCAAAATAAATTTCCGCGTCGCGTTTCAGTTTTTTCAAAACCTCGGCGGAGATTTCTTCGGGCGAATAGTTGCGGCCGTGAATGGGAATGGTGACCGCGCCCGCGTTGTCGGCGGTGACGGGATAGGTCACGAGCATTTCCTCCTGCGAAATATCCGCGCCGCGCCGGCCCATGAAACGCTTCACGGAATAAACGGTTTCGGCCGGTTTCAAAAGCCGGATGCGATTCGCCTCATGCCCCACCACCGCTTGGGTGTTAGCCGCCGCAAAATGCACGACGGACGGCGTGAGGCGCTGGCCGTTCGCATCCGCGATGACGAGCGGGATGCCTGAATCCACCGTGGCCACGAGGGAATTTGTGGTGCCGAGATCAATGCCGACAATTTTGCTCATGTGCGGCGCAGATTGAACCACGAATGGAAACGAAGGACACGAAGAAATAACCGCTGAGAAAGCCCGGGGCGGAGCGCGGCAGGTCTGCGCCCCAGCCGTGCTCCGGGGTAGGTGCGGTCGCAGCGGTGCTATGAGTCCCTGCCAACTTCCGATTGCTTCATGCGGGCAGCCATATCAGTATCTGGCCCGAAAAAGCCCCGGCTGAGAGGCACACTCGGTGGCTTTGAACTGAATCCAATGTATCCGCTGGCAAAATTTGAGTTGGGTATGATCCTGCTGATGCTGGCAATAATGACTCCGGCATGGCTGCTGAACCATCCTGCCATCTGGCCGCCGGCCGCGGTCCTTGGCACGGTCAGCTTGGCCATCAGCCTGCGTTTCTCCAAACGGTTTCGCGGCTACCAGTTCACCGCGTGGATCATCGCGGTGGTGACGGCGGCGATGCTTTATCCGGCGCAGTTTCTGCACGTCGGCGATTTCGACATGCGGAACAAATGGGTGATGCTCATCGCCATCCAGATGGTGATGTTTGGCATGGGCACGCAGATGAGCCTGCGCGATTTTGCGGGCGTGGCCAAAGCGCCGCGCGGTGTGTTCGTGGGCATCCTCTGCCATTTTTCGGTGATGCCGCTGGTCGGCTTGGCACTGACAAAAATATTCGGCTTCCCACCCGAGATCGCCGCCGGCGTCATCCTCATCGGTTCCTGTTCGAGCGGACTCGCCTCCAACGTCATGGCCTACATGGCCAAATCCAATCTCGCGCTTTCGGTCACGGTCACGGCCGTGACGACGATGATCGCGCCGCTGATGACGCCGCTGTGGATGAAATTGCTCGCTGGCACGATGGTCGAGGTGAGCTTCTTCAAGTTGATGGTGGAGATCATCAAGATCGTCCTGGTGCCGATCGGTGCGGCGCTGATTCATGATTATTTGAAACAAACAGAAAGTCGGGCCGGCGTTTTGCCTGCCCGGCTGGGCGAAGCCGACGAGACTGAACCGCTCAAGCTGTCGCGTTCGCTGGACAGGCGAGACGCCGGCCCGACTTTGCCGCTCGGACAGAAAATTATTTACGCCATTGCTGCGGTTACCTCCGCGTGGCTGCTGTTCTTGGTGTTCGGCGGCTGGAAATTCATGCCGGCGCATTTTACTGACGGCGCGCTGACGGCGATTGCGCTGGTCGGATTTCTATCGAGCGCGTTTGTCATCGGCACGGTGTATCACGCGCTGGCAACAAGGCAGCCGTGGTTGGACAAGTTCATGCCGACGATGGCCATCGTGGGAATCCTCTACGTCACGGCGATGACCACCGCGTCGGGGCGCGACAATCTGCTCAAGGTCGGCGCGCTGCTGTTCGTTGCCTCGATACTGCATAACACGGCGGGCTATTTCTTTGGCTATTTTTTGAGCCGGGCGGCGGGGCTGGACAAAAATTCCGCGCGCAGCATCGCGTTCGAGGTGGGTCTGCAAAACGGCGGCATGGCGTCCGGACTGGCCAGCGCGATGGGCAAACTCGGCACGGTCGGGTTGGCGGCGGCGATTTTCATTCCGTGGATGAATATCAGCGGATCAGTGCTGGCCAATTATTGGAGCAAACGGCCGGTGAAAACGGGACAGGCGGAAGCCGAGAGATGGTGAAATAAAATTCCAAGTTCCAAGCCTCAGCCGTCAAAGAAACTTCCATCCAACAAAACCGCTGTTCACGCGCAGGTTTCGTGCAGATTTTTAGTTAGGACCGGAAGCCGCGGCGGGGTTGCAATACCAGCCGCTGGGCTGACGAAGTTTGGGTGGCACAAAAACCGCTTTCTGTCACTTGACATTAGGCCGATGCAAATGCAGGGTAAGCCGTTCCTGAAAATCCGCCCTGTCGCACCATGAACCAAAAAGCTTCCGCCACGTTTTCGCGCATTATTATCGCCATGTTTTTGGGGTTGGGCATCAACGCCGCGCCCGCCCAGATGGTGGATCTGGGCGGCAACGGCATGAGCGACATCTGGGAATGGGTTTACTCGGCCACGAGTCTCAGCCCGACCGCCGATACCGATGGCGATGGCGTGGCGAATCTGGCCGAGGCGCTCGCGGGCACCAATCCGTTTGATTCCAACTCCGTTCCCAAAATTTCCGTGTTTACCGTGGCTGGCACCAACAGCAGCATCGCCCTGCCGGCGCAACTGGGAAAATTGTATCAGTTGCAAAGCGTCACCGATCTCGGCAGCACGAACTGGCTGACCGAAACCAGCGTGGTGGTGCGGGCCGGGACCAACTGCACGTTTCCGTCGCCGGCCAGTGCGACCATGAAGTTCTATCGCGTGGCGATTTCCGATGTGGACACCGACGGTGATGGCGTCAACGACTGGGAGGAATACAAGCTCGGCCTCGATCCCAGCAACGCCGTGAGCAATCTCACGTTTGACGGCTTGGGCAATGTGATGACCGATTACCAATACGTCGTGAGTAAGTTGTCGGCGCAAAATGTGATTACGATCGCCGCCACCGACCTCACCACGATGCAGCCAGATCCCGGCCAGTCGCCCACCGACTTCGGCACCTTCACGGTCACGCGCGGCGGATTCCCGTTGAACCTGGTCACGGTCAACTTGGCGCTGGGCGGCCCCGGCCCCGGTTTTGCCGCTCCGAGCCAGGATTATGTGCCGCTGTCCACGCTGGTGAGTTTTCCCATTGGCACCAGCACCAAAACCATCAACGTGGTGCCGCTGGCCAACACCAATCTGGCCGCGCCCGTCATCGCGCAGTTGAAAGTGTTGCCGGGCGCGAATTACAGCGTCGGCAGCCAGAGCAACGCGAGCGTGGTCATTTATCCGTCGGCGACGGTGAGCGGTTCTGGTTTGCTTGGACAATATTTCACCAATGCCAGTTTGACCTACGCCAGCACGACGAATTTTAACGTCACCAATCTGTTTCTGACGCGCGTTGACCCGACAATTGATTTCATCTGGGGCGGCACGAATGCCGGGCCCAACCTGAGCAACGGTGTTTATTCCGTGCGCTGGACCGGACAGATTCAGCCGCAGTATTCGGAAACTTATTTTTTCGATGTGCGCAGCGACGACGGCGCGAAATTGTGGGTCAACGACCAGTTGCTCGTTGATAAATGGGTGGGGCAGACGGTGACCGACTGGACCAACGCGATCGCGCTGCAGGCCGGCACCCGCTACAATCTCCGGCTGGAATATCTGCAGAACGGCGGCTCGGCGCAGGCGCACCTGTATTGGTATTCGGCCGACCAGTCGAAGCAGATCATCCCGAACAGCCGGCTGTATCCCACGAACAGTTTGGCCAGCAATAGCCCGTCGAATGCGCCGGCCGCGATCACCAGCGCCTTGAACGCCTACGGTTTCGTGGGCCAGCCGTTCAGCTTCGCGGTGACCGCTGCGAACACGCCGCTGCGCTATTCGGCTACCAACCTGCCGCCCGGTCTGGCCTTCAACCCCACCAATGGCGTCATCGCCGGCACGCCGACGCTGGCGGGTGATTATCCCGTGCCGCTGACGGCGAGCAATGCCGTCGGCGTGGGCGCGTCGGTCCTGGACATTCTGATTTTCAACAACAGCAATTCCGTCGTGCGCGAAATCTGGACGAACGCGCCCGGCATCAACATTTCGGACATTCCGCTGAGCCGGCCGGCGGATTTGACGAACTCGTTCGGCGCGCTCGAAGGCACCACGGACTTTGGCGACAATTACGGCGAGCGGGCCCGCGGCTTCTTCACCGCGCCGGTCACGGGCAATTATTATTTCTGGATCGCCGGCAGCGATTCGGCGCAGCTTTGGATTTCCGACGACAGCGAACCGGTGAACCAAGTGCTGCGGGCGTGGGTCACGCCGACCAATAATCCCACGGCGCCGGCGCTCAATGGCACGTCGTCGCGGCAATGGAATTTGCAGGCGCCGCAAAAATCCGGCTGGCTCGCACTCGTCGCCGGGCAGAAATATTACGTCGAAGTGCTGCACAAAGCCGGCACCGGCACCAATGACAATTGGTCCGTTGGCTGGCTGCAAGACCCGACAGGCACCAACAACACCGCCGCCGGCGTCACGCCAAGCTATCTGCTCTCGCGGTATTATCCGCCGCTGCTGGCGACCATTTCCGGCACGCTCTACACGGCGAACATGCTGGCATTGCCGGGCGTCAACAGCAGCGCCGTCGGCTCGGCGACCTTGCGAGTGAGCGCCAACGGTTCGCAGGCCATCTTGAATTACAGCCTCAACAATCTCGCGGTGGCGCACATTGACCATATTTACTCTGATCCGTATTTGAACAACCCGACGACGCTGCTGTTTGACATCGCCGCCGCGCACCCGCAGCCCGACGGCAGTTACATTTGGAAAATCACGCCCACCGGCTCGCTCTCGACCAACGACATCATCGAAATCATCAACGAGAACAAGTGTTCCATCCTCGCCCAGACGCCGGGATATCCCGCCGGTGAAATTGGCGGCCACTTCACCCCCGCGACCGGCTCGCAGATTTTCAACGCGCCACCCACACCGCCCGCCTGGACGGAAGATTCGGCGGACGCCAATGCCGCCAGCCGTTTTCTCATCCAAGCGTCTTACGGTCCCAGTGCCAGCGACATCGCGGCCGTGCAATCGCAGGGCTACGTCAACTGGATCAATAATCAGTTTTTGCTTCCCGCGACCCATCATCTGCCCACGGTGGTCGCTAACAAAAATCCTGACCCGTCGAATGTTTATCCGAGCAGCGACTGGTTCGCGACCTGGTGGCAGAACGCGGTGACCGCGCCGGATCAGTTGCGCCAGCGCGTGGCCTTTGCGCTGAGTGAAATCCTGGTCGTCTCCGAAAGCGGCACGTTGCAGGATCGTTCCGACGCGCTGGCTGCCTACTACGACACGCTGCTCGATAATTCCTTCGGCAACTTCCGCGCGCTGCTCAAAGCCGTCTCGCTCACGCCGTCAATGGGGTTGTATCTCAACATGCAGGCGAACGACAAAGGCAACTTCGTCACCGGCACGCACGCCAACGAAAACTACGCCCGCGAAATTAACCAGCTCTTTTCCATCGGCCTGAACCGGCTGTGGCCGGACGGGACGCTGATTCTGAACTCGGCGGGAAACTTGGTGCCGACCTACAATCAAAACGTCATCAACGGTTTTGCGGCCACGTTCACCGGCTGGAATTATAATCAGGCAAATCAAGGCAATGGCCGGCTGCCTGCCAACTTCAGCCCGAGCGCGAATTACACGAACCCGATGGTGCTGGTGCCGACGCACCACGATCTGAATGCCAAACTGCTGTTGAACAACGTCACGCTGCCACCCGCACTAGGCAATGCCGCCAACTCCACACTGACAAACTACGATGATTATTGTTCGCAGGATTTTGAACTGGCGCTCGACAACATTTGTAACAACCAGAACGTCGGGCCGTTCATCTGCCGCCAGTTGATCCAGCGGCTCGTCACCGCGAATCCGAGCCGCGATTATCTCTACCGCGTCACGCAGGCTTTCAACGATGACGGTTTTGGCGTGCGCGGCGACTTGCAGGCTGTCATCAAGGCCATCCTGCTCGATTACGAAGCGCGCAGCACCAATCTGCTGGCCGCGCCGACTTACGGCAAGCAACGGGAACCGCTCCTGCGTGTCACGGCGATGGCGCGGGCGTTCCCCGCGCCGCCGAACAATGTGGGCACCTACAGCGAGAGCGGCACGCAGACCATCACGGTCACGACGACCAACGCGCATCGCATGAACAGCGGCGACATTGTCGCGCTGAGGTTCACGGACACTTCGGGCAATCCCACGCCGAATGCCCAGGCTTACACCGTCACCAGCACGGGCACGAACACCTTCACGTTCTCGGCCCCGAACATGGTGGCGGGCACCTACGTGCAGACCAACAGCGCGGTCACGGTCAATCTCAGCGGACACGGCCTGTCGGTGGGCAACTCGGCTTATCTCACCTTCACGTCTGGCGGGGCCCCCAATGGCATTTACCGCGTCACGAATTCCACGGCCAGCACGTTCATCGTGGCCAGTCCGATTGACCTCGCCATGTCCGGCAACTGCCTGATTTCGCGCATCACCGCCAGTGGTTTTGTGCAGAGCGGAACGAACGTCACGTTCACCTGCCCCGGGGCACATGGACTCGTGTCCAACCAGTTTATCTTTGTCAACTTCACGACCGCCACACCCAAGGCCGCCCAATATCAGGTGCTCGGCATTCCCGACGCGTCCCATTTTGTAATCGGTGTGACCAACTCGACCAGCCAGACACAGAGCGGCCTGTATATCTACCCGCTCACGATGCCGCCGTTGAACCGCAGCGGCGCTGTCAGCCTGCAATTCAGCACTTGGAACCTCGGTTACACCGACTCCGGGAGCACCTACAATCTGGCGCAATCACCGTTGAGCGCGAACACGGTGTTCAATTTCTTCTTCCCGAACTTCGCCTTCCCCGGCGCGCTGGCGGCGGCGGGTCTGACCACGCCGGAATTTCAACTGACCTCGGACACCAGCGTGGCGCTGCAGATGAATTTTCTGGGGGGCGGCGTCCTGAATAACACGGCCAACACCAACGGGCTTTCCAGTTTCACCGGCGGGGATGGTGACATCGTTCTGGACCTGGGCCCGTGGATGACGACGAATTACACGGCTGCGGCCGGCGTTCCGGCCCTGATCGGAAATCTGAATTCGCTGCTGCTGGCCGGCCAGTTGTCCGCCGCCGCCCAGACGAACATTTACAAATACGTCACCAACGTGACGAACTTTCCTTACAGCGCGCCGCCGACCGCCACGCAAATGCGGGATCGCGTCCGCGCGGTCGCCCACTTAATAGTCAACTCGCCGGACTTCACGATCCAAAAATAATTTATGAACGAGAAAAATATCTCCGTCATCACGCGCCGGGATTTTCTGCGCCGTGCCGCCTGCGCCGCCGTGGGCACCGCCGCGATGACCTCGGCCATCCGCGACCTGCGGTTCATGAACGCCGCCGTCGCGCAGTCCAACATCACCGACTACAAGGCGCTCGTGTGCATCTTCCTCGCCGGGGGCAACGACTCGAACAACCTGATCGTGCCGACCGTTCCGTTGGAGTATGGCAATTACGCCGCGCTCCGGCAGCCCGTGCTGGCGCTGCCGCTCGGTTCGCTGCAAACGCTCGATGGCTACACGGATCCGGCTGGCCATACATTCGGCCTGCATCCGGCCTGTCCTGAACTCAAGACGCTGTTTAGCGAAGGCAAGCTGGCACTGCTGATGAACACGGGCACGCTCGTCCAGCCGATCACGCAGGCGCAGTATCGCAGCGGCGGGCTGAAGCCGCCGCAGTTGTTTTCCCATGCCGACCAGGTTACGCAATGGCAGACCTCCATTCCGGACCAGCCCCCGCTCACCGGCTGGGGCGGACGCTGCGCCGATCTGCTCAATTCCGTCAATCCCGGCGCGTCCATCTCGCTGTCCGTTTCGCTGGCGGGCGCGAACACGTTCGAGATCGGCAACCTGGTTTCGCAATACAACGTGTCCACCAGCGGCGCGATTTCGCTGGCCGGCGTCACGGGCGCGCGGCTCGCCGCATTGACCAACATTCTCGGCCTGCCGTATCCGAACATGCAGGCCAAAGCCTACTCGGATGTCGCCGCGCACAGCATCAACACCGGCGCGCTGCTCAACAACGCCATCACCAACAGCGCGCCGGCAAATTTCTGGACGAACGGATTTTCCACGACCATCACCACGCCCAACGGCGGCAGCACATTTACCTCCAGCTTGAGCCAACAGTTGAAAATGATTGCGCGCCTGATCGAGGCCGGCAACCGCGCTGCCGGCAGTCCGACCAACGGCTTCGGCATGAAGCGCCAGATTTTTTTCTGCCAGGTCGGTGGCTACGATCTGCACAGCGGCCAGACTAATTACACCACGAACACGCCGAACAATGTCATCCTCGGCGCGCACGCGAATCTGTTCGCGGAATTGAGCCAGTCGCTGCTCACCTTCCAGCGCGCGATGGAACAGCTCGGCCTGCAAAACAATGTCACGTCGTTCACCGCGAGCGATTTTGGCCGCACGTTCCCGAGTAACGGCGTGGGCAGCGATCACGGCTGGGGCAGCCACCATCTCATCGTTGGCGGCGCGGGCGCGGCCAATGGCGGCTCGGTGGTCGGCGGAAAAACTTACGGGAAATTTCCGACGCTCGCCATCAACGGCCCGGACGACACCAGCACCGGCCGCTGGATTCCGACGACGGCGATTGATCAATACTTCGCCACCATCGCCACTTGGTTCGGCGTGGATAACAGCAATCTCGCCACGGTCTTTCCGAATCTCGGCCGCTTTACCACGCCCAATCTCGGCTTCATGAAAACTGTTTGACATGAAAAAGCGAATGCTTGAGGCGACGGTCTTGGTCTTGGTCCTCGGACTTCTGGGTTATTTCACGCTGCGGCTTGATTCAGCCAAACGGCTGCCCGTCGGGGAAAGTAAATTGTCACCCGGTTCAACGCCGTCCGACCAAGGCCAGAGCGTTCCGGCCACGCCGGCGGTAGCGGCCGACGCCGGCAAGGCTCCGGTTGCACTCGCCGCGCGCGCCGCGTCGCCCGATCCGGGGCCGGCGACCAATGCCATTCCCGTGCTGCCGCCGCTGACCGTTTTGGACAATGCGCGCGTGGTCATCCACAATTACAACTCGGCCTTTGGCGAAAATCCCGTCGGCACGAATCCAGAGATCACTGCCGCGCTGATGGGGAGGAATCCCAGGCAAATCATCTTTATCACGGCGGAATCCGGTTTGCGCGTGAATGCCGGTGGCGAGTTGGTGGATGGCTACGGCACGCCGTTTTTCTTCCATCAGCTTTCCGGCAAGGAAATGGAAATCCGCTCCGGCGGTGAAGACCGGCAGATGTGGACCCTCGATGACCAGGTGACGCGCTGACGCCCGCGCGGCTTCGTTGGTCATGGTTTCTGCGGTTGGGCTGCACCCAAGTCCCGCCCGGATAAAAACATTTTTCGCTCGCAAAACTTCCGGCCCGCGCTGAAAATCTTGGCGAATTTTTTACTTATTTCATGATCGAAACCATCGTCATCCTCGATTTCGGCTCGCAATACACGCAGGTCATCGCCCGGCGCGTCCGCGAGGGCAGCGTCTATTCTACTATTCTTCGCTACGACACGCCCGCCGTGGAAATCGCTGCGCTCAAACCCAGCGGCATCATCCTGTCCGGTGGCCCGTCCAGCGTTTATGCCCAGGATGCGCCGCTGCCGGATAAAGCCATCTTCAACCTGGGTGTGCCAATTCTCGGCATCTGCTTCGGCGTGCAACTGCTCGCGCAATTCAACAGCGGCAAGGTCGAGAAAGGCCTCAAGCGCGAATACGGCAAAGGCACCCTCACGGTGAAGGACGCTTCGTGCGCGCTCTTCGCCAAGCTGCCGAAATCATTGCAGGTCTGGAATTCGCACGGCGACAAGCTCACGAAGTTGCCCGACGGCTTCAAGTCCGTTGCCGTGACGGAAAATTCCGAATTCGCCGCCATCGAAGACCGCGCCCGGAAATTTTTCGGCCTGCAATTCCATCCCGAAGTCGTCCACACGCCGCGCGGCAAGGAAATCATTTTCAACTTCGTTCACCAGGTCTGTGGCTGCGGTAAAAGCTGGACGATGCGGAACTACGTTGATCAGGCCGTGGAAGAAATTCGCGCGCAGGTCGGCAAAGACGAAGTCATTCTCGGCCTGAGCGGCGGCGTGGATTCCAGCGTCGCGGCGGCACTGCTGCACAAGGCCATCGGCAATCAGCTCACCTGCATCTTCGTCAACAACGGCCTGCTGCGCGCCAAGGAGGCCGAAGTGGTGCAGGAAGTTTTTGGCCGCAATTTCAAACTGAAGCTGCAATATGAAAATTCCAGCAAGCTGTTTCTCGACCGATTGAAGGGCGTCACTGATCCCGAACGCAAGCGCAAGATCATTGGCAAGACCTTCATCGAAGTGTTTCAAGCCGCGACCAAGCGCGCCGGCAAGGCGAAGTTCCTCGCGCAAGGCACGCTGTATCCCGACGTCATCGAATCCGTGCCGATCGGCGGCAATCCGGCCGCGCTCATCAAGAGCCATCACAATGTCGGCGGCTTGCCCAAGAACATGAAGTTTCAATTGGTCGAACCGCTGAAATGTCTGTTCAAAGACGAAGTCCGTCAGCTCGGCGTCGAACTCGGATTGCCGAAAGAAATCGTCTGGCGCCAGCCGTTCCCCGGACCCGGCCTTGCCGTGCGCATCCTCGGCGAAGTCACGCCCTCGCGCTGCGACATTTTGCGCAACGCCGACGCCATCGTGGTGGAGGAGATGAAGGCCAGCGGACTTTATTACAAGATCTGGCAGAGCTTCGCCGTGTTGCTGCCCGTGCGCAGCGTTGGCGTGATGGGCGACGAGCGAACCTACGACTACACCATCGCCATCCGCGCCGTGGAATCGCAGGATGGCATGACCGCCGACTGGGTGAAGCTACCCTACGACCTGTTGGAGAAACTGGCGAGCCGCATCATCAACGAGGTGAAAGGCGTGAACCGCTGCGTCCTCGACATCACCAGCAAGCCGCCGGGGACGATTGAGTGGGAGTGATTTTACTGGCGCGACCAATGTAAATCGTAAATCGTAAATCCCGTTATGCCGATTTACGAATTTGCCTGTCCCAAATGTCGGAAGATTTTCAGCTTCCTCGCCAAGCGCGTGAATCCTGGCCACGCGCCGGCCTGCCCCCAGTGCGGCCAGAAAAAACTCGCCAAGCAGGTCAGCCGCTTCGCCATGACCAAGGGTTTGAAAGAGAATCCGGCCAAAGACGAATCCGCCGGCGGCGAACCGCCCATGCCGGATTTGGACGACCCGCGCATGGCGCGCGCGATGGCCGAGATGGAACGCGACATGGAGCATCTGGATGAGAACAATCCCAAGCACATGGCGCACATGATGCGGAAGATGAAGGACATCATGCCGGCCGGCTCCATGCCGAAGGAATTTGACGTGGCCATCAAGCGCCTCGAAGCCGGCGAAGACCCGGAGAAGATCGAGGCCGACATGGGCGACGTGCTCGGCGATTTCATGGGCGACAAGGAAGGCGGCACGGGCGGTGGCGATTACACGCACGACAGCGGATTGTATGACTTATGAATCTTGAAACGTGCTGCGGGAAAATAAATTCGCGCAGCCCGCATGCCCCAACCTGGTCCACTCCACGGAAGCAATGATCAGGGTCATTCCCCTTGGCACGGCGGGCCGTTTAGCTTGCGGTTTCACCTGCTGATGCCGGTGCGGTGCCGCCTTTTTTGTCCGGTGTTCTTCCAAGCTGGTTGTTACCATTCCAATGGGCTGGCGGTGGTTGCCGGCTCGACCACTTTGCGCCGCCCTTTTTCCAAGCCATGCGCCACCGGGCGTAAGTGAAGCCGCCGGCGTCATCGCTCACCCCAAACTGGAAACCGCAGCTGGGACAAATCTCATAGGAACCGCCCCCGTTGGGGCTGCGCGGCGGTTCGGTGAGCTGGGGATAATAGCAGACGGGGCAAAGGTGCTTCATATCACTTCCACGTTTTGAGATTCACCGCGCGGCCCGGTTGCCGGTCAAAATAATCGTGTCCGCCCGGTTTGAAAAATGTCTTTGTCGTGCCGTCGCGGTTATAGGCAGCGAAGGTGCCGCTTTTCGGATCAAACACACGCAAGACCGCTTCCTCATCCACCTTGGCCGGCAGGCCGTCGGCCTTGGCGCGTTGGAGAAATTCCCAGGACTGCCGCGCATAATCATCCTCGTCCTGCGCGTGGAAATCGCCGCCGTGCCGCGCGAAATGATCCGGCAGCGCCGGCAGGTTGGCCCAGATTTTCCGCGTCGGTGGCGGCGCGGGTTTCGCTGCGACCGGTTTTTTTGGCGGCGAGTTTGCTTTGGTCGTGGACGCTTGCCTGGCGTTCACCGGCGGGCTGGCCGTGGTGGTTCCGGCGGTGGTGAATTGATTCGTCGCCAGCGGCACGCGCGCGGTGCCGAGCACAATCGTGTAGGTCACGCCCGGCTGCAGCCCGGTGAGGGTGGCGGTGTGCTGCGGGCGGGGAGTTTTATCCGCCAGAATTGTTGCCGCCGGTGACATTTGCACCCGCGTGCCGGCGGCCACATCCGTGACCCAATGCACCACGGCATTCGTGGCCGTGGCTGCAATCGCAGGCGTGCCGACCAGTTCAACGCCAAAGGCCGACGACAGGCCCACGGCAAAAAGCAAACTGAAAATAATCCGGCGCATAAGCCATGATTGGAAATGAAAGTGGCCGCGAACGCGAGTTCAAAGGGCAACGCGCCACCGCTCAAAGTGAAACCGGAGCCACACCTTCAAAAGTAATCTTCACCGGTTTGATGAAGCCTTGTTCGTCAAATTCCATGCGGTCAATGCACGTCACGCGGTGGTTGCCGTCGGTGTCGCCGAGCGGCCGGCGATGATAGACAATGTAGTAAACATCCTGGCCCGGTAGTTGAATCACCGAATGATGACCGGCCCCGGTGGCGACTTTCGGATCCTGCTGCAAGATTTTCCCGATGCGCTGGAACGGGCCGGTCGGCGCGTCGGCCATCGCGTAAGCCACTGAATAATTCGGCCCGGTCCAGCCGCCTTCCGACCACATGAAATAATATTTCGCCCCGCGCCGGAACATCACCGAGCCTTCGACATAACCTGCCGGCGTGATTTCCTTAAACGTTGTGCCGTCCGCAAACGGCGCGAAGCCGCGAAAATCATTCTTCAGCCGGCAGATGTTGCAGTGCCGCCAGCCGCCGTAAATCAGGTAGTATTGGCCGTCGGTGTCGTGAAAAACAAACTGATCAATCGGCTGCGCGCCGTTGTGGAAACGGTCAACCAAGGGTTGGCCGAGATAGTCCTGGAACGGGCCTTCCGGTTTATCCGCCACGGCCACGCCGATGCCGCCGAGTTGCTGGTCGTTCTGGATGTCGTTCGCACCGAAGAACAGAAAATAGCGGCCGTCTTTTTCCGCGACCGCCGGTGCCCACATGGCGCGGTGCGCCCAAGTCACCGCGTTGGTGTCGAGCACGCGGCTATGCTTGATCCAATGCACGAGGTCCGGTGAGGAAAAGGCATCCAGAAAAGTCTGCTCCTCATAACGCGCGGAGGTGGTGGGATAAATCCAGAACGCTTTGCCAAAGACCTTCGCCTCCGGGTCGGCATACCAACCGGGGAAAATGGGATTGCCGGAACGTTGCGTGGCTTCTGTTGAATCGGCCGCGTGCGCCCGGCCCACCGCCAATAACATGCCGATGGTCACCACGCCCAGCCGCACGCTGAGGCGCGCCAACAAAAGGTGCTTCATGCCGCGAGTCTAGCGCCGCCCTGGGTATTTGTCACCCTTCCCGGAGAGGCGATATCCGCTGCCGGCGCAGAAAGGTGAGCAGGCCGTTCAACCAGTGCGGCTCCGCGACCGCCGGAGCGGTGGACACCACGGCCAAGCGCTGAGTGCGGTTTGGGCCCGAACCGGCCAGCAGCCGTTTGCGGTGGGGCATGGCATCACACACGGTGCAAGGTGCCGGGTCGGCGTCGCGGAGTTCGTCGGCCAGCTCGCGCGGCAACTGGTTGCGAAAATGTCGGCAGGTTTGCACACCCAGACTAAACCACTGGCGGGCGACAGTCTGGTGGCAAGGATGTTACATTCTGGTGACGACGGGCTTCATGGAAACTGATGAACGAAGTCGGCCTCGCTGCTATCGAGCAGATACCTCACAGCATCGCCTCCCATTGGACCTCCACCGGGTCGTCAATGTCCGCCGGAATGGGATACGGACTGGGCGTGCAGCCGAGCCGGCCCTTGCGCTTGCCGCCGGCCTTGGGCACGAGGTCGGCCACATGCTTGCCGCGTTTGATGATTTCAATGGTCTTGCCCTTGTCCAGCCACTTGGGAAGCCGGGCAAAGGCGTTGCGCAATTCGCGGACGGTTGCTGTCTTCAGCGTGACGCATTTGAATCACGAACGAAAAATGTCAACCGCCAAGTGTGGTCGGGTCGGTCACGTCGCCTTTGTTGTAGTCCACGTAGGCTTCGGTCAAATCAGCGGCATACATCACGGCGTCCGCCTGGCCGAGATTCAGGTTGATGTGCAGTTCAAATTCTTTCGGCGCGACGGCGGCGCACAATTCCTTGAACGTCGCCTTCGTCGGTTGACCACGCTTGAGGCTCCAGAGAATTTTCTTCGAACCATTCGCGGCGTAGCCGATGTCAATTTTCTCCTCCATCACGGTTGCGGGCGAGTAGCCAAGGGCGTCAATAATGCGGCCCCAGTTCGGGTCGCCGCCGTGCCAGCTCGTTTTCACCAGCGCGCTGTTCGCCACCGCGCGCGCGGCGGCATCGGCATCCTGAATCGTCCTCGCACCAGTCACCCGCACGGTTACGACCCGGTGAACGCCTTCGCCATCGCGCACAATTTTCTTGGCGAGTTCAAGGCAGACGTGATTCAAGGCGGCTTGAAAAGTTTTTAGTTTTGAATTTTTATTTTTTAATTTTTCATTGCCAGCGAGTCCGTTCGCCAGCACGAGCACCGTGTCGTTCGTGCTCATGTCGCCGTCCACGGTGATGCGATTGAAGCTGTGTGCGACAGCTTCGTTCAGCGCGGCTTGCAACACCGCTGCGTCAATCGCCGCATCGGTCGTGATGAAGCACAGCATCGTCGCGTGCAATCCACCCTGCGGCAGCGCGGCGGGACGTGCGCCGGTCGCACTCATGCCGGGCTGGATCATCCCCGCGCCTTTGCAGATGCCGCCGATACGCACCGTCTGGCCGCCGAGCTTGAATGCAATCGCGATCTGCTTCGAACGCGAATCGCTCGTCATGATCGCCTCGGCCGCCTGGTCGGCGTGCGTTGGCGTGCCGCCCAATTCCATCGCCGCTGCGAGAATGCCGGCGCGGATATTGTCCATCGGCATCGTCACGCCAATGCGTCCGGTTGAACCAACCAACGCGCGCCCCGCCGACAATGCCAAGGTGCGTTCGGTGAACGAAACCATTTCCCGCGCATCGGCCATGCCCTGTTGGCCGGTGCAGGCGTTGGCATTGCCGGAATTAACGACCACGACTTGGGCCAGGCGCTTTTTCATCCGCTCGACGCACACTTTCACCGGCGCGGCGCAGACTTGGTTGGTCGTGAACATGCCCGCAACGGTCGCCGGCGTCTCGGAGACGATGAGCGCGAGATCGCGCTTCGGACCCTTGTTGGAACCTTTGCCCGTGCCGAGTTTTTTGATGTCGCAAAAAACGCCGCTGGCGAGAAAGCCTTGGGGCGCGACGATGGAACCAGTGATTTCTTTGAACTGCATTTTCATTTTCAAAAATTGAACAACAAAGAAACCAAGGAACAAAGTTTTTTCCGATCTTCGTTGCTTGGTTTCTTGGTTATTAAATCTTCACCGCATCAATTTCCAGCCGCACCATGCGGACATGAACCTGGCCGGATTTGTCCGGCGGATGTTTGACGACGTAACGCTGCGTGACCGCCGCAATAAATTCCTCGCGCAAATTTTCCGGCACGCGTTGGATGTAGGGAATCCACGTTGTGCGCAGCCACGTGGCGAAACCTGCCGCCCCGTCATAAGTGGCAGCCTTCGGCGCCAGCTCCAGTCGGTTGATCTGGAAGCCAAACTTCGGCAGCCATTTTTCGTAATCACCGGGCGCGTAAAAAAAATACGGCATCGGCATTTTGCGGAAAAACTCGCGCCAGTGTTTCAACCGCATCTCCGGTCGCAACGCAAGAAAAACATCGTGGGCATTGCCTTTGCCACCGCAGGAAACCACCAGCCGACCGCCTGGTTTCAACACGGCCGCCGCGCCGTTGAGAATGGCCTGGTGATCATCCACCCAATGCAGGGCCGCGTTGGAAAAGATAAAATCAAACCGGCGCGCGGATTTGAGCTTTCGCGCATCCAGGACGTGAAATTGCAGATTCGGAAACTTCGCTGGCGGGAATTGTTTTTGCGCGAACTCGATCATCGGCGACGACGCGTCCACGCCAGTGACTGAACCCTTTGGCAACGCGCGGGCAAGTTCCGCCGTCACTTTGCCGTCGCCACAGCCGACATCCAGAATATGTTCATGGCCGCGAAGTTTGAGTTTGGCAATGAGTTCGCGCGCCCAGGTTTGCTGCACGGTTGAATTCGCGGCGTAGTCAGCCGCATTCCACTTTATGGCTTTTGTAGGAGACGAGGTAACGAGACTCATTTTTAAGTTAGAGACTCCTCACGTCGTCTCCTACGAATCAAATTCAAACCAAACCAGATGTTTCCGGCCAGCCGCACAAAATGTTCATGCTTTGCACCGCCTGGCCGCTCGCGCCCTTGACGAGATTATCTTCAGCGCTCATGACGATGAGCCGGCCAGTGCGCGGATCGAGCCGCCACGCGATTTCGCAGACGTTCGTGCCCACGACATTTTTTGTGTCAGGCAGCGCCTTGCCTTCGAGCAAGCGGACGAACGGCTCGTTGGCATAAGCGGCCTGGTAGCACGCAGAAATTTTCTCCGCGAGTTTGGCGGCACCGGCTGCGGCGCTGAAATGTTCGCTCGGTGCAAGATACAGCGTCGTGAGGATGCCGCGATTCACCGGAATCAAATGCGGCGTGAACTGAATCGTCACCGGCGTTCCCGCTGCGAACGAAAGCTGTTCCTCGATCTCGGACAAGTGCCGGTGCTTCGGCACGCCGTAGGGGCGGACGCTTTCGTTGCACTCCACAAACAAATAATCCAGCTCCGCTTTGCGGCCCGCCCCGCTGACGCCGCTCATGGAATCGGCAATGATGCCGGCGGGCTTGATGAGGCCAGCCTTGAGCAGCGGCAGCGTCGGCAGCAAAATGCTGGTCGGGTAGCAACCGGGCGAGGCGATGAGCAAAGATTTCTTGATTTCTTCCCGATAAAATTCCGGCAGGCCATAGACGGATTTTTTCAACAACTCCGGCGCGGGATGGTCGTGGGCATAAAATTCTTTGTAAACCTCCGCGCTCTTGAGCCGGAAGTCCGCGCTTAGGTCAATGACCACGCAGCCGGCGGCCAGCAACGGCACGGCAAATTCGGCGGCGACGCCGTGTGGTAGCGCGAGAAAAACCACGTCCGTTTGTTTGGACAAAACATCCACGTTTGGATCGGTGAAGCGGAGGGTCTTGGATTTGGGATGGCTGGCAAATTTTGGAAAAACCTGCGCGAGCGGCTGCCCGGCATTTTGGCGCGAGGTGACCGCGACCAGTTCCGCGTGTGGATGGTTCAAAAGCAACTGGACCAACACTTCGCCGGAGTAACCGGACGCACCAACGATGGCGACATTTTTCGATTTCATTTAATTTCGGATGAAAATTGAACTACAAAGGAACGAAGGAACAAAGTTTTTTCCGGCCTTGGTTGCTTGGTTGTGCAAAATAAAAAACCCCGCCGGACTGCCAGCGGGGTTTTGAAAGTTTGCAGCGGCTTAACGCTTGCTGAACTGGAAGCGTTTGCGCGCACCCGGTTGGCCGTATTTCTTGCGTTCGCGTTCGCGCGGATCGCGGGTGAGAAAGCCTTCTTTCTTCAGCGCGGGGCGGAGGTTCGCGTCGAACTTCAAAAGCGCGCGGGAAATGCCGTGGCGCGTCGCCCCGGCCTGGCCGTTCGGGCCGCCGCCGATGACGTTCACGCGCACGTCCAGCTTGTCCGCCGTGCCGGTGAGGGTCAACGGCTGCGACACGGTTGCGCGCAGGGTGTCCAGCGGGAAATAGTTGTCAAACGCGCGGCCATTGACGGTGATTTTACCGGTGCCGGTCGCGAGACGAACCCGGGCGATCGCGGTTTTGCGACGTCCGGTGCCGAGAAATTCGATGGTGGTGGTGGTGGCCATACAAAAAATTATTTAACCGGCACAAGCACCGCCGGCATTTGGGCCGCGTGCGGATGTTTGTCGCCTTTGAACACTTTCAATTTGGTGAGCAACTGAGCCCCGAGGCGGTTCTTGGGAATCATGCCTTTCACGGCATGTTCGATCAGTCGTTCGGGCTGGCTGGCGCGCACTTGGGCGACGGTGGTGTATTTTTCGCCGCCTTTCCAGCCGGAATAGCTCATGAACTCCTTGGCGGTTTCTTTCTTGCCGGTCAGGCGCACTTTCTCGGCGTTGATGACGACCACAAAGTCGCCGGCGTCGAGGTGCGCCGTATAGACGGGCTTGTTCTTGCCGCGCAGAACGTCGGCAACTTGAACGGCCAGTCGGCCCAACACCGCGCCATTGGCATCAATAATATGCCACTTGCGCTGATCTAAATTTACTTTCGGCAAATGCGTTTTCATTTCTTTATCCAAACAAAATGGACGCTGAAACTATCAAACGCGCGGACGAAGTCAACAGGGTATTTCGGATTTTTGGCATGGCTGAAACGGAATCCGCTTTACACCCGGCCAAAAAGCCGGAGATATTCAGGCATGAAAAAGCTGGCATTCACACTCTTGGTCCTGACCCTCGCGCTGGGATTGTTTACGCCACCGACGGCCGGTGCGGCGCTGACTTCCCAGCCGGTGGGCAAAACCACGCCGCCGCCCGGCGTGCAAATTGCGCAGACGCTTTCGGTGGTGACGGGCGTGGCCATCTCGCCGCTGCTGGGCGTGAGTGCCGTGGGGGCCTACCAATATTTTAAAGCCACCACCGACGAACAACGAGCCCGGCTGCCGTGGTTCGCGAACCCGTTGTTCTGGGTGCCGGCGCTGCTGCTGGTCGTTGCGTGTGCCTTGAAGGATGCGGGCGGCGTGGTGGCCTTGCCCACCGTCATGAAGAAACCGCTGGATGTCGCCGAAACCATCGAACATAAAATTTCCGGCCTCGTGGCCACGGGCGCGTTTGTGCCGATCATGGTCAACCTCATTCACGAGGCCAACTCCACCGGCGGGCAGCCCAGTGCGTCCTTGAGTTCGCTCGGGCTGGCGACCATTGATCTGCACACCGTTTTCTACGATGTCCTCATGACGCCGATTGCCATGGCGGCGTTCTTCATCGTTTTTCTGGCCTCCAACGCCATCAACATCCTGATCTTGATCAGCCCGTTCTCCACGGTGGATGCCGCGCTCAAGACGTTTCGCACCGCGGTTCTCGCCACCGTCGTGGGCAGCGCCTGGATGAACCCCTGGGTCGGCGCGGCGTGGCGCTCATCATCCTGCTCATTTCCTATCTCATCGCCGGTTGGTCGTTCCGGCTCTCCCACTTTGGCCTCGTGTTCGTCTGGGACTTTTGCACCGGCCGCAAATTCCGTTTCAAACCGGATGCGCAGGGGAACAATCTTTTCCTCGCCCGCAAGACCACCAAAGTCCCGGCCCGCACTTACGGCAAACTGACGCGCAATGAAAAGGGCGAACTGGTTTTGACCTATCGTCCGTGGCTCGTGCTGGCGCGCCGCACGCTGATTTTGCCTGCCGGCCAATACGAAGCCGGGCGCGGGCTTTTCTATTCCGAAATTTTGCGGATCGAAGGCGGTGACGCCAAAACCATCATCCTGCTACCGCCCCGCTATCTTGGCCACGAAGAAGACATCGCGAAGATTTACCATTTCGAAGGCACCCGCGACGTGGGCATTCGCGCCGCTTGGGCCTGGTTCAAGAGTTTGTTTGGCAGCAAGCCAGCAACGGCGTGAGTCCATTCGGGGAAGAGCATCGTTTGGATTGATTCCACCGGCAGATTTTTCAATTGATGTCCGCCGGCCGCTTGGCGTTACGCTAGCCGCGTGAACATCAGAGCCAGTGGCCAGCCGGATTCCCGCTTGCTTTGTAAGCGGATTGGATTTCCAATGCTCGCAGTTCGACCCGCCATGCCCAACGAAAGGAACTCTATATGGAACCCTGGATTTTAATTATTCTCCTGGTCATCGCGCTGCCACTGGCTCTGGCCATCTGGCTGATCGTGCGGACGGTCAACGCCGGCAACCGAATTGAAGACCTCGCGCGCCGCGTGGACGACCTGCAAATCCAGGTTATCCGGCTCAACAATCAAAGACCGGCCGCCGCTGGGCCAGAACCCAAAACCGCGCCGTCCGCGCCAACCGCACCGCCGGCGGAAATTCTCCTGGCCACAATTTCTCCGGCACCGCTTTCAGAACCCAAAATTTCTATTCCGTTTTCCGCTGCACCGATTCCGCCACCGCCGCCCATCGCCGCCCCACCGCGTCCGCCGATCCCGGAATTCATGCCGCCCCTGGCACCATCGCGTCCGTTGCTGTCTCCAAAGCCGGCCCTGCCGAATATTAATTGGGAACAATTCCTCGGCGTCAAAGGTCTGGCGTGGGTCAGTGGTCTGGCGCTCTTTCTGTTCATCGCCTTCGCCATTCAATATTCCTTCCAGCACAATCTCATCCGGCCGGAAATCCGCATGGCGCTTGGCTTCCTGGCCGGCCTCGGCCTGCTGGTAGGCGGCGTGGTGTTGCATCGGCGCAAACAATACATCGTCGGCGGGCAAACCCTCTGTGCGTCGGGCGTGCTGGCGCTCTACGCCGTCACCTTTTCCTGCCGCGCGCTGTATCATTTCGAGTTTTTTGGACCGATCCCGACCTTCCTGTTGATGGCCCTCATCACCACCACCGCATTTTTCCTAGCCGTCCGGCTCGACGCCTTGGTGATTGCCATCCTGGGAATGCTCGGCGGTTTCATGACGCCGGTGCTGCTCTCCACCGGCCAAGATAATCCGCTCGGCCTCTTCGGCTACATCGCCATCCTCGACGCGGGGTTGATCGTCGTCGCCTTGAATCGCCGCTGGCACTTCCTCACCGCGCTCGCGGCGGCGGGCACGGCGTTCATGCAGATGGGCTGGGCGGAAAAGTTTTTCACCAGTGAGCAATATTTTGAAGGCAACAAAATCCTCATCGCCCTCGCCGTTTTGCTCAGTTTCAACGCTCTGTGGTTGGGCGCAAACTGGTTCGCCAAATGCCGCACCCAGACGAATCCGTGGCTCTCCGGCAGCAACCTGGCCCTGGCCGGCGTGGCGCTGGCGTTCACCGTTTTCTTCTTCGACTTCGCACCGCTCGCGCAACGTCCGGTGCTGCTCTTCGGCTTTGTTTTCCTGATTGATCTTGCTGTCGCCGCGCTCGCGTGGCTCGACGAAAAAGTCTCGATCGCCCAGCCCATCGCCGGGCTCGCCGTGTTCGGCCTGCTCGCACTTTGGACCTCGGAGCATTTGACCAACGAACTGCTCAACGCCGCGCTCGCGTTTTACTTCGTCTTCGCCGTGTTCCATTCCGCGTTGCCGGCGCTGCTGCAACACCGTCGTGGCGTGGCCGCCGGCGTCTCGGCGCAATTGAACCACTTCTTCCCGCCGATCGCACTGCTGCTGGTGCTCGTGCCGATCTTCAAACTCACGGAGCTCTCCTTCGTCGTCTGGCCGTTCGTGCTGCTCGTGGATTTGCTCGCCATCGTGCTCGCGGTGATGACCGCGACGCTGCTGCCCGTGCTCGCGGTGCTGCTGCTTACGCTCGCCGCCACCGGCGCGCTCATCTTCAAAATTCCTGCCGACCTCACCGGACTGCCAACTTCGTTTTTCCTGCTCGGTGCCTTCGCCGTTTTCTTTGTCGCGGCCAGCACCTGGCTCGCGCGGAAATTCAAACCGGACGTTTTCAAGAATGGACTGAAAATCGAAGGCGACTTCAATACGCCCGAAACTCTGGCCGCGCTGCTGCCCGCCAGTTCGGTCGTGCTGCCGTTCCTGCTGCTCATCATGGCCACGCTGCGACTTCCGTTGGCCAATCCCACGCCGGTGTTCGGCCTTGCGCTGCTGCTCGTCGTGCTGCTGCTGGGCCTCACCAAAATCTTTTCGTTCGAGTGGATGCCGCTCGTCGGACTCGTGAGCACCTTCGCACTGGAGTGCGCCTGGCATTTCCACCGGCTCGACCCCACGAATCCGCTCATCCCGCCGACCACGCCGCTGATGTGGTATCTGATTTTCTTCGCCGCATTCGCGCTGTTCCCGTTCCTGTTCCTGCGAAAGTTTGCGGACAAGACTTTGCCTTGGGCCGCCGCCGCGCTCGTCGGGCCGGCGCAATTCCTCCTCATCTTCCGGCTCGTGAACATCGCCTGGCCGAATTCCACCATGGGCCTGCTGCCCGCCGCCTTCGCATTACCCGCGCTGGCCAGCTTGGTGATCGTCTTGAAACAAATTCCCGCCGAAACCAAGTCCCGCATGACGCAACTCGCTTGGTTCGGCGGCGTGGCGCTGTTTTTCATCACGCTGATTTTCCCGATTCAGTTTGATCGCCAGTGGATCACCATCGGCTGGGCGCTCGAAGGCGCGGCCTTGCTCTGGTTGTTCCACCGCGTCCCGCATCCCGGCTTGCGCCTCACCGGCGTCGGCCTGCTCGTCGCCGCGTTCGTGCGGCTCGCATTCAATCCCGCCGTGCTCGAATACCATGCCCGCAGCGCCACGCCGGTTTTCAATTGGTATCTCTACACCTACGGCATTGCGACCATTGCATTATTCATCGGTGCAAAATTGCTCACACCGCCGCGGCACCTCGTTTTGAAATCCAATTGTCAGGCCGTGCTGGCATCGCTCGGCACGGTGCTCGCCTTCCTGCTGCTGAACATCGAGATCGCCGACTATTTCAGCGAGCCCGGCTCGACGCTGACGTTTCAATTCAGCGGCAACTTCGCGCGCGACATGAGCTATTCCATCGCGTGGGGACTGTTTGCGCTCGTGCTGTTGGTTTGGGGCATCCTGAAAAAAATTCCCGCCGCGCGTTATGCCGCGCTGGGCCTGTTGATCGTGACGCTGTTGAAACTCTTTATCCATGACTTGGCGCATCTCAATCAACTGTATCGCATCGGCGCGGTGGGCGGCGTGGCGGTCATTGCTATGATCGCCTCGCTCGCGTATCAAAAATTCTTTTCCGCACCCACCAAGGAAACGGAGGCCAAAGATGAAAACTAACATTAACCTGGTGAAGAAATACACCGGTGGACTCGCGCTGCTCCTTGCCCTGACGACCAAAGCTGCGTTGCCCGGTGATTGGCAAAAGGAGCAGCATTTCGAAATCGCCTCGCCCGGCCTCATCAAATTGAGCCTGCCGCCCGAGACACGCGATGCGGCGCGGCCTGCGCTCGAGGATTTGCGGCTTTACGATGACTCCGGAAACGAGCTGCCGTTCTTAATCGAGCGCCCCGTGCCTGCTGGCAAAGCCGTCCAGGCGGCCAAGTCATTTCAAGTATCGCTCAACAATCGCACCACGATCATCACGCTGCAAACCGGCCTCACGCAGCCGCTCGACGGTGTCACATTGGAATCTCCGGCGGATAATTTCATCAAAGCCGTGCGGGTGGATGGCTCGGAGGACGGCAAAAGCTGGCAGCCGATCACGCAAGGGCAGCCGATTTTCCGACAGGCTTATGGCGCGAGCCAGTTGCATATTTCGTTTCCCGCCGGCGCGTGGCATTCGCTGCGATTGACCGTGGACGACCAGCGCTCGCAGGCGGTTCCCTTCACGGGTGCGCGGCTTCACGCCGCTGCGGCCGTGGCGACGCCCAATGAAACTCAAACCGCCGTCATCGCCGAGCGTGACGAAAATCCCGGCGAGTCGCGGCTCACGCTGAATCTGGGCGCGGCTAACCTCGATGTGGCAGCAGTCAAAATTGAAACGGATGAACCGCTGTTCACGCGCACCGTCACGCTGGCCGTGCCGCAGATTTTGGAGAACGGCATTCGCGAACAAGTCGTCGGCCAAGGTGTGATTTATCGCGTCGCCGTGGCCGGCCAGTCAGCATCGGCGGATCTCTCCGTGCCGCTGGACGCGCAAGTCCGCTCGCGCGAGTTGGTGCTGCTCATCCAAAATGCCGACAGTCCGCCGCTGCCCATCTCTGCCGTGCGCGTGGAGCGGCGTCCGGTTTATCTGGTGTTCCTGGCGCGCTCGGTGGGCACCTTTCATCTGCTGACCGGCAACAAATTTTGCGCCGCCGCGCGCTACGACCTCGCCGCGCTCGGTGCCAATTTGAAAACGGCAGCGGTAACGCCGTTCATCATTTCAACGCCGGCAGACAATCCGAATTATCGCGCCCCCGAAGCACTGGCCGGAGTTGAGCTGGCGGGCGCGGCGCTGGATGTTTCAAATTGGAAATTTCGCAAGGTGGTGCAACTCACCCGCGGCGGCGCGCAACAAATCGAACTCGACCTTGATGTGCTGGCGCGCGCCAACTCGGGTTTGGCCGACCTGCGCGTGCTGCGCGGCAGCAATCAAGTGCCTTACCTTGTCCAGCGCACCTCCATCAACCGCGCGCTCACACCGACGGTCACGCTGACGAACGACGCGAAGCAGCCCAAGTTGAGCCGCTGGATGATCAAACTGCCGCGCGCCGGTCTGCCGCTGACGCGTTTGACATGCGTAACCAAAACGCCCTTGTTCCATCGTGAAATGTCGCTTTACGAGGAAGTCGCCGATGAGCGTGGCGAGAAATTTCGCCGCGCCCTCGGGACCGTTACCTGGACCCGCACTCCGGACCACAAGGCGAATGACTTTGTGTTCCCGCTGGACGGCACGGCCCAGAGCGACACGTTATTTCTCGAAACCCAAAACGGCGACAACCCGCCGATTGAGCTGGATAAGTTTGCCGTGCTTTATCCGGCGACGCGCGTGTTATTCAAGGCGAAGGCGGACGACGCGCTGTTTCTTTACTACGGCAATCCGCGCGTCGCTTCGCCGAGTTATGATTTGAGTCTCGTCGCGGGCGAGTTGCTCGCGGCGGACAAGGCGACCGCCAAGCTCGCCGACGAACAGCAGTTAAAAAAAACGTCGTGGGCCGAGAGCCAGACGCCCGGCAGCGGCGGTTTTATTTTCTGGGGAATTCTCGCCGTCGTCGTGGTTGGATTGCTCGTTGTGATCACGCAGCTGCTGCCCAAAGCGCCAGCGGCTTGAGGTTTATTGACCGCTGATTTCTCGCAAGTCCGCGATAAATCCATCCACGTCCTCGGTCGTCGTATCCCAACTGCACATGAGCCGCGATTCTTCGCCAGTGATGACGCCGGTATAAAAATGCCAGCCGCGCTCGCGCAATTTTCCTTCGGCTGGCTTCGGAATTTTGGCGAACACGCCGTTCGACTGAACCGGATAGGAGATTTTCACGCCGGGAATATTTTTCAAACCGGCCTCCAGCCGTTTTGCCATATCGTTCGCGTGCTTGGCGTGACGCAGCCACGCGCCGTCTTTCAACATGCCCAACCACGGCGCGGAGAGAAACCGCATCTTCGACGCGAGCTGGCCGCCTTGTTTGCAACGGTAATCAAAATCGCGCGCCAGATCGTGGTCGAAAAACACCACGGCCTCGCCGATCGCAATGCCGTTCTTGGTGCCGCCAAAACACAGCACATCCACGCCCGCGCGCCAGGTGATGTCGGCGGGCGCGACGTTGAGCGACGCCACCGCGTTGGCGAAGCGCGCGCCGTCCATCTGCACGCGCAGCCCCAGTTTTTTGGCGGTCTGCGTAATTGCTTGCAGTTCCGGTGGGGAATATAACGTGCCGGTTTCCGTCGCCTGCGTCAGGCTCACCGCGCGCGGTTTCGGATAGTGAATGTCCGTGCGCTTGTGGACCGCCCGTTCGATTTCCGCCGGATCAATTTTCCCGTTCGCGCCTTGCAGCAGCAGAATCTTGCTGCCGTTCGCGAAGAATTCCGGCGCACCGCACTCGGCGGTTTCGATGTGCGCCAGTTCGTGACACAGCACGCTGTGATACGACTGGCACAGCGACGCCAGCGAAAGCGAATTGGCCGACGTGCCGTTGAAGACAAAAAAAACTTCGCAATCCGTCTCGAAAATGTCGCGGATCAAATCAGAAGCGCGCTGCGTCCAAATGTCGTCGCCGTAACTGACCTCGTGGCCGGCGTTCGCCTCGGCCATCGCGGCCCAGGCTTCCGGGCAGATGCCGGAGTAGTTGTCGCTCGCAAAATGTCGGGTTCTTTTGTTCATAAATCATCCTCCGAGATAAGCACTCTTCACCTGCGGGTTTTGACGCAGCGCCACCGAGTCGCCCTGCAAAGTGATTTTGCCCGTCTCCAAAACAAAGCCGAAACTGGAAATTTCCAGCGCGCGGTTGGCGTTTTGTTCCACCAGCAGAATCGTCAAGCCGCGCTCGCGGTTGATCTCCACGATCTTTTCAAAAATCGATTTGACCAGCAGTGGCGCGAGGCCGAGCGAGGGTTCGTCCAACATCAGGAATTTCGGCTGGCTCATCAGTGCGCGGCCAATCGCCAGCATCTGTTGTTCGCCGCCGCTCAAGGTTCCGGCGATTTGCTGCTCGCGTTCTTTCAAACGCGGAAACGTGGCGAAGACAAATTCCAGTTCCCGCCGGACGATCTTGTTGTCGCGCACCAGATAGGCTCCCATCTGCAAATTTTCCAGCACGGTCAGGTTCGCAAAAATCATCCGGCCTTCGGGAACATGCGATAAGCCGCGCGCCACGATTTCATGCGGCGGCAAGCCGGCGATGTTCTTGCCCTCGTAATTTATCTCGCCGGACTTCGGCTTGAGCAGGCCAGAAACCGTTTTCAAGGTCGTGGTTTTACCCGCGCCATTGCTGCCGATCAGCGTGACGATGCTGCCGGACTGCACCGACAAAGTGATGCCGTGCAGCGCGGAAATCGCGCCGTAGCTGACCGTCAGATTCTTTATTTCCAGCATCGGTTCAATTAAAAATTAAAAATGTAAAATTAAAAATGCCGACGGCCGTTCGCATGGGCCGTGATCCGTTGTTTTTTCATTTGTAATTTTGTATTTTTAATCATTCCCCCAGATACGCCGCAATGACTTTCGGGTTCGCGCGCACTTCTTCCGGTTTGCCTTCGGCGATTTTAATGCCGTAATCCAAAACCACAATGCGTTCGCAGATGCCCATCACCACTTTCATATCATGCTCGACCAGCAGGATGGAAATCTGAAATTTGTCCTTGATGAACTGGATGAGCCGCGTGAGCTCGACCTTCTCGGTGGCGTTCATGCCGGCGGCGGGTTCGTCGAGCAAAAGCAATTTTGGTTTCGCCGCCAGCGCACGCACGATTTCCAGGCGCCGCTGGTCGCCGTAGCTCAAGCTCTTCGCCGCTTCGTCGCGGAATTTGCCGAGCTGAAAAATTTCCAGCAACTCCATGACGCGGTCGGCAATGGATTTTTCTTCGGCGTGATAACCCTTGCCGCGCCACAGCGCGTGGCGCACGTCGCCGCGCAGATGCAGATGAAACACCGCGCGGACATTATCGAAAACCGTGAGCGACGGAAACAGCCGGATGTTCTGAAACGTCCGCGCAATGCCGCGCGCAGTGATGTGATACGGTTTGCTGCCCACGATGGATTTGCCATCAAAAGCAACCTCGCCACTGGTCGGTTGATAGACGCCAGTGATAAGATTAAACGCAGTGGTTTTGCCCGCGCCGTTTGGGCCGATGAGTCCAACCAGTTCGTTGCGGCCGATCTGCAAATCCAGTTCCGACACCGCCGTAAGTCCGCCGAAGCGGATGGTGGTTTGGTCGAGTTGGAGCAGGGAAGGCATGAATTAAAAATTAAAAATGTAAAATTAAAAAATCAGGATTCTCCGCCACGCTTGCTGGAAACAATGATTGCGCCAATCACGCGGCGAATTTCATCGGCTTCATCAATCAGCGGTTGCAGTTGTTTATCAGGAAAAAGTTTGGCAGTCGCCAGCAGGCGTAAGCGTAGATGCGTTTCGCGCGCTTCTTTCAGGGCGATGGACATTTTGCTGACAAAATCAGCCTTGCTTTGCGCGGCTTGCGCTTCTTCGACATTTGCCGGAACACTCGTTCCGGCGCGAAGAATCTGGCTCATCATCACCCGGCCAACGCCCGGACGTTCATCCATTTTTCCGCAAAGCTGGATGATGCGGACGGCAAATTCAAAAGAGCGTTCAACAATGTCGCGTGGCTTGCCAATGTAATTTTCCGGCTGAGAATCCGCTTTTTTCATTTTTAATTTTTCATTTTTAATTTCTTTTCCTTCGGAAGGAAAAGAGGCCTTGCGGTCTTGTGAGCATCAGCGCGATGAGCAGCAGCGAATAGATGATCATCCGCGTGTCGCCAATCCAGCCGAGCGGGCGTTCGGCGCTGAAGCCGGGCAGGTGTTCGATGCCGGACAGCATCCGCAAACCTTCCGGCAGCAGCGTCAGCAAAATCGCCGCCAAGATGACGCCGACGCTGTTGCCCATGCCGCCAAGGATCACCATCACCACGAAGGTGATGGATTGCATGAAACCGAAGCCGCCGGGCGTGAGAAATTGTTTTGAATGCGCGTAAAGGCCACCGGCGATGCCGGCGAAGAACGAGCCAACGACAAACGCGGTGACTTTGTATTTCGTGGTGTTGATGCCCATCGCTTCGGCCGCCACTTCGTCGTCATGAACAGCGATGAAGCCGCGGCCGTAAGTGGAATTGACGAGCGACGCGACGACGTAAACCGTCACCGCCGCGAGGCCGAAGGTCCAAAACAGATTCGTGTAGCCGTGGTTGACGCTCAAGCCGCGCGCGCCGCCCACCTTCTCCATGTTTTGCAGAATGACCCGGATGATTTCGCCGAAGCCCAGCGTGACGATGGCCAGGTAATCGCCGCGCAGCCGCAGTGTGGGAATGCCGACCAGTAATCCGGCGAGCGCCGCCGCGAGTCCGCCCGCATAGAGCGAGACGGCAAAAATTCCGTTCGCCACAAAGAAATTGAGTTCGCCAAATTGATTGGTGATGACCGCCGAAGTGTAGGCACCGACCGCCATGAAACCCGCGTGACCCAAGGAGAATTGGCCGGTGTAACCGTTGATGAGATTTAGACTGACGGCCATGACAATGCCAATGCCGATGTCGTAAAAAATGAAGAGCCAGTAGGGATTTATTTGATTCGCCGCGAGCGACGCCAAAAATCCCAGCGCAATCGCACCGAGCAAAAAAGTTTTGGCGTGGCGGAAATTCATACCTTCTCGATTTCCTTCTTGCCGAGCAGGCCCGATGGTTTTACCAGCAGGATCAATATCAACACCGCGAACGCAATGGCGTCGCGGTAGGTCGAGGAAATGTAGCCGGACACAAGCGTTTCGGTGACGCCGATGATGACGCCACCAAGCGCCGCGCCGGGCAGGTTGCCGATGCCGCCGAGCACCGCCGCGACGAACGCCTTGAGTCCAGGCAAAATGCCCATGAGCGGATCAATGGAGGGATAATTGATGGACCATAAAATCCCGGCGGCCGCCGCGAGCGCGGAGCCAAGCGCGAAAGTGAAGCTGATGACCACATCGGTGTTCACGCCCATGAGCGCGGCGGCCTCGGGATTGAAGGACACGGCGCGCATGGCGGTGCCGATTTTGGTTTTCAACACGATCAACCGTAGCGCGAACAACAGAATCAAGGTGACGGCGATCACGACGATCTGGTTGCTGTTGAAACTCAGGCTGCCGATGTGCGTGACGGAGAAGCTGGGGAGGATTTCAGGAAATTTTTTGGGTGCGGCACCAAAGAAGAACTGACCGGCGTATTCGAGAAAAAGCGAGACGCCGATGGCCGTGATGAGCACGGTGAGTTTGGGACGCTTGCGCAACGGACGATACGCGAGCCGTTCGATCAAAACGCCGAGGGCGGCGCACACCGCCATGGAAACCACCATGACCACGAGCGCGCCGGCGATCGAAGGCAGCGGCAGAACGGAAGCGATTTTCGGCGCAAGATAAAATCCGGCGAACGCGCCGAGCATGAAGATGTCGCCGTGGGCAAAATTGATGAACCGCAGGATGCCATAGACCATCGTGTAGCCGATGGCGATCAGCGCGAGGATGGAGCCGAACGCCAGACCATTGATGATTTGCTGCAGAAACTCGGTCACGGCGCGATGGTCTCGACGTATTTGAACGCGCCGTTCTTAATGGTCACGACGACCGCTGATTTTGAGGCATCGCGATTGGCATCAATGGTGATGATGCCGCTGACCCCGTGGAAATCTTTGGTGGCCGCAATGGCGTCGCGGACTTTGGCTCCGTCGGTCGTGCCGGCGCGCTTCATCGCGTCCGCCAGAATCAGCGCGGAGTCGTAGCCCAGCGCGGCCATCGAATCGGGAGCGGCATGGTATTTTTCCTTGAAGTGCTTAACGAACGCCTGAGCGGCCGGCGAAACGTCGTCGGGAGAAAAGTGGGTCGAAAAATAATCGCCTTCCAGCGCGGCACCGCCGATGGAACTCAGCACGTCCGATTCCCAGCCGTCGCCGCCAAACAGCGGTGCGGCGATGCCGAGTTGCTTGGCTTGCAACGCAATCAACCCCACTTCGGTGTAATAACCGGGCACAAAAATGGCGTCGGGGTTGGCGGCTTTGATGGACGTGAGCTGCGCGTTAAAATCCTTGTCGCCGCCGCTGTAATTTTGCTCCACCGCGATTTTCCCTCCGCTGGCCGTGAAGCCATCGGTAAAAAACTTTGCCAGTCCCACGCTGTAATCGCTTTTGACATCCTTCAAAACCGCCACCGACTTGGCCTTGAGCGTGTGATTGGCGAACCCGGCCAGCACTTTCCCGCCTTGAAAGGAATCGAGAAAACAGACGCGGAAAATATAGTCGCCGACTTGCGTCACCTTTGGATTCGTGGAGGACGGCGAGATCATCGGGATTTTGTTTTGCTGGCAGATGGGTCCCGCTTCGAGCGAGCGGGAGGACGCCACTTCGCCGAGCATCGCCACCACGCCGTCGCTGGAAATCAATTTCCGCACGACCGTCGCGGATTGGCCGGCCTGCGACTGGTTGTCTTCGGTGAGCAATTGAATTTTTTTGCCCAGCAGTCCGCCGGCGGCGTTGAGTTCCTCCACGGCCAGCAGCGTGCCCTGATGTGAGGACTGGCCGAAGGACGCCTCGCTGCCGGTCAACGACGCGAATTCGCCGACCTTGATGGTGTCGCCGCCCGCCCTGGGACCGCCCGCCGGCTTGTCGCAGCCGGTGAGCAAGAGTGAAACCGCCGCTGCCGCCAAAAATTGTCCGCGCCAGATAGTCATAATCGTTTCAAGGTTTTCGTTGTGATTGGTGCGCGCCGTCCTACGCGCTGATGCAGGCTAGAAAATCCGCCGCCGACTTTCAATCTTGATTCCGGCCGGTGATGGTCGGCGGGCGCGTGTCACTTTCTTGCCAAGCCATTTTTCTCTTTAGCACCCGGCTTCAGCCGGGTGAGTCGTGGTCCGAGAAAACGGTAACGGTTTCAACCGTGTCCCACAGCCGTAACGACGAAGCCGTTGAAACGGCTTGGGGCCGGACCGCCTGCGCCCACCGGGCGGAAGCCCGGTGCGAATGACAGGTTGCCAGAAAGTGCGCTGCGCCCGTCCGGGCAGCCGTTCGCAGAAAATCATTTGACAACCGATCCTTTCTTACCTACCGTTCGGTAAGTTTTTATGGCCAAGCCCGCGAATCATTCCGACACGAGGCAGCAATTGCTGCGCGCGGCGCTCAAGCATTTCGCCAATAGCGGCTATGCGGCCACGTCGGTGCAGCACATCGTGGATGACGCCAAGCTCTCCAAGCCGGCGCTGTATTATCATTTCAAGGACAAGGCCGGACTGTTTCAGGCGCTGGTGCATGAGGCGCACGACGAGCGTTTCCGGATGCTGCGCGCGGCGGCGGAAAACAACAGCGGCATCCGCGCCCAACTGGAGGCTGCGCTCACCGCGCTGTTTGCCTACTTCCGAGAAAACCGCGAACTGATGCGGATTTCCTTCGCCACAATGTTTGCGGCACCAGGCGAGGTGCCGGAGGATGCGGCCTGCGCGGAGAAGTGCGAGCGCAATTTCGAGTTCGTCCACTCGCTCATCAAGACGGCGCAGAACACCGGCGAGTTGGACCCGCAATTTGAGAGCCAGGAAATCGCCTTCGGTTTCTATGGCTTGGTTAACTTCTATCTGGTCGGCCATCTCGTCTGCGACGAGTGCCAGCCGGACCAGTTGACAGCGAAACGAATTGTGGAACTGTTTTTGGCCGGGGCCGGCCCCAAGGCGGAGCAAGTGAAGCAGCAAACCAAGAGGAAAAAATGATACGGAAATTATTCATCGGCATCGTCATTGTATTGGTCGTGGGCGGCGGACTCGCCGCGGTGAAAACCATGCAGATCAAAACCATGCTGGCCATGCCCATGCCGCAAACGGTGGAAACCATCGCGTCCGCCATCGCCCGCGAGGAAAAATGGCCGGAGACGCTGCCGTCCGTCGGCTCGGTCAGCGCGGCGCAGGGCGTCATCGTTTCGCCGGAAATTTCCGGCGTGGTGAGCGAAATCGCCTTTGAATCCGGGGCCAACGTGCGGCAGGGCGATTTGCTCGTGCGCCTGAGCACGACCTCCGAGGCGGCCCAACTCCACGCGGCGGAGGCGCAGGTGGACTGGGCCGAAATTAGCGCCGAACGGCTGCGCAAATTGTCGGCGGACAAAACGGTCTCGCAATCTGAACTGGACCAGGCCGAGGCGGCGCTGAAGCAGGCCAACGCCAACGCCGACACCATTCGCGCGACGATTGAGAAGAAAACCATCCGCGCGCCGTTCACCGGGCGGCTGGGCATCCGGCTGGTGAATCTGGGTGAACAGCTTGAGGCGGGCAAAGGCATTGTGTCGTTGCAGTCGCCGTCGCCGATGTTCGTGGATTTTTCTTTGCCGCAGCAGGAATTGTCGCGCCTGGCGACCGGGCTTAAAGTCCACGCGACCACCGACGCTTATGCCGGCCACACATTCGAGGGTGAAATCGCCGCGATCAATCCCGACCTGGATGCGGTTTCCCGCAGCGTCCGCGTCCGCGCCAAGTTTGAAAATGCCGACGAGCGGCTGCGCGGCGGGATGTTTGTGCGGGTGGAAGTATTGTTGCCGGATGAGAAGCCGGCGCTCGTGGTTCCGTCCACCGCGCTGTTGCGGGCACCTTACAGTGATTCGATTTTCATCATCACGCCGGCGACCAACAGCGGTTCAACCAATCTGGTGGTGCAGCAAAGATTCATCCGCACGGGCCGCAGTCACGGTGATTTTGTGAGCGTGGAGAGCGGCTTGCAGGCGGGTGACAAGGTGGCGACCGAAGGCGTTTTCAAACTCCGCAGCGGCCTGAGCATTTTGGAAAACAACGGTCTCGCGCCCAAGGCCTCGGAAAACCCCACGCCGCCGAACAATTAAACCGGGATGAAATCCTTTACCGACCTTTTCATTCGCCGGCCGGTGCTGGCGCTGGTCGTGAACCTGATCATTTTGATCGCCGGGTTGCACGCCGTCCGTTCGCTCACGGTGCGCCAGTATCCGCGCAACGAGAACGCCACCATCACCGTCACGACGGCTTACATCGGCGCGAGCGCGGAACTGGTGCGCGGCTTCGTCACCCAGCCGCTCGAACGCGCCATCGCGGCGGCGGACGGGATTGAATACCTCGAATCGGCCAGCAAACTCAGCCTGTCCACCATCACGGCGCGGTTGAAATTAAATTACGACGGCAAAAAGGCGCTGTCGGAAATCAATTCCAAGATCAACCAGGTGCGCAACGATCTGCCGCCGGAAGCCGAGGTGCCGGCAATCAACATTGAGACCGCCGACTCGCAATTCGCCGCCGCCTACCTGAGTTTTTCCTCGGACCTGTTGCAGGCGAATCAGATCACCGATTATCTGACGCGCATTGTGCAGCCGCGCTTCGCCGCGCTCGAAGGCGTGCAGCGCGCGGACCTGCTGGGCGGCCGCACATTCGCCATGCGCATCTGGCTGAAGCCCGACCGGCTGGCGGCGTTCGGCATCAATCCGAATCAGATCCGGCAGGTGCTTGCGGCCAATAATTTTCTCGCGGCGGTCGGCCACACGCAGGGTTCGCTGGTGCAGGTGAATCTGACGGCGAACACCGATTTGCGTTCCGTGGATGAATTCAAAGAGCTCGTGGTGCGGCAGAACGGCGACCAGCTCGTCCGGCTGCGCGACGTGGCCGACGTGACGCTCGGCGCGGAAGATTACGACAGCGAGGTGCGCTTCAGCGGCGAACGCGCCGTGTTCATGGGCATCTGGGTGCTGCCCAACGCCAATTCGCTGGAAGTGATCCAACGCGTCCGCAAAGAAATGGCCGCGATCCAAAACGAACTGCCGGCCGGCCTCACCGGGCACATGGCTTACGACGCGACCAAATATATCGAGGATGCGATCCACGAAGTTTTGAAGACGCTGTCGGAAACGCTGTTGATTGTTTCCATCGTGATTTTCCTGTTCCTCGGTTCGCTGCGCTCGGTGTTGATTCCGCTGGTGGCGATTCCGTTGTCGCTCCTGGGCGGCGTTTTTCTCATGCAAACCTTCGGCTTCTCGCTGAATTTGCTGACGCTGCTGGCGGTGGTGCTGTCGGTCGGTCTCGTCGTGGATGACGCGATCGTGATGGTCGAAAACGTCGAGCGGCATGTGCGCGAAGGCAAGACGCCCATCAATGCCGCGCTGCTGGGCGCGCGCGAACTCATCGGACCGGTCATCGCCATGACCATCACGCTCGCGGCGGTCTATACGCCCATCGCGTTTCAAGGCGGTCTCACCGGCTCGCTCTTCCGCGAATTTGCGCTGACGCTGGCGGGCGCGGTGTTCATCTCCGGGTTCGTCGCGCTCACCTTGTCGCCGGTCATGTCGTCGCGGCTGCTGGATCATGATCGCGAAGAACACGGACTGGCGGGTCGCATCAACCGTGATTTTGACAAGCTGAAAAAAATCTACGGCCGCATTGTGGATGCCACGCTGGCGGCGCGCGCCACGGTTTATGTCGTCTGGCTGGGATTATGTTTACTGACGATTCCAATGTTCATGATGGCCTGGAAAGGAAAAGAACTGGCGCCCACGGAAGATCAGGGCGTGGTGTTTGGCATCGTCGAAGGACCGGCGAATGCCACGATTGAGCAGACCACGTTCTACACGGAAGCCGTGGGCAAATTGTTTCAGCAAGTTCCGGAGACGGCGCACACGTTTCAACTCACTTTTCCCGGCGCCGGTTTCAGCGGCATGGTGCTGCAGCCGTGGGGCGAGCGGAAACGCACCGTGTTCCAGATTCAGCCGGAGGTGCAGGCGATGGTGAATCGCGTCCCGGGCATTCAGTTGCACATGATCATGCCGCCGGCACTGCCCGGCGGCGGCCAGTTCCCGGTGGAATTTATTCTGTCCGCCACCGTCGAGCCGGATCAGATATTGCAGTTCGCACAGATTTTGCAGCAGAAAGCCGCGACCAGCGGCCTGTTCGCCTTCCCGCCGATCATTGACACGAAAATTGACCAGCCCGAAGTGGAACTCGTGATTGACCGCGAAAAAGTCGCCGTGCTCGGCCTCGATTTGCAGACCGTCGGCTCCGACCTCGCCGCCCTCGTCGGCGGCAATTATGTGAACCGCTTCAATCTCGCGGGCCGCAGCTACAAGGTCATTCCGCAGCTCCGGCGCGGCGCGCGTTTGAACGCCGACCAACTCGAGAGCACCTATATCAAAGGCCCGAAAGGCCAGCTCGTGCCGGTGAACGCCCTCGCGCATTTTGAAACCCACACCACGCCGCGCTCGCTGAACCGTTTTCAGCAATTGAACTCCGTGAAGTTGAGTGGCGTCGCCATCGCCCCGCTCGACACCGCCCTGAAATTTCTTGAAACTGAGAGCGCGAAAATCCTGCCGGCGGGTTATCGGCTGGATTACACCGGCGAATCACGGCAGTTGCGGACGGAAGGCAACAAGTTTCTGCCGGCGATGCTGCTGGCCATCACCTTGATCTTTCTCGTGCTGGCCGCGCAGTTCAACAGCTTCCGCGACCCGTGGATCATCATTTTGGGGTCCGTGCCGCTGGCGATGTTCGGCGCGCTCATCTTCTGCTTCCTGAAAATGCCGAACCCGAACATCCCGTTCTGGACGAATGGCTGGACGACCACGCTGAACATTTATTCGCAGGTCGGCCTGGTCACGCTCGTCGGGTTGGTGACAAAGAACGGCATTCTCATCGTGCAGTTTGCCAACGAACTTCAGCGCCAGGGCCGCACAAAAGTCGCCGCCATTCGCGAAGCCTCGCTGCTGCGGCTGCGCCCGGTCTTGATGACCAGCGTGGCGACGGTCGCCGGCCACTTTCCGCTGACGATGGTCACCGGCGCTGGTGCCGCCGCCAGAAATTCCATCGGCCTGGTGATCGTTTCCGGCATGGCCATCGGCACGCTGTTCACGCTGCTGGTGATTCCGGCGATCTACGTTTTGATCGCCAAGCAGCACACGGGTGAAGCCCCGTCACATGCGGGCGACGATTTGTCCAATGAATGAGAATCCAGCCAGTGCCAGCCCGCCGCCCACCACGATCAGCGACCTGAAAAAACCGTTTGATTGGAGTTCGCCGCTATTCGTCTGGCCGGCGGCGCTCGTGCTCGCGGGGCTGCTGTTTTTCGCGCTGGACTACACGCTCATCGCGCTGACGCACGAGTCCACCGACGACGCCTTCATCGCCAGCCGCATCGTTTCGATTGCGCCGAGAATCTCGGGGCAGGTGGCCGCCGTCCACGTGGCCGACAACCAACTGGTTCACTCGAACGATTTGCTGGTGGAGATTGACCCGGCGGATTACGCGATGACCATGGCGCAAAAGCTGTCGGCGGCGGATTCCCAGAACTCCAATTATCGCACGATGGTCGCCGCCTACGAGCTGGTGGGCGTCAAGGTGGACACCGCCAAAGCCGCCGCGCGCAAGGCGCAGGCCGACACCGCTGCCGCCGAGGCCACCGCCAAATGGGCGCAGTCGGACTTTGACCGCGCGCAGGATTTGCGGCAGGAAAAAACCATGTCCCAACAGGAGTTCGAGGCCGCACTGGCGGCGAACACCAAGGCGCAGGCCGCGCTGAAATCCGCCCTCGCGAATGCCGCCGAGGAGACGTCCAAAGTGGCCGAGGCCGAGCAGACCGTGGTGGCCGCCCGCGAGCAGGCCGGCATGGCGCTCGCCCAATGGCAGGAAGCGCAAACCAACGTGGCCGTGGCGAAGTTGAATTTGTCCTACACCAAGATTTCCGCGCCCGCCGATGGCCGCGTCACGCGCAAGGGCGTCGAGGCCGGCGACTACATTCAAACCGGACAGCAGTTGATGTCCCTCGTTCCATCGGAGGTTTGGGTCGTGGCCAACTTCAAGGAATCGCAGTTGGAAAAAATGCAAACCAACCAGCCGGTGCGCGTGGAGATTGATGCGCTCGGCGGAAAAACATTTCGCGCGCATGTGGACAGCGTGCAGGCGGGCAGCGGCGCGCAATTCAGTCTGCTGCCGCCGGAGAATGCGTCCGGGAATTTCGTCAAAGTCGTCCAGCGCGTGCCGGTGAAAATCATCTTCGACGAATTGCTGCCCGCCGACCATACGATCGGTCCCGGACTGTCCGTGATGGCGCGGGTCCGCGTCAGTTCCTTCAGCGTGCCGGACTTTGCCATCGCGCTGGTCGCCATCATTCTGGCCGTGGCCGCCGCCGTTTTGTTTCGCTTCGTTTTGAGCCGGCAGAGCAGCGCCAACTAACTTCCATGTCCGACGCCACCATCCAGCAAGTGTGGCATCCGCGCCACAGTCCGTGGCTGATCGCAGCGGGCGTGATGATGGCCACCTTCATGGAAGTGCTCGACACCTCCATCGCCAACATCGCACTGCCGCACATCGCGGGCAGCTTGTCGGCGACGCCTGAAGAAGCGACATGGGTCCTCACCAGTTATCTCGTCTCCAACGCGATCATCCTGCCCATGACCGGCTGGCTGGCCAATTTTTTCGGCCGCAAACGCCTTTTGATCTCGTGCATCGTCATGTTCACGATTGCGTCGGCGCTGTGCGGGCTGGCGTGGAGTCTGCCGACGCTGATCTTCGCGCGCATTTTGCAGGGCGTGGGCGGCGGCGCGATGGTGCCAATCGCGCAGGCGATCATGCTGGAGAGTTTCCCCCCGGCCAAACGCGGCGCGGCGATGGCGCTGTTCGCCATGGGCGTGGTGGTCGCGCCGATATTAGGGCCAACGCTCGGCGGCTGGATCACCGACAATTATTCCTGGCGCTGGATATTCTACATCAACCTGCCGGTCGGCATCGCGGCGGTGCTCATGGCGGAATGGGTCGTGGAAGATCCGCCGTATATCAAACGCAACTTGAAAGCGGATATTGATTTCGTCGGGTTCGGGCTGCTGGCCGTGTGGCTCGCGACGTTGCAAGTCGTCCTCGACAAAGGCCAGGAAGCCGACTGGTTCAGCGCCGACTGGATCTGCTGGTTCACGGCCATTTCCACGGCGGCGTTTCTCGGCTTTGTCGCCTGGGAATTTTCCGTGGAACATCCGCTGGTGGACTTGCGCGTTTTCAAAAACCGGAACTTCACCGTCGGCTTGATTTTGATGACGTCGCTCGCCGCAATTCTCTACGGCACCACCGCGCAACTGCCGCTCTTTCTCCAGACCATGATGGGCTATCCGGCCTTGCAAGCCGGCTACGCCATGAGCCCGCGCGGCATTGCCGCATTTGCCACGACGTTTCTGGTCGGGCGCATCGTCGGCAAAGTGCGGCTGCGGTGGATGCTGATTTTCGGCTTCACGTTGCTGGCGGTGTCCTCGTTCATGCTAAGCAACATCAATCTGCAAGTGAACCCGGCCAGCGTCATCTGGCCCAGCGTCGTCAACGGCATCGCGATCAGTTTTATTTTTGTGCCGCTCACGACCGCGACGATGAGCCAACTCGGTCAGCAGCAGATCGGCAACGCCAGCGGGCTTTACAACCTCATGCGCAATCTCGGCGGCAGCATCGGCATCGCCTTCGTCACCACCATGCTCGCGCGCGGCGCGCAGGTGCATCAGGCGCTGATGGTCGGACATCTGGCTCCCGACAATCCCGCTTTTGTGCAACGACTCGCCGGTGCCAAACAAATGCTCGGCCAACATACCGATCCGGTGACCGCCACGCGCCAAGCTTACAACGCCCTGTATTCACTGCTCGACCAACAGGCCCATCTACTGGCGTTCGTGGATAATTTCTATCTGTTCGGCCTGATGGCGCTGGGGGGCATCCCGCTGGTGTTTCTGTTCAAGCGCGTGATCTACACCAAGAAGCCCGCCGCCGCCCACTGATTGCGGCAAAGTTTGTGAAACATTTTCGTCGCCACCCCGTCTAGCATTTTGTTTATGAAAATTACGACTTTGGCAAAAACGGTTTTGATTGTCGCCAGCCTGCCACTTTTTGCGGGCTGTGTGGAACGACAGGTGGTCTATCGCGACCGCCCGGTTTATGCTCCCGCACCGCCCGCCGGACCGGCCGTCGTGGCGGAAGCCCCGGCTCCGCCACCGCCGCAAGCCGAAGTCATCGCGGTGGCCCCCGGCCCGCCGGAGTTGTGGGTCTGGGCGCCCGGCTGCTGGGAATGGCGCGGCCAGTGGGTCTGGACGAGCGGTCACTGGATGGGGCGGCCGCATCGTGGCGCGGTGTGGATCGGTCCGCATTGGGATATGCACGGGCATCACCGCGTGTGGGTGGGCGGCGGCTGGCGCTGAAAATCAGGCGCAAATTTTGGCGAGCGCACGCGCGGCGATTTCCCGCGCGCGCGCATCCGTCGCCGCCTCGGCGTAGCAACGGAACTCCGGCGCGTTGCCGGACGGGCGCAGGTGGATGATTTCTTCGTTGGCGAATGTGATGCGCAATCCGTCGGTGCGGTTCAAACCAGCCACCGGGCCGCAGATTTCACCGAACATTTTTTCAGCCGCCGTTTTATCGGCAACTTCCGCACCGCCGTTGAACTGCGCAATGATCGCCGCACTTTTCTCCGTGGCAAAATTTTTCAGCCGGTCGCTCGCCGTAAATCGTGCGGGCAGACTCGCCGCCAGTGCGGAAACCGTTTTGCCCTGTGCTTTTGCCAGCAGCAAAATGCCGAGCATGACGATCACGGCGTCACGCGTCGGCAACATGCGGAGTTTTTTGCCGTCAGCTTCAATGTCCGAGTTGAGTAAAAATCCGCCATTGGCTTCGTAGCCGACCACGCGTTTCGCGCCGCTGGCCGTGGCTTCTGTCATCGAAGCCACGACGAATGGCGAACCGATGCGCGTGCGGCGAATCTCCGGAAACCAGCCGCATTTTTCCACGGCGGTGTTGCAACTCACCGGCGTGCTGATGAAATCCGCGGCCAGATATTGCGCGCACAAAATTCCGGCGATGTCGCCGCGCAGCCAGTTGCCGCGTTCATCGCTCACCAGCGGACGATCGCTGTCGCCGTCAGCGGAAACGAGGGCGTCAAATTTTCCCGTCGCCGCCCAGTCATGGGCAAGTTGCACGTCCTCGGGCCGGATGGCCTCGGTGTCCACCGGCATGAATTTTTCCGAACGCCCGAGCGGCGTCACTTCCGCGCCGAGGTGGGAAAGAATTTTCACCAGCACATCCCGGCCGACGGCGGAATGCTGGTAAACACCCACGCGCACACCGCGCAACGCGTCCGGCGCGAAAAAATTCAGGTAGCGCATGGCGTAATTTTCCCCGGCCTCGGGCGAAACGTCAGGCGGTGTTTTTGCGCGCGCAAAATTTCCCGCTGCATCAAACATCGCATCGTCCAGTTCAACGATTTGACTGCTCATGCCCTGCTCGTCGCTCTTCAAAACTTCGCCGGCGCACTTGTTAAACTTGATGCCGTTGCGGTCATCGGGAATGTGACTGCCCGTGACCATGATCGAGGGAATCTTCCGCTCAAATCCAAACAGCGCGACGGCGGGCGACGGAATTTTTCCGCAGTTGATGGCGCGATAGCCCAGGTCGTCCGCCGCGCGGCAGACTGCCGCCATCACGCGGCTGGTGCTGGGCCGAAAATCGCCGCCCACCGCCACCGCCTCGCCCGCGCGCTTGATTTCACCAATGGCTTCAAGGTATTGGAGAAAACCTTTGGCGTAGGCGTAACAAACGGAATCGGTCATGGCGGTGGCCAGCCCGCGTGCGCCGCTGGTGCCAAAGGCCACGCCGCTGCGCGCCATGAGTTCTTGGATGGAAATTTTCACGCGCGAAAAGTTAGCGCATCCGCCGAAGCGATGGAATGATTTTCAGCTTCGCTGGCGCGGTAGTGGGACAGGCTTCGAGCCGGTCCAGTTCATGACAACGTCCCACTATTCATCGCTGCGCTCGGCGACGGGGTGGTCGCAGCGCGACCACCCCTGCCAGAGTTACGGCACGCTCGGACGCGCGGGACCGGCCTGCGTGGTGATCGTCGTGGTCACCGGTTTCAAGCCATCCGCGCTCGCGGTGAGCTTGATTTCGCCCGCTTCTTTCGAGGATTGCACCAGGATTTGCGCGAGGCCGTTGAAGACGCTGCGCGACCACAAATTGACGCTCGCTTTGCCGACAAGTTCCACATTCACGTCAGAGTTCAGTCCGCCGCCGCCGGCTCCGTTGGCCACGCCCACGGCGATGATGTTGTCGCCCGGATGCAGCGCCCGCTTGATGTCAAAGGCCGGCTGCGCGGACCAGTCGGTGGATTCGCCCACGCGCTGGTTGTTCACGAATACCCAGCCGTGATCATCAATGCCGCCGAAGCGCACCTGCACGCCGATGTTGGCGAGATCAGCTTCGGTAACTTTGACGTGCGCGCGGAAAACCGCCGTCTGGCCTTCGCGCAAAACCTGGTCGCCGGTGTCGCCGTCGGTCTTGGGCTTGATGACATTCCAGGATGAGTCATCAAAGTCCGGTCCGTATTCGGGAATGAGCGTGCCTTTCGACGGCACGGGGCCGAGCTTCCAGCGCCAGTCGCCGACGGCGATGGATTTCACCGGGGCCTGCGCGACGAATGTGTCCGGCTCGTGGCTGCTGGCATCGCCGTTGCCGACGCCGAGAATTTTGCCCGCGCCTGCGATGCTGAAATTGATTTTATTCTGCGCCACCGGCACGATGCGACCCTGCGCGTCGGCCACCGAAACGGTGATGACGCTCACGTCCTCGCCGTCGGCGTTGATCGTCGCACGATTGGGCGTGAGTTGCACGGCCGTCGCCTCGCCGGTGGTTTCGACTTTCGTTTCGGCAATGACTTTGCCGGCGGCGTCAAAACCTTTCGCGCTCAAGGTTCCCGGCGCGTATTTGACCGGCCAGGTCAGATGCGAATTCGGCTTCATGTCCTGTTTGCCGAGCGACGCGCCGTTCAGGAACAGTTCCACCGATTTGCAGTTGCTGAACGCGTCCACGCGAATTTCCTGGCCTTCCTTGCCCGCCCAGTTCCAATGCGGCAGCAAATGCAGCACCGTGTTTGTCGTCCACCACGATTGATAATACCAGGCGATGTCCTTCCAAAAGCCGCACACGTCGAGGATGCCGAAATGCGAATTGACGCACGGCCACGCATACGGCGTCGGCTCGCCGCGATAATCAAAGCCGGTCCACACGAAGCCGCCGCTCAGCCACGGGCGCTCGGCGAAAACACTCCACCAGTCCTCGGCGGTGTTGGCCCAGCTCGGCGCATTCACGTCGTAGGCGCTCACGTAGCCGCGCGCTTTGTCGTTCTCGTAGATGCCGCGCGTGCTGACGGTGCTGCCTTGTTCGGTGCCGACTTGCGGCTGGTCGGGATGCTTGGCGCGGTAGCTGTCCATGTCCTTGCCATAAGAATTGGCACTTTTGCCGACGTGATAATTCCAGCCGCGCACCTCGATGACGCCGTTGATGCCGGCGAAGGAATCGCCTTCCGGCGCGGCGTAAGTCACCGGGCGCGTCGGGTCGAGCTGCTTCACGAGAGCTTGCATCGTGCGCGCGACGTTGCCGCCCTGCGGCGTGGCCTGCACGGAAAATTCCTCATTCGCCACGCTCCAGATGCCGACGCTGGCGTGGTTGCGGTCGCGGCGAATCTGGCTTTCCCACTTGCGCAGATTTTCCTCGTCGCTGCCGAGCAGGCGGCTCTCGTCCATGACGATCATGCCGAGGCGGTCGCAGGCTTCGAGCAGTTCCGGCGTGGGCGGATTGTGCGAGGTGCGATAGCTGTTGCAGCCGAATTCCTTCAGCTTGGCCACGCGGAAATACTGGAGCGCATCCGGCAACGCCGCGCCGACGCCCGCCATGTCCTGATGGTTGCAGGTGCCTTTGAGGACGTAGGGTTTACCGTTCAGGAGAAAACCTTTGTCCTTGTCGAAGGCGAAGGTGCGGATGCCGAAGGTGGTTTCCGCATATTCAACCCACTCATCTCCCACTCTGACATGAGTAACGAGCCTGTAGAGTTTTGGATTTTCCGGAGTCCAGAGAACAGGTGTCTCGATAAAACTCAATAGGTGAACGTCGGTTTTCGTTTCTTCTGCGATTTCAAACGGTGTTTCAAAAGCATGTTCGTTGTTTTCGATACCGGCCGGCGGATAAATCATGCAACTTACGATTCCAGTCGCGCGATTCGTTAGAGTATTGAGCAATGTAACAGCGACATTGAGAAATGCTCTTCCGTTCGGCACGTTGCTAGAAAATGTTGTTGAAACAAAAATCCCATCCGGCGCAATGGCCACCGGCGCGGTCTTGTCCAGCCAGACGTGGCGGTAGATGCCCGCGCCTTCGTAGAACCAGCCCTCGAACTTGCTCGCGTCCACCTTCACGGTCACGGTGTTCTTGCCGCCGAAATGGGCGATGTCCGTGATGTCCTCGCGGAAGCTGTAGTAGCCGCCCTCGTGCCGCTTCACCAGCCAGCCGTTGACCCAGACCGTCGCGTCGCGGAACACGCCGTCGAACTGCAGCCAGATGCGCTTGGCGGCATCTTCCTTGGGCAGTTCAAACGTGCGGCGATACCAGCCAACGTTGTTCTTGCCGTAGCCCGGCCCGACCGGCTTGAAACCGTGGCTGGTGTCGGCGTTCTGATCGAACGGCAGTTCAATCGCCCAGTCGTGCGGCAGATCGAGCGTGCGCCAGGACTGGTCGTTGAATTTCTCCGCCGCCGGACCGCCGCTGGCGCCGGCCTTGTCGAGATGCAGCGCGCCCGGCCAGTCGTCGCCAAGATGAAATTTCCAGTTCGCGTCGAGCGAGAGATGTTCGCGCGGCGAATCGGCGGCGGTGAGATTGAAGGCAACGGCGGCCAGCGTGAGCCACCCGACGGCGAGCAAGCGGAGAGATTTCATCCCGCAAATTTGAGCAACTAACCGGGGCGTGGCAATGCCATTTCAAAACTATTTCGGGTAGGCGCGGAAGCCACTCACTTTTCCGGCCACATTGCGATAGAAATTGCGGAGCGCTCGCGGCCCGCGTGCGGCTTTCGGCGGCTGGCGCTCCCGCTCGCAACTGCCTCGTTCCGGCTTAGGGTTTTGGCACCGCCGCTGCGACCGACTTCAAGCCCTCGCGAAAAACTTTTTCCCGATCCCAGCAGATTTCGTTGGTGGAAAATTCCGGGTGCTTGGAACTTAACGCCTCGAGAATCCCCAGCGTCAGCGTCACGGCACCGCGCGGATTCGGATGCAACTGGTCGGCCTGGAGCAGCGCGCGGGTCTGGCCGGCGGGCAGCGTCTCGCGGTGCAGCGCCAGGGCCTGGTTGGCCATCGTGGCGCGCATGAAATCCGCGAGGGGCACGACGGCGACTTGCGGATGCGCCGCCGCCCACTTTTGCATCCGTTGGTTGGCGGCCCGGCGCGCGGCGTCGCTCGGCACCTGACTGGCGCTGATGATGCCGGTGTTCGTGGCAGCGGAAGCGTCGGGGATGTCGCCGATCACAAGCGGGCCCGGGATGCGTTCCAAAAGTTTCAAGCCGGTTTCAAAACGCTGGGCGCGGTCGGCGTCGGTGCGCCCGTCGCCGTAACAAAACCAGAACAGAAAATCCAGGCCGATGACCAGCGTGGGGCGGGCATTGGTGGCGGCCTCGATCTGCATCGGGCCAAACGACTCGGGATTCAGGAACATCAGCGCCGTGGCCAGATTTTTCACCGGCGCGTGCGGCGTGATGATGGCGGCGTCCAGATACGGATTCAGCTTGCACTTGGCCGTGTTGGTTCCGCCGAACGGCTCGGACAAAGTGAAGCCCGCCGAGGCGCTCGCGCCGATCACCACGATGCGCGCCCACGGCGATTCGGCGGCGGAAATGTGCAGTTGCGCCGCCACAAACAAGGCGACGATTATTCGTGAGCATTTGAAACCGGCCGTTTTCATGGGCTGAAAATTCACCGCACCTTCTCAAACGCAAATCCCTTCAAGTATTCCGTCTCCGGGATCATCGGGATGATCGGGTGATCTGGGCTTTGCGCGTAGGTGGCCACGCGGCGCAAGATGTGGCGCGTGTCATACGCCGCCGACAGCAGCGAGTCGAGAAACAACCCGGCGTCCACATGATGCGAACAGCAGAAACTCGCCAGCGTGCCGCCGGGTTTTAATAATTTCAACGCGCGCAGATGAATCTCCTTGTAGCCGCGCAACGCATCCGGCACCGACGCGCGGTTGCGCGTGAACGATGGCGGATCGAGGATGATGCAGTCGAAGCGCGGGATGACGCGTTCGTGCGGACTCACGGCGGTATTCGCTTTGAGCCAGTCGAACACATTGATCGTGTCGAACGAACATTTGTCCGCAAGCCCGTTGGCGGCGGCGTTGCGCTTGGAGGCTTCAATCGCATCGGCACTTTGATCCAGCAGATGGACGTGCGCCGCGCCCGCGCGGGCGGCGTGCAAGCCGAAGCCGCCGAGGAAGCTGAAGCAGTCGAGCACCTGGCCGCCTTTCGCGAACTGTGACACGGCTTGATAATTCGCCTGCTGATCCAGATACATGCCGGTCTTGTGGCCGCCGACCAAATCCGTTTCAAACTTCAGTCCGTTCAGATTCACGGAAACGGGACCGTTCAACTCACCGAAGATCACGCCGTTGGATTCCTGCAAGCCCTCGAATTTGCGGGAGGAAACATCGCTGCGTTCCATGATGACGCGCGGCGAAAAAATCCTCTGCAGCGCGGCGACAATCATCGTCTTGCGCTGATCCATGCCGAGCGCGGAAATCTGGAGGACAAGCACGTCCTCGTATTTGTCCACGATGAGCCCGCTCAGAAAATCGCTCTCGGCGTTGACGACGCGGAAGGACGTGGCGTCCGGCAGATGTTTTTTGCGGACCGCCAACGCGGCGCGGATGCGCTCCTCGAAAAACGTTTCGTCCACCTCGACGCGTTCCGGCGCGAGCAGGCGGACATTGATTTTGGAGCGGGAATTGAAGAAGCCCACGCCGAGCAAACGCTGGCGATGGTCTTTAACCTGCACGAGCGCGCCGTCGGTGACGGGGGCGGTGACGCGGAGGATTTCGCCGTGGTAAATCCACGGGTGGCCGGCGACGATGCGATCGCCCTCGCCCGGTTTCAGCAGGATAGTTACGAGTGGTTCCATAATTTTGTAAACAGTTGGCGTTGGGCACGCCGAACTCCGGTTCGGCCAGTGCTGGTTTTGGATCGGGCCGACCAGGAGATCGGCGTTCCAAGTCCCTATTAGAGCACAAGCCACCGCGCAGGCAGAGCAAATTGTCCGGCAAAATTTCCGCGGGTGGCCGGGAATAAATTTAATCGGTTGAATTATTATCTTGAATTGTGGCGGGAACGGGCGGATAAACGGACAACGCCTATGAAAACAAACCACCCGATCAGTTCGCTCCTTCACGCAAAAGCGGCCGCGCTCTGGACCATTGTGCCGGAAGCGACGGTGTTCGAGGCCATCCAACTGATGGCGGAAAAGAACATCGGCGCGCTGCTGGTCATGACTGGCGGGCAGTTGCACGGCATCTTCACCGAGCGCGATTACACGCGCAAAGTGGCGTTGCAGGGCAAGACCTCGAAGGAAACCCGCGTGCGCGAAATCCTCACGGCGCACATCCTGACGGTCGCGCTGGACGACACCGTCGAGGAATGCATGCGGTTGATGACCGACAAGCGCGTGCGCCATCTGCCCGTGCTGGCGGGCGAAAAAGTCGTCGGCCTCGTGTCCATCGGCGACCTCGTGAACTGGATCATCTCGACGCAGAACGCCGAGATCGAGCAGTTGGAGCAATACATTGCCGGCGGCGTGGCGGCCTGAGGCCGGCATTTGGTTCGGCGGTTTGCGGGTTAACATTTTTGCAGAAAAAGATGGGGGTTGCGGCTTGCCCCCAAAAAGCATCCGGCACAGGATGCCCGCATGATCACCTTTGACGCCAATTCCCATCGCCTTGCCTCGGCCAGCCAGGCAACGGCTTTGAATCCGAAACCGGCTCGACATTCCCGGCCTGTTCGCGCCGTGGGCCGGCCCGCCCCGGCGGGCTTCACGCTGATTGAACTGCTGGTGGTCATCGCCATCATTGCCATTCTGGCGGCCATGCTGTTGCCCGCGCTGGCCTCCGCCAAAGAGCGCGCCAAGCGGATGACGTGCGTGAATCACCTGCGCCAAATCGGGTTGGGCATCACCATCTACTGCGGGGATTTTCGCGATAAAATTCCGCCGGCGGAGTGGACGGACACGGACTCGGACTCGGTGGATATTACCTATAATGCCTACACCCCGGACACCACCACGGCCAGTGCCAAGAATCTCGGATACCTGTTCGAAAGCAAGGCCATCAGCAATGCGCGGCTGTTTTACTGTCTGAGCGGCACGGACGTCAAAGCCGGCACCGACGCCTTTCTCGTGCAGCGCACTTATGAACGATACACCAGCAGCACCGGCGTCTGGCCCTTTATCAATGATGGCAGCACGCGTGTGCGCACAGGATATTCCTATTGACCCCAATCCAACCAGCGAACGCTGGCCAGCCGCTCCACCGTGACCACCAAAGGGGCCTTTAGTCCCCCCGCCATTGCCACCAAATCCACCGAACTGGGTGCGCGCTATTCCATCACCACCGACCTCATCTATCGGCTGGACATGGTGACGCATCGGACGGGCATCAAACGCGGGCTGGCCTTGAACGCCTTGTTTGGCGACATGCATGTCCGATCCGAGGGTGACAAAGCCTTGTTCGACCCGGTCAATCTCTGGAACAGCACCATGAACGGCCAGACGGGCGGCGGCGGCATCGAAGATAAAGGGGACAACTTCCGCTGGCTGATCATGAACATGCAGCCCTGAGCGCGGCGGCGGCAATGGTCGGAGCGCGAACCCGCCGCGCTGGATTTCCAGATTTGAAGCCAGTTGAGGTAAAAAACGCCGCGCTTCAAGGTGAATTGAAGCGCGGCAGTTTGTTTCAGCGGGAATTATTTCTTAATGGCGTCCACGGCATTTTTCGCCGCCTCGGTCGCGGATTGGGCGGCGTCTTTGACCGCTTCAACCGTGGTCGCCGCGGCACCTTTCAACGTAGCGGCAGCGTCCTCGGATTTCTTATTGCCCCAACCGATGATGCACGTCGAGCCAACGAGCAGCGCGAGCATGAACACCACCAGCTTTTTGGTGAACGGCTGGGCGCCTTTCCATTCCTTGAAAAAGATGCCCCACAGCGTGCTGAAGATGATGATGCTGGCCATGTGCAGCGTCCAACTGGAGAACTTGTAGTTGCCCATCTGGCTTTCGCCCATCTGGTAGAAGAAGAACTGGAAATACCAGAACGTGCCCGCCAGCGCGCAGAAACACCAGTTGCCAAGCACGGGGATTTTCAAGTCGACAGGCGTGCCGGCCGCCGCCCCCGTGGCCGCCGGGCCATGTTCGCCGCCGCCGGTGCCGCCGTGATGGGCGTGCTCCTCGCGGACATGCGAAGCGAGGTATTGATAGCCCGTGCCGTTCTTGATGTTCAACAGCACGCACCAGAGGAAATTGGTTGTCAAGCCGCCGAGCAGAATCGTAACCACGACCGGCAGTCCGGCGAATTTGGGATCGGTTCCGTGCTGCAAGGAAAGGTCGTGAATGGGTCCGCCGTATTGAAAACCAAACGAGAAACAGGCGCTCATCACGCCGGAGAACGTCGCGATGGCGAGGCCCTTCCAAAGATTGAACTCCGCAATGGTGGAAGCTTTGCCGGCCATTTCCTTTTCCTTGCGCACGCCGGCGAACCCGCCGATGGCAATGCCTACCAAGCAAACCGCGACGCCCAGCAATACAATTGGTCCGCCCACGCTGGTGCCGGAATGATTGAGCAGTTTGTCCGCGAATTCGCCTTTGACGATCGGCGGCACCAGCGTGCCGAATGCCGCGCAGTAGCCCAACGCCACGGCCATGCCCAACGACATGCCGAGGTAACGCATCGTCAACCCAAAGGTTAACCCGCCAAAACCCCACAGGGCACCCATCAGATAGGTCATCCAAAAAGTTTTGGCCGGGGTTTCATGCAGCACGGTGAGCAAATCTTTCGACAACACAAACGCGCCAATCCACGGGCAGATGAGCCAACTGAACAGCCCGCCCGCCAGCCAGAACGTTTCCCACGACCATTTGCGCACGCCTTTGTAGGGCACATAAAAACTGCCGGAGGCCAGGCCGCCCAGCCAATGGAAGACGACGCCAAGGAGAGGATTCGGTTGCATTATTCGATTTGTTTTTGGTTTAGTTCCGTTTGCTCAAAACACTTTTCTCGTAGTCGTTCACGGCCGTCAGCCAATGTTCCCCGACGGGCACGCCTTGCTGCTCGCAGTAAAAATCCCAGACCGCGCCGAACGGCAGTGTCTTGGCTTCTTCCTGCAACGCGAGCCGCGTGGTGAAATCGCCCGCCGCCTCGGCCGTGCGGATGAGCGGCGTTTCCAGTAGCGCGATGAGCAGCGCGCGGATCATGTTGCGCGTGCCGATGGTCCACGCGGCGACGCGGTTGATGCTGGCGTCGAAATAATCCAGCCCAATGTGGACGCGCTTCTCAAAGCCGTTCACGGCGATCTCGCGCGCGATGGCCAGCAAGTCATCATTGAGAATCACCACATGGTCGCTGTCCCAGCGCACGCCGCGGCTGACGTGCAGCAGAATCTCCGGCAGGAATTGCAGCACGCTGGAAATTTTGTCCGCGATGCTTTCCGTCGGATGATAATGGCCGGCGTCCAGCGTCAGCAGTTTTTTGCGCGCCACCGCGTAGCCGAGATAAAATTCATGCGAGCCGACGACAAAACTTTCGCTGCCGATGCCGAACAGCTTCGGTTCGACCGCATCCAGGTTCAGCTTGGGCGAAATCGGCTTCTTAAAAATGGCATCGAGCGAATCCGCGAGCCGCGCGCGCGGCGCGTTGCGGTCGGCGGGCGTGTCCTTCATGCCATCGGGAATCCACACGTTCGTCACGCAGGTTTTGCCGAGCGCCTTGCCCATCGCCGCGCCGATCTCGCGGCTGCGAATGCAGTGTTCGATCCAAAACTTGCGGATGCCTTGATCCGCGTGCGACAGCGTGAAGCCGTCGGCCGATTTCGGATGCGAGAAGCAGGTCGGATTGAAATCCAGACCGAGGCCGTGGCGCTTGGCCCACGCAATCCAGTTGGCAAAATGCTTGGGTTCGATCGCGTCGCGATCCACTTTTTTGCCGCCGAACTCGCCGTAAAATGCGTGCAGGTTCAGGCGATGCTGGCCGGGAATCAGCGCGAGCGTCTGATCGAGGTCGGCGCGGAGTTCGTCCGGCGTGCGGGCTTTGCCGGGATAATTGCCCGTGGCCATGATGCCGCCGGTGAGCGTGCCGCCGAAGTTTTCAAAGCCGCCCACGTCATCGCCCTGCCAGCAGTGCAGCGAAATGGGAATCGTGGCGAGAATCTTCAGGGCGTGCTCAACATCCACACCGAGTCCGGCGTAGCGTTCCTGGGCCAGAGAAAAGGATTTTTCAACATTCATGGCGGATAACAATAATTACGGGAATTTGTGCGCGCAGGCTATCACGCAAATGCGGGGCGGCAATCCCCAATTCCGGTGATGGTCAAACGCGATCGTGGCGGCAGGCATCCTGCCGGCCGCTACGGTGCAGTGCGCAAATTGTCCCAGCGCACGTTCCATTGACCGTTGGCGGGAAAACCGGGCGCATGGTGTTTCGGCGCACCGTCCCAGCCTGCGGCCATCAGCGCGACCGCATAAAGCAAACCGCCGTTGGCCGGCAGGTAAATCGTCAGGCCGGGCCGCTGATAGACGTGGCCGTTGAGCGCGTAATGATTCTTGGGCGTGTCGAGCAGCAGCGCGTCAACCGCGCGTTCCGGTTCGCCGAGCCGCGCCGCCGTCATCGCCAGCATCGGATAATCCCAGCCCCAAGTGTCCGGCCAGTTCCAGTTGGTCATGATCCAATCGAACGTGTGTTGCATCGTCGCCATATCAATTTGCGGGCCGGGTAAAATTCCCAGCGCGCCGGTGACGGACGGATGATCGGCGTTCCATTTTGGGTTGGTGTAACAATCAGGCGTGGATTCAGCGAATGCGTATTTGCCTTCAACCACGGGCGGTTTGGCGAGTCCGCTTAAAACGTCGTCCCATTTTTTTTCGCGCGGTAGCTTCATTCGTTCCCGCCATTGCTGCGCGGTTTCCAAAGCCCAGCGCCAATAGGTTAGCTCAAAGGTTGGATTAAATGTTTTGTCCTTCGGGAAAATTTCCTGCGCGCATTGCAGCACCGGGCCGAGAACGTAACGGCTGGTGTTGGTGTCCCAAGTCGCGTAGCTGGCCATGAAATCCGCCGTGGCAAAAACGACGTCGCGATATTTTTTCAGCGTGGCCTCGTCCTGATGTTCGCGCCAGCAAAGCTCGGCATAGAAAATCGGATGCGGCTGCTGCCACACGAGAAACGGCCCGACGGGCGAAGGCGATTCCGCGCCGCTGGGACTGGTCATTTTCGGCCAGCGCGCGCCGGCGTAGCCTTGTTTTTTTGCCGTCGCTTCCGCGCGCGGCAGAATTTTCTGGTAGTAGCCCAGCGACTTTTCCAACAGCGGCAGCCGATTCCACAATGCAAAGTGCGCCTCATGCCACCAGTGCATTTCGAGGTGGAACTTGCCTTCCCAGGTGTTGTAAGTCAGCCCGGTTTCCTGCGGCGGATTGTTACCCGCGTCCTGAATCGCGGTGAGGTATTGCGACAAAACGGTGCGCCGTTCCAATTCAAACCAACGCGGGTCTTTGCTGCCGGACAAATCAATCGCGCCGCCAGCCTGCCAAAATTTGTTCCAGCTTTTCTGGGTCGCCGCCAGGACGTCATCAAACACGGGGAGTTCACTTTTTGAGGGTTGCGGCGAGAAGGCGCAAATGAGGTCCAACATTTTTTCATCTCCCAATGGAGTGATCAGAAAATTATGTCGGGCAGTTTCTTTTTTGGTCGCGGTTCCCGTCCATCTTGCCTGGACACCATAGGAATCATTATCCAGCTTGCGAATGAAGCGACTTGTAACGATGCCTTGTTCAAAAACCGTTTCATGCGCAGCGGGTTTACTCCAGTCCGCCGTGGTGGTGTCGCCGGTGCCGTAGGGGAAGCGAATTTGGATGGCGAGTCGCTTCTGCTGCACCAAGGGCGAGACGACGCGCACCGCAATCGCATCCAATTTAGGATCGCAAACCGTCGCTACGTCCACCGGCTCGCCGTCAAAAATAAAATGACTTCTGATTTCGCCGTTCCACAAATCCAGTCTTTGCACGATGTCGGTCAGGTCATTTGTTTTCGCCAAAGTGCCATCCGCGTGTCTCAGGACAAACCCAATCTGGCCGAGATGCAGCCGGTGCGGATTGGCGCGGAGCCAATTGATTTCCGGCGTCCTTTTGTTCTCCGGCACATCGCAATACGGCACCTGGCGGCCATTCAGGTCCGGGAATTTCTTGAACTCAAACTTGTCCACGTCCCAGCCGTTCGGATTGGGAAACGTGTGCCAGCCCCAGTCCGCGAGCGTGCCGAGCGGCGTGGTTTTTTCGAATGCTTCGGGAAACGTCTGCAAGCCGGTCGCATCCACGGTGAAAGCGAATTCGCCGTTGCCCACCGACAGCGGATTGCTGGCGTCGAACTGGCGCAATTCGACGTTGTGACGCGTCACCAGCGCGTGGCGGTCAATCGGCGCGGCGTGACCGGCGGGCACGCCGAGCAGAAAAAAACTGGCAAGACAACCTAGTAACGTGCTTTTCATGGGCTTGAGATGCTGGTAGTGTTACCGAATCAGTCACGGACTAAAAACTTTTTATCACATGGCAAAACTATTTCTCGGACTCGATTCCAGCACGCAAAGCTTGAGCGCCGTCGTCATTGACCTCGATTCGCGCAAGGTGGTTTATGAGAAATCACTGAACTTCGACGCGGCCCTGCCGCACTACAAAACCCACAACGGCGTGCTGCCCAACCGCGATCCGCTGGTCAAACACAGTTCGCCGTTGATGTGGGCCGAGGCGCTGGATTTGATGTTCGCCGCCATGAAGAAGGACGGCGTCGCGCTCGGCCAAGTCCTCGCCATAAGCGGCTGCGGGCAGCAGCACGGGTCGGTTTATTTCAATGAACGCGTTGAGGCCGCGCTAACTAATTTAACTCCAGAAAAATCCCTCGTTGAAAATCTGCGCGGCGTGCTGGCGCGCAAAACCTCGCCCATCTGGATGGATTCCTCCACCGCCGTCGAATGTGCCGAGATCCGCAAAAAACTGGGCGGCATCAAATACACCGCTTCGCGCACCGGCTCGGATACATTCGAACGTTTCACCGGGCCGCAGATCCGCAAGTTTTACAAGACGGAACCAGACGATTACACTAAGACGACCAGTCTCGCGCTCGTCAGCTCGTTCATGGCCTCGCTGCTCGCGGGCAAAATCGCGCCGATCGATTTCGGTGACGGCGCGGGCATGAACCTGATGGATATTCGCCGCAAAGTTTGGGACATGGACGCGCTCAAGGCCACCGCTCCGAATCTGAAGAAGAAATTGCCGCCGCTCGCCGCTTCCGGGCGCGTCATCGGTCCGGTCAGCGCGTATTTCGTCACGAAATACGGCATGAATCCCGAAGCGCTCGCCACCGTCTGGACCGGCGATAATCCCGCGAGCGTCATCGGCCTCGGCCTCATTAAGGCTGGCCAGGTCGCCATCAGCCTTGGCACCAGCGACACGTTTTTCGGCTCGATGGAGAAATGCCTGACCGATGAAAACGGCGAAGGGCACGTCTTTGGTTCGCCCACCGGTGGTTACATGACGCTGATCTGTTTCAAGAACGGTTCCCTCGCCCGCGAAAAAGTCCGCGAACTGTTTGGCATTGCCGACTGGAATAAATTCGGCGAACTGCTCAAGCAAACCAAGCCCGGCAACGACGGCGGCATCCTGGTGCCGTGGTTCGAGGCGGAAATTGTCCCGCGCGTCAACCAGCCTGGCATCCATCGTTTCGATCTGGACGCGAAGAATGCCGCCGCGAATTGCCGCGCGATTTTCGAAGCGCAGTTGCTTTCCATGCGCCTGCACTCGCAATGGATGCAGGTCGCACCGGAACGAATTTTCGTGACGGGCGGGGCCGCGAACAACCGCGCGCTGCTGCAAGTGGTCGCCGACGTGATGAACTGCCGGGTCTCGCGGATCGAAGTTTCCAAGAGCGCCGCGCTCGGATCCGCCCTGCAGGCTGCCCACGGATGGCTCTCCGCCGCCGGCAAGAATCCTAAGTGGGATAAACTCGTCACCGGGTTTACGGATCCGGTTCCGAATAGCGAAATCCGCCCGGACAAGAAGGCCGCGAAGATTTACGACAAGTTGCTGGAGAAATACGCCGCGTGCGAACGCGACGCGATGGATACGATTTGAAACGGCCGAAACGCGTCCCCCCTCATCCGGCCTGCGGCCACCTTCTCCCCCCACGGGGGAGAAGGCCGGGATGAGGGGGCACACTCCCACTCCGAGATGATGGTGAGAGAGAAAGTCGCTCACTTCCCTGATCATACTCCACCGCAATAATCAATTCCCGTCCCACTGAAACGCCTGGCCTTTTTTGATTTGGACGAACTTGGTTGTCGCTCCGTAGCGCAGCCGAATCGGATTTCCGTTGAGCGAACGCACGGTGGCGGAAATCAATTTTCCATCCTGCCACGCGATGCCCACTTCAAACCCGCCCCGGGCGCGGAGACCTTTGACGTTGCCCGCCGGCCAGGCTTTTGGCAGCGCGGGCAGCAGTTGAATATCATCGTTCTGGCTTTGCAGCAGCATTTCGGCAATGCCAGACGCGCCGCCGAAATTGCCGTCAATCTGGAAGGGCGGATGTGCGTCAAACATGTCGGGGTAAGTGCGCGCGGGACTCAGCAAAAATTCCAAAATGCTGAACGCGTGGTCGCCGTCGTGCAACCGCGCCCACAGATTGATGCGCCAGGCCGTCGCCCAGCCGGTGGCCTGATCGCCGCGAATTTCCAGCGATTTCTTCACGGCGGCGGCGAATTCCGGCGAGGTGTTCACATCAATCTGCGCGCTCGGATAGAGTCCGTAGAGATGCGAGACGTGGCGGTGATGCAGGTCGTGCGATTGCATATCAATATCCTGCAACCACTCCTGCAACTGGCCGGCGCTGCCGATCTGCATGGGCGCGAGCCGCGCCCGCGCGGCGGCGACTGCCTTGCGGAATTTTTCGTCCACGCCCAGAATTTCCCCGGCGCGGATGCAATTGGAAAACAGGTCGCGCAGGATTTGCTGATCCATCGTCGGCCCGGCGCAGATGCTGGTTCTTTGGGCGGCGGGATTATTGTTTTCCGGCGAGAGCGATGGACACGTGACGAGCCAGTGGTGCGTCGGCTCCTCCACGAGCGTATCGAGGAAAAATTGCGCCGCGCCTTTCATGGCCGGATAAATCTGCTTGAGATATTTTTGGTCGCCGGTGAACAGAAAGTGTTCCCACAAATTCTGGCAGAGCCAGGCACCGCCAGTGGGCCACATACCGGAATTGGGGCCGTCCACCGCTCCGGTCGCGCGCCACAAATCCGTGTTGTGATGGGCCACCCAGCCGCCGGCACCATAATTGACTTTCGCCATGCGCGCACCGGTTTCGCTCATTTCCAGGACCATTTGTGTGAGCGGTTCGACACATTCCGAAAGATTGCACGGTTCGGCCGGCCAGTAATTCATCTCGGTGTTGATGTTGATGGTGTATTTGCTGTCCCACGGCGGCGTCATGGAATCGTTCCACAAACCCTGCAACGTCGCGGGCTGGCCGCCGGGCCGCGAACAACTGATCAAGAGGTAGCGCGCAAACTGAAAGTAGAGCGTGGCCAGTTGCGGGTCCTTGCCTTCGGCGAAGTGCGCGATGCGAACATCCGTCGGCAGTTTCATGGCATCGGTTTCGCCCAGATCCAGAGCCACGCGACGAAATAGACTTTGATGCGCGGCAATGTGATCTCTGAGCGTGGTATCCAAACCATCGCGGTAATGGCCGTTCAACCACTTTTCACGCGCACCGGAAATCTGCTTCTTGACGATGGCTTCGGGATCGCCGCTGACATCGTGATAATTCTTATAGCTCGTTGCGGCGGCAATCAGCAGCGTGACGGAATCCGCGCCGGTCACGGTGATTTTGCCCGCCCCTGGCAGGATATTCCCTTGATCCGACAGCACCCGCACGCGGGCCTGAAATGTCAACGCACCCTTGATGCGTTGCGCATCCCCATTGACGCCGTTCATCACCAGCGTCGCGTCATTGGTTTTGCCGGCGAACGGCGAACGCGTGTTGACTTCCACGCTTTGGCTGGCTTTCTGCGGTGTGGTCATGCCGACGGTGAAAGAAATTTTTCCGGGTTTGTCCGCCGTCAGCCGCACCACGATGACTTGATCCACCGGGCTGGAAAAAACTTCGCGTTTAAAATGAACACCGTTCGCCGTGTAGCTGACGCTGGCGACAGCGGTGTCCAAGTCCAAATCGCGCCGGTAATTCTCCGCCGGTGCCGCAGCTGCTCCAAAATCCAGCCACAGATCACCGAGCGTTTGGTAAGGCATTTCGCGCAGCGGCACGGCCATCATTTTGTCGCTAATCAACTTTGACGCCTCGTCATATTTCCCGTCAAACACCAGCTTGCGCGCCTGGGGCAGCGCGGCGAGCGCATTGGTGTTGCTGGGATCGTAAGGCCCGCCGGCCCACAGTGTGGTTTCGTTGAGTTGCAAATGTTCGCGCGTCGTGCCGCCAAAAATCATCGCGCCGAGCCGGCCGTTGCCGATGGGCAGCGCCTCGGTCCATTTTGCGGCGGCGTTGGTGTAAAACAGTGTCAGTGGCGAAGCGGCCTTCGTCGCGTGGCTGCTGGCTTGCAGAATAAAAATCGCCGCGAGCGCGGCCAAATAATTGCGGAACAGTGTTGGCATGGGGAAATTCTCGCCAGCCCGGTCCCGGGCACAAGCGCAAATTCAATTTACCTGCAAACCGAAAGGTGCCAGAAAGACCAGGTGGCGCTCGTCGCCCCCTGGAATCGGCGGCCGTTCCGTAGTGGAACCAGCTTCCCGCCGGTCCCGTTCGTGAAACAACTTCATCCGAAAAAACCTGCGCGACCGGGCGGCCGGGGGTTCCCCTGGCCTCGCCAGAATAAATTCCTTTGCGCCTTTGCGCCTTTGCGTGAAACTTTCCGCCGTGCAAGCGCGCTTTCTCCTTGGCCCCGCCGGCAGCGGCAAGACCTTCCGCTGCCTGGCGGAAATCCGCACCGCGCTGGCGCAAGCGCCCGACGGCCCGCCGCTCATCCTGCTCGCGCCCAAACAGGCCACGTTCCAGCTTGAACGCCAGTTGCTGGCCGGCGCGGAAATCGCCGGCTATACGCGGCTGAATATTTTTTCCTTCGACCGGCTGGCGCAATTCAGCTTCGAACAACTCCATCTTGCGCCGCCAAAACTCCTGTCCGCCGAAGGCCGCCTCATGGTGCTGCGCGCGTTGCTGCTGCGCCACGCCGATGAACTGAAGCTCTTTCGCGGCAGCGCCCGCCGCGGCGGCTTCGCGCCCGAACTCGGCGCGCTGCTCGCGGAACTGCAGCAACATCAGTTTACTCCGGCCCGGCTGCGGGCGCTGTCGGCAACGGCCACGTTGCGCCGCGAACTCCGCGACAAACTGCATGACTTGGCGTTGCTGTCGGAAAAATACGCCGACTGGCTGCGCGAACACGCCTTGCAGGACGCGAACGACCTGCTCGATTTCGCCACGGCCGCGCTGCACCGCCAAGGCAGCATCAATAATGCGAATTTAAGAATTGAAGGACTTTGGCTGGATGGTTTTGCCGAGATGACGCCGCAGGAACTCGCCTTGCTCGCCGCCGTTCTACCCCGGTGCGAACAGGCCACCCTCGCGTTCTGCCTGGAAACCGAACCCACCCCCGCCGTCTCGTGGCTCTCCATCTGGTCGGCCATCGGCAAAACGTTCCAGCAGTGTCGCACGCAAATTGCCAATCTGCCGGACTGCGAAGTGAAAACGGAAATCCTCCGGCGCGTGCCGGGCAAAAATCGTTTCGCGGAAGACTCGGTGTTGGGTGAACTGGAGGCCGGCTGGTCGCTGCCGGTCGCGTCGGCATTTGAAAGCTCGAATGTGCAATCGCAAATCACCGCGACCGCCTGCGCGAATCCCGAAGCCGAGGCCATGTTCGCCGCGCGCGCGGTTTTGAAATTCGTCCGCGCCGGCAGTGGCAACCGTTTCCGCGACTGCGCGGTGCTGGTCCGCCAGTTAGACGGGTATCACCAACCGCTCGCGCGCGCTTTTCGGCGCTATGGCATTCCTTTTTTTCTCGACCGCCGCGAGAGCGTGGCGCATCACCCGCTCGCGGAACTCACGCGCAACGCGCTCCGCACGGTCGCGTTTGACTGGCAAAACGATGATTGGTTTGCCGCGCTCAAGGCCGGCTTCTCGCCGGTGGTCGAAACCGAGATTGACCGGCTGGAAAATGCCGCGCTGGAATTCGGCTGGCGCGGCCAGCAATGGCGCGCGCCGCTGCCGGAGGAAAACTGCGAACGCCTGCGCGCGATCATTTTCCCGCCGTTTGAAAGTTGCCACGCCCAACTGACAAAGCTGAATTCCAAGCCAACCGGCGCGCAGTTGGCCGAAATCCTGCGGCGACTTTGGCGGGACTTGGAAGTCGAGCCGACACTGGCACGCTGGACCCACGATGACGAGGAATCGGCCAACGGCCAGCGGTCATCGGCCATCCATGCGACCGTCTGGGAGCAGATGAATTCCTGGCTGGAAAATCTCGCGCTGGCGTTTCCGCGCGAGCCGCTGCCGCTGCGTGACTGGCTGCCGATCCTCGAAGCCGGCCTGGCCAGCCTGACCGTCGGCGTGATCCCACCGGCATTGGACGAAGTGCTGGTCGGGGCGATTGACCGGGCGCGCAACCCCAGCCTGAAATTCGCGCTGCTGCTCGGCGTGAACGAATCCGTGTTTCCCGCCGCGCCCGCCGCGCCGGTGATCTTGACGCCCGCCGACCGCGATGAATTGGAGCGGCAAAATGTCGCCCTCGGCACCAGCCGGTTTGACCAGGTTTCCCGCGAGCGTTATCTCGGCTACATCGCCTGCACACGCGCGAATGAAAAACTGGCGCTGACGTTCGCGCGCCAAACTGCCGAGGGGAAAACGCTGAACCCATCGCCCTTTATCGCTCAACTGCAACGGATGTTCCCGCAGCTTGAAGTTGAAGAAGGTTCGGCGGCCTTGGACTGGCGCAACGCTGAGCACGCCAGCGAATTGGTGCCGCTGTTGGTCCAATGGAATGGCCCTCACCCCGGCCCTCTCCCATCCGATGGGAGAGGGGGAAAGGCTCCCCGTCTCGATGGAAATTCATATCGCTCTTCTGCCGGACAGCTATCCAAATTGCTGGAAGTTGACAACGGCTGTTCCCTCTCCCACCGGATGGGAGAGGGTCAGGGTGAGGGCGATTCTTTCAGCTTGGACCAACTGCTCGCACTCCCCGCGCTCAAATTGCTGGCGGAAAAACTCGCCGCTTTGCGCGAGCCAAATGAAAAGGAAAACCTTTCGCCGGCGCTGGCGGAGCGGCTCTACGGCCCGGTCTTGCGCTCGTCCGTCAGCCGGTTGGAGGAATTCGCGCAGTGTCCGTTCAAGTTTTTTGTCCGCTCCGGCCTGCGCGCGAATGAGCGGAAGGTTTTTGAACTGGATGCGCGCGAACGCGGCAATTTCCAGCACGATGTCTTGAAGGTTTTTCACGAACAGTTGCAAGCGGAAGGCCAACGCTGGCGCGACTTGGAACCGCGGGCGGCGCGCGTCCGCATTGGCCAGATCGCGGCCGCGCAGACGGCGCATTTCCGCAATGGATTGTTTCGCGATTCGGCGGAAACCGTTTTCGCCGCGCAGGCGCTGGGGGCGTCGTTGCAGGATTTTGTGGAGGTCATCGTCGGCTGGATGCGCGGGCAATATGACTTTGATCCGGCGGCGGCGGAACTCGGTTTTGGTGGCCCGGACGACCGCGCGCCCGCGTGGGAATTTGATTTGGGCGGTGGCCACAAGCTCGCGTTGCAAGGTCGGATTGACCGCGTGGATTTGTGGCGCGATGCGGCCAGCGGCACGGCCCTCGCCGTGGTGACCGATTACAAATCCGGCGGCAAGAAACTGGATGCGTTGCTGGTGGAAAACGGCGTGCAGTTGCAGTTGCTCGCGTATCTCGGGGCGTTGCGCCAATGGAAAGACCCGCGGGGATTTTTCGGCGCGGAGAAAATCATTCCCGCCGGAGCCTTCTACGTCAACCTGCGCGGCGATTTCAAGAGCGGCGGCACGCGCGCGGAAGTTCTGGGCGACCACGAGGCAAAGAAACTCGCGTATCGTCACAACGGACGCTTCGATGCGGGCGAGTTGCGGAAGTTTGACCGGCGCGCGGAGGTGAGCAAAGGCGACCAGTTCAACTTCCGTTTGAACAAAGGCGGCGGTTTGCCGTCCAATTCCGCAGAGGCGTTGCCGCCCGAAAACTTTGTGGCCTTGGTGGCGGGTGTCGAAAACCAGTTGCGCCAGTTGGGCGGGAAGATTTTTTCCGGCGCGGCGGCGGTTGACCCATATCGTAAGGGCGCGGAAAAGCCGTGTGACTATTGCGATTATCGCGCGGCGTGCCGCCTGGATGACTGGACGCACGCGTGGCGCGGGTTGCGCCCGGCGGCAACCGAAGCACAAACATGAAACAAAATTTTATCCTGCTCATGCTGGGCGCGCTCGTGTTTGGCACTGGCTGCGAAGGCGGCTCCACGAACCGCCCGGCCGTGATGAACCATTCCACCAACTCCACCATGAAATTCCCCCTCCAACGCACCGAAGCCGAATGGCGCAAAATCCTGACGCCCGAACAATATCACGTCCTCCGCGAGGCGGGCACGGAACGTCCGTTCACCGGCAAATACTGGAACACGAAGGAGCCGGGCGTGTATCGCTGCGCGGCGTGCGGGGAAGTGTTATTCAAGTCGGACGACAAGTTTGATTCCGGCTGCGGCTGGCCGAGCTTCTCGGAAATTGCCGCGCAGAAAAAAGTCATCGCGCGCGACGACTCCAGCCTGGGGATGCACCGCACGGAAGTCTTGTGTGCGAACTGCGGCAGCCATCTGGGCCACGTCTTCGACGACGGCCCGGCCCCGACCGGCCAGCGTTATTGCATCAATTCCGTCTCGATAGATTTTGCCGCCGGGACGAACGCGCCGAATCGGAATCAGGAAGAGAAGAAATAATCGCTGCGGGCAATTGGTGCCGGGCAAGTCGAGGGCATTGGTTTCAGCGCGACTTGCCCACCACCCCGGCTCGGCTCGAAATCCAAACTGCCGCCCGCCTCAATCCCGCAGCCGTAGCGCGAGCGTGATGCGGGTTTCCACGCCGAGTTTTTCGAAAATATGTTCGACGTGTTTGTGGACGGTGCGGGGGCTGATGCCAAGGATGGCGGCGATTTCAGCGTTGGTCTTGCCCGTCGCAATCCAGCGGGCCACCTCCCCTTCACGCTGGGTGAGGCCGGGTTGATTGGGTAAAGCCGCCACCGGCGCCGACGCGGGTTCCTGCGTAAGCACGAGCAAACGCCGCTCGTGGCTGCTCGTCGGCACGGCGCGGATGTGAATGGGGCGAGCTTCGGTGATCCACGTCAAGGGGCGGTGACTGTTGCCATGGGTGGGTTCATTCAACCAGTCGGCGATGGTCGCCGGCAAAACTTCCGGTTGAGTTACCCCGATCCACTTCAGGCCCAACCCGGTGTGATAAAGAATGCGGCCTTGCGGATTTACGATAAGGGTGGCGGAGGAAAATTCATTCAGCGCCAGCGCGGTGGTGTCCATGATGGTCTGACGCTCCTGGGCCAGCGCCAGGTTGTTGAAGGCCACCACCAGATGCGGGCGCAGCATTTCCAAAATGCTCCGATCCCGTTCGGTGTAATCAGTCTGGCGGCGCGACAGCGCGAACGCGGTGAGGCGGTCGGGCTCCAGTTTGATGGTCGCGGCAATCTGATATTCCACGCCCATGGGCCGGTAGACATCGCGATACAAATCCAGTCGGTGATAGGCTTCCTGCGTCAGAAAATCGGAAATTTTATGCACCGAAAAATCCGGTGACTGGAGTTGGCGGGAAATCAGCGGGTGCTGGTAAGCCACCTCGCTGAACCGCTGAAACAGCCGGGGAAAAAACTCATTTGATTCAGGTTTGAGGATGGCCAGGGTGTTGGCCGGATGCACCAGATCCACTTCGTTGTAGGAAAGCCAATCCGACGGGATTAATTGCGGCAACGCGGTATCCAGCAACCATGACCGCAGCGCTGGCACGTCCTGAAATGAATGCAACCCGCGAATACACTCGAGGAACAATTCGTATTCATTTTGGGTGAGCAGGCTCATGCCGATCGCGACACAGGTTTGCCGGTGACGATTGTGCAATGCAAACAAAATACGCACTTATGCGTATTGCTATATTCCTAATAATGTGTAGCATGGAAACTTAAGCGCCAGAGATTAGGACAAGGACAGTTAACCCGTGCGGACAGCAGCAACGAAAACGCCGGCTCGCATATCGTAACCAGGAACAAAACCATGAAGACCATCCATTCAATGAAACCCGTTTCCCTCGTCGCGGCCATCGGCAGCTTGGTCATGTCGGGCCTGGTGGCCCACGCCACCATCTACAACTGGACCAACACTGCGAGCGCCGCTTGGAACAACGCAGCCAACTGGAGTCCGAATGGCGTGCCGGGAGCCGGCGACACCGCCGTCATGACCAACGGCATCGTTTCCTTGAGCACCACGACGACCGTGGGCGGGATCATTCTTGGCACCAATGCCGGCGCGTTGACCACGCTCTTGCTCAACAATCAGACGCTTGTATTGAATGGCCCGCTCACCGTGAATCCCAGCGCCTTCTTCACGGTGGACAGCGGCACGCTCATCGGCAACACCAACGCGGTATTGAGCGGCACCATCGGCTGGTCGGTCGGTTCTTGGAGCGGCATTTTGACACTGGCTTCCGGCGGCACGTTGAACATCACCACCGGCAACAACCATGACTGGCCGAACTCGACGTTCACCAATAACGGCACGGTGTTGTGGACGGCCGGGACCATCCAGGCGGGCGGCAGTCCCGGCACGTTCATCGTCAACAATGGCGTGTGGGATGCGCAGAGCGATTGGACTTGGAACAACGCTTACGGCGGCAACGGCACAACGTTCAACAATGCCGGGACGTTTCGTAAATCCGGCAGCACG
>CAINLR010000105.1 GCA_903850425.1 uncultured Verrucomicrobia subdivision 3 bacterium | reverse complement strand
TTTTTTGTGACCAAAGCCATGTAGTTCTTGCGGAGAACATTTTCGCTGTGCCCGAGGGCGGAGGCGATTTGAGCGGCGTTCCCCGTCTCGGCCAGCCAGTAGGTGGCGGCGCTATGGCGGGTCACGTCCTTGGGCCATTTCTCGAAGCCGAGCAAATTTCGCAGTCCGCGAATTGCCCGGCGGCGTGGTTGCCGCGCGATTGGCAGTTCTGCGTTTCGTTCCTTGGCGCGCTGGAGCCAGAGCAAAGCTGTCGCGTGGGGATAAACCACCCGCCTTTGGCGAACCTTCGTAGTCTGGGCCTCCACCCGAATCCAACCTTCCTGGAAGTCGATTTCTTTCCATGAAGTTTTCTCCGCTTCTTCCGGTCGCAAGCCGGCAAACGTGGTGAGAACAAACCAACCAAACGCACGCGAGCGCTCCGTCTCCAGCCACTCCAGGCACTTTTTGGTTTGCTCAACTGTAAGAATCGTAGGCGGGGCGCGAAGAATTCTCACCGGTTCCAGCCGTTCGCAGGGATTATCCGCGCGATAACCGCGGCGCATCGCGAAACGGAACAGGGTGGACAATCGTGCTCGCAGCGTCTGACGCGAATGAATGTTTTTTGAATTCAGGAAGGCTTCAACTTCCTTCAGGCCGAGCCTCGCGATGGGGAGGCTTTCACGCCCTTTGGCGAACTGTTTAAGTGGAATTGTCAGCGTAGTGGCATAGCGGCGGGTCCGGCCGGAAGCGAGTTTGGCCGCGACCAATTCGGCGATCACTTTTTCCAGTGCCGGACTTGTTCCCGTAAATCTGGCGCCTCGCTTCCAATCTGCCAGCAGTTCGCCCAAGTCAACGCCTAACTCTCGTGCCGCGTTGTAGACTTGGATTAAACGCTGGCGTTCTGGTGCCGGGAGCGCGAGCCAGACCTCGCCCGTCGCCGCTCGCTGTGCCCGCAACAAAATCGCCTCTGCTTCGGCTGCCTTTTTGGAGGCAAAGAAGGTGCGCTTGCGCTTGCCTGAATCAAATCGATGGACGGCCCATTTGACCTGGCTGCGAACGGTCCATTTTTGAACGGTAATTTTCGCATTCATCTGTTTGCCACTGTTTGCCAATTTTACGGTTTGAAACTGCCGCGAACGTGTGGTGAAAGTAAGCGAACAAACCGATCTCGGCAAATTTTTTCAGGTCAAAGAGGCCCGCGTTTGCGGTCGGGCATCAGGCGGTGACAGCCAACAAAACAGCCGTATTTATTGAGTAAAATGGCTGTTTTGCTGGGTGGATGCGAGGCAGGTTTGTGCTTGCACTAACTGGACGCCACCGGTATTATAATCGGCGTTGTGCGTGCTTAGCTCAGTGGTAGAGCATTTCCTTCACACGGAAGGGGTCGCAGGTTCAAATCCTGCAGCGCGCACCATTTTTTCCCAATAAAAACGGGGTTTCTTCCTTCCCCGACACGGTTCCGACACAGAAAAGCCCCAAAAAGGGCGACCCGGAGATGATCAAATGGCCCAAGCGGTTCAAGCACCGCAATAAAGTCTTGGCCACTGTTCATCGTCCTTGTAAAGGCCGGTCAGATTATCGCGTGGATTGGTATGCCGCCGGTGAGCGGCAGCTTAAATCTTTCAAGCACTACGCCGGTGAAGGTGGCGCGAAAGCCATTTGCGCCTCGGCGTTGAATCCCGTCTGCTCCCAGCCTTGGCCCAGTCGCATGGCGGCAAGATCATACGCGCTGCCCCACCTAGTGTTGTGTTCTCGAATACAGTGGACATAACATGATATTTGTTTAAACTGGGTGCATGGCAAGACCCATACGCGGTTTGGAACTGGATTCGGATCAACGCACGGCGTTGGAAGCGTCGGTGCGGGCACCAACGACA
>CAINLR010000104.1 GCA_903850425.1 uncultured Verrucomicrobia subdivision 3 bacterium | reverse complement strand
GGGCCGCGTGTGGCTGTATGTGTTGATCGGCATCGCGGTGGGCGCGGGCATTCACGGCTATGTGCCGGAAAATTTCATGGCGTCCATCATGGGCAAGGATGCGTGGTGGAGCGTGCCGCTGGCGGTGGTGCTGGGGGTGCCAATGTATTCCAACGCGGCAGGCATCATTCCCATTGTGCAGGCGCTACTCGGCAAAGGGGCGGCGCTGGGCACGGTGCTGGCGTTCATGATGGCGGTCATCGCACTGTCGCTGCCGGAAGCCATCATCCTCCGCAAGGTGCTCAAGCCCCGGCTCATCGCGACTTTTTTTGGCGTGGTGGCGCTGGGCATCCTGCTGGTGGGCTACCTGTTCAATTTTCTGATGTGACGAACGAACCAAGGCAAAAATACATATTATGAAAATTCAAATCCTTGGCACCGGCTGCGCCAAGTGCCACAACCTGACGCAGGCCACGGAAAACGCCGCGCAAGCGCTCGGCCTGCCATACGAACTCGAAAAAGTCACCGACCTGAAACAGATCATGGCGTTCGGCGTGATGATGACGCCCGCACTGGTGGTGGATGGCAAGGTGAAGATGGCCGGACGCGTGCCGTCGGTGGAAGAGATCAAAAAGCTGCTGGTCTAATCCTCCGCAATTCACAAATCGGCCATGACCGCCCCCCAACATAGCGCAGATGTCGCCATCCTCGGCGGCGGGCCGGGGGGATATGTGGCGGCGCTGGTGGCGGCGCAACGCGGCGCGCGGGTGGTGCTGATCGAGAAGGCGCGGGTCGGCGGGACCTGTCTCAATGTGGGCTGCATCCCGACCAAGGTGCTGACGACGGCCATGGGGCTGCTGGTGGAGGCGAAACGGGCCGGGGATTTCGGTCTGGCGATGCCACAAGCCGCCGCCGATTTGCCGGCGCTGATGGCTTACAAGCGGCGGACAGTGGAGCAACTGGTCAGCGGCGTGGAGCAGCTGCTGAAGGCGCGGCGGATCACGCTGATTCAGGGTGAAGCGAAGCTCATCAGACCGGACACCCTCGCGATTGAGAATGGCAAGGGCGGACGGCAAGAAATTTCAGTGCCGAGAATCATTCTGGCGCCCGGGTCGGTCACCGCGATGCCACCCATTCCGGGAAGCGACCTGCCGGGAGTGGTCACGAGCACCGGCGCGCTGGAGATCGAGACGGTGCCCGCCCGGCTGGTGGTGGTCGGTGGCGGGGTCATCGGGCTGGAGTTCGCGTGTATTTATGAGGCGCTGGGCAGCCAAGTGACCGTGCTGGAGATGACCTCGGGCATTCTCCCCGGTGCCACGGATGAGGCCATTGCGAAACGGCTGCATCTGTTGCTGCGCCGCCGGGGCATGGACGTGCGGACGGGCGCGTTGGTTCAACGGATTGAGCGCGCCGGCGAAACGCTGCGCGTGTTTGCGGAAGCGGCCGGAGCGGAGACGGTGATGGACTGCGAGCGGGTTTTGCTGGCGACCGGTCGCTGGCCCAACACGCAGGGAATGGGTTTCGCTGAACTGGGCTTGCGCCTGAACGGACGGGCCATTGCGGTGGATGAACGGCTGGCGACGAATCTGCCCAATGTTTGGGCGGTGGGCGACGCCATTGGCGGCTGGATGCTGGCACACAAGGCGATGGTGGATGGCCGCGTGGCCGCCGAGAATGTAACCGGTGGCCAGCGAGCCGTGGATTACCGCTCCGTGCCCAATGTCATTTTCACGCGACCGGAGGTCGCCAGCGCGGGCTTGACCGAGGCTCAAGCGCGGGCGGCGGGCACGGAAGTCAAAGTCACGCAGTTCCCATTTTCAGCCAATCCGCGCGCGCGCATCCTCGGAGAAACCGACGGTCAGGTGCGGCTGATTTGCGAGGCCGGGAGCGGGCGCGTCCTCGGCGTCCACATGATGGGGCCGCACGCCACGGATCTGATCGCGGAAGGGGCGCTGGCCGTGCAACTGGGTGCGACCGCTGACGACCTGGCGTGGACCACGCACGCCCACCCCACGCTGCCCGAGGCGATGCTGGAAGCGGCGCTCGGTTTCCGCGAGGCCGCGATCCACGTTCACTCACGCCAACCAAAGGACACGTTATGACCGAATATCTCGAAACCACGGTGGACAAGTTCACCTTCCGCGTCGCCAAAGACCGGCTCTACACGCCGCAGGGCGCATGGATCTTCTGGATGAAACTGGAAGCGCCCAACCGCGTGCGCATCGGCCTGGCCGACTATCTCCAACAGCGCAGCGGCGATGTCGCCTTCGCCACGGTCAAGCCGGTGGGGACGAAGCTGACCGCGGGCGAGCGGCTGGCGGAAATTGAAACCATCAAGACGATGGTGGAACTGGCATCGCCTGTCAGCGGGACGGTGGCGGAGGTCAACACGGCATTGGACACGACGCCGGAAATTGTCAACCAAGACCCCTACGACAAAGGGTGGCTGGCGGTGATCGAAACGACCGCTTGGGAAGCCGAGCGGGGGAAGCTGCTCGAACCGGACGCGTATTTCTCGGCCATGCAGGCCGAGGCCCAGGAGGAGTTAAAAAAATTATGAACCCCAACAAAACGCGCGTGGTGGTGGTGCCGTGCAGCGGCATCGGGAAACCGTTCGGCACGGTGAGCCGCGAGGCGGCCTACGAACTGTGCGAGGAGTTGCGGCCCGAGAGCACCCGGCTGGTGGCGCTGGCCAAGCTGGTGCTGGGCGATGCCGGCGCCCGCGAACTGGTCACCCGGCATCCGACGGTGACGATTGACGGGTGCAAACAAATGTGCGCCTCCAAAATGGTCACGCAAAGCGGCGGCAGGATCGCCCATGAGATTTCGGTGCTGGATGTTTTCCGCCGGCACAAGGAGCTAAAACCCGAAGGCATCGCCGAACTGAATGAGGCGGGACAGAAACTGGCCCGCGTGCTGGCCGAGGAAGTCGCGGCGAGCCTGGATAACCCTGAGCAACCCGGGAAAGGAGACAGCCATGTCTGAATTACTGGAACGAAAAGTCGGCATCGTCGCGTGCAGCGGCGAGGAACTGGCGGAAGGCACGGTGGCGCGGCTGGCCGCGCTGAAGGTGCTCAACGAACTGCGGCCGCACGAGACGGTGACCATCTGCCTGCCGTTGTTTCTGGCGGGCGGCGCGGGCGACCGCGCTTTTGCCCGGCTGCATCCAACGATCACGGTGGACGGCTGCGACCTGCGCTGCGCCGCCCGCGCCACCGAGCTGTATTCGAGCAAGCCGGCGGCGAGCCTGGTGGTGAACGAACTGGTGGCGGAAGGCGGCCTGGAGCGGCCCGAAGGGCGGCGGCGATTAAATGCCGCCGGAAAAAAGGCGGTGGCGGTCACCGCCGAACGGCTGGCTGCGCTGGTGGATCAAGCGCTGGGCAAAGAAGCGGGCGCGGCACCCGCAGTGCCGGAACCGGCCAGCGCCCCGCACGGAGCGGAACGGGAAGCGACCTGCGCCTGCGGATCGGGCATTGCGGTGACGAAGCTGACGATTGATGGACAGGCAGTGGAGTTGATCGCGCTGCCGCTGATTTTCCGGCATCTCCGCGACCGAGGCGTGGGGCAGGACGCAGAAGGGGTGCGCCAATTGTTCGAGACCGTGAAAATTTACAATGCCGTGCCGCCGGAAGCGGAGGCGGGTTATCGCGAAGCGGTGCGGCGCGAGTATGCCGCGTTCTGCGAGAAGGAGAAAAAGCCATGAGCCGCACCGCCACCTATCACACCACGGTCCGCTGGACCGGCGAACACTGGGGCCATCTGGTCATGGGCAACGGCCCGGAGATGAAGTTCTCGGCCCCGCCGGACGCGCACGGACACGCCGGGGTGTTCACCCCGGAAGACGCCTTTGTGGCGGCTGCCAACACATGCGTGATGATGATGTTCCTCTGGGCGGCGGAGCGCTTCAAACTGAAGCTGCTGGCCTATGAATGCCGCAGCGAAGGCACCAAACTCATTGAGCTCGATCGCACAGAAATTTTCACCCGGCTGCATTTCCGGCCGGTGATCCGCATCGCGGCGGCGGGTGAACCCCGCGCGGCCGTGGAAGCCCGGACCCGACGCGCGCTCCAGGCGGCGCAGAAATACAGCCTGGTGGCCAATTCGGTGAAATCGGAAATTGTGGTGGAACCGGAACTGATCATTGAAGAGTAAACCCATGGCGAAAAATGAATAAGGTATTTATGAACACTAAAACGATTGGATTCATTGGCGGCGGGCGCATCACCCGCATCTTTCTCGAAGGCTGGCAACGCACCGGGCAGTTACCCGGCAAGATCGTGGTCAGCGACTGCAATGCGGAGACGCTGGCGAAGTTGAAGGCACGCTCACCGGCCATTGTGACAGCGAGTCTGGACACGGCCGCCGCGCAGGACATTGTGTTCCTGGCGGTGCATCCGCCAGTGATGGCGGAAATGGCAGCGGCCATCAAAGGCAAGCTCAAGCCGGGTGCGGTCGTGGTGTCGCTCGCGCCCAAGTTCACCGTGGCGAAGCTCACGGAATTGCTCGGCGGATTTGCGCGGCTGGCGCGGGTGATTCCGAACGCGCCCTCCGTGGTCAATTTCGGCTTCAACCCCGTCGCGTTCGGGACGGCGCTGTCGGCGGCGGACCGGGCGGAAGTCACAGCCTTGCTCACCCCCTTGGGCGAATGCCCGGAGGTGGCGGAAGAAAAACTGGAAGCCTACGCGGTGTTGACCGCGATGGGGCCAACGTATCTGTGGTTTCAGTTGCAGGCCCTACGCGAACTGGCATCGGGTTTTGGCCTGAGCGAGGCGGAGTTTGCACCCGCGCTGAAGCGCATGGTCTGCGGCAGCACCCGAACCCTGCTCGAATCCGGCCTCACGCCGGCC
>CAINLR010000103.1 GCA_903850425.1 uncultured Verrucomicrobia subdivision 3 bacterium | reverse complement strand
GGGCTGGCCGGCCTTCGCGTGGAAGCACAACGCGCTCCGGCATTCATTCATCAGCTACCGCGTGGCGGACATCCAAAACGTCGCACAGGTGGCGCTGGAAGCGGGCAACAGCCCGCAAATGATCTTCAAGCACTACCGCGAACTGGTGCGACCGGATGCGGCAAAGGCGTGGTTTGGCCTCATGCCGGCGGGCAAGAATTGAATCCGCCGGCTGCCCGGACAATACGAAAATCCGCAGGAATAATTTTCGGTTGGACGGGCATTGTCCGGGTCGTGTGATAATCTGGTGTCGTGTGCGGGTTTTACCCACCGGCGAATTGACGCTGACTGTTTTAATTTGCACACTCTGGCCATGCCGACGTTTGCAGAATATCTGGAAAAGTGGCTTAAGCAGTCCACGGCACAGGGATTGACCAATCCGTTGGTCAAAATGCCGGTGAAACGATTCCGGCTTTTGCAACCGGACGAAATTACCTCCCTCGCAGATGGTGGCACGCTGAACATCGGCACGATGTCTGACCCAACCGCCCGCAACCTCCATAAAAATTATCAGACCCGAATCCGCGAGCGCGGCGAACATTGTGCGTTCATTTGCTACGGCGCGGTAGAAATGATAATCGCTGGCGGGACTGACGGGAAACAGCGCAAGCAACTGTTTCCGGTTTGCCTGAAACGCGCTTCGCTTCAAACCAGTGGCGACAAAATTAAGACGGTTGTTGCCGAAGAAGAGCCTTGGCAATTTAATCCGGTATTACAGGCGCATCTACGGGGATTGGCAATTTCAGTCCCCGAATCGGTGATGGATGATCCCATTCAGGCAACCAATTGGTGCAAAGTGCAGTTGGGCAATCGCGCATCGCAGGTGACAAGCGACAGCTACGTTGGTTTGTTCAGCAGCCAGCAGATGGTTGTCCAAAATCGTTTAAGCGATCCGCCGTTGCGGCAGGCATTGGCAAAAAATCCGGTTGTCCAATCGAAGGTTTCAGGAGTTAAAATTGAAGCAGTTGATCTCGGCGAAATCAGTGACGACGGCATGGAGGAACTTGGCCTGGCGTTGCCCTGCGATGACAGCCAATTGCGAGTCGTCCAACTTTCGCACCTTGGGCATTGCTTACAAGTCGAAGGCCCGCCCGGCACTGGCAAATCGCAGACCATCGCCAACATTATCAGCAACGCACTTTATCACGAACGAAACGTGCTGCTGGTTTGCGACAAAAAAGCCGCCATTGTTCAAGTTGAAGAACGATTGTCAAATGTCGGGTTGAAACCGGCCATGCTGAATCTTCACGATGAAGATTTGGACAAACGAGAATTTCTGAAACAAGCAACGGCCAAATTTGCGGTGGGACAAAATGGTCGCGTGTATCCGTTCACTCAACTGCAAGAAGCGCGCAAGACGCTTAACGAGCGGGTGAAGTTTGGACGCTCAATCGCCCACCCATCGTTGCAAGTTGCGAAACGGGAAGCACTGGGCGGCATGATCCAACTGCGGAAAGAACTGAAAAATGTCCCAAACATTCCGATTTCAAACTGGCAGTCACTTTCCAAAGAACGGCTCAACAAACTGCTCGGCTGTCTCGGTGAATGGCCTGAACTGGCTGGAGTGCTGACGGACAACAAAAATGTCTGGAACAAAGTTCGCGTGGAAAGTTTCGATGATAATCCCAACGCCACGAATGAACTTCAAACCTTGGCGCAAAAAATCTTGGGCCAACTCGAATCCCTTCACGTTGTCAGAGAATGGGCAGCCTCCGTGGGAATTGAACTTCCGCTTAATTCTGACGCGAACGTGGCGAATATACTCGCACTGATTACGACCGTTTTGGAAAAGCCTGCCTGTCATCCAAAGCTGATTGGAAACAATCAGGTCAGTTTGAAAGAAGTGGAACACTTAAATTCACAATGGCAACGCCGAGAAGAAATTGTTGCGGCTCGCCATCCCGTCCCGCTTGACGAGATTTATTCGGCGGATGCAAAACGCGAGGCGGAACACTTGCTGGCTGCTGAAATCGCAAAATCCTGGCAAGACTTGTCGAGGCGGGAAAATTACCACACAGACAGGCACGATGAGATTGAAGCGGGCCAAAAAAACTACCGCCGACTCTGCGATCAAATCGGTTTGGTTTACTCGCCACTCGTTAAAACCCGTCGGGCACAACTGCAAGCCGTTTTGTCCATCGCGTCTTTGGGAACAACGATTCCACGCAAATGGTGGAAACAAGACACAACGCCGGTGCTCACGGTGGCTGGGTGGAAGGCGCATTTTCAAGCCTGCGCCACACACGCAAAAATGTCCCCGTTGCCGCTGCATTTCGTCGCGCTGGAAAGCGTAGCGAATACGCACTGGTCACATATCGAGGCAAAGGCAGAACATGGTTTCAATCTCGTCAGTTATTGCCTGCATTTTGTCAATGACCGCAAATGTAAATATGCGCTCCGGCAGGTTTTCCCGGCCATACCCACGCGCGGTTTCAAACAGTGGCATGAAGTTACGCTCCATGCAGTCGCAACTTTTCGCACCGTTGGCTCGTTACGGACAGCGGCGGAGACGCACGTTGTTCTGAAACAATTGACCACGGCTTATCTTGCGGTGGCGCACGAAAAAACCGATCACAGTGAAAGCTATCTGTTGCGTGATGAAGTCCAGGCACTAGAAAAAGTTGCCACCATTGTTGAGCAGGTGCGTGAACGGAACGACTTATTCGAGGTGGGCAATGCCCATTGGCAGACATTTTGGGAATCCGTCAACGCAAACATCCTCGCCAATGTGCAAGCCGTGCTTACGGAACTGGATTCGCTGGCTTTGCCAGATGGGCAGCAGTCTGACGATTTGGAAGAAGCATCGAAATTTTATGACGCTTCAAAGCACCGCATTCAAAAATTTCTTCAGAACTTTGAAAAGTCAGATGGCACTAGAACCAATTCTGTCATGGCTGCATTTGCCGCTCAAAAAGAATTTGCCCTTTGCCAAGAACAATTGGCACCGCTGCCAAAGTATTTAGAACTGTCGGCACACAATCAGGCTTCACCGGAGTGGAAATGGCTGCACGAAATTATTGCGTGGCGCGATTTATTTGAGCGTCTGCGCGGCCAGCAAAAACTGGACATTGACAGTCAACTTTGGACGAAGCTGCGGGACCGGTTGCAAAGTCATCAAACCGAGATGGAGCAGGATTTTCTCGGATTGGAAAATCTTTTCGAGGACTGCACCGCTAATTTGTCGGATTATGATTCGCTCACGGCGCTGATTGGGGAAATCCTGGCAGAACTGCCACGGCGTCCGCTCTGGTTGGAAAAAAAACGATGGCAGGACAAAATTTCCGCTTTTCCTGAAATCAAGGCGCTGTGGAACAAAATTCTTGAAAGTTCTGTGAAGCCACAGCAAGCACAGCGATTATTCTGTTTTAATCTGCTGCGCCTGTGCGATCCAGTTGCCAAGCCACATGGAACGGAGTTCAAGCAAACACTGAAAGCGTTCAATGAACACGACGAGAAATTAGCTTCGTGGGTGATTGAACACATGAAAAATAATTTGCGTCACCAGATGGAATTGGCGGCGGACACGGCGTCGCAAAGTGAATCTGAACTTCGGCGGCTCGCCGGCCTGCAACGGATTCGTGGCACGGTTCGCGAACTGGCAAATGCACATTTGGATTATCTTCTGGCGGCGAAACCTTGCTGGCTGATGAGTCCAACATCGTTGGCCAACTTGATTGACTCAAATATATTTGAAGAACATGGCGTGCCGTTTGACCTGGTGATTTTTGACGAGGCATCGCAAATTCGTGTGCTGGATGGTTTGCTATCCATGTCGTTCGGCAAACAAGTCATCATCGTCGGCGACAAAAACCAGCTCCCGCCGACTGATTTTTTCGCGGGCTTCGCCACCCCGGAAGCAGAAGCGGAAGATTTTGGCGTCAGCGAAAGTTTGCTGGAAGAGTTCGGCGGCGTGTTCGAGGAGGACAAGACGCAAGTGATGTTGATGTCCCACTACCGCAGCGAGACCCCCGACTTGATCCGTTTTTCCAACGACTGGTTTTATGGCGGGAAACTGGAAATGTATCCGCCCGCCCATGTCACCGGCATTGGTCGCCGGCTGCATTATCTTCCCAACGCCATTTATTCTGAATCCGGCCAGCGGAATAATCCGACGGAAGCCAAGGAAGTCGTCAAGCTCATCGAACTACACGTTCGCGAGCATCCTGAAAAATCGTTGGGCGTCGTTACGATGAATCTCTCGCAAGTGGAACTTATTGAAGAACTCCTGCTGGAGGTTTCCGAACAAGTTCGCGCTTTTTGTTCCGATGATGCGAGATTCTTTGTGCGGAATTTGGAAACCGTGCAAGGCGATGAAATGGATCGCATTATTTTGAGCCTGACCTACGGAAAAAACACCGATGGTAAATTCAACGCTTCGATTCTTGGCCCGCTGAATAAAAGTGGCGGCGAACGTCGCTTAAATGTCGCCATCACCCGCTCGCGCAACGGCATGATTATTGTGTCCTCGCTGAAAGTTGCCGACCTGCTCGCAACCAGCGCGCAAAGCCGGGGGTTCAATTGCCTGAAAGATTTTCTAGCCGAATTGGAAAATACCGAACAAGCCCGCACATTCGGCATCGGCAGCAAACGATTTGAGCGGAAAAATGACGGCGTTTCAAACATAGTCTATTGCGAATCGCCATTTGAGGAGCAAGTCGTCGAATTTCTGGAAAACGAAGGTTACGACATCGAATGTCAATATGGTGCCGGCAAATACCGGCTCGACATCGTAATCAAAGAACGCGGCAAAAATCTTCTCGCCATCGAGTGCGACGGCGCGGCATACCATAGTTCTCTGGTCGCGCGGACTCGCGACCGGGCAAGGCAGCGGGTTTTGGAAAAGCTTGGTTGGAAAATTCACCGCGTCTGGAGCACAAACTGGTGGCATTTTGAGCAGCAGGAAAAAGATGGCATTGTTGCTGCGATTAACGCGGTGAGAAACACACGGTAGCATTTGGCTCCGGCTTCGCCGGCTGGGTGGCGAGCCAGTGATTAAATTTCAGGGGTGAAGAATTTGAGCTGGCCTTTGCAGGATTTGAACGGCAGGCGGCGGGCGCTGGCGAGCGTCCAACCGAATGGGCCTTGAAACCATTTGGAATGGTGGCGCTGGACGCAATCGGTGATCTCCGCGATGCCGACGATGCCGCCGGTTTCAAAAGTGTCCGGCAGATTCGCGACGCGGTAGCGGCGTTTGATGTAGGCCAATGCCTCCGGCGTCGTGTCGGATTTACTCTGGCCGGCGTGGATGAGGACGGGGCCGCGCAACTTGGCCGCCCATATCCGATTTTCAACATCCTTGTAGCCGTTGACGATGAGCCACGCCCACGGCTGCCGGATGGAAATCGCCTTCAACTTTTTCAATCCTGGCGTCCAGCGGGCGGATTTAGTCTTCATCGGCTTTGCGGAAGTGGACGGTTGGAACACTTTGGTATTTGACCTCAATTGAATCCACTTCAACCAGGCGCGTGGCGGAATCAATGGCCAATTCGTTCGGCTCGAAAAACACGAAATTTGTGCCGCCTTTTCTCACCGCGCTCCGGTAGCGGATGCCATCGTAACCGATTTCCAAAATCGCTTCGGCAAGATATTGCGTCGGCACATATTCTATCTCGCTGTCATCGGGATTCACTGGCCGTGCCAATTCGCGGTTCAAAACACGCATTAGTCCGTTGCGTTGAACCTGGGCCTTTAGATTTGGCTGGTCGAACGGACTTTCAATTTTGTGAATCCGGGTGATGTCCGCAACCTTCAGATTTTTTTTGGATTTGAGCGAGCAGACTGAAACCAACGCCCCGACATACGGACGGATTTCCGCCACCGCTGTCTCTGCTTCTTCGGCGGCATAAAAATAGGAAATGCCGGCGGGGTTGGCACGGCCTCGCCGGGCTAATTCTGGCGGCGGCGGCATCATTTCGCTGGCCGGGAACGGCGCATGACGAATCGAATTATGCGAGTGACCAAGTCGGGCACGGTAAAACTCCAGCTCTGGAGGAACCACCATTTCCGACGCGGCCAAGATTTCCGGCAACCATTCGCGCGGTTCAGAGAAATAGAGGGATTTGCCGTCCAAAATAAACCGCCGGCGGTGCTTGATGTGTTCGGAAAAATTTTCCCAAATATCCTCCTCCCAATACTCCCATTTGAACTGCCACCTATCGCTGCTCCGTGTGGTGATTGAACGGTCTTTTGGATCCAACGGGCCAAATCGGATTTCATCCAAGATGGCGTTCTGTTTCTCGGTGGCGAGTTCGTCCGAAAACACACCCCATCCGGAAATTTTGTCGGCAAGGGATTCATCCTCGTGATACTTCTGCTCATCCGCCGGCTCGTAGAGTCCAAGCAGTTCGTTGAATTTCTGGCCGAGGTCTTCCGCCGGGATGGTTGTCAGGTCTTCGGCACCGCAAAAATCGCAATCGGCGTCCTGCCCGACGGTTTGGATGAAATCAATTATGACTTTATCCTGAAAACATTTCGGGCAGCATTTCATGGCGCGGTTAATTGTTGGCCGTGGCGACCGCCTCGCCAACCTTGGAAAGTTCCGCCGGCCCTTTGATCATCCTGAATATGCAGCGGCCCAGACTTTGCGCCTCCCATAGCTGGCCCAAGCGGTCCTTTTCACGCGAATCGGCATTGTCTGACAGAAATGTGCCCTTGTATTCCACCGCCAGGTATTTCCCATTTCTCAATTTGCAGACAAAGTCCGGGTAAAATTTGTCGGATGACGTTTGAATCCAGAATGAACTGTCGGGTTCGCCTTCCAAGTTTCTCACCCAAAACTCAACGCCGGGCAAATGGGCAATGGCGCGGGCGCAATCGTATTCCTCGCCCTCGTTTTTCAGGTCGCCGATGACTTCGTAGTAATGTTGGGGCAGCGCCAGTCCCGTGTATCGCGTCGTGTAGGGGTATTTGTTCGGGTCGAAACGATGCGTGGCGGCGGCGGTGACGAACACCGGCGATGATGCGTCGGTGAAAAGCAGTTCTTCAAGCGCCTTGCGACGGGCTTCCCGCCGCAGTGTTTTAATTTTCTCGGCAACCGCCTTGGCGAGCCGGTGACGGTGGGCAGTCAAAAGTTCTGCGCTGATTTTGCGGTCGTCAATGAGCTTGCCGATGACGCGGGTGAGATAAATTCCTGTCTCGGCTTCGGTCAAATCCGCGTGTGTAAATGAGCGGTCCAGCCAATAAACCAACTGGCCGACCGGCCACGCCGCCGAGGTTTGCAACAACTGCTGCTGGGCATCATTCAGCGGAATGAAATCCTGCTGCAATTTTTCATCGTCGGTGATGTCTATTTTGATGCCCCGCTGTTCCGTGGGAATGCTGAATCCGGGCAATTCCGCGTTGGCCTCGCTCAAGCTCCACGCCATGCGTTCGTCGAGATCGTCACCGTCAAACTGCTTGTAAAAGTCCCCCTGTTTAAGCGCAAGGACGGGAATTTCAAATACGTCGCCGCGCTGTGATGGCGATTTATCCCTCGTCGGTGCCGCCGCTTTCCGGCCTGCGCGCCGGCTGCACGCCTCGGCGACAACCGTTTTGGTTTTTGCATCGGCAAACACCGCGATGAGCGCGGTTTCCTGCTCGGCGTTCAACGGGCGCTCGATCCGCAGCGTTTTTGCCTCGGCATCCCAAGAGACATCACCAATGAGCGAAAGCGGTATTGCGGCGGCGGGCGCGGTCGGGAGCGTCACTGTCACCGGCTCGGTTGGCACCGTGGTTATTCGCGTTCCATCCAGTGCCAGGACAGGTTCGACCACCAGTTCGCCCGCTTCCTGCTTTTCAAAGCCAGCCTCCACCAAGCCATCTTTCAATGCCTTGGCAGCGGCGTCAAATTTTGTGGAGGCCACGAACGCATACGACCCGTTCAACGCCTCCCGTTTTTTCCGGGTGGTGTGCGGCATCCGCAAAATGCGTCCCAAAATCTGTTCCACCGCCCGTCCGCTGCTCAACTCCGCCACGGAAAATAGGACGTAGGCGAACGGACAATCCCAGCCTTCTTTCAATGCCTGCACCGTAATGACATACTTAAGCTGGCACGACGGATTCAAAACTTTGAGATTTTCCGGCTTTTCCAAATCCCGAATGTCGCCGGTGTGGATGGCGATTTCGGCTTCCGGGATATGGAACTCCAGCAGTTTTTGCTTCACCACATCCACCGTGATGCTGGTCTTGTCCTTGTATTCCGGCTGCGCCTGCAAAAGCATGATAGGCCGCAGATATTTTCCGCCCTCGGCGGCTTCCTTCTCGGCGTCGTCCTGCAATTCCTTCAAAAGGCCGATGGCGTCGCCCAGCAACGCATCCCACGGCTCCCGGTAACGGAGATAAATCGGCAGTTTGATCATTTCCTCCGCCTTCAAAGCGTAGGCCGACACGGAAAAAAGCACGTTGCTGGGCGGATTTTCCACCTTTTCGCCCTCGTATGTCACCGTCTCGCGCTTCGTGTTCGGCGTCGCGGTCAATTCGAGGATGCCGGATGGATTCAGCCGCTTTAGCGTCTCAAACGCCAGCGGTTGCCGCGCATTGTGCGCCTCGTCCACGATGATGAATGGCCGACGTAGCCGGAAAACATTCGCCAGTGAAAAATCAAAATTGCCCTCCGGCTTTTTCTCCAAGACGGAAATCAGGTTGGCGGGCAGGTTTTCAAAGTGGCTCATCAACGTGCCGCTGCTCTCATAAACCTTTAACTGGCTGGTGTCCTTGCGACGAAATGCCTGCATGGTCGCCACGACGATTACGGTCGCGCCGTCCAGTGTGGCTCGCGTGATGTTCAATGCTTCCTCAATATCCAAAACCTCCACCGTGCCGAGCTTCGTTTCCAGCGCAACCCGATAAGGGTCTTTGCGATCCTTCATGCGGTCGAGCGTTTGCCGGCGGATGGCATCGCTGGGCACGAGCCAGAGCACAAGTGAGTGGTCGGCCCGCAACAATTCCTTTTGCGCCACCGCCACCGCTTCGCAGCCGACAACGGTTTTCCCGCCGCCGGTGGGGATGCGCAGGCACACATAGGGAATGCCTGGCAGTTGTGCGACCGGTGAATACGGCAGGCCGCTACCATCATAAATTTCCCCTGTGATGGATGTGAAGGCCGTGGACACCGGAAAGCGGTCGCCTGCCTCCGACAACGTGCGGCAGCGTTCGTAGTAACGACGCAACCAATCCAGCGACTTCTCCTGATAGTTTTTTAGTCTCATTGCAGGCGGATGGTATAAGGGGTTTGTTTGAACGTGATGTTGTCCCTTTTCAGGCGTTCAGAACCGAACCGGCAGCCGGCAGCGTAAATGATTTTAGGCCCCTTGTGAGACGGCAAAAGCGCATAGGTTGCAGCGGTCAAAATATTGCCCCCGTCCACCGATTTGTCTTTGATTATTCCATTGTAAAGCAGATAGACCGCGACACCGGTTGGCGTGATTCCGAGCAGCGGTGATTTGCCGACGCTTTCACGCGGGATAGGTTCACCTGCCTCGGTGAAATAAACGTAGCCGCCGAGATCGGCGAATTTGACAGAGTCGCGAATTTTTCCGGTTTCATCAAACAACGGCTCGCCAAGTTCGCAAAAGCGAAAACCGCCACCAAGACCTTCCACTTTTTCACCTTTCAAGTTGGTATAACCTTGAGCGACTCGGCGGATGCGTTCGGCAGTGATCTCGCGTGCAATTTTGGATTCCATTTCAACCAGAATGAATTTCCGATTGCCTCCATCCTCTTTGTTCAATTGCAAAACAGCATGACCTGCCGTGCCGCTACCAGCAAACGAATCAAGAACGAGGCCATCGCTGTCTGCGTGCAGTGATAGAATCCATCTAATAAGTGCTACTGGCTTCGGTGTATCGAAAGGTTTTTTTCCGAAAATTTCCTTCAACTCTCTGGTTGCATCTGAATTAAACCCATGACTATCAAGCCATGTGCTCCACCCGATTGATTTTGAGCTGTCTCGAATTTTTTCGTAAGGAACGTATCGTTCTGTCTTTCCTTGCCAAGTTACGCCGGGATCAAATGGCCGAAGTTCCCAATGAGCGCATTCAGGGTCAGCAACTATTTCTTTCATTTTTTGCTCTTTACCCCAGCGCCAATGCCCCTCTTCGCCATCATTCTTTATGGGCCACACTTCAATACCTTGCGGTGTCTTTAACTGAAACCATTGCCCCGGCCTATCTTGTCGCAATGATGTTCCACCCCACTTCATCAACTCACGGCCTTTACGATATTTTCCCCACTTGTCTTTTAGATTAAGTTCGCCCGTCGAACGGGTTTCGCGTGAAACGTTGCTGTCGTCGCCATTGTGGTAAATGAGCAAGTATTCGTGTCCACCACGAAGTCCCGTTTTTTCTTTGCCGCCACTGGGTTCCGCCAACCAAGGCGCGCAAGCCAAGCGATTCTTTGAACCAAAAATTTCATCGAGGATCACCCCTAAAAAACTAAATTCATTGTCATCTATCGAAACTGCCAGGAGGCCGTCATGGGCCAACAATTCTTTGAAAATCCTCAAACGCGGATACATCATGCAGAGCCAGCGGTCATGGCGATCAAGTGTTTCCCCTTCACCGCCGATGGTCTTGCCCGCAAGCGTTTCTTTTAACCACTCCCTAATTACCGGACTTTTGACATTGTCGTTGTAAGCCCAGCCTTCATTGCCGGTGTTGTAGGGCGGATCAATGTAGATACACTTGACCTCGCCGGCGTAGAGTGGAAGCAGCGCCTTGAGCGCCACAAGATTATCGCCCTGCACGATGAGGTTGCCGGTGCCGGGGTCGCCGACCGCCAAATCCGGCACGTCCTTGAGCAAATGAAATGGAACGTGCTGGTGGTGATTCAGCACGGCTTCTTTTCCAATCCAGTTGAGTGTCGGCATTGGCGCGAAGGGTAGCAAACGACCCGCCGGGGCGGAAAGCAGAAACAGATTTTGCCCCGAACAACGGAAGTATGCTTGGCACAAAAATGGCAAGCCTTTGGCAACGGATGGTTGGCTTGATTCCCGCGAATTTGGTTGGCTTTGCAGGTTCCCGACAGCCACTTTAACAAAGCCCCGATGGCATGGCGTGCGGTGAAGCCGCCGCGATGATCACAAATCAAAACGCGATATGGGACATATTCGACTTGGCACGCTGACGGCGACGCGGCGCTGGACAGACGTTATCGAACTGATAGCGGAGCAGGCCGACGCGCCGAAGGTGGCCGAGGCCGTCACTCACGCCTGGGAACACGCCTTCAATACGGTGCGCGATGACGTGGGATTTCGGGAAGCCATCTGGCTGCTGTCACAAATTGGCGTCGCCGGCAAAAGCACTAATCCAGCGGAACACCTGAACGCCGCCGGCATCGAGGTTGCCGGGGCAAAATCGGTGGTGGAGGTGGCGATGGGTTTATCGGAAGCGATGGAAAACCGGCTGCAAGCAGCGCGACGAAGATCAGATTTTGGCGAACTGGCGCAACGGGCTTTGGTTGGGGCGGTCACGGCACAACTGCAAAAAGACAGTCTGCCACTGCTAGGAGCCGCCTCGGACGATGTTCACGGCGCGCTGCAAAATTGCGGCCGGGAAAAAGGTTTTGGCGAACTTTCGCGGGAATTTTTCAGCCGGATGACGAATGAGTGCCTGAATTATTTCCTGTCCAAGACGCTGACCGGCCAAGTTGGCGATGGCCGGCGGTTTAACAGCATGGTGCGGGTGCAAGCCTTTGAAGACGCCATGCGAACGCATTGTTCGGAAGCATCGGAGATCGTCGAGAGTTTCAGCGGCGGATGGTTTTCCAAACATTATTTTGAGGAAGGCGGACGCATCCAGCGGGACAGCGCCGAAAAATTCGGGTGGTTTGGGCTGGAAAAAATGCGCCGGGAATTGGGCGAGAGGGCGAGAGAATATGCGTAATAACCGGCATATCATTCCTTGCGGCGGATTGAAGGCCGGGGTCGGAGTGGCGGCAGAGGCCGTCGTGCTGCCGCTGAATCTCTGGTCGAAACTCGACACGAACTACGTCGAATTGCAGGTGGAGGATTTGCACGCGGCATTGTTCAAGACCGTGCCGGATGAATTTCACGACTTGATGGAAATTGCCGCGTATGTCTATTGCGCCGACCAGGCAACGTCGCGCGGCGGCAAGGACGTGGACGGCTTCGGCGAACACTGGCGCCGGCAATTCGAGTTCAAAATTCCGGTGCGGGTGCCTGATTTCTGGAACCAGTCCGGGGTGCAAAAACTTTTGACCGAGACGCTGGGGTTTCTCTCCGACGACGATTATTTTTTTGAGTTCGAGCAAGCCGTCAACCCGCCGCCAATCCAAGAGTATTTTTCCGACCTGCTGCCGGGCGGCCCGGCGGAGGACATGGAGGGCGTGGTGCTGTTTTCCGGCGGACTGGATTCGGTCGCGGGCGCGGTGGAGGAAGCGGTCGGCGATAAACGGCGCGTGATGCTGGTGACGCACAAACCGACCGACAAACTGAACAATGTCCACAAACGGATAAAAAATCTGCTGGCCCAGCACGCCGGCCAGTTTCGTCCGCAGCATCTTTATGTGCGGGCGCACAAAAGCAGCGACCTCAATAAAAATTACACACAGCGAACCCGTTCGTTTCTGTATGCGTGCGTGGGCGCGACGGTGTCGCGCATGATGGGTTTTGACCGGCTGCGATTTTATGAAAACGGGGTGGTGAGCCTGAATTTGCCGGTGTGCGCCCAGGTGGTCGGTTCCCGCGCCACACGGACAACGCATCCGGCGGTTTTGGCCGGCTTTGAAAACCTGTTCACCGTGCTGGCTGGCGCGCAATTCCGCGTCGAAAACAAATTCATCTGGGACACGAAAGCGGACGTGATCCGGCGGCTGGTCAAACACGGCTGCGGAGATTTAATCGGGGCGTCCATCAGTTGCGCACACGTTTTCACCTATTCCAACAAACATCCGCATTGCGGAACCTGTTCGCAGTGCATAGACCGGCGCATTGGCATCATTGCCGCCGGCGCGGAACAATTTGAGCGGGCGGATGGTTACAAATACGACGTTTTTACCGGACACCGGCCGAAGGAGGAGGATCGAATGATGGTTGGCACCTACCTCAACCGAGCCGAGCGGATTTCCAAGCTTGGCAGCGTGGCCGATTTGATCACCGCCTTCCCGGATGTCGTGCGGGCTTTCAAGCATATCAAAAACGAGGGCAAGCCGTTGGCGGTGGCGGAAAAGGTATTTGTCCTGCACCAGCGCCATGCGGCGGAAGTCAACGGCGTGCTGGAACGCATGATTGGACACCATGCCAAGCAACTGCGCGAACATTCTTTGGATAAAGACTGTCTTTTGAGCCTGACGTATGATTCGGGCGGTGGGAACGCGCCGGTCGTGGCAGAAAAACCGACCATTGAACGCCAAGCGAAACGGTGGGAAGAAGAAATAGAAGCAAAGGACGTTTTCCGCCTATGGCGCGGCTACAAATGGTGGAATTTGGTTTATGCCGGGGAACGTGATGTTTTGCCGGATGACCGGGCGGTGAACCTGGTGGAATATCTATTGAAGCACCCCTCGGATGGTTCCGTCCACGCGATCCAACTGGAAAACTTGGTTGACGGCGAGCCTTTGCTGGACGGCTGGGGCGGCATCGGCCAGGCGGAAGAAAATGGAAGCGTGCCGGTAGCCGTCGGCTCGGTGGGCGGCGTGGTTCAGGAGGCGTCAGGACGGAAGCTGGCCGGGAAAGACACGCTGCCGGCCTTGCGGGAAGAATACATGGAACTGCGATCCATTATTGATGATGAAAATCTACCAGAAGATGAGCGGGAAGAGGCGCGGGGAAAACTTTCAGAGATGGCAAAGGCAAGTTCACAGGGCGGAAAATTTGTGGATCAAGCGAGCCGGGCGGCGGACCGAGTCCGCAAACAAATTAAAACCCTCATCAAGGAATTGATGGAGGCTGAAAAAAGCCGGGGCACGCCCAATGACGTATTGCGGGCGTTCGGGAAACATCTGGAAGATCATCTTTGGCTGCCTTCTGTTGGAATGAAGAACCGCATTGGAGCCACGGGCAAACCGGGCTGCTACACCTACGACCCGCCGGACGATGTCCGCTGGCGCGGTTAAAACGCCGGACAATCAAAAAATCTACGCGAAGAAAATTCTTCGCGTTTTTTTATGCCCGGAAACGATTTTTCCGCCGCCGGAAAGGATTTTTCCGCCCATGCGTTATGACGAACGAAGCCGAAAAGCTGCCTCGTTCAAACCATAACATCGCAAAAGCACAAAAGAATGGACGGCAACATGAAAACTGAAAACGAAATTACTCAAACCGAAACGCCACCCGGCCCGGAAGGTTTCATAGACAAACCGGAAGTGGCCCGGCGAATCAACAAAACCGTCAGGACGGTGGATAACTGGATGGCGCGGGGAATTTTACCCTACTACCGCCTGGGGCGCACAATTGCATTTCGCTGGAGCGACATCGAGGCGCACATGAAGGCGAACTACCGGGTGGCGGGTCGGAACCTCAAATAAAAACTGACCTCGGAATCGTTATGCTCACCGTAATCGAACGCGCCCGCAAATACGCCGCCAAATGTCCGGCGGCAATCAGCGGGCAAAACGGACATGGCGCGACGTTTCATGTCGCGGCGGTGCTGGTGCATGGGTTCGCGCTGGGCGAGCCGGACGCGCTGGCGTTGCTGCGGGAGTGGAACGGCTCGTGTGTCCCGCCGTGGAACGAAGGTGATTTGCGACACAAAATCAAATCAGCGGCGAACACGGTTCACCTGACGCCGCGAGGTCATTTGCTCGGCGATGACGCGAAACGCGGCAATCCGTCTTCAACGAAGCCGATGCCGCCGCCGCCGCCGAAACCAAAATTCAACCCGGAAACTTTGAAGCGGGTCGCGAAAAAAGTTTCGGCCATCGAAGACGTAATTCGGTTTCTTTCCAAGCGGTCGCCGGTGAAAGTTGAATCGCAAGATTCGGCGAGCGTGTTGCGGCATCTTTACGCCCGCGAGTCGGGCGAGAAAGTGATTCTCTTTAACGTCATGGCGTCGCAAGGGCAATTCGTCTGGGATGCCGCCAATAGCGACGTGATTCAAAACCAACATTTGCCGACGGGCAAAGATGGCGTGTGGTTTCTGCCGCAGCCGGTGGACGGTGAAATTTATCCGAATCCGCGCTCTGACGGGAAACCGTCGCGGCGGTCGGCAGAAAACGTGACGGCGTGGCGCTACGCGGTGCTGGAAAGTGATGAGGCGGATGCCGATGACTGGCTGCGGTGTCTGGTGCAAATGCCGTTTCGGATTGCGAGCATTTACGAGTCCGGCGGTCGGTCAATTCATGCGTTGGTGCAATTGGACGCGACGAGCAAGGCGGATTGGGACCGGCTGATGCTGCCGGTCAAGCCAGTGTTAATCACGCTCGGCGCGGATCGCGCGGCGTTGACCGCCATGCGGTTGACGCGGTTGCCGCAAGCGATGCGTGGGGAACGCTGCCAGCGTTTGCTGTATCTGAATCCACAACCCAACGGGGTGCCAATTTTCCAACTGCCAATTCCATGAATGAATCCACTGTCAGCGCGGTTACGTCTTGGGCAGATACCAATGTCATCGTGCCACCGGACACACCTACGGCCTGGTTTGCGGCGGTGTTCCCTGATTTGCCCGAAAAATATGGCGACGCGGTGCATGAGGTTTATCCCGACGGCGACGGAAAGGGGCGGCCTTTTGTCAAAGATTTATCGGAGGATTTTCTGGCGGCGTTGCTCGGTGAAGCCGGGTTGCCGGCCTCGCCAACGGTCTTCGTCACCGAAGAAGACCGGTTTTACACTTATTCGCCGGCTGACGGAATTTATTGCGAAGTGCGCGAAACGAAATTGGCGGCGCGTTTGAGTGAACTGCTGCTGGAATGTGCGCGGGCCTGCGCGAGCAAGTTTGACACGCGAAGCCTCGAATTTCGGTTTCGTGATTCCTCGAACCTCAAAGGGGTATTGGCGCGGGCGCGGGGTGTGCTGGAAGTGCGGGCCGGTTTTTTTGAGACGGATTTAATGAAATTTGTGCCATGCAATAACGGCATGTTGCGGGTGGCGGACAAAGCGCTGCTGCCCTTCGCGCCAAGTTACCGTCGGCGAAACAAGCTGGCGGTGGCCTTTTCCCCGGCGGCAACCTGCCCGCTGTTTCTCAATACGCTGCTCAACCCAGCCTTGGACCCGGACGACGTGGAATTGCTGCAACGGTGGTGCGGGCTGGCTTTGATCGGCATCAATCTCGCGCAACGGCTCATCATCCTCACCGGCACGGCGGGCGGCGGCAAAGGGACATTCATCCGAGTGCTCAATGGCATCATCGGGCC
>CAINLR010000102.1 GCA_903850425.1 uncultured Verrucomicrobia subdivision 3 bacterium | reverse complement strand
TGGTAGTGGCGCGCACCAAGGCACGCAACTCGACGGCTTGTGCCGCCGTGAGTTCAAGGTGGGGGGCGTGGCGTGACATCGTTCACCCACAATAATCCCCATTAGCAGTTGTGTCACGCTTTTAAGGGACACTACACTAGCTATTCCTGATTATTTCCACGAAACAAGGTCCGGCCCGCAAGTCATGAGTTCAAGCATACGCTTAAAATATCCACCCGGATTCCGCGCCCGTCGCGGATTGAACTGGGCGATTCTCGGACTGATGTATGCGTCCTTTTACATGTGCCGCTACAATTTCCGCTTTGCCACGCCCGGCATGGTGGAGGAGTTCGGATTCAACAAGACCGCCATCACCGGAATTTTGGGTGCCTGGTCCATCGCGTATGGGGTTGGACAATTGGTCAATGGACTGCTGACCGACCGCATCGGCGGCAAGACGGCCATGCTCCTCGGCGCGACTGGCACCATCGTCATCAATTTGTGCTACGGCTTTGTCTCCTTTGCCGGCACCTTCTCGACCTTTGCGTTGATCTGGTTGTTGAATGGCTATTTTCAGTCGTTTGGCGCGCCGGGCATGATCAAGATCAATGCCGCGTGGTTCAACCGCAGCGAGCGCGGCACCTTCGCGGGCATCTTCGGTTTCATGATTCAAGCGGGCCAGTTTGCCATCAATAATCTCGCGCCGTTTCTGCTGGCCGGATTTGCCCTCGGCGTCTGGACGATCGGCGCGGGCGAATGGCGCTGGCTGTTTCGCATCCCGCCGTTGTTCACCGCGCTGATGGCGATTCTTGTCGTGTTCATTCCCAAAGAATCGCCGGAAGTGGCGGGCTATCCCGGCCTCATTCAGGACGAGTTGAGCGCGGACACCGGCACGCGCGCCAGCATCAAGGAATCGTTCGTCACCATCTTCACGCATCCGCTGGTCTGGTTTTATGCCGTGGCGTATGCCTGCACCGGCGCCGTGCGGAACAGTTCGGATCAACTCGCGGTCCTTTATTTTGTGGAGCAGCTCAAGCTCGACCTCGTGAACAGCCATGCGGTGCATTGGACGATGAACCTCATGCCGCTCGTCGCGGTGCTTGGCTCGCTGGTTTCCGGCATCGTTTCGGACAAGTTTTTCAAAGGCCACCGTTCGCCCGTGGCCATGGGGCTTTATTTTAGCCAGTCGCTCGTCATCCTGATCGCCGCGATGATCATTTATACGGGTGTGGTGGGCCCGACACCGCTGGGAATTTTCCTCGGCTGCTTTTTTCTCGTATTGATTTCGCTGACCGCCAACTCCACGCATTCGCTCGTCGGGGCCGCCGCGCCGATGGACATCGGCGGCCGCAAGATGGCGGGCTTCGCGTCCGGGGTGATTGATTCCTTCCAATACTTCGGCACCGCCCTCGCGCTGCCGGCGACGGGTTGGCTCATTGACCACTACGGTTGGGGCGTCTGGTATCCCACGATGGCCGCGTTTGGCCTGGTCGGCGGCGGCGCGATGTTGCTGGTGACGCTCAAACAAAAGCGCCTCGCAACTTCGGTGGGCGCTTGATCCAACTTAGCTCCGGGAAACGTCTTTGTTACGTTCTTGTAACGCAAATAACTTTGACCGGAGCGCATGAGTCTGTTTCCATGCTGCGTCATTTTGGAAACCGCTGCCCGATGAATTTTAGCTCGCTTATTTTCGACCACGCCAATCTGTGGATTGCGCTCTGTCTCGCCGCCGTCATCTTTCAGTATTTCCGCAACAATCCGCTGCAGCACAGCCGCTGGTTCATGCTGCGCCGCTTCATCAACTGGTTTCCGCTGGGCATGACCTACTCGTTCCTCTACATGGGGCGCTACAATCTCAACGTCTCCAAAAACGCGCTCGGCACGCTGATGACCAAGGAGGAGTTCGGCACCATCTTTGCCGTGGGCACGTTCGTTTATGGTTTCTCTTTTTTGATCAACGGCCCGCTCGTGGACAAAATTGGCGGCAAGAAAGGCATCATCATTGCCGCCATTGGTTCGTCCATCTGCAACGTGTTGCTCGGTGTGCTGACCTATCTCACCGTCATGGGCCGGCTGCACATGAACATGGTCGTCGCCTACTCCACCCTGTATGCGCTGAACATGTATTTCCAAAGCTACGGGGCCGTCTCCATCATCAAGGTCAAAGCCTATTGGTTCCATGTCCGTGAACGGGGCGTCTTCGGCGCACTGTTCGGCGCGCTCATTTCCATCGGCGTTTATTTCGCCTTCGATTGGGGCCAGCGCATCATTGACCTCACCAAAGCCAATTCCACCGGTGGCTGGTTCCACGATTTGCTCCAGACCATTTTTGCCACCAACGTCCTCGTGAACGGCCAGCCGGTGGACGCCACTTGGGCGGTCTTCTTCATTCCGTCGGCCATCATTCTTTTCTGGGTGTTGCTCGATTGGTGGTTGATCAAAGACACGCCGGAAGAGGCGAACTTCCCCGCGTTCGACACGCACGATGCTTCCTCGGGCCAGATGCACGTCGAATTGTCCACGATGGATTTGCTGAAAAAAGTTTTCGCCAGCAAACTGATGTTGCTCATTGCGCTGATCGGCCTGACTTCCGGCATCTTCCGCAACGGCGTCACGCAATGGTATTTTGTGTTCGCCGCCGAAGTGAAACAGCCGGGCGCGGAATTTTTCAAGGACCATTGGGGCTTTCTGCTGTGCGTCTTCGGCATCGTGGGCGGCTTTGCGGTCGGCTGGGTCTCCGACCACGTCTATCAATCGCGCCGCGCCCCGCCCGCCGCCTTCATGTGTGCGCTAGTGCTGCTGCTGACCGGAGCGATGGCCGCGATGCTGTTTTCCTCGCCAGTGGGCATCGGCTGGGCCTCGGTCCTGGTCGTCATGGCGTCTGTCGGCATCACCTCGCTGATGTCTGGCACGGCGGCCACGGATTTTGGCGGGCGCAAGGCCACTGCCACCTGCTCGGGCATCGTGGACGGCTGCACGTATCTGGGCAGCGCGATCCAATCCTACTTCATCGGCCACCTCACGCCGAAGGAACACGCCGAGGCTGGGCAAACCTTTTTGATGCTCCCGCGCGACTGGCATTGGTGGCCGCTGTTCATGCTGCCCTTCGCCGCCCTGGGTTTGTTTGTGGCGATAAAAATCTGGCATCAACTACCCGAAGCCACGCGGCGATATAATGATTCAGTGAGCTCGGAGTAGCGCCCGAAAGCTCCTTGCTCCCAGCCCTGATTGACCGGCGGCCAGGCGCTGGGCGTTGCGCATTCAGAACCTTTTTGTGGCCGCGCCGCGGTTTGCCCGGACCGGGCGGGGCTATCGCAACAGCCAGAAGACGGTGGGAAAATTTGCGAGTGAATTCACGTTGTGGGTAAGTTTCAACCTCTGCCGACCACGCCACAGGCTCGCTCCGTTCTTTTTTACAATGGCAACACCTTACCGGCGACCGGCGAACGATCGCATAAGACCACTAAGTTAGCCCCGGCAGCGCCGTCAGAAGTTTCTGAAATTCCTGGGCCGGTGGGCCGGATGTTACGCGGGTTGCAGGAGTTGCGTCTGGTGATGGACAACGACCGCACGCACTAGGCACCGACAGTGCAAGCGTGGCGGCGCTGGCACCGGCGGTTCGTGCCCCATTATTCCCGCCAGTTCGAGTTCGCTGAACTTGGCGGAGCGACGGTTTGAAGGGTTGACGATGAAAGCGATTCGGCGCCGCTCATTTGCCTTTCGGCGAGGCCAGCCGAAATGCCTCGGTGGTGGTGTAATACTTGGCCAAGATGCCGGCGGTTTCCCACGCCGGAATTTTCCCATCGGCGAGATAGCGTAAATATTTTTGGGTGACCTGCGCGAAATGCGCTTCGTGGCCGACGTTGTATTTTTCGGGCACAACAACTTCCCAGTAGTCGCCGGCTGATTTCACTTCAATGCCTGGCCAGGTGACGTCGAGTTTGGCGACGGCGGCGCGCACGACTTTTTCAAAGTCGGCGGCGGGTGTGCCGGCAACATTCTTGATGCAAAGCGTCGGATTGTAGTTTTGCTCCGGGCCTTGCTTGATCGCGAGATTGGCGCGCGTGCCGCGGAACCACGCGTTGTGGGAATCCTTCGTGCCGGGCGGTGCCTCGAAATTCCAGCGCGCGATCACCTTCGCGTGGATGCCGCGAATGGTGTAGTTCACCTCGCCGTTTTGCGGGACGTTTAGAATGTTGTCCGGCCCAACATCCTTTTTGAGGAAGTCCGGATATTCTGCGAGGCCGGTTGCCTGTTTGAATTGGGCCAGCGTCAGTTTTGTCGGCCAGCTCCTGGCAGAAGCGACTTTGATGTCCTTGCGCCAATCAATCGTCTGATCCGGGAAACATTGCCACTGAACCAGATCAACGAGATGCGTGCCGACATCGGGAATGGCTTCGCCTTGCTGCGTCGCGTCGAAAAACCACGCGGGGCGGATGAGCGGTTTGCCCGCGACCTGCTTGAAGAAATGGTGGACACTCTCCATCACTACGGCGGGATTTTCCGGCGTGCCGGTAACGAAGTTGCCAAACACTTCCGGCATCTGCGCGAGTTCACGCTGCAACGCGATGGTGATTTCGTAGCGCTCCGTCATGATGTCGTAGAGCAGAACTTTTTTGCGCTCGGCGAGTCGGAACGTTTTCTGCAACTGAGTGAAGCCCTCGGGCGTGATGGCCATCGGTTTGTCGGCGAGCACGTTCAAGCCAGCGGCCACGGCCTTTTCGATGTATTCCGTTTTCTGTCGGTTGTTGCCGGAGATGACAACAACATTGCCGGCCTTCTCCTGGCACATGCGGTCGAGAAAATCCGGGCCGGTGAAAACTTTTTCTTCCCAATGCGTCGGGCTGTCGGCGCGGGTGTTGAAGCCGTCAATGCGCTGGAGGTGTGCCGTGACGTCCGGGCCAGCTGGCGCATATACATGAACCACCGGGCTCACTTGCGGATACATTTCCTTCTGCACCAGCCCGGCGTGAAAATGTCCGGGGTCCAGCGTGATGAGGCGAACCGTTGGATCAGCAGCAAAGGTGGACATGGCAACACCGGTGACGAGCAGGGAAAAACTTTTCTTCATGTGGTTTCAAATTTGTTTGATGAGCTTTCCGATGCCGTAAGGTTTTCGTTCCAGCCGGCTGCGCATGGCGTTGGCCTCGGCATCGCCGGCGAATTCTTCCTTCACCGGATCCCAGCGAAGTTTGCGGTCCAGTTTCATCGAGATCCACGAAAGGATGCAGGTGCTGGTGGAGCGATGGGCGACCTCAGCCGTCGTGACGGCGGGCTTACGGCTCTGAATGCTTTCGAGCCAGTTGCCATGGTGATCGGCGCTTTTGTAGAGATGAACCTCATTCGGGCCGATCACCGATTTCAAAATCTTTTCGTCGCTCGCCGCCAGCGCCTTGCCAGTCTTGCTGGCGGGATCGCTCGCCGTGGCCTGACCACCGCCGCGACTCACGAAGATCCAGCCATCTTCGCCTATAAACTCGACGCCGTTGGTGAAGGTGTGATCAATGATCAGGTTCACGCCGTTCGCATATTTGGCTTCGATGTGGTAATCGCCGTGGACGTTCCACAAACCCGATTTCGGGAACGTCGCCTTGCCATCAATTTCCAGCGGCCCGGTGTGTTCCGTGTCCATGCCCCAATGCGCGATGTCCACATGATGCGAACCCCAGCCCGTGATCATGCCGAGGCAATAAGAATCAATGCGCAGCCAGCCCGGCCGCGAAAAATCATTCTGCGGATGCACGCGCTTCTCGGTGTAGGGAACCTGCGGCGTCGGGCCGAGCCACATGTCGTAATTCAGATTTGGCGGCACGGGCATGTCTGGCTCCACCGCGCCGGAAGGATCGCTGGGCAAACCGATTTTCACCGTGTGCAACTTGCCGATGCGACCATTGCGAACCAGTTCGCAGCCGGTGCGGAACTGCGTATTGGAACGCTGCTGGCTGCCGATCTGAAAGATGCGGCCCTTGGCGCTGATGACGTCGCTGACCGCGCGGCCCTCCGCGAGCGTCATGGACAGCGGCTTCTGCACATAGACGTCTTTGCCCGCGAGCGCGGCGGCGATCACCAATTCCGCGTGCCAATGATCCGGCGTGCTGATCGCCACGGCATCAATGCCCGGCATCTGCAGCAGCTCGCGGTAATCGCCGAAAGTCTTTACCTTCACCGCGTCAGCGCTGCCGGTCTTCTTCGCGTAATAATCTTCGACATATTTTTTCCCCGCCGCCAATCGCTTCGCATCGAGATCGCACAGCGCGACGTAACGCGCGCTGTCGTGCTTGATAATGCCCGGCAGGTCCATGTCGCGCGCGATGCGGCCGCAACCAATATGGGCAATTTGAATTTTTTTGCTCGGCGCGCTCTGGCCAAACAAAGTCGACGGCACAATGAGGGGACCCGCCGCCGCGCCCATCGCGCCGAACGCGGAGGCTTTCAGGAAATGCCGACGGGAGATTTGAAACGAGGATTTGGTTGGTTTCATAAATTTGAAAGATGAGTTAAGGATTGGTTTCACGCATGGCCCAGAGAATGCCTCCGAGAATGTGCTTGGTGTATTCTGGTTTTGCGTAATCTTCTTTGCTGTGGCCGAGTGCGGTATACCAGGCGCGACCGCCTTCAAACTCATGGCACCAGGCCAGCGGGCATTCGTTGCCGATTTGCTCGCCGGAAGGTTGCGCCTTGGCGGCGTCATCCAGCTTCATGCGATCGCCCGAGAGCAACACGTGCAGGTCGGGATTCAGGTGATCCATGAGATAAAATTCGTCCGCCCACTGCCACGTCTCGCCGAGATGCGCGGTTGAAGGATGCTGCGTGTCGCAAACCTTGATGGTGAACGGTTGCAATTTCGGATGGCGAACGAATTTGCCGCCGAGCATGGACCAGAACCACGGCCATTGCCGTTCCGAACCGCACGCGGAGTGAATGCCCACAAAGCCGCCGCCAGCCCGAATGTAGCGCTGAAGCGCGGCTTTCTGTTCGTCATTGTCGAAAAGCTCATTGTTCGTGTTGGAAAAGATCAGGGCTTTGTATTTCTTGAGATTGTCGTCCGTGAACGCCGCCGAGTTGGTGGTTTCATCCATCGTAATATTATTTTCCGCACAGAGCTTGCGCAACGCCACGATGCTTGCGGGAATATTATCGTGAACAAAGCCTTTGCCGTTTTTAGTAAAGACTAAAACCCGCCGCTCGGAATCTGCGCGCACACCACTCACGCTCGCAAACTTCTTTTGCTCCGTCTCCAGCCGCGCGGCGTCCCAGCGTTCGGGATGCACGAGCACGCGGTAGCGGAGCGCGAAGGACTGATTAGCCGCCAGTTCAAATGGTTGGAGCTGAATCCACGCCGCGTTCAGAAAATAAAATGATTGCCCCGGCGAAACGATGCCATACCAGCGACCAGGAAAACGCGGATTCGACGGATGTTCCATGATCGCCACGCCCGCTTCGCCATTGCCAATTTTTCCGTTGTAATCCGCCGCCGCCGCGCTGAACTTGTAGCGGTTTTCTTTCGCTTCGCCGGTCTCTGCCGTGGCCGAAACTCTCGCGTCGGCAAGCTCCTTGGCAAACCGCACCGAGAGTCCGGCATAACCTCCGTTTGGCTGGCCACCCGGTTCGCCGATGATGGGCGTGCGGTTAAATTTCACCATTTCGTCGCCGGCCTTGAAATTGAGACTCCAGTCCATCGAATAGGAACCGTCGGCAGCGGGTGGCGAGAGCGTGATGGTGCGTTGCTCGGTCAGCAGCGACTTCGCCGCTCCGCGCGGACGATAATCCAGCGCGAGTTCGATCTGTGCGGAAAAATCCGGGCGCGTTTCGATTTTCACCACGCGCCACGAAGTGTTGCCTTCGCTCTGCCGAAGTTTCTTGTCTTCCTCCCAATAATTCACGCCATTCAGATATTTCCAGGAGAACCACAAACCGTAGTGCCAGGGGTGGTCCGCCGGACTTTGCCAAGTCAGCGGTGATCCCCCTGGCAGCGCGAGCGGATGGAAAAAAGGCTTGGTGCCGTTGGTGCCATAATTGAACTGCCAGATCGGTTTGCCGCCGCTAAGCAGAGCAATGGATTCGGCATTGGTCTGCCAAGCGAATTCAGTTGCCGCGGCCCGGGTTGTTTGTGGCGACACCAAGGGGAGGATCGAAGCCGCCATCGCCAAAACCAGCAAAGTTGATTTGATAAGCCAATGCATAGGAGTGTTGGGAATATCCTGCCAGCACTCCGCCTCCCGCGCAATTTTTCTTGTGCGGTTGATGCTGCTCTTGACCAGTTGTGCTTTGACTATTTGAAGATATTTACGAGGAGGTTAAGGGTTCTTTTACCAGTTTGTCGCGCGCGTTTATGATAACTCTGCGCTGGTCCTAAGCCGCAGCACCCGCTCGGTCCGGCGCGTGATGGCGAGTTTCTTGAACAACCGTTTGGCCGGCATTTTCCAACTTGAAATGTGGTCCGCGATGCCAGACGCTCAACAGTGTGCCTGACCGGTTGCCCCAACCACTATGAAAATGCGCTGCATCTTTTCTTTGGCTGCATGCGCCATGCTGGCTGGCGGGTGGGGGCAGGCCACGGCCCAAATCACGGCGGTTCCCGCCCGTGCTTTCCTGCGCAGCCTCGGCGTCAATTCAGCCGTTTCCAAACGCGGTGAAACCTTGTCAGACACGATTCAGGCCGCCAGGTTCCTGGGATTGGGATGGTTCCGGGCCGGCTACGAAAGCGAGGTCCCGGTCGCGGACTTGATCGAGTTGCACCAGCAAACTGGCGTTCGTTTCAGCTACGGCTTGATGAGCGGCGGGACAAATATTACCCGACTCCTGGCGGGCGCCAGGCAACTGGCCGCTGCCGACGCGCTGATCGCCTTGGAAGGAAATAATGAGCCCAACAACTGGGGTGTCGCTTACGCCGGGCCGGCGGGTGGCAGAAATTTGTCCTGGCTGCCGGTAGCCAAACTGCAAGCGGAGTTATACCGCGCGGTTAAGAGCGATCCCTTGTTAAAAGATTTTCCCGTCTGGAGCCCCAGTGAAATGGGGGCTGAGACCGACAATGTCGGGCTACAGTATCTGACCGTGCCGACGAATAGCGGTTGCCTCATGCCGGACGGCACAAAATTCGCCGATGCGGCGAACTGTCATAATTACCTGACTCATCCCGGCTGGTCGGGTTTGCATGACAACCAGACCTGGGTTGCGGCCGATCCTGGTTCCAGCTGCCGAGTGGATGGATTGTATGGTAACCATGGCCGGACTTGGGGGCACCATTACGAAGGCTATTCTGAGTCCACCCTTTTAACGCTGCCCAAGGTCACCACGGAAACTGGCGTTACCTTGGAAGGGCCAATCACCGAAGAGGTCCAAGCGAGGCTCTACCTCAGCGCGTATCTGGACCAGTTCAAGCGGGGCTGGAGTCATACTTCCATCTATCTCTTGCGGGACCGTTCTGACGAGGGCGGCAATCAGACATTTGGTTTTTACCGGCCCGACTACACGCCGCGAAAAGCGGCGGTTTTCTTGCACAACCTGACGATGATTCTGGCCGATGATCGGGCCATTCAAACGGCGGGAACACTCAATTACGCCCTGCCGCACCAACCGGCAACCGTGCATGACCTGCTCCTGCAAAAGCAGGACGGCACGTTCGAGTTAGTCATCTGGGATGAGCGATTCACCGGGGGCGAGGATAATGTGGACGTGAATTTTGGAAACGCTTTTTCATCGGTGAAAGTATATGACCCGACGGTGGGCACGGCGGCCATTCAGCTTCTGAACAATGTTAAATCGGTCTCGTGGAAGGCGAGCAATCATCCCGTGGTTATCGAGATTCCGAAGTAAACGTGGTTGCCCACGCAACCTGCCGCTGGAAACGAAATAGTAGTGGTGACGCTTTCAGTAGATTCGTTGCGGGCGGCTCCCTGCTCGCTATTACGGGCACCTATCACTCGCCGTCGCAGCCGCACAGTTTCTCGACCTGGTTGGGCTCGAACTGGGACAACGCAGGTTTTTCCCGCGACGCGGCGATCGTGCGCATCGGCGAGGTAACTATCTGGTGAACCCCATTTTTCAATATTCCCGCTCCATCAGGATAGAGCACGCGATGGTGATATTGACGCGCTAGCCAGGCACGAAGAGCAGAACTCACGACAGGTTAGCCTGGCTTTCTGACCCAGTTGCGGGCGCTACTTGCGCGGCGGCGTGCGCTCGAAATTCTCCGCTGCATCCGTGCTGCCGCTCCCTTTGTATTTCGCGACTTGCGGATAGGGGAACAGCGGGCGGGTGCGGATGATTTTGCCGCTCGCGTCGCGCTTTTCGGCGATGAGTTTTTCCGGGGCGATGCCTTCTTCCACCCAGCGGCGGATGGCTTCGTCAAATCCAATGGGCGTTGCGCCGGCACCGTGAAAGCCATGGTCCACGCCGGGAACGAGAAACAGGCGCGCGAACTTTGCCGTGCTCGTTTCCCCACCCATGAGCTGCTGAACAAGTTCAAAGTAATCCACGGTGCCCGCCGCCGGGATAAGTTGGTCGGCCAGGCCATGGGCGATGATGACCTTGCCGCCGTGGTCGCGAAAGCGAGTCAGGTCGGGATTATCGGCGCCGATCACCGCGCCGTATTGCTCGACGGATTTGGTCCAGAGCTGTTCAAAGCCCGCGTAGGTCAGCGTAGTCCAATCCCATTTCGCATCCTGCGCGAGGTAGTAAACCCAATACTCCAGCGCGATGCTGAACGGCTTTCCTTTCAACGGTGAATCTCCAGTGCCCGCGTAGGGAAACAGGTCGGCACCGCGATCCAATCCATGCCACATGAAGCGGCCCTCCTGCGTGCGCGGGCCTTGCCAGATCTTGCGAATCACTTCGGCATCGGCGGCGGTGAAGGTGTCGTTGCCCACCTTCGTGCCGACGAGTGCCTTGGGATCATAAGCGCAGTGGAGTGGATCATCAATGACGCTGTCTTTCACGCCATCGTCGGTATCGCAGGCGGCAATCGCGGCAGCCGTGGCGGCGTCGAGCTTGGCTTTCGAGACGAAGTTCGACATGGAGCGCATCACGACTTGGGGCCAAAGACTGGCGGGAACGAAGCGGTGCCAGTTGATCGCCGGGCACGCGGAGATGATGCCGTCGTAATCGTCCGGGAACCGTTGCGCTTCCATCAGCCCCTGACGTCCGCCGGTGGATCCGCCGACAAAATAGGAATAGCGCGGGGCTTTCCCGTAAAATGCTTTTGTGAGGGCCTTGCCCACGACAGTCATCTCGTGGATGCCGAGATAAGCGTTGTCAATGATGCCCTGCCAGTTCTGCCGGCCCTGCGCATCGAGCGCGAAACTGCCGCTGCCGCCCTCGTGCCCGGTGTCCGTCGCGCCGGCCGCGAACCCGCGGGCGACCGGCTCGCGCAAGCTGCCGAGACTGCCGCCCAGAAATCCGCCGCCGCCATTGCCCTGAAAGCGACCGTTCCAATTCGTCAGCGGCAGCCCGATCCAGATCTTCACGCGGTCGCCCGCCGGCGGATGCGTGACGACCGCCGTGACCAGGCACATGTGGTTGGCGGTATCCATCATCGCCGATTCAATCGTCGTGTTCGGCAGCGAGACATTTTTCAGGCTCGCACAAGAACCTGCGGGCGTGAGGCCGGGAAAGAGTGTCGTGGGAGAAGTCTCCGCGGCCGGAGCGCCAATTAGCGCCACTGGCACCAACGTCGCGAAGAAGATGGAGTTGAGACCAAAACGAAGTCGTCCGCGTTGGGAGTTCATGTGTTCGCAATGTATTAGTCGAAACTGGACGCGTTGACAATTATTGTGTTAACGCCACCACGAAAGAGGTGAAGTGGAGTGGCCGGCGGATTGGAATTGGACCGCCGTTGAAATGAGTTTTCGGGCGCAGATGGGGAATTTCATGGCGGCCAGCATGCTTGGACTTGAACTGACCAACGTCATCGGCTCCAAGCTGAATGCGGCGTGGAATTTCTTGAAAATATTGCCGTTGAGGTGCCGACGAAAAATGTGATCGCCAGGGCGATGATCCAAATGGCCGCGTTGCGGAAGTCGCTCCGGATTTCAACAGTCAGATTGGGGTCCGGTTTGAGCTTGGTTGGTTCAGAGTGGAGCCCACGATTTTACATTCTCATGGGCGGATAGGGAATTCGCCCCAGATCAAATAATGCAGCTCTCAACGGAATCGCCGTGTTTCATGGCATAATAACGGTGGCCAGGGCTACGGCCTGCACCCCGCAGATAAACTCATCCCTGCTTGGCCCAAACGGGCCGAAGCATGGCGGCAGGGCTTGGGTTTATTGGAGCGACAACACCGCTGAATCGCCCGCAACCAGATGGCGACCGCGACACATTGGAAAACTACTTGAGCCGCTCGGAATCGTAAGCCAGGCGTTCGCTGGAGTTCATGCGCGCAAAGTCCGGACGGCCGTCGGCGAGCTTGGGCCAGTTTGCGGACGGCGCAGAATTCTCGCTGGTTTCTGATTTGGCTTTTGCCAACGGGTTATTCCGAACCTCGGAGGTTGCGCGGCGTTTAGCGGTGCCGTCGTAGCTCATCGCCTGATCAGTGAGCTTGGAATCTTCATCCAAAGTGCGGTGAGGTTTGATGCCTTTGGCTTGTAGCACGCCATGATATGCGCGGACCGCTTCTTCAGGAGAAACCTGTCCTTGCGTGATCATCCGCAGCAATTCGATGAAGGCCAATTGATGTTCGGCCTGATTGATCTTGCGTCCGTAAAGCGCCACGCGTGCGCCGTATTTCTGCGCGTCGTGCAGGAGCTTGAAGGCATCGTAAGTGGTCCCGGCGCTGCCGCCGAGAATGCCGACGACCAAATTCGGATCGTATTGTGCCAGTTCTTCCATCGCCTTCGGGCCGTGATAAACAATTTTCAGAAAATCCGGCCGTCCCGACTCCGGCACGGCCGCCAAGGTGCGAATGATGTTATCGTTGACGAATTCTCCCAGTTTTTCCGGCGCAATTCCGCTGGGCACGTTGGGATCAAACACCTCGAGGAAATGCCGGAACTCCTTGCGTTCCGCTTCTTCGCGAAAGGCTTTATACCAAAGCAACGCTTCGCGGTCCTGCTCCAACTCATTGACGAACGTGACGGAATATAAACCAAGGTTGGCACCGGGAACGTCGTTGCCGCGGCGATCACATTCGATCTCGCCGCATTGGATATGGTCAATGGAGGCGGAGCGAAACGGCTGGGATGGTTCGCGCGTATAGCAACCGTGGCGCACGGCCCAGACATCCGTGGTGTCGTTGGCGCGGCAGGCCGGCGTGACGTGAGAGTTCTTGAACAATCCTTCCTTGATGGTGAGCTGTTCGTTTACGTAGGCGGACATCAGCATGATGTCCACCAAACCCTGATGCGTCACCTCGCGGATGATGTCGAGAAACTCCGGCAGGTTGCGGTAGCCGTATTCCTCGCGCGTCCAGACTTCGGGCGAAAACTGCGCCGGCCGCGCGCCGGGTTTGGCGAGGTAGCTGCGCGGGCCGGGCGCGCGCACGCCGAACGCCATGTCCGCGTCCTTCGCGTCGGCCAGGATGAATTCGCGCGTGGACTGCGGATTCGCGCGGATGGCTGCCAGTTTTTGGTCGAGGGAGCGAAGCATGATTCAAATCACAAGCGGTTATTCCGTTGGCAAGGTTTCGATAAAATCGGCCAACTCGGCGAGCGTGGCGCTGCGGGCCTGAGTCACAAAGAAGCCCGAGCTCGCACAGGCGCAGGTCAATCGGGCACGCGCGTCGAGTTGGAGGAGCAAGCCGAGGCAGTAACCGGCATTGAAACGGTCGCCGGCCCCGGTGCTGCGCTTTGGTTTGGCGCAATAGGGTCCGCGCATGGCCATCGTTTCAGTGGCGCTGGCCACAGCGGCGGATTTGATGTGGTGAATGACCACCTCGGCGATGTCCAGCCTTGCCTGCAGCGCTTGCGCTTGCGCGAGGGCCGCAGCGGGATGGTCGTCAGCTTCCGGCAGATCGAACAGACGAGCGAGGATGTTGGCCTCATTACCATTCAATCCCAACGTGAGCGGGCCGGTTGCGGCGAAGGCCGGCAACGTATCAAGCATTGCTCGGATGTCGGTGGCGGAACGACTCGCTGGGTCAACCAGATCAATGAAAATTTGCGGACGATGATGCAATCGTGAATAGACTTTTTCTTGAAGCAGTTTCCAAACGGCGGTCATGTGCGGATAAAGTGTCCAGTCGGTCAAGGCGATCACGCGCGCTTGGGCGCAGGCGGCGGCGTAAGCTCCGTCAGTCAACATCTTTTCCACATGCGCGGGCGTGAAGTCGGCGAGTTGGGAAACGGCGCTGAACATTAGTTTCCCATCGTTGAACTCGAAGGCAATGGTGCGTCCAGGCTCGTTCCCCCAAGAATGGCTGGAACGAAAGCCGGCGATGACGGGCCCGAAAGCGGCATGGATCGGCTGACCCAAAGTGGCGAAGGCGTCCACCGGCACGCCGAGCGCAGCCAAGCCGTCGCCCATATTGACCGCGCAGCCGCCGGGATAGACAGCGTTCAGAACAATTTCGCGCAGAGAACTATGGCCAGCCGCCTTGGCAACCAGGCCGCCGAAAGTTGTAATGTCTGGCACGGCGGTGAAAGCTGTGAGGCTCTGGCGTTCGCCGACCACGGAAATCATTTCGTCCACAAAACCATCAAACCCCACCGCTACGGAGGGCAAGGGCGAGGCGGCCGCGCGGAGACGGGCGGCGAGATTTTGATGAAAGGAATTCATGGGAAGAAGATTGGTGCCGCGAATTTCATACCGGAGATTTTTGCGATCGGATGTGGGCACACTGTTTGGAATAATCGCCGACGAGCAGGTGCCGCGGCGGCGCATCTTCCTCGATTTCCGGAAAGCGGCCCACGGGCTCGAAAAACCGGTTGTCCGTGCGGTCGTCATTGACGGTGGAAACTTCACCTAACAGCACGCGCGCTTTCGCACCCCAGAATTTATGATAGACGCCGGGCTCAAGCGTGATGCTTTCCCCGGCGTGCAGCGTCACGGTCGCGCCGGCTTTGACGATGCGAGACACGCCATCGAGTTGCGCGGTCACTTCGCTTGCAGCCAGTCCGCCATCGGGAGAGCAGTTGAATAATTCGACAACCAGCTCGCCGCCGCCTCGCACAATGATGTCCTCGGTTTTCTGCCAGTGAAAATGCAACGGCGTGACCTGGCCGACCTCCACGATCATGAGCTTCTCGGCATAAACTTTGCCTTTGCCAGTTTGCAATGCCGTGCGATGTCCGTTGCGCAGCGTGAACAGAAACAGACCGCAGCGGTCAAAGTCACCGGAGCCGAAATCCGTGATGTCCCAGCCCAGATCGCGCTCGACAATTTCGCTAGCTTCCGACCCGCGCGATTGCCAATCCGCCGGCGACCACGCGGCGAACGGCGGGAGGTGAAATTGGCTGGCCGCCAAAAACGCTTTGGCGTTCTGCAAGATCGTGTTGATTTCCGAGCGTTTCATGCAGTTCAGTGGATTGGGCGATGCGCTGATGTTGCCAGATCAGTTTATTTTGGCACGCACTATCAGAGTGGGGCGGCTCGTTGACAGCGGGAAAACGCCAGCCGAAGACAGATATGGATTCGCTGAAAATATTTTAGACAAATTTCCGAAGCGGTGTCGCTTGAACAAGTAAATCGCGTGAATAGCGGTTATCAAAATGAGAACTCTGTCCGATCCGAGTGGCCGCCGTGGCTGGAACAGCACGCTCCGCGTTTGCTGCTCTTTGCCCGGCAGCAAACCCGGTCCGAGGCCGACGCGCAGGATGTGGTCCAGGAAGCCGTGGTCGAATGCTGGCAACGCCAGACGGACGGTGCCCCGCCCGCTGCGGGCATGGTGTTCGCCACAATTCGGCGACGGGCCATTGACCGCGGGCGCAGCGCCGATCGCCGGATCGTCCGGGAAGCAGTCGCCGCCCGAGAAATTCCCGAGGCTTGGTTTGACGGCGGCGTGGAAGCGCAGGAGCAAAGCCGGTTGATTCAAGCAGCCATGAGCAAGTTGCCGGAACCTTATCGTGAGGTGGTGACGCTGAAAGTGTGGGGAGAATTGACGTTCGCCGAAATCGCCGCCGCGCTCGAAATTCCCGCCAACACCGCCGCCTCGCGCTACCGTTACGGCCTGGCCGAACTACGCAAACTGACCACGGAGATTTTCCCATGACCGATCACGAACTTGAGGCCTTTGAACAGCAACTGCGGCGAACGACGCCCGGCAAACTGCCGGAAGATTTCGCGGCGCGTTTGCGGGTCGCGGAGCCGAAGCAGATGCGCGCTGAGTCCGAAACGATCACTCCGTCAATGGCGGATTTCTGGCGGAACTTGCGCAGAACGTTGCGCTGGCTGATTCCTGCCACGGCGTTGACGGTGGCTGTGATGGTGGCCTGGCAGGGAAGCCAGCCCTTGGTGAACCGCCCAGCGAGCCGCGCCGCCGGTTCCCTCAGCAGCACCCGTGCCGCCGGTTCCTTGATCAAAGCTGACGATGTAAAAATTAACCAGCAACTGGTGTCGTCGTTCGACGCGGTGGCCCGACTGCCCAACGGGGAGCCAGTGCGCTTCCGGTGCGAGAACTGGATGGACCAAGTTGTTGTGAGCGACAAAGCGCGCGGCCTGGTAGTAGAAAACAGCAAGCCACGGGTGGAAGTCGTGCCGGTGGGATTTGAAACTTATTAACCAACAATCAAAAACTACAAAAATGAAAACGACCAATTCGAGTGCAAACAAAACACGAACCTGGAGTGCAGTTGCCGCCGGCGTCTTGCTGTTAGCGGGAACCACGATGGCACAACCTGCGCCGCCGCCAGCACCGACGAGTCGCACCCAAAAAGTCTTCGTCACCGCTGGAGGACCTGGCGACGAAGATCTGGCTCAAGCCCCGGGCGGAATCAGCACCACCCGGCGGGTGATCAAAATCGAATCACTTCATCCACAAGCGGGAAAGGACGCCACGCGCGAAGTGACGTGGCTGGGTCTTGCCACCGAGGACGTGCCGGAAGTGCTCGCGTCGCAACTGGGGTTGAAACCGGGTCAAGGTCTGGTGGTGAATTTCGTGGCACCCGACAGCCCAGCGGCCAAGGCTGGCATTCAAAAATATGACGTGATCGAAGCGTTGGACGACCAGATGCTGGTTGACCCAATCCAGTTGCGCAAACTGGTTCAAATGCAAAAAGAGGGCGACTCAATCAAGCTGACGTTGCATCGCGGCGGAAAAAAACAAACGGTCTCCGCCACCTTGGCCAAACGAACGGAAAGCTTGGCGTGGTCGGCGGGACCCGGCCCGGCTGGCGAATTTCCTGAACTTGCTCCCGGAGCCAGAAGTTTTGATTGGGTGCTGGAGAACCAGAAATCTCCCGGGGCGATCGGCGGCCAGGACAAACAACGGTTGAATATTGAAGTCCAACGCAATATTGAAGAGGCTCGCCAAGCCATCCAGGAAGCGTTGCGTCAGTCCGATGCCGCCCGGCGGGCCGCGCCGCCCGCCGCGCCCGCCAAGCCGGGTCGCCCGCTTCCACCAAAAGCTCCCATCGGGCCGGAAACCGTGGATGTGGATAAAGACGCCACCGTGACCGTGATGCAAGACGATCGCTCCGTGAAGACGATCGTCAAGACCGACGAAGCCGGCAGCTTGATTCTGATGGCCAGCCCCAAGAAGCATCTCACCGCGCATGACGCAGATGGCAAGTTGATCTTCGACGGAGAAATTGAGACCCAGGAACAGCAGCAGAAAGTGCCGGCGGCGCTGTGGGAAAAAGTCAAACCCCTGCTCCCAAAAGTAAAACCGGCAGAGCACGGAGCACCGGAACCCCAGGCGCAATCCGAAAGTCCGCAAAAAATCTGAAACAAAAGGTCAGGCTGGTGTGTTCGGATAGGGTCGAGAGAACTAAACCAATAAATTAGTAACCGTTAAACCAAATTATGAAAAATTCCCCGCATAGCCGGACCGATGAACAACGCCGCCCCGAGCCTCGCCAGCATCCATTCCTCCGTTTCGCTGCCGTGGTGGCTTGCCTTTGCCTGGGTGGGGCCTTGTTTTTGCCCACCTTCATAAACGCGACCGGCAGGCACCACGTGCCCAAGGGCCAACTGCTGGCCGACGCGCGCACATTGGTGGCCACCGTGCATTACTTATTCCAAGCGGAATCGGATTTCGAAACCAAACCTGCGCCTCTCAAAGAGCCTGCTCTGAGTCAGGTGCCACCCACGGATAATGTGTTTCTGGAAACATCCGCCGGCATATCCAACCCAATCGTGCCGTTGGATGCTTCAGCGAGCCGGCAGGCACAAACCTAAAACTCTCAAAATGAACTGCCGGGTGGTCTCTGGTTGGCCACCGGTTGTCCGTGTTACCGGTAAAAGCGTTCGCACGCTGCCGGTTGGCTTGGTCGCGGCGTGACTAACGTGGTGGTTAGGCCAATGGTGATGATTCCTGCGCACAATCGTTCAACGGTTTAACGGGCACCTTCTATTTTGTCATCGCCAGCGATGATGCGTCGCAATTATTTCTCAGCACCACGCGACGCCGGGCAGTAAGAGATGGATTGCCCAAGTCACCGGTTGTAGATGTCCTGGGCGGTTGGCACCTGCTGCAGGCGGATGCCTGCACCGGCCCGCTCAGCGGCGTGACGGAGGTTTCGCCTCACTTGCCCGCCAGGAATGCACCGAAGAAGTTTTACCGAATCCGGCTTTGAAACGCTCAGCGCTCACCTGGGTTGATGGCCTGGCGTTCCCATATCAGCGCGAAGACGGCGTTTTGGCTTGGCTACAAAGTGTGCCGAGCCAATGAGCGCGACCGCCACTGGCCAGGGGTCAAACCCGTCTTCATTTTGAAAAAGCGGCAAAAGTAGTGTTCGTCGTCAAAGCCCGCGTGTTGCGCGATTTCTTTAACGCTTTGGGTTGTCTGCGTGAGCAGATTGCGGGCGCGCACCAGGCGCAACTCCAGCAGATATTGGTGCGGACTGGAGCCGGTGTGCTGTTGGAACGTGTGGCGGAACGAACTGTAGCTCACGTTCAGCTCGCGGGCGAGCGCCTGCGCATTCAGGCCGCTCTCCAAATCGGTCTGCATCCTCGCAATGGCTCGTTGGACGACATGCAGGGCCTGGTCATCGCCAGCCAGTCCCGCCTGTTGTCCGGAGTAAAGCAGACCCAGCATCTGCGCGGTAAACCCCGCCATCACCTGCTGCAGCGCGGGGCGATTCAATTTGATGACCGCGATCAGTTCGGTGAAGAGCAGCAGCCATTTTTCCTCCTGTCCCGGTTTGAATACCGGCGTATGGGTTGGGAAAAACTTATTCTTCACCCAGCGCCGGGCCACGTCGCCATCAAAGCCAACCCAGTGTTCGTGCCAGCCGGATTGCGCATCGGGCCGGTAGCGATGCCAGACGCCGGGAAACAAAAAAATCACCTGGCCCGCTTCAATGGGTTGCCGGGCGCTCTGCCGCGATTCAAAGGATCCGTGTCCGTGTGAGATATAGAGCAGCGCGTGGCAATCCAGCACCCGGCCCTTGGACCAGACAAAATTGTATCCTTTCGGATGACCCGCCTCCGGATAAGTCTCTCCCGGAAGACTCCGCATTTCGCCAACGGTGGTGACATGCCAGCCCCATTTCCGGTCGCGCACGCTGACCGGAAAATAACGGGAAAAACTCTTATGGCCGGATTCCATTGATGGATACTAATAGCTGGTTAAATTCATGTTGGCAACCATGCTGCCGATGCCGCATCCAGTCGGGCAAGGCCGACATTTAATCCGTGACGAAGGCGGACTTACTCCGTCCGCTCACAGCGCGTCCGGACCGCCCCAGCCATTTATTCCGAGGACTCTGTGCAACGGCGTCGAGCTTCGGCGAAACACTCGCCGGCTATTTGCCGGTAAAGCAGCGCCTGCTGATAGCGATCACTTTCCTCAACCAATTTTCCACCCGCATCGGGAAACAAGCGGGCATAGTAGTAAGTGCCGGCCAACAGCTCCGGCGCAAAAATGAGATAATCTCCGGATGCGGCAGCGCGAAGGAACCCTTGCATGGCGCGCGTCCAAAGCTCCCGGAAGTGTTCCAGATAGTTGGCAACACCGTGAGCCTGCCGGGGCCGCTCTGAATTCACATCCACCGGCACCTGCATGCACCCGGGGCTGGAGATGCGTCCGTGCATGAAACCAGTCCTGGCCAGGATCGGCTCCATGAAGGCGAGTTTCATTGCCATGCCGCCGTAAACCATTTCTTGCCCCGTGTAATAGTGGCTGAAATCGGCATTGAAGCGGACTTCGGGAAATTTATTGGCAATTCGCACAGTGCGCCAGATGTCCTGCGTGATGGTGGCGCGGTGGGTCTCGATGAAAATGGGCAACCGATGCTGGTCGGACGCGACGAGAATGGCTTCGACGAGGCGATCCACTTCCGCATCATCCTCCAAACCCCAGCCCGCGTGAACTGTCAGGCAGGTGTAGCCGCGTGCGGCATGCTTGGCGGCGATGGCATCGGCCTCGGCTGGTTTGTTGATGCGGTCACAACCACAAAACGGAATGGGGCTGCCGGCAGGCGGTGCGTTATCTTCGGTGCGTTGCGCCCCTGCGAAACCGTCTGCCGCCAGCCGCTCGAATTGCGCCCGCCCCGTCAGCCCGGGCCAGATCGTGTCCGCGCGCAAGTCAACCAGGTTGTCCAGATTGAGATAGACACGCAGTTTCGGCGCAGCGGCGGAACCGTCATTGGTGAATCGAGGCATGGCAGATGGTGGGGTGGTTAAAATTCGTCGAAGGCGATTTGCGATTCCGCGACGCCGAGGCTGGCCAGCATTTTGCGGCACGCGGCAATCATCTGCGGCGGACCGCAGAGATAAAACTCGACGGCCCGGAGGTTCGCGTGAGACTGGAGATATTGTTCCCGGACAACTTCGTGGATGAGGCCGCGATGCTCGGTCCAGTTGTCCTCCGGCAGCGGGATGGACAGCGCGAGGTGAAAGCGGAAGTTTGGGAATTTGGCCGCGAGGCCTGCAAAATAATCCTGATAAAAAATTTCCTGCCGGGATCGCGCGCCATACCAGAAGCTCACGCGGCGGGCGGTGGCTTCGGTTTCAAACAGGTGCGACAGGTGCGAGCGCAACGGGGCCATGCCCGCACCGCCGCCGATATACACCATTTCCTTTTGCGTGGGCTTGAGGTGAAAGTCGCCGAACGGCCCGATGGCGCTGACGGTGTCGCCGGGTTTCAGCTTGAACATGAAAGCCGAGCCGATGCCGGGCGGACAATCCTGTCCCGGCGGCGGCGTGGCGATGCGGACGTTGAAACGCAAGGTGGATTCGGTGCGGGCATTGCTGGCCAGCGAGTAATTGTTGCGACGAGCATCACCGGGATGCGTGGCGACAAGATCAAAGACATGATGCGCCCGCCACACTGAGGCATAGGGTTCAGGAATGTCCAAATCGCCGAAGCGGATCGTGCCGTAGCTTGGAATGTCGAACTGCAAATAGTCTCCGGGCAGGAACTCCACCTTCGCGGCGGCGTCCGCAGGTTCCAGCACCAGTTCCTTGATGAACGTGGCGACGTTGCGGTTGCTGACGACGCGCAACGTGATGGGTTTGGCTTCACGCGCGCCCGCACCGCCGGGGCGGTTGAGATTCAGAAACAGCCGGCCGTTGCGCGCTTCCAGCGGATAGGTGCGCAGGCCGCGGCAGATTGGCGCACGGGCGGGTGAGCCGTCGGCGAGGTGGAAGCGTCCGTTGTGCTTCGGGCATTCGATCGTGCCGCCGATGACGAGGCCGTCCGCGAGATGATTGTTGCCGTGCGTGCAGATGCCGTCCGTGGCGAAGAGCGAACCATTGCCGTCGCGACAAAGTGCGTAGGTTTTTCGGCCATGATCGAAGCGGAGCACGTCCGATTTCCCGAGATCAGTCGTCGCACAGATTTCGATCCACCCTTCGGCATCAGTTGCAGCGTCCGAGGTGCGGGTGCCTTCCGCCGCCCGCAGACGCGTCGGCGGCAACTGGCGTTTGACATGGTAGGCGGGATCATTCACCTGCCGGAGCAGAGCGGGCAGGATTTCGCGCCACGCGGAAAGAATTGAAGGATACGGCGGAGGACAATCACTCTTGATGGCCGCGTGCAATTTCGGCAGCGCGTGGTAAGGCACGAGCGGAAACATGTGGTGCTCGACATGATAGTTCATGTTCCAGTAGATGAACCGGCTGATCGGGTTCATGTAAACCGTGCGGCAGTTGAGCCGGTGGTCGAGGACATTCTCGGCCAGTCCGGCGTGCTGCGTGGTGTTGTGGATGATCATGAGCCACGTGCCGAAAAATTGCGGCAGGACAAACAGGAAGATCGGAATCCAACTTTGCCACAGAATGGCGGAGGCGATCACCAAGCCGTAAAGCGCAACACAGATCCGCGCGTTCCGATAGACTTTGGAAAACTCACTCTCCGGAACAAATGTGCGTTCGCCGGCCGACATGCGGCCAAGCGCGTGCCGGAACAGGCTGGGAAAATAGGTGCGGTATCCGCCCACGGCGCAAACGCTCAGAATCAACCCGCGAATATCAGGCGGACGGGGCAACTGGATCTCCGGGTCGCGACCGACGATGATGGTGTCGCTGTGATGCCGCGTGTGGCTCCAGCGCCAGACCACGGATTCGCGCATCACCATGAACGAAGCGATTTCGTAGAGCGCGGAGTTCATCCAGTCGGTCTTGAACGCTGTTCCGTGTCCGCATTCGTGCCAGCGCGAATCTGAACTCGTGCCGTAGAGCACGGCGTAGCTGAGATAAGGAATCACCACCCACCAACCCCCCCAAAGCGCGACGGTGGCATACCCGGTTGTCAGCAGGAGCGCGAATAGCAGCGCGGTATCGCGGAGGGCGGGGCCATTGCGGCGTTCGAGGAGTTGGCGCATTTCCGCCTTTGGAATCGGGGTGGCATACCACTCGGCCTCGGCGAGACCTTTTTCCACCGCCTGCGCCGCGTTCGCGCCGGTAAGACTGTAATCGGAAGCGATGGTCTGACTCATACGGTTGGTGAATTCATGATTTCTGCACGGTCTCGATCATCGCGAAAATATTTTCCAGCGGCGTGCCGGCTTGGACATTGTGGCAGGATGAGCAGATAAAACCCTCACGTCCCGCACCCAAGGTGCGCAGGCAATTGCTCACTTCGGCGCGCACCTGGTCCACTGTGCCGCGCGGCAGGATGCTTTGGTTGTCCACGCCGCCATGAAAGATGACGCGCGAACCAAATTCCTTTTTCAGTTCCGCCATGTCCATGCCCGGACAGGCGTGTTGAATGGGGTTTAGCACATCCACACCGCAATCGAGAATTGGCTTGAGCAACGGTCGCGCCGCGCCGTCGGTATGGTAAAACACCCGCAGTCGGTGCGCATGAATCAGCTCGCACCAGCGTTTCAAACGCGGCTGGAGATGGGTCTGCCACAGGCGCGGCGACAGCAGCAGCGACTTTTGTCCGGCGATGTCGTCGCTGATGAAAACCAGATCCAGATGTCCCTGCGCGCGGGCGAAAAACTCCTTCATCATCTCGGTTTGAATGGTTTCCACCCGGTCCAGAATAGCTTCCACCAATTCAGGATTTTCGATGAGATCCATCATGGACTGTTCCAAACCGCGCAGTTGACAGTAAATCTCGTAGAGCGAAACCCAAGGGCCAATGACAGCGAATTGCGGAGAAGCTTTTTGGGCCAAGGTCACAGCGGCGTCATAGTCAAAGCGTTCCACCTTCGGCCACCACGCGTATTCATCCAGCGAGGCTGGCGTGTTGAAATCCGCCAACGGTGCCGAACCAAACTCCGCGTAATGCGCCTCGCCCGCTTGAATATCCTGCAACGGCACGCCCCACATGGTGCGGGAGCCGCCGGATTCCGCGCCCGCGCCGGATTGTCCGCCGGCGCGCTCGCCTGCCTCTGTGCGGTAATCCATGAAATCCCAAACGATCTTGTCCAGCCCCAGCGCCCGCCACATGGCGAAATCGTCCGCCACCTGAACATGATTTCGCAAGGCGGCGGCGATTTCGGGCGTATGCCAGAGATCCACTGGCAGGCGGTCCACCGGCTGGCGATTCAATATGGCCAGGATGCGTTCTTTAGGAGTCATAGCTTGGTCAGAATATTATTGGACCGGAACCACTTTGCTTTCAAGGTCAGCCTTGATTCAGGTCCGCGCCGCGGGTGCCCGGGTCGCCAGACTGGATCGGGTCGAATTTTGGGTCGGTGATTATTATGCATCTCATGGGCAAACCTCATTTCCCAAACCCGGTGAAGGTTTTCGGGAGGCAACGGTTCGCCGTCGTGAACGCGGTTGACCGCTGTGTAGCTTTTCTGTTCACGAGCCATTTGACAAGGCACAGAATGACATCTTTGGTGGAGAAACTGGCAATGGTTTTTGCGTTTACGTTTTTCGTTTGGTTCCGCTTGGGAGTTGCGATTCGCGCGTGCCCGCATCAAACTGCCGGAAGTGGTTGCCAAATTATCCAGTGAATTGGCCATTCTCTCTATTGGAAACGCCGATCCAATCAGTTTAATTACGGTTAGAATCTAGTGCCGGATGAACCTGTGTCTCTCGTCACTGCGCACAATCCTCAAACAACGACCCATGAAAACTAAGCGCCGGTTTAAACAGAATCTGATGATGACGGTTCTGATCACTGTCCTCTTTATGCTGGCCGGCGTTTGGCCGCTGGTGGCAGCCGTTGTGCCGGTGAACTTACAATGTGAATACCGCTCCAATCCGCTGGGGCTTGACGTGGCCCAGCCGCGTTTGTTCTGGCAGGTGCAATCGGGCGAACGCGACCAAGGGCAGGCTGCTTACCACGTTCTGGTGGCGAGCTCCAAAGAAATTCTCCAGCACAATCAAGGCGATTTGTGGAATGGCGGCAAAACCCTGAGCGATGAAAGCGTCGGCATTCTCTATTCGGGCAAACCGCTCACTTCCGGCAGGCAATGTTTTTGGAAAGTCAAGATTTGGGATAAGCATGGCAAGGCGTCGGACTGGAGCGCACCCGCCCAGTGGAGCATGGGCCTGCTGGAACCAAGTGACTGGCAAGGAAAGTGGATTGGATTGGATCGAGGCGAACAAGCCAATGATTTTGGCGGCGCGCAGTGGATCTGGTTTCCGGAGGGAAACCCGGCTGACAGCGCCCCGATTTGCACCCGCTACTTCCGTCGCGTTTTTGAACTGCCGACCAATGTTCCCGTGAGCGCGGCGGCGATCACCATCACGGCGGACGATCAATTCGATTTGTTTGTCAACGGCCAGCCCGCCGGCGCGGGCGAGGGTTGGGCATCACCTAAAAAAATCGCCATCGGTGCCGGGTTGAAGCCGGGAAAAAATGTTGTGGCGGTGGCCGCTCGCAATGTGGGAAACCAACCCAACCCGGCCGGTGTGCTGGCCAAGCTGCAGGTTGAATTCAAATCAGGAATTCCATTCACGTTGCTCACAGGCGAACATTGGCAGTCCGCGACCCATGTGGAAACGGGTTGGACGGGGTTGGCCTTTGACGACACCGCGTGGGTGCCGGCAAAACTGCTGGGAGAATATGGCACGCAAATTTGGGGCCGCATTCAAACCGACGACCGGCCGTTGCCCGCCCGTTATTTGCGACGAGAATTCCCGGCGGAGAAACAAGTGCGTCGCGCCACGGCTTACGTCTGCGGACTGGGTCTCTCCGAATTATATCTCAATGGCCGGAAGGTGAGTGACGACGTGCTGTCGCCGGCCATCGCCTCGTATGACCAGCGCGCGTTCTATGTGACCTATGATGTGACGGGTCAAGTCCGGCGTGGCGACAACACCATGGGCGTCATGCTTGGCAATGGCCGTTATTATGCGCCGCGTGTGAAAGTGCCGGCCGCCTGCGAGACGTTTGGTTATCCCAAGCTGCGGTTGCAACTGAATATCGAATACACCGACGGCACGACGACGCAGGTGGTTAGTGATGAAAACTGGAAGGTGACTGATGCTGGTCCAATCCGCGCCAACAATGAGTTTGACGGTGAAGTGTGCGATGCGCGGATGGAAATGCCCGGTTGGAATCAGACCGGATTCGATGCTTCCAAATGGGAGCGCGTGCAGTTGGTGAAACCCGGTGCGCCCGTGTTGTCGGCGCAAATGGGCGAACCGATTCGTGTTTTGGAAACGCGCAAGCCGGTTGCGCTCACCCAGCCAAAGCCCGGCATCTACATTTACGACTTGGGCCAGAACATGGCGGGCTGGTGTCGTTTGAAGGTCAGCGGGCCGGCGGGCACGGTTGTGAAACTTCGGCACGCGGAAGGCATCAATCCAGACGGCACGCTCTACACCGCCAACATGCGAAGCGCGAAGGCGGAGGATAGTTACACGCTCAAAGGAAAGGGTGTCGAAACTTACGAGCCGCGATTCACTCATCACGGATTTCGTTACGTGGAAGTCACCGGCTTTCCCGGCCAACCGGAATTGGGCGCGCTTGAAGGCAAAGTCGTTCATGACGCCTTGCCCAAAGTCGGCGAGTTCGCCACGTCTAATCCGTTGATTAATCAGATTTATCACAATATCTATTGGGGTGTGCGCGATAACTACCGCAGTCTGCCCACCGACTTGCCGCGCGATGAACGCCAGGGCTGGATGGGCGACCGGCAAGAAGTTTCCAAAGGCGAAACGTATCTCTTCAACATCGCCCCGTTGTATGCCCAATGGCTCACCGACATCCAAGACACCCAGCGTGCCGATGGCAGCGTGCCGGATGTGTGTCCGGCATTCTGGCCGCTCTATCAGGACGGCGTTGTTTGGGCCAGCACTTACACCATCGTCCCGAACATGCTTTACGATCAATATGGCAATGTCGAAATTCTGCAAAAACACTACGCCTCGCTGAAGCATTGGACGGATTACATGGCGAAGTTTTTGGAGAACGATCTCATGCCGCGGAACACCTACGGCGACTGGTGTTTTCCGCCGCGGTCACCGGCGGAGATGACGGTGATCAATTCCACCGATCCGAAGTTGACCACCGATGGCAACATGATGAGCACGGCGATCTTCTATCATGACCTGCAACTCATGGCGCGTTCGGCGCGATTGTTAGGCAAGACTACCGATGCCGAACATTTCGAGGCGCTCGCCGAAAATGTCAAAATTGCTTTCAACCATCGCTACTATAATTCCGAGCGTGGCTACTACGACAACGGCACCCAAACCTCCTGCATCCTGCCACTGGCGTTTGGCATGGTGCCGGATGAATTCAAAGCAAACGTATTTGCGCACCTGGTCAAAAAAATCACGGTGGAAAGCGACAATCACCTCGGCACCGGATTGATTGGCGGACATTATTTGATGCGCGTGTTGTCCGACAATGGCCGCTCCGATCTGGCTTACACGATTGCGACGCAGACGACTTATCCCAGCTGGGGTTACATGATTTCCAAAGGTGCCACGACAATGTGGGAATTGTGGAACGGCGACACGGCTGATGCCGGGATGAATTCCCGCAACATCGTCATGCTCATCGGCGACCTCAACATTTGGTTGCATGAATATGTGGCTGGCATTCGCCCGGGCACGCCGGGCTTCAAAACAATTATCATCAAGCCCGAACCAGTTGGCGATCTCACCTGGGCCAAGGCGAAATATGATTCCATACACGGACGCATTCGGAGCGAATGGCATCAATCCGCCAGCCGGTTTGATTTGCAAGTTGCCATTCCGGCTAACACGACGGCCACGGTTTATGTGCCGGCCAAGGATCTTGAATCTATTAGCGAAAGCGGCCAGCCGGTGGCAAAGGCCAAAGGCGTTAAATTTTTGCGACAGGAAACTGGCCGAATGGTTTTCCAAATTGGTTCCGGAAATTACCTGTTTGTTTCCAAGCTAAAATAGGTTAATCCATCTGGATATCCACTTGCGTCGTGTGCTTCCGCGAGGGAGACACTGTAAATCGCTCACTGAATTAAATTCTAAAAATACTGACATGCATCGCCTAAAACTCGCCCCGCAGGCGGCTTTGATCGCTTCCGTTGTAGTGATGACGGTCTCGCCCAGTCGCGGCGCGGAGAGTGCCTTGGTGCCGACCGATAAAACGCCGATTGATCGCCATGCCCTGGTGGCGCGGCACAATATTGACTGGCCGAATCTCGCCGGCGAGATTCCGCTGGGCAACGGCAATTTTGCGTTCAACACCGACGGCACCGGCCTGGAGACCGTGGGCGGCAATACGATGTGCCATTGGTGCTGGCATAGTTTTCCGCTTCCAGCCGGTGTGACGCCAAACGATATCCGCCCGTGGGGAACGCCTGATCACGGACGGATGACGCAGCCTTTGACCACGCGTGATCCCGGACCGATTGCGGATTGGGAATACATGAATCCGCAGCCGTTGAATCTGGGCCGGATTGGTTTCATCAACGCGGCGGGCGAGCGGTTGGCGGCCTCGGACGTGCATTTGAATTCCCGCCATCTCGAATTGTGGACTGGCATTTTGACAAGTCACTTCACCTATCAGGGAGAGCCCGTCGCGGTGGAAACGTGTGTGGACCCTAAAAGCGACACCGTGGCAGTGCGGGTGGAATCGCCTTTGTTACGGGATGGCCGATTGCAGGTGATGCTCGATTTTCCGGCTCCGACCCTTAATGTTGGTGGTTGGTTGGGGGATTTTTCCCGAACCAGCGGTCATCAAACCGCGATCGTCCGGCAAACTCATGTCACGCTTCAGTTGCATCGGACGATTGATGATGCGCAATACGAAGTTGGGTTGAACGGGCATGGATTTACCGTCCGCCAGCCGGTGCCAATCAAACCGGAAATCGAACGCGCGCTTTATGGTGCCGCTGACGGCGGCTGGACAAATGTCACCGCGCAAGTGGTCGGTGCGTTGCAAGATCGTGGCCGCGTGACTGCGAACAATGAGGCTTTCGGCGATCCGGCCTATCATCACCCGAAGCAATTGGTGATTCAATACAGCGTGGATGGAACCAAGCGGACTAAAAAACTTTCTGAGAATGACAGTTGGAATATTCGTTCATCGCCGCATCAATTCCTCATCACACCGGACGCTGGGACTGACGCGATTGAGTTCACCTGTCGCTTCGCAACGAATATTGCGAGTGCCGATGTGGTGGCTTTTGCCCAAACGAAGGCTGCTTGCGAAACCGCCTGGCCCAAATTCTGGAGCAGCGGTGGAGCCATCGATCTGTCTGCGAGCCGTGATCCACGGTGGAAGGAATTGGAGCGTCGCCTCGTGCTTTCGCAATATGAGTTGGCCGTGCAATCGGCCGGTGACAATCCACCCGCCGAAGGCGCGTTGACCGGCGTGGATACCTGGCACGGCAAGTGGCACTTCGAAATGATCTGGTGGCATCTCGCTCACTATGCGCTTTGGGACCGTTGGCCGCAGGCCGAAAAAGCGCTCTCGATCTATGCGCGCGTGGCCCCGATCGCCGAAGCCATCGCCAAAAATTTTAATTATCGCGGCTTGATGTGGCCCAAATCCACCGGCCCCACCGGTTACAATGATGGCTATCCCATCGAGATGTCGCTGTTGTGGAAAGCACCGCACCCGATCTTCTTTGCGGAGTTGGATTACCGACTGCACCCCACGCCGGCAACGCTGGCCAAATGGAAGGCCATCGTTTTCGGCACGGCCGACTTCATGGCGGATTACCCCAAGCGAGATCCTGTCAGCGGTCAATACAACCTTGATCCCGTGTTCCCGGCCAGCGAAGGCGCGTCCAGTCCGTTGCGGACAAACACCATTTTTGAAATCGCCTATTGGCACGTCGGACTGGAAATGGCCCAACAATGGCGACGGCGCCTGGGCCTGCCGCGCGAGCCGCTTTGGGATGAAGTGGCCAGTCATCTTGCGCCCTTGCCGGAAAAAGACGGCCTCTACATTTTCAGCAATTTCCGATCAGACACGTTCATCACCCGGACCTTTGATCACGTGGACAACATCGGGATCGCCGGGATGTTACCGCCGTTTCCCGGCCTTGATTCCGCGACGGCCCGGCGCACGGTCGAAGAAGTTGGCCGCAATTGGAACTGGGATGCCACGTGGGGCTGGGACTTTCCCTGGATGGCCATGGCGGCCGCCCGGGTGGGTGATCCCGCGCTGGCCGTCGAAGCCCTGTTGAATCCCTCGCGGAAGAATCATTATGATGAACGCGGTATCTGCACCGGCGGTCCTGGTCCTTACTTGCCGGGCAACGGCGGTCTGCTATATGCCGTGGCGATGATGGCGGCCGGCTGGGACGGTGCGCCCGCCGGCAAACCCGCGCCCGGTTTTCCCGACGATGGTAGCTGGGTGGTCAAGTGGGAAGGATTGAAGCAGGCACCCTGACATGCAGGTCGAGATCAGATGGACCGTCAGGCGAACTGCTGAATATCAATTCTTGTCCAATGGATCACAAAATAGATAAGTGGAGCGGTTACTCGAATCATTCCGACTATGAAAAGCACCTTATTATTTGTCCTGCTAAGTCTAAGTTTGACACCTGGCCTGCCAGCGCAACCTCAAGACTTGAAGGATCGCTGGGGCAAAAACTCATTCCTCTCGACAGCTTCCGCAACGCTCAACGGGGTAAAACCACTGGCCAGTTGGATCTGGGATTCGGGAGCGGAAAATCCGCAGAACCATTACCTGTTCGTCCGAAAAACCTTCCGTTTGAACAAGCTTCCACAAGAAGCCAACGCCTACATTTCTGCTTATGCTTATGCTGATGTGTATATCAACGGCAAGTTGTTGGAACGTTGTCCGATGAACTGCGACCCGGAGTATCAGTGCTACGATCACTTCAACATTTTGCGCTACCTCCACAAAGGTGAAAACTGCCTCTCGGCTGTGGTGCATAATTTCGGCGTGGGGTTGCACTCCCAAATGAATGCCCAGGGCGGGTTTTTCTTTCAGGCAAAGCTTGACTATCCCAGCGGCTCATCTATCAACCTCTTGAGCGACAAGAGTTGGAAGGTGACCCAAGCCAAAGCCTGGAACACGCAAACGCGCCTTCGCGACCCCAATGCTCACCTGATTGGATTTGTCGAAGAATTCGATGCCCGACTCTGGCCCGCTGGTTGGCAAAATCCCGGGTTCAACGATTCAACTTGGGAGGATGCAAAAGAAATCGGTATTCCTCCGGTGGCTCCGTGGAACAGTCTGGTGGTGACAGAACGCCCGCAGCTAGATCGAAGGGTAGTTAAACCGGTCCGCCAATGGCAAGCCGGCAACTTGATGGTTTACGATTTTGGGACTGAGGTCGTTGGCTACCCACAATTCACCATCAACGCCGCCAAGTCCGGCATTCCATTAGAAATTGGAACCGGTGAACGATTGGATACGAACAACGCGCCGATGTTCCATGCCAGCGGAGACCATTCCGACCAATACACGACTCAAGAAGGACTTCAAAGCTGGCGGCCCTACACTTGGATGGCCTTTCGCTACCTTTCAATGGAGACGAACCCGGGTATTCAGATCAAGAAAGTCGATGCTGAGTTTGCCTGCTACAACTATGAAATGCGCGGTTCGTTTGAATGTTCCGATCCCCAGCTCAACGAATTCTGGAAGGTCGGAAAACACACCCTGCGGCTCTGTTCGATAGACACCTATATGGACTCTCCCTGGCGTGAACGCACGCAATATATTGCCGGCGATTCGCGTTACATGTTGCTTTACGGCAATTATGCCTTTGGCAAAAGTTCAAGGTTTTTATCAGCCTACAACCTCTTATGCGGGGCCCAGTCGCAGCGCTGGCGAAATGACGGCGCCGTTCGCAGCCGCTATCCCACGGATTATTTCCTGCAACCCGGCAGTTCCACCTATATCGCGGATTACCAGCTCGAGTGGGTGCTGATGCTGCACGAGTATTTTTTGTATTATGGCAAGGACGAACTGATTGAAAATCTCTATCCCAATTTGAAAAAAGCGATGGATTATTTTCAGCCCTTCGTCGATCCGAAAACGGGTTTGCTGGCCAATCTACCCGGCTGGATTGTGCTCGACTGGCCTAACACCTATCAGATGGAGCGGAAAAGCATCGTCACCGGACTCAACTGTCAGTATTATGGAGCGTTGAATGCGGCCGCAGCCATCGCCACCGATTTTGCCCACGCTGAAAAGCAGGCGGAACGATGGAAAGAACAGGCGAGAGCGCTCAAGGACAACATTAATAAAAATCTTTGGTCGGAAAGCGACCGGGCTTACTTGGATAGTTATGCCGGCACCAAGATCGGACAACAGCCGCAGGTTTACGCCTTGGTTTACGGACTGCCCGACGAAAGTCGAAAAGCTGACATGATTAATCTAATCATGAAGCGGGGCAAAGCCAGCGAGCAATCGTTCGCCTATTGGACGTTGAACTCGATGTTCACAGCAGGTAAGGATCAATGGGCACTGGATTACATGCGTAAGAATTGGGGCGAACAAACCAAGCTCGCCTCATTCAATGGGGCTTGGCATGAAGGCTGGGACCTGCCTTGGGGATCAACGTCACATGCCTGGTCTTCCGGTCCCAGCGCTTTGCTTCCCCAAAAGGTGCTCGGGCTTGAACCCACCGGATATGGCTGGAAAACATTTGTGGTAAAACCATACACCGGTGATTTGCAATGGGCCAAAGGAACGGTTGCTACGGTGGCGGGAGACATTACGACTGACTGGGAGAAAGCGGCCGGGCATCATTTCAAACTGAAACTAAATGTCCCCAAGGAAACGCTGGCCACGGTATATCTGCCAGCTACTGATTTGAAAACAGTGAAAATAGACCAAAAGGCATTGGCTGAAAGACCAGAAGTCAAAGCTTGGTCGGAGTATGGTAGATGGGTTATTTTCCAGATCGGACCCGGCAAGCATCAATTTACGTGCGAAATTGCTGGCAACTGATGCGTGCTTGGCCCGCTTGGGTTTTATCAACCATTAATAAACCCGTTCAACCTGATTCTGGCATAAACTAATTATCTATGAGCATTGTTTGGCAGCGATTACGTTTTTTTCTTTCCGTTGCCTTGGTCGCAGCCATGGTCTTCATCTCCAAAACTGAGGTTTTGGGGAAAGGAAATCTTGAAACAGGGTTCGCCAATCCACCCGCTTCCGCCAAACCGCGAGTGTATTGGTTTTGGATATACAATCGCGTGGACAAAGCCGGCATTACTCGCGATCTTGAGCAATTCAAGGACAAAGGGATCAGCGGCGTCAATCTGATCTGCAACGGCGGCTATGCCGGCACCTCGCCGCTCTTGGGCGTGACGTATCAAAGCCCGGAGTGGTGGGAACTCTTCCGCCACGCCGTTAAAGAGGCCAGGCGGCTCAATATCGAGTTGGGCTTCAATCTCTCCGCGAGTTGCTGGGTGATGCTGGGGCCCTGGGTCACGCCCGACCTTGCCATGAAGAAAGTCGTGCAAGCGAATTTGAATGTCGAAGGTCCGAAAAAGTTGTCGGCTAAACTTCCGCAACCCGAAACGGTGGACGGTTACTATCATGACTATTGCGTGCAGGCCATCCCGCATAGAATTGCGGGCGTGGCGATTAATCCAAGAGATGTCATTGAGCTGACCCATAAACTTAAACCCGATGGCCAATTGGAGTGGGACGTGCCGGCAGGACGGTGGACCATTCTCCGAACTGGCTACACGGTCACGACGGAAGGGCAATTCAAGCATGCCTACCCGAACGGCGATACCTACGCCGGTGGCGCCGGCTATCAGATAGACTTCCTCAATGCTTCAGCGTTCGACGATCATTTCAAACATCTCGGGGAACCGATTCTCAAAGCGGCGCGCGCTGCCGGCGGGCAGCTCGCGTATTTCTGGTCGGACAGTTGGGAAGCCGGCAAGCTCACTTGGACGCAGGATTTTCAAGCGCAGTTCCGCAAGTATAGGGGCTACGACCTCAAACCCTACTTGCCCGCGCTGCCGGGCGCAATCAGTTGGGCGGACTATACGGCAACCTTCACGGCTAAGGCTGACGCGCAAACTCTAGCTTTCGTGGGCACCGATCTGGCGGGGGGCGATCACACCGTTTTCCTCGACAACGTGCAACTGCTTTCATCGGATGGAAAGTCCGTGATGATTACAAATGCTGGTTTTGAGTCGCCGCGGATGGGCACTGGTAAACATCAATATAATCCTTCGGGGGGCACGTGGACTTTCAGCGGTGATGGTTCCAGTCCGACTGGCTCTGGTCTTTGTGGCAATGGCAGCGCATTTGGGAATCCGAATGCGCCGCAGGGCGGTCAGACGGCATTTCTTCAAGCGACTGGAACGATCTCGCAGGCTATCGCTGGCCTAATTCCTGGAAAAACCTACACCATTACTTTCTGTGCCGGGCAACGACCCGGTAACGCCCAAACGTGGAATGTCAAAATGGATGAGATCGTGGTGGGAAATTACAAGCCGGGCACTGGCGTTACCATTGTCAACGACGATGTGACCGCCCGCTTCCGTGCGGACTTCGATCGCACCATTCAAGATTGCCTGGCGGATAACTTCTATGGTCATTTTGCCGACGTGTGCCATCGGCACGGCCTGATTATGGGGAATGAAGCGGCTGGCCCGAACAATATTCCGCCCGAAGATGCGTTAAAGAACTTAGGTCGCTGCGACTTTCCCGCCGGCGAGTTCTGGGTGAACTACAACGCACCCGACCATTACAACCCTGACCCAGGGCTGAAGCTAAATCTTAAACAAACCGCCTCGGCTGCGCATGTCTATGGGCGACGCCAAGCCCAAGCCGAGTCGTTCACGCAAATGGAAGGTGATCGCACCCATTGGTCGTTTGGTCCGGCCGAATTAAAACCCTACGCCAACGACGCCTTTTGCTGGGGGATTAATCGCATCATGCTGCATCAGGCAACCTGCCAACCGCCGGAAGATGGCAAGCCGGGCTATGAATTTTGCGCCGGTCAACATTTCACCCCAAACATCACTTGGTGGGAACAGTCGCCAGCCTTCTTCACGTTTCTCTCCCGCTGCTCTTATATGCTGCAACAGGGGAACTTTGCCGCCGACGTTTGTTTCTATTTGGGAGAAGAGCCGCCGTCCCTGGCTCCGCCCAAATACATCGTCCCCGGGCTTGGCATTGGCTACGACTGTGATTACTGCAATGCCGAAGTGCTGCTCAAACGGATGTCTGTCAAAAACGGACGGATCGTGCTGCCGGATGGTATGAGTTATCGGCTGTTGGTGTTGCAAAATTGCGTTTCTCCGGTGCCGGAAATTGCCCGGCGAGTCGGAGGTTATCAAAGCTTGACGGTTTCTCCAATCCCGTCGAAAGCTATGTCGGTCGAGGTCATCAAGAAACTTCGGGAGTTAGTCCGCGACGGAGCAACGATCATTGGTGCGCCGCCCGAGAAATCCGCCGGACTGAAGGACTATCCAAAATGCGATGCCGAAGTCGAACGAATCGCTGCCGAAATTTGGGGCGAGCTGGACGGCCAGAATCGGACCGAGCGTTACTTCGGAAAAGGTCGGGTCATTTGGGGGAAAGCGCCCCGCGAAGTTTTACTCGCCGAGGGGGTGAAGCCGGACTGCACCTTCGCGGGCCAGGCGGAGCACCCAGATCATTTCGACTATATCCATCGCACGTCCGCCGATGCCGATATTTACTTTGTCAGCAACCGTAAAAACCAGCCCGCCACGCAAAATATTTCCTTCCGAGTCACTGGCAGGCAGCCTGAGATTTTTGATCCTGTCAGCGGCGTGATCCGTTCGGCAAAAGCTTTTCGCCAAGCCGACGGTTGCACCACGTTGCCGTTGGAGTTCGATCGTTTCGGCTCGTATTTCGTAGTGTTTCGCAAGCCGATTGCCAATGCGGTGGCGGGGGAAGCCGAAAGTAATTTCCCCAAACTCGTCCAAGCGCAAAATCTCGATGGCCCTTGGCACGTCGCCTTCGATTCGGCTTGGGGCGGTCCCACCACGGCCGAATTTCTCGAGCTGGCAGACTGGACGCAACGGCCGGACGCGGGAATTAAGTTTTATTCGGGTAAGGCCACCTATCGGAAAACATTCGACTTGAGCGACGCCGCCGGGGGAGTGAAAGAAACCCGCCGAAAGAGCCAGCGCCTCTTCCTCGATTTGGGCGATGTCAAAGAAGTCGCCGCCGTGCGAGTGAACGGCAAGGAACTCGGCCTCCTCTGGTGTTTTCCTTGGCGCGTCGAGATTACCGAGGCCGTCAAACCCCTCGGCAACGAGTTGGAAATTGACGTCATCAATCTCTGGGCGAACCGCGTCATCGGCGATCTTAGCCAGCCCAAAGAAAAACGCTTCACCAAAACCCACGACGCTTTTCGATTCGATATGCTCACCCAGAAGACGACCTTAATCCAATCGGGATTGTTGGGTCCGGTGACATTGCTGCGGGAGGAGGAATAGAGGATGATCACCCATTGGCATCCACAAATCCGGGGCCATGCTGTGGTTGCCTTGATTTGAGGTTGAGGCGATGGGCGAACGCGCGGGGGCGCAAGTTGCCGGGTAGCTTAGCTTAAGTAAGACTGGTTAGACTCGAAATATCTGACAATATGCGGCTAGCTCGGCCAGGTCGAAACTTGCATCCGTAACGTTTGAATCCCATCCGGCCTTCGCACGGCGATTCCAACCAGCATCTCGCATATTGTTTGAAGCTTGGCGTTAATGCGATATGCTCTCACTTGAAACATGTGTTTAACAAGTTGCAAGAAAGTTCACGCGGCCAGGTTGTGGTATGCTATTGCGCCGCCAAGAAGTTGCCGTGGAAGTAGGACCGGACATTGTCTTTCTGGTCGCGTGGACTTCGGTCCAAACCACCGGTAATTTCAGTCGCGCCGTCTAGTAACCGTATCAAGTCCGCATGAAGAAATCACAATTGCTCCATTTAAAAATCGTCGCTGGAACGTCGCTGCTCGCGCTGTTCCTTTTTGCCAATTCGGTCCCGGCGCAAATCACCGTTGCGGGATCTGACCAGATGGGGCCCGTGCCGCTCACGCCCACTTGGTCGGCCGCCGCGAACAGCCTGATCGCCGGGCGGACTCCCACGGTTGTGTCCGGAAATTTCAGCCAATACACCGGCGCGAACGTCAACAACCTTACAATGCCCGGTATTTCGCTGACCATTAACGCCTACAGCAGCGTTCAGGCAACCAACCTTGAGGTCTGCGGCGATGATGGCTCGGCTGGATCATTGCTCGTTTACGCTCTGCCCGTTTCGAGCTACGGATACGACCTCACCAATATTACTGTCTTTGGCGGCTGGCAGGATAATGGCCGTGATTCGCAGGCCTACACCGTCTATTATTCCACCGTCGCTAACCCGGGAAACTTTAACCTGTTGACCACGGTGAATTATTCTCCGCTGGGCGTTCCGGCTGGCACCGGCTCCGCCAACCGGGTGATCATCAATGACGCCTCGGGAGGTAAAATCGCCCGAAGCGTCGCCGCCTTGAAGTTTGATTTCACCACGCCGCCTTCGGAAAACGGCTCGGTCGGTTATACCGCCATTACGGTGCAAGGGGGCGTGGCAACCAATCTGGTCGTGCCGCCGATACTGATTACAACGTCCAACCAGTTCAGCGGCGGGTCATTCACTCCGACCTGGCCGATTGAATCGGACAGCCTGATCGCCGGCCAGTCGCCCAGCTCGGTTGGGGGTGGAAATTTTTCCTATGAAGCCGGCGTCACCGGTATCGGTGCGCTGACGGACGGCACGTTTGGCGCGGCGGATAACCGGGCATCCTATGCCACTTGCGGCAGCCTCGCCGGGCAGTCAGTGACTTACTATCTCAATGGTGCGACCCTGACCAACATCGTCGTCTATAGCGGATGGCCGGATCAAAATCGCGATGGTCAGTTCTACAATATTTCTTACTCTACGGTGGCGAACCCTTCCATATATATCCCACTTACCAGCGTCAGTTACAACCCGCCGGTGACAGGGGTGTCGGCGAACCGGGTGGCCATTGCTTCCTCGACGGCGGCACCGCTCGCTACGAACGTGGCGTTTGTGACGTTTGACTTCACACCGCAAACCAGCAGCATTGACTATGGCTATTCCGGCTATGCGGAAATCATCCTGGAAGGCATCCCCGGCAGCGGCGGAACGGCGGGCGCGGTGACTTTGAACACCGCCGTGCCAACCAGCAGCGCGAACAGCGCGGATGCGACGCTGGTGTTCAATGAGATCATGTATCATCCCTCCACGAACGAAGCGGGAATGGAGTATGTGGAGTTTTACAATCAGCTTGCTGTGGACTTGGACATCTCCAACTGGCGAGTGAGTGGAGATACCGCTTATACTTTTTCGCCCGGCACACGGGTGGCTGGGCGGAGTTATATTGTGCTGGCGCGTAATCCGACGACGTTGATGGCTGCCACAGGGCTGTCGTCCAATGTGTTTGGCCCGTTTGTAAGTCCCTTGAACAATGCCGGCGGCACTTTGAATCTCTATAATAACTCGGGACGGCTGATGGACAGCGTCACCTATGGGACTTCCGGCGACTGGCCGGTGACACCGGATGGTGCCGGGCCATCGCTGTCCAAGCGCAATCATGATTGGGGCAGTGCCTCGGCTGCCAACTGGACAGCGAGCTGGCAGAACGGCGGCACGCCGGGCGCGGAAAATTTCGTGTCCCCGCCCGCGCCGGTGACGGTGGCGTTCAACGAACATTCCGGCACCACCAACCTGCTGTTCTGGGTCGAATTATTTAACTATGGAACCAACTCGGTTTCATTGGGCAACTGCATCCTGCATCACGACGGCGCGACCAACACCGACTATGTGTTTCCTCTGAACACGACCATCAACGCCGGCGCTTTCCTGGTGCTGTCCAACAGCACGCTGAATTTCATCTCGCCGGCCACCGGGGATAAGTTGGTTTTGTTCGCGACTAATTACTCATCGGTCTATGACGGGCTGGTGCTGAAGAAAACACCGCGCGCGCGGTATCCGGACGGAACGGGAATCTGGTTGGTTCCCAATTTGCCGACGCCAGGCGCGAGCAACAGCTTTGCCTTCCGCACCGAACTGGTGGTGAATGAGATCATGTATGACCACAAGGCTTTTCCGGCGGTGAACAGCAACTCGCTGCCGCAGGGCAATCCCGAAGAATGGCTGGAACTCTACAATCGCAGTTCCAACACAGTAGATTTGACCGGTTGGACCTTATCTGGCGGCATTAGTTACTCCTTCACCGCCGGCAAGACCATCGCGCCCAGAGGTTATCTGGTCGTGGCGGCGGAGGCGGCGGCTTTGCAAACCATTTATCCTGCCATAAGCATCGTGGGCAATTACAGCGGGCACTTGAGCAGCAGCGGCGATTCAATTGTGCTGAACGATCCACTGGGCAATCCGGCCAATCAGGTGAATTATTTTCCGGGCGGACGCTGGCCGGAATCTCCCGGCGGTGGCGGGCCTAGTCTGGAATTGCGCGATCCTCAAGCGGATAACTCCAAAGGCGAGGCGTGGGCGCCGAGCATCGAATCCACGAAATCCTCGTGGCAGACTTTTACCTACCGCATGGTCGCGCAGCCCAGTTCCACCTCCGCGCCGGACACCCAGTGGCAGGATTTTGTCATGGGCCTGTTGACGGATGGCGAATGTTGGGTGGATGACATCAGCGTGATCCAATCGCCGACGAATAACCCGGTGCAGTTGATCACCAATGGCAACTTTGAGAACGGACTTGCCGGCTGGCGGTTGCTCGGCAATCACCAGCACAGCCTGGTGGAAACCGACCCGTCCAATGCGGGCAATCATGTGTTGCACATCATTGCAAGCGGCCCGCAGGAGCACATGAACAATCACATCGAGCAGACCATGGCGCAACCGGTGGCCAATGGTCAGTTGTATGAAATATCTTTTCGCGCCCGATGGATTTCGGGAAACAACTTGTTGAACACGCGACTCTACTTTGATCGCGTGGCGCAGACGACGGCGCTGCCTTATCCGCAGTTGAACGGCACGCCGGGCGCGGTGAACTCGGTCTATGCCACAAACATCGGTCCGACGTTCGCACGGTTCCAGCATCAGCCCGTGGTGCCGCAGTCCTATCAGCCGGTCACGGTTTTTGTGAACGCCCAGGACCCGCAGGGCGTGAGTTCGTGTTCCGTTTATTATTCGGTGAATGGCGGCGCGTGGGCGAGTGCGCCGATGACGCCGACCAATGGCGTTTATGCCGGCACCATTCCGAAGCAGCCGACCAGCAGCCTGGTGCAGTTCTATGTGCGGGCGGTGGATGGACTCGGTGCGGCATCCACTTATCCGGCCAAAGGAACCAACTCCGGCGCGTTCTACCGCGTCAATGACGGACTGGGTGATATTTCCAAGGCGCATAACCTTCGCATCCTGATGTCGCCGGCAAATATCTCGTTGCAATATGCCGTCACCAACTTGATGAGCAACGAGAACCTGCCCTGCACGGTGATCTATGACGAGCAGGAAGTTTATTACGACATGCTGGTCCGGCTAAAGAGCAGCGAGCGCGGACGGGTGGATCCAACCCGCATCGGCTTCCATCTGGAGTTTCATCCCGACCAACTGTTTCGCGGCGTGCATCCCGTGATGCTCGTGGATCGTTCCGGCGGCGGCAACCGTCCGCAGCAGGAGGAGATTGTCATCAAGCACATGGTGAACCATGCCGGCGCGCCCACGGTGAATTCCGACTTGTGCCGGGTGATCGCACCGCAGACGGCTCAGAATGGCTGGGCGATTCTTTCGCCGCGTTACGAGGATAATTTTGTTACCACGACCTATACCAACGGCAGCAATGGCATTCTCTACGAATACGAACTGACTTACTATCCGCTGACGGCCAATGCCGGCGGTTACAAACTCCCCGACCCCGACAACGTGCAGGGCGTGGATATTCAAGATCTCGGCAATTCCAAGGAAGCCTATCGCTATAACTTCATCATCAAGAACCATCGCAACACCGACGACTACTCCACGCTGATCAATTTTGCCAAACAGTGGAACTTGAACGGCACCGCGCTGGACGCGGCGACGCAGTCCACGATGGATGTGGACGAATGGTTGAAAGTCTATGCGCTGGTCAGCTTGAGCGGCATCGCCGACATGTATACGTTTGGCAACGATCATAACTGGATGAACTATGTCCGCCCGAGCGACGGCAAGATGCTGTATTTTCCCTGGGATATGGATTTTTCCTTCAGTCTGGCCAGCACGGCTCCGCTGGTGGGCGATCAAAATCTGTCCAAGATCATCAACTTGCCCGGCAACCTGCGGCGCTTATACGCCCACATCCAGGACGACATTGCGACCACTTTCAACGCCACTTACATGGCCCCGTGGATCAGCCATTACGACTCCTTTCCCGGCCAGGATTGGTCGGGCGACCTTGATTACATCACGCAGCGTGGCAGCTATGCATTGGGGGTCATCAGCAGTGAGGGTGGCAACACGCCGTTTGGAGTGAACGGCGGCAATCCGGTCAGCGTGACAAACAACAATCTGGTTACGTTGAGTGGAACGGCACCGGTGGCACTCACAACCATCCGCATCAACGGCGTTCTTTATCCAGTGACGTGGAGTTCGATATACGGCTGGAGTGTGCAAATTCCCGTCGCGAACGCCACCAACATTTTGAACATCACAGGTTATGACCTGTATGGCAATCTCGTCACCAACACCACGCGCACGATCGTCTTCAAAGGCACCATTCCGGATCCCAGCAAGACGGTGGTTCTCAATGAAATCATGTATGGCCCGCCGGTGACGAATGCCGGATATGTCGAGCTATACAACGCCTCGACCAACTTCAGCTTTGATATGAGCGGCTGGCGGGTGAATGGATTGGGTTATACTTTCCCGGCGGGCAGCAGCTTATCCCCCAGGAGTTACCTGGTTCTGGCCAAAGATCAGACGGCTTTCGCCGCCGCGTATGGTGCCAGCCCGCCGCCTTTCGATCAATACAGCGGCAACCTTGATCCCCAGGGCGAGACCCTCACACTGTTCCGCCCCGACCCGGCGCAGACGAATCAGGAAGTGGTGGTGGACCGCGTGCGCTATGAGCCGGTCGCCCCGTGGCCGGTGATCACCAACGGCGCGTCCTTGCAACTCATCGATGCCGCGCAGGACAACAGCCGCGTGGCCGACTGGACGGCCGTGCCGGTCACAACCACGGCCACACCGCAATGGGTCCGTGTCAGCGCCACCGGCATTCCGCGCGCCAGCGGCTCGCCCCCGCTTTACATTTACCTCCAATCCGCCGGCGATATCTATGTGGATGACGTCAGCGTGGTGGCCGGTTCCGTGGCGGAGTCCGGCGTCAATGTCGTTACCAATGGCGGCTTCGAGACTTCATTAACTCCGTGGACCATCGGCAGCGACGGCAACAACAGCGCCTCGGTCGTCAGCACCAATGCCACTCATTCCGGCAGCCGCAGTCTGCATCTCGTCGCTTCCTCCGGCGGCACCACTCAGAACTCAGCAATCTGGCAGAACTTCTCCGGCCAGCTCACGGTCGGGGCGACCTATACCCTGAGCTTTTGGTATCTGCAAACCACCAATGGCGGTCCGCTCACCGTCCGCTTTTCTGGCAATGGCATCGCCATCACCACCAATCCCGCACCGGCCGCGGTCGTGCTTCCCCTTGCCGCCACGCCCAATGCCAGCAACTCCGTCACCGCCACCTTGCCCGCATTCCCCAACGTGTGGTTGAATGAACTGCAAGCTGTGAACATCAGCGGCCCGACGAATAACTTCGGCACCAATGCTCCGTGGATTGAACTCTACAACCCCGGCACCAATGCCTTGAGCCTCACCGGACTTTACCTCGCCAGCAGCTATACCAACCTTACTCAGTGGGCCTTTCCCACCAACGTCTTCATCCGCTCCAACGCTTTCCTAGTAGTATGGTGCGATGGTCAGACCAATCAGTCCACCACCAACGCGCCACACACCAGTTTTATGCTGGCACCCGGTGCCGGCCGCGTCGCGTTGTCCCGCCTCATCAATACCAACGTCCCCCAGCTCGTGGATTATCTGACCTACACCAACCTGCCGGCCAACTGGACCTACGGCGATTATCCCGACGGCCAGCCGTTCTATCGCCAGCCGATGTTCGTCGCCACGCCCGCCGCCTTCAACACCAACACCGCGGCACCGATCTCCATCCTCATCAACGAATGGATGGCCGACAACAGCCACACCCTGACCGATCCGGCGGGCGGAAAATTTGACGACTGGTTCGAACTCTATAACTATGGCACTAACACCGTGGACCTCGGCGGCTACTATCTCACCGGCACGCTCACGAATAAGACTAAATTCCTGGTGCCGAATACTCATCAATATCTGGTGCCGCCTCACGGCTTCTGCGTCGTCTGGGCGGACAACAATAGCGCTTCCAACAGCCTCACCCGCCCGGAATTGCATGTGAATTTCAAGTTGAGCAAGGCTGGCGAGGCCATCGGTTTGTTCGCCGCCGACGGCACCACGATTGATGCGTTGACGTTTGGCCCCCAAACGACCGATCAAAGTCAGGGCCGTTTTCCTGACGGCGCGCAGAACTTTTTCTTCATGCCCACGCCCACGCCGCAAACGAACAACGTCATTCCCAACACCGCGCCCGGGTTGGCCAGCATCAGCAACCAATCAGTGCACGTCGGCCAGACGGTGCAATTTACGGCGGTGGCAACCGATGCCGAGAGCGCCTACCAGTCACTGACGTTCAGTTTGACCAATGCCCCGGCGGGCGCGAGCATCAACGCATCCAGCGGGGCGTTCGTGTGGGTGACGACCAATGCCGCGGCGCCGAGCACTAATTCAGTCACCGTGCGCGTGACCGACAACGGCACGCCGCCCTTGAGCGATGCTCGGACTTTTTCCGTCTTCGTGGCCGGGCTGCCGCAATTCACCGGGGCGGCGGCGGGCAGCAACGGCCAGATTCAACTCACGTTCAACACCCTGCTGGGACAACATTATCAGGTCCAATTCAAAGACCAGTTGTCCGCCGCCACTTGGACGGTGCTAGGCGGGACGATTGTCGGCACCGGATCGTCGCTAACGGTTTCTGATGACATGACCGGCAGCCCCCAGCGGTTCTACCGATTACTGGCCTTGCCTTAGTGGCGACGGGTCGTCAATCTGTCCTGAACCTTTAACCGGCAATTCCCAATGATTAAATTGATGCTGATACGAATGATATGTCTGGGTGTGATTTGGCATTCAACGCTGCTGGGCGCTCGCGCGGCTGACTTGGCAAAAGATTTTCTCGCGCCGCCCGCCGCGACCAAGCCCCGCTGTTACTGGTATTGGATGGACGGCAATATTACCACGAACGGAATCACCAAAGATCTGGAGGCGATGCGGCGGGTCGGCATTGGCGAGGCCTATATCGGAATCATCGCCGACCAAAGCCGGCTGGCTCCGGGCGCTGTGAAGGTGTTGTCCGAACCATTCTGGGCGACTATGACTCATGCCGTTCGTGAAGGCACCCGGCTGGGCGTGGACATCGGCGTTTTCAATTCGCCCGGCTGGAGCCAGTCGGGTGGTCCGTGGGTGAAGCCGGAACAGGCGATGCGCCACTTGGTTTCTTCAGAAATCCGTTTGCCGGGGCCGCAACATTTTTCCGGGAAACTCCCCCAACCAGAAGGTGCGTTTCAAGATGTCGCCGTGCTGGCTTTCCCCGCGCCAAAAGACGACGCAGAATCTGCAGATAAAGTCGGTGGTAAAATCTCCAAGACACCGGGGATGGTGACGATTGAGCTGCCACAGCCCTTTACGGCGCGGAGTCTGACCGTGACCCCTTCAGAACGGATCAACGTCGCCGCCGAGTTGCAGGTTTCGGATGATGGCAAAACCTTCCGACTGATTCGGAAATTCAACATTGATCGCCACAACCTTAACGTCGAGGTTGGTCCGACCCCGCTGGCGCCGGTGGTGGTGGCGTTTCCCGCGACGACGGCGCGCGTGTTTCGTTTGCAACTCTCGGCCCAAAATATTCTGGGTAATGTTCAACTGTCCGGCGCGGCCCGCGTGGACAGCCTCGCGGAGAAATCGTTGGAAAAAGTTTTCCAAGATCCGCAGCCGCCCTTCAGTTTTTATTCCTGGCCGCAACAGGCCGAGCCGGACTCCCCAGAGCGCGTGATTGCGACGGCCTTGGTGCAAGACCTCAGCCAGAAACTGCGCCCGGATGGTTCACTGGAGTGGGACGTGCCCGCCGGCGATTGGGTTGTCCAGCGCATCGGCATGGTTCCCACCGGAACGAAGAACTGTCCGGCGTCCCCCGAGGCAACCGGATTGGAAGTGGACAAGATGAATCGCACGGCTTTGAAAACCCATTTCGATGCTTATATCGGAAATCTACTTGGCCGCCTGCCGGCGGCGGAGCGCAAGTCTTGGAAGCATGTGGTCGCGGATAGTTACGAGCGCGGACCGGAAAACTGGACCGACGGATTTGCCGCGCTGTTTCAACAACGCTATGGTTATGATCCTATTCCCTACTTGCCGGTTTTAACTGGCCGGATGGTCGGTGGCGCGGACCAAGCGGATCGTTTTCTCTGGGACCTGCGGCGTTTGGTGGCCGACCGGGTGGCCTTGGACTATGTCGGCGGCCTGCGCGATTTGTGCCATGAATACGGTTTTAAAATGTGGTTGGAGAACTACGGCCACTGGGGCTTCCCCAGCGAGTTTCTGCTCTACGGCGGCAACTGCGACGAAATCAGCGGCGAGTTTTGGGAGAGTGGCGACTTGGGCAGCGTCGAGTTGCGCGATGCCGCATCCGCCGCCCACACCTACGGCAAAAACCAGGTCTTCGCCGAAGCGTGGACGGGGGGACCGATGGACCTCAGCACGCCGTGGAGTCTGAAGCAGCGCGGCGATTGGGCGATGTGTCAGGGGATCAACCAATTTGTGTTTCACGTCTATATCCATCAGCCGTGGGAGGATCGGCAGCCAGGTGTGAACGCCGGCTTCGGCACTGAATTTAATCGCCACAATACTTGGTTTGAGATGTCGGGCGGTTGGATTGATTATCTGCGCCGCTGCACCGTGCTTTTGCAAGCCGGCGTGCCCGTGGCCGACGTCGCTTATTTCATTGGCGAGGATGCTCCCAAGATGACCGGCATTCGTCAGCCAGAACTGCCGCCCGGTTATGACTACGACTATATCAATGGTGACGTGCTGCTGCATCGCGCGCGCGTCGAGCACGGCCAACTCATTTTGCCCGATGGCATGAGTTATCGCCTGCTCGTCTTGCCACCGTCAGAAACCATGCGGCCGGAAACATTGGCGAAGATTAAATCCTTCGTGGATAGTGGACTTGCCGTGATGGGACCGTTGCCCGCGCGTTCGCCCAGTTTGCAAGGTTATCCCGCCTGCGACGCCACGGTGCAATCGCTGGCGGCTGAATTGAAAAGCCGCGTTCGCGCCGATGGCGACATACGGGCTGCCCTGCAAGTGCTGCCAGATGTTGGAGGACTGAATCCGGCGCAGATTCTTTTCAAGCACCGGCGCGATGGCGATACGGATATGTATTTTCTGTCGAACCAGGCAGATACTACCGCCCAACTCATGCCGGCGTTTCGCGTCACCGGCAAAGTGGCCGAACTGTGGCATCCGGATTCCGGCGAGATCGAACGGTTGGCCAGCGCAACGAGTGATGGTGTGACCCGGGTGTCGGTGACGCTGGCGGTGCGCGGCTCGGTGTTCGTGGTATTTCGGTCCCCATCCAAAGGGTTTGAGTCCGTGGCGAGTTTCACGCGGGATGGTCAGCCGGTGACGCCGGTAATGTCAAAGCCGCCGCTGATCAAGATTAGCAAAGCCACCTTCGGCGTGCCGGGTGACACGGCGCGGACGCGTGACGTGCGTAGCGAAGTGCAGTCGCTGGTAAATGCTGGAGAAGTTGATTTCCCGGTAGGTAAATTAACGGCGGCCGGTGATCCGGCCTATGGCGTCGTGAAGACTTTGGTGGTCGCATATACTGCTGATGGCCGGCCCTTCACCATCAGTGAGCGGGAGCCGAACTCCATCCACATCGGTAGGCCAATTTCGGAGGTTAGCCGCGCAGCGGAAGTGCGGAGTAGCAAAGACGGACAGTTAAGCATCGTCGCGTCGCAGCCTGGGAAGTATGAGTTGAAACTGGCGGGTGGCAAAACGCAGCGCGCGGAAATTTCAGCCATTGCGCCAGCGCAGGAGATTGTCGGAACATGGGACATCCGCTTCCCGCCCAAGTGGGGAGCGCCGGAGAAAATCACCGTGGACAAGCTGGCTTCATTGAGTGAGTCCACCAATGCCGGGGTAAAACATTTTTCCGGCACGATGACCTACACCAAGGCATTCGACTGGAAACCGGCAGCCCAAGTAGGAAAACAAAAATCTGAAATCTGGCTGGAGCTCGGCGAGGTGCAAGCCTTGGCGCAGGTGAAACTGAACGGCCATGAGCTGGGCACTTTGTGGCAGCCGCCATTCCGGGTGAATATCACCGATGCCTTGCAAACTGGCCACAACGCGCTGGAAGTCCGCGTGGCAAACCTCTGGCGCAACCGGATGATTGGCGACGCGGCGTTGCCGGCAGCGCAGCGGTTCACCTGGAGTTCTTCGGCGCAGTTTTCACCCGATACGGCGCTGCCCAAGTCCGGTTTGCTTGGTCCCGTGACTATCCGCACGACGGGAATCGTCCAACTACCTTAACCGCAAATTTTGATTATGATTTCGCTTCTGATAACCAGCCGGACATTTCGCTGGCTTTCGTCCCTAAAGTCCATGGGTCTCCTTCGCGCTGCCCTGGGTGGCCGCGTCTGCTGGCTTTTGCTGTGTGGGGCAGGGCTGGCCGACACCTCGTCCCTGACGGAGGCAAGCGAACCGCGCATCGTCAACATTTACAATTTCGTCCGCAACTCCGACTATCGCCTCGCTAACTCCGAAGACGTGCTTTACGACGCCACCCGGCGGCAAATCGAGTTGCTCAAACCGACCAAGCTGCCCGCGACTTGGGCTTTGCAGTATGACGCCCTGATCAATCCCCGCTATCAAAAGCTTTTCAAGGAACAGGTGGCCAAGCAGGACGAGATCGCGGCGTGGTGGGAGATACCGCGCCCCTTGGTGGAAAAGGCCGGCTTGAAATGGCGGGGGCATGATCATGAGTGGGATTCCACGGCCAATGTCGGTTTCTCTCCCGGCTACACGCCAGCCGAACGCCGCAAGCTGGTGGATGTCTATATGGCCGGGTTCAAGTCTGTCTTCGGCTACTATCCCCGCACGGTCGGCTCGTGGTATATTGATGAAGTCACCCTGGCTTACATGACCGAGCAGTATGGCATCATCGCCTCGTGCAATTGCAAAGACCAGGTCGGCACGGATGGTTACACCTTGTGGGGCGGTTATTGGAACCAAGCCTACTATCCCAGCCGGTTCAACGCCTACATGCCGGCCCAAACCAAGGCCGCGCAGATTAATGTCCCGGTCTTTCGGATGCTCGGCAGCGATCCCATTTACCAATACGGCAACTCCCCCGGCATGTGGACGCTTGAACCAGTCTATCCGGCCGCAGGCGGCTCGTCGGACTGGGTGGCGTGGTTCATGAACAATCTGATTCATCAGCCGGCACTGGCCTTTGGTTATACCCAGGCCGGACAAGAGAACTCGTTTGGCTGGGACGCGATGAAGACCGGCCTGACTCTGCAAATAGCGCTCCTGGCCGAGCAGGCCAAGGCTGGCGAAATCCAGGTCATGACCCTGACGCAGGCGGGTCGGTGGTTCCGTCGCAACTATTCCCTCACACCGCCTACTTCGGTGGTTTGCCTGAATGATTGGAAGCATGAAAACCGCAAGACGGTCTGGTATAACAGCCGGTTTTACCGCCTCAATGTGCTTTGGGAGCAGGGCGGTTTTTTCATCCGCGACCTCCACTGCTTCGACGAGAAAGTAGTTTCGCCCACGCACGACACCGCGCTCGCGACAACCTATCTAGCCTATGGCACTTTGCCTGTAATGGATGGCGCGCTCTGGTCGGGGACGCAGCAGGCGGGCATGTGGCCGGTATTACTCTCAGCGGATGGCAAGCCAGTGGCGCTGAGGTCAGAGGGCGCGCCGGTGGTCAAAGAACTGAACCGAACTTCATTGAGCATCCAGCAGGCGCTGCGCGGGGGCGGAACCTTCTCGATTGCCTGCGGCGAAACCAATGTCACCTGCACGGGCGTGGACGCCCACGGGCAGCCCTTGAACTGGGCCTGGGATCTGGTCGGCGGCGCGCCGCAGAAATCGGCGGTGCAGACCGTCACGACCAATAGCGTCACCTACCATGCCACCGGGATGGACTATCAACTCCGGCTGGCACCCGCCGCGGGATCGTGCCAGCAATTAAACAACGGCTCCATCCGACTCAGTCCGAATAGCGCGGGAAAGCTGGTCCTATTTTTTTAGGCGAATAACACTCTGTATGAACAGCTATAAAGACCAGTTTGATCGGCAGGGTGTGCGCAGCCCGCGTGACTTGTCTACGTCGTGTGAACGAAATGCCGCGCAACCAATTCGCCTTGGCCGCCCGATCGCATGTTTGTGGGTGGCACTGTGGTTGGTCGGAGGTCTTTCCGTTCTCGCCGCCGGACCGGGGATGATTCATCAGGATGCCAAACGAAAGCTGATTTCGCTGACGGACGGCCAGGGGCAGTTGGCGTTGCGATTGAACTACGATGGTCGTTGCGTTTTGGATCAAGTCGTCGTGCGGGGGCGCGAGGTGGCGGCGGAAGCGGGCGTGGCCAGTGGCATTCGCGTGGAGGGCCAATGGTTTACCACGCGGAACGGTATCGCCACGCCGAGCGTGGTCATCCGCCAAGACACGCTCACCGTGACGGGGATTGTCTTTGGCCAGCCGGGGAGCGAAGTGCATGAGAGCTGGCAATTCAAGGTGCAAGCAGAGGGTATTGTGTGGCGGATCACCCGGAAGTATTCCGCCGTTGCCACGCTGGAGGACACCGGGTTTCCTGAATGGGATTTCAACAAGATGGCCACCTGGACCGGGGGAATGCTCGATAACGGCGGCGTGGTCTGGAACAAATATCTGGAAACGCCCAACGCGACGTATGGGGCGCACGCCGGAGCAGTGACTTTTTGGAACCGTGAGCAGAACGATTGCCTGCGGCTTAGTCCCACGCTTCCCAAAGACCAATACGGAACCGTCCGCTTCTCGCATCAGACGAACAATAATCTCTCCTTCAATTACTCTGTCAGCAGCGGGGAACTAAAGCCCAAGCATGGTTTGAATCGCTTTCTGTCGGATCGCCAGGATCTGTGGGCACCTTTCCAAGTTGGGCCGGGTGAAGTAAGCGTTGAGTTTGCCATGCAGGCGCTGGCTTACGACCAAGCTTACGACCGCGGCACCTTTCAAGGGTTGAACGGCGGGAGTATTCGCGAGTTGCTGAATACGGTGGCTCGCTATGGCGTGATTGACTCGCGCATCGTCGGCGGCAACGGCTGGCGTTCGGGCTACATCTGCCTGCATGAGCAATGGTTTGGTCAGATCGGGGCGGCGTTGGGCGAACCGGATTATATCGCCAATTTTTCCAAAGCACTGGATTACCAGCGCGATCATGCGATCGGCCCGGATGGCCGCGTCAAATCACGCTGGACCTATAATGCTGGCGATGCCATGCCCGGCACCTATGACGCGCTGGGTTATTACGAGGCGCAGTGGGGGTATCTGTTGGATTCCCAGCCAGACTATGTGATTAATGTGGCGGAACAGTTTGATCTGACCGGTGACCGGCAATGGTTGGCGGGGCAGAAAGCCGCGTGTGAAAAAGCGTTGAACTACCTGATGCGCCGCGAGGTCGGCCACAGCGGTCTCGTGGCCATGATGACGGACTCCTGCAGACAAAATCGGGGAAGCGACTGGATTGACATTATCTGGGCCGCCTACGAGAACGCACTCGTTAATACCGAACTTTACTACGCATTAGGCTTGTGGGCCGGCGCGGAAGATACTCTTGGCGATGCGGTTCAGGCGGCAACCTATCGTGATTTTGCGGCGCGCTTGAAGACTAGTTTTAACCGGCCGATCTCTGAGGGTGGCTTCTGGAATCCGACCAACCAGTGGTATGTCTATTGGCGAGAGCAGGACGGGGCGGTTCATGGCGACAACCTGGTCATCCCGGTGAATTTCTCGGCTATCGCCTACGGTCTTTGCGATGACGTGACGCACCAGAAGGCCATCCTCGACCGCATCGAAGCAGAGACGCAAAAGGAGAATCTTTTCTTCTGGCCACTCAGCTTTTTCCCTTATCAGCCGGAGGAGGGCGCTGGTAGTAACTTTCCATTCCCGAAGTATGAGAATGGGGATCTATTCCTCTCCTGGGGCGAAGTGGGCGTCCGTGCCTATGCCGCCCATGATCCGGCTTTGGCGCTGAAATATATCCAACAGACGTTAACCCGGTATGATCAGGATGGATTATCCTTTCAGCGCTACTCGAGGAAATTGCAGCGTGGTGAGGGCGATGATATTCTGGCGGGAAACTGTATGCCGATCGTGGGCCTCTATCGCGATATCTACGGCATTCAACCCAAGCCCAATCGCCTTTATCTCGAACCGCACCTGACGAGTGAACTCAACGGCACGAAACTGCATTACTCATTGCGGGGGCAGCTTTATGACATTGCGCTAAGCACTGAAGGTTGTGCGATCACTGCCGGTGCCATCACGCTGCGCGAGGCACATGCCTTTGCGGCGAATGCCAGCGCCACCGGATTGGAATACTTTCCCGGCACGAACGCGGATTGGGCAATGACGATTTCGCGGACTGCCGATCCGTCGTTGACGGTGAATGTGGAGAACTGGTCCAATAATCCAGAAGGGCCGCGCCAGTGGACCGAATCGTCACCGCAAGTCAAAGGTGCAACGCGGCACCTAGTCACCCATTTGCTCCCCAACGCAACTTATGAACTGAAAGCCAATGGCAGGATTATTGATTCCTTGCGAGCCGATAAAACCGGCCGAACCGAGTTCACCTACAAGCGTGGCTATGCCGTGCCGCAGAAGTTTGAGCTTGGTTTGGCCGCCCACTAGTGTAGTGTTCTGTAAATGAGGGGTCATAACGGTGATGTGGCGACTTGGGCCGCCCGGGCTTTGGAAATCTTGGCCAGAATTTCCTCACCCTTCTTGCGCCAGACGTATCGCTTGGGCGCCAGATTTCGCTCCGCC
>CAINLR010000101.1 GCA_903850425.1 uncultured Verrucomicrobia subdivision 3 bacterium | reverse complement strand
TAATACACTCGCCACTGTCCCCACCGCCGCTGGCAATCGACCAGCTCAAATTGGCGACCCCGCCATGGATGAAATGGGTGAGTCACAGTGAATGACTGTTTTACGCCGTCCGCATCGGGTGCAGTCCGCACCCGACTCCAAAGGCAAGATTGAGTCGGGCATCAATTATGGTCAGGAGAACGCGCTCAAGGGCCGGAGCTTTGCAAGTCTGGCGGCGCAAAACCAGTTTCTTTCGGTGTGGGAAAGCGGCGTGGCCGACACGCGCATTCATGGCACCACGCGGCAACAGGTCGGCAAAGTATTCAACGATGTCGAACGCGCCCAGTTGTTGCCGTTGCCGGCGGGTTTGTTCCCGGTGTTTGAAGAAGCGCCGCGCACGGTGCATCGGGATGGTTATGTGGAACTGAAACGGGCTTACTACTCCGTGCCGCCGGAGTATGTGGGCCGGCAAGTCTGGGTGCGCTGGGAGTCCCGGTTGCTGCGGGTGATCAACCAGCGCCGGGAAGTCATCGCGGTGCACGCGCTGGCCGAACCGGGCCAGTTCACCACCGACCCGACCCATCTGCATTCGCCTTACCGCCGGATCGTTCAAGAGGGACTGGAGCACCTGCTGGATCGGGCGCGATTGATTGGCGTCCATACGGGCAGTTGGGCCGAAGCGATGGCCCAGCAGCGCGGTCCCATTGGCACCCGTGTCTTGCATGGGCTGCTGGCGCTGGCGCAAAAGCATCCGGTCAAAGCCCTGGAACAGGCGGCACAAACCGCCTTGCATCATGGCACCTGGCGGCTGCGGGACTTGCAGACGCTGTTGGCACAAGCCGCGCCGTCGCCGCAACTGGACTTTCTGGAAACGCATCCGCTGATCCGCAACCTCGATACTTACCGGGACTATGTGCCCGATTGCTTTACCACCGCCACCTCGACCATTAACCAAACATGAATGCCCTCCAAACGACCCTGAAACAACTCCGCCTCTCCGGCCTGAGCCAGACGCTCGACGTGCGCCTGCAAGAAGCCGCCGCCAATCGGCTCAGTCACGCCGAGTTTCTTGAGCTCATCTGTCAGGATGAACTCAACCTCCGGCAGCAACGGCTGATGGAACGCCACACCAAGCTGGCCGATTTCCGCCACTTGAAAACCCTGGACGACTTCGACTGGAGCTTCAATCCCTCCGTCCACAAAAAGGAGATTTATGATCTCGCGAGCGGTCGGTTTATCCGCGAAGCCAAGGACGTGTTGTTCCTCGGGCCGCCCGGCGTCGGCAAAACGCATCTCGCCCAAGCCATCGGCTACGAAGCCATCCGCCAGAACTTCCTGGTGCTCTACCGTTCCATCTTCGATCTGGTGCGCGACTTCATGAAAGATGAAGCGTTCAATCAACAGGACAAGACGCTCCGCCGTTACTTAAAGCCTGACCTGGTGATTATTGATGACATGGGACTAAAACAACTGCCCAAACATTCCGGCGAATACCTGCTGGAAGTCATCATGCGCCGTTACGAAAATCGTTCGACTATCATGACCAGCAACCGGCCGCTCGAAGAATGGGGCAAGCTGCTGTGCGATGTGCCCACCGCCGGAGCCATCATTGATCGCTTCCTGCATCACGCCCAGGTCATCGCCATCAACGGCAAAAGCTATCGCGTCAAAGAAGCGCCCGTGATCACCCAGGAAAACAAGAAAAATAGAAAGCCCAACGAACCTGCGACCGCAGAACCGGCGAGCTAAAAGGCTCGCTGTCCGGTTCTGCTCGTTCTAACCCGCAGCGAAAATCCCTTGATCCGAAAAACAGAAATGATATGAATCCCTTACCTCAGAGTGGCCGGTTTTGAATCGCTCACCCTTGGCCGGTTTTGTTCCGCTCGGTGACAGCTCTGGCCTTCCATCTCCGCAGAAATGGCACCACGACCATTTATGATCATGGTGTCGCAACGGCGGGCGCGTCCGGCACCAACTTTGGTGAGAATGTCCTTGTGGATTATAAGGTCGTCCTTTCGAACACGGCGGGCACGGGTCCGCCTTTCGGCAGCAACGGCAGCAAGGTTTCTTACTATCAGAGTGGAACACTGCTGGGCACCAAAAACCTTTAGTCAACTCACTGCGGGCCAAGGATGCATCGGATTTGTTGCGGGCGCAGGTAATGTTGGCATTGACAACCTCCAAATCTTATCTACCTCTTCGTCAACTATCACGCTCACGGGCACGCTCGGCGCGGTGGACACCACTTACGGGACAGCGTCAGCTTCGCCGACCAGTTTTCAGATTTTGGCCTACGGTCTCAGGGGTGCCCCCGGCAATTTGACCGTCACGCCGCCGTCTGGCTTTGAAGTTTCTCGCACCAATAATTCGGGTTACAGCACCAGTCTGTCAGTGCCTTACAGCAGCGGGACGCTGGCCAGCACGAATGTTTACGTGCGGCTGGCGGCAACGACGGCGGTGGGAACTTATACCGGAAACATCACCGTTTCTGGCGGCGGCGCGACCGCTCAAACAATTGCGACGGCTGCCAGCACCGTGTCTCCGGCCGCTGGCCTGCCCGTTGTGAATTCGTTCACTCTGATGTATCCTGGAACCGGTGGCCCGGTGCCCGGTTACGATCCCATCACCAACAACACCACGATAAACCTTTCACTTACCGGCATGAATCTCAGTATCCGCGCGAATACGTCGCCGAGTAATGACTTCGGCAGTGTGGCCTTTAATCTTACGGGTGCGACGACCCAAACCCAGATTGACAACACCTATCCTTGGTCGCTTTCGGGTGATTCAGGGGGCAGCTACGCAGGACGCGTCTTCAATGTCGGTGCCCACACATTGACGGGAACCCCTTATTTGTCGGATGGCGGCGGTGGCAGCGCCGGCACTGCCGCCACCATCAACTTCTCGACCATCAACCCTGCCGTTGGCTATCCGCCTCCTGGCTATCAACTGGTCTGGGCGGACGAATTTAACGGCACGACGCTCGATACGACCAAATGGGGTTATGAAAATCCGGGCAAATGGCGTGATGGCTACAATACGCCCAATGGGGTGTCGGTTACGAATGGACTGCTTATCATTACGACTTACACCGAAAACGGCACGAACTTCACTTGCGAACTTAACACCTATAACAAGTTCACCGCGAAATACGGTTACATGGAGGCCAGCATTGATTTCAACGATTCGCCTGGCGTGTGGTCGGGATTTTGGATGTATAACTACGGTGTGCCTACGGTTGGCAATCCAAAAACCAATGGCGTGGAGGTGGACATCATCGAGCACTTGGCGCATAACGTCAGTGATGCGGATGTTTCAAACCTAGGCGTTTCCACCCTGCATTGGGATGGTTACGGCGCGCAGACCAAGTCTGTAACCAGCGGCAATTACAATTCCGGCTTCGCCACGGGCTTTCACACCTGCGCGTTGCTGTGGACGCCGGATTCTTACAAATTCATTATGGATGGTTTGGTTGTGTGGACGACGACCAACTCCCCGGCACAGGATCCGGTGCCGCCCGCCAGTCCGGTTTCGCAGACCAATCAATTTATACTTTTGAGTTCGGAAGTGTGGAACAACAATTGGGTGGGCACCATTCCCGTTGGCGGATTCGGCTCGCTTGCGACGAGCACTACGAAGTTGAAAGTAGATTACGTGCGTTACTATCAATTGTTCCCCGATACCAACCCGCCGGTGGTTTTGAATGTGACGCCAACCAACGGTGCCAACCTGCTTGCCAATCTCCCGCTTCAGATTTCGGCGACGGTGACCGACAATGTGGCCGTAGCCTTTGCCCAATTGTATCTGGATGGAACTAACATACAGCCAGCCGTGAGCAACATCCCGTATAATTTCACCGTGACCAACTTTTCGTTGGGCGCACATTCGTTCAAGGTGGTGGGGCAAGACACTTCGGGCAATCGCGCAACTAACAGCGTGAACGTCACGCTCGTCGCTCCCGGGTCGCCCTTGCTTTCGCTCATCGCGACGATCAACGGACCTCAATTGAGCTGGAGTGCGCCGGGGTTCACCTTGCAACAAGCGGCTCTGTGCATCGGCCCGTGGACCAATATGGTGCCATCACCGAGCAGTCCGTTCGTGATCACACCTACAAATTCGGCAGCATATTTTCGCCTGCGTTGGAGCACTCCTTGAAAACATTTAGCCCCAACCTGCTGCCCGTGCGGCAAGGCAGTTTCAATTTGGAATACTGAAGGAAAGTTGCCGTTTTGTTTTCTCAAGAAATGACCCTTCTCCCCGCCCCTAGCCAAATGGCTAGGTGGTTGAAAAGGCGCGATGCCGCTAGTGTTATCAAACAGCCAAGCCCATGCAAAACGCGATGCGCGCGCGAAACATGCCATCTCGAAATGGGCTGCGGTTGACTGAACACAAAAACAAATAAAAACATGAAAAAACTAATCCCTTCGATCTTCGCCGGGGCGTTGTTCGCCCTGTCCAGCCACGCCAGTGTGACTTTGAATTTCAACAGCGACCTCCAAGGTTTCGGCGGCGGCGGCAACGGTGGAACATTTGGCTGGTCGTCCGTCAACGGCGGCAGCCTGGCGCTCACCAATTCGAGTGGTTATCACGACGGCATGGTGACTTTGAATCTCGGCAATTATCCCGCCATCTGGGCGGAACTGCAAAAAGCTCAAGCGAACGGCGGCTTCCTTTCCTTCGACATCTTCATCCGCACCAATGAACAGGTCTACACCGGGAATCCGTTTGTCCAAGTCATTTGCGTCGGCAATAGTGATACGGGAGGCTGGAAGGATAACAATATCGGCTACACCACTTTCCCAATAAGTGGGGCACAGAATACCATTCATGCCCTCCTGCCCATCAAGACCACGGGAACTGGCGGGGACGGCAATTTTGTGGTTTCCGGAGCTTGGGCATTACTTCAGTTCGGTCTGCAATTCGGTTCCGGCGTAACCTCCGGCACAGTCTATATTGACAATGTCAAGATTCTGGGTTTCGACTCCCCCACGCCCGATTTCAGTTTCGACACCGACCTACAAGGTTTCGGCGGCAGCGGCAACGGCGGAACTTTTGGCTGGTCCTCGGTCAACGGCGGCAGCATGGCTCTAACCAACACCGCTGGCTGGCACGGCAGTATGGTGGGGTATGGTCTTGGCAACTCTCCCGCCATCTGGACGAAACTTAACAATTCCCTGGCCAATGGCGGCACCTTGTCCTTCGACGCTACCTTTCGCACCAGTGATCAAGTCTATACGGCCGGGGGGAATGCGTGGCTGCAACTCATCGTGGTGGGCAACAGTGAGTTGGGCGGGTGGAAAGACAACAATCTGGCAACAACGCCTCTGCCGGTGGGTGGTGGAGCAACCACCAAAAGCATTGTCCTGCCGATTACGGCCACTGGACCCGGTGGTGGCGGCACTTTCGTAGCTTCGGGAGCCTGGGCGAATCTGGAACTGGGCCTGCAAAACGGCTCCGGCATCACCTCCGGAGTAGTCTATATTGACAACATCCGAATTACTCCTGAGCCTGCCACTGTAATCAGTCCCCTCATCACTTATACCGTCGGTGGCGGCAATCTGACGCTGGACTGGACTGCGACTGGCTTCAAGTTGCAAACCACGTCCAGCCTAAGTCCGACCGCATGGACTGACGTGCCCGCTGGCGACACTCCCCCAGTCGTCGTGCCGATTGATCCGGCCAATCGCGCTGCTTTCTACCGTCTGGCTCCGCAGTAATCACCTTGCCGCCAACCAAACCCTCAAACGACAATGAACACGTTACCTAACTCCATAAAAAAAACGCTTGCCCTGGTATTTACGCTCGCCATCACCAGTTCGCTCCATGCCACCGTGGTGTTTTCGGACACCTTTGACACCTACAGTTCAACAGCTGCAACCGCATTCACGACGGCTTACAATGTGTATGCCAACTCCTTCGCGATTGGTTCCAGCACGGGTCTTGGTGGGACTAATAGTCTAACACCAGCTGTCTCGGATGACCGACTGATCCGCAAGGATGTGTCTGTCAATCCCGGTTCGGGTGACATCACCATGGACCTCTTCTTTAAGAAGAGCAGCGGTTCTGGCGCTGCCGAGCCCCAGCTCGGACTGGCACCGCAAAACACGGGCGATGCTAACGACCTTGGTGCCCGGTATAATTCTAGCGGGACAGCATTTGATATCCGAGTCAATGGCGGCACAACAGTCTCGGACAGCAGCACATTTACTTTAACCGCCGGCAACTGGTATGATTTTAGGTTGACTGTTTCCAAAACGGCAACTGCCAACACTTTTAATATGACCGTTTCGGTTTATAATAGCGACAGTTCTGGTAATGTTGGCACCCTGGTCCACTCGTATACCACGACCGCTGTTAATTCAACTGTATACGGTAGCACAGCAAGCTATGCCTATTTTCGGTCGAACGCAGGCTCAGGCGTGCCTGTCGATGACAACTTCAGCATGACCCAAGCCTCGGCGGGTCCTCCGCCAAGCATCACCGGCGCAGCTACTGCCACCGCTTTTACCACGACTTACGGCACGGCTTCAACGGCGCAGGGTTTTAGTGTTTCCGGCGCGAACTTGACTGCGAACCTTATTGCCACCGCAGCAACTGGATTTGAAGTCGCAAACGGTGTAGGTGCCTATGGCGCGACCGCGACCTTTACCCAGTCTGGCGGTAGCGCCAGCGGCACACTAAACGTGCGCCTCGCCGCCACTGCGGCGGTCGGCGGAACTTACAATTCAGTGAACGCAGCAGTGCTGTCCAGCGCCAGCGCGACCAGTCAAAACATCACCACGGCATCAAGCGGAAATACAGTGAGTGCGCGGGTATTGACCTTCACCGGCAGCAAGACTTTCGACGGCAACGCCTCGGCGACGGCGGCGCAGTTGACCTTCGGCAACAATTTGGATGGTGCGAATCTGACGATGTCGGGCAGCGTGACGCTGGCCGGTGCCGCTGCGGGGTCGCAGAGCATCACATCGTTCAGCGGTTTGTCGCTGGGCGGCTCGGCGGCGGGCAACTACACGCTCACGGGCGCGAGCGGAACGGTGACGGTGAACGCGGCTTCGCCAAGCATCACCGGAGCGGCCACCGCTACCGCCTTTACCACCACTTACGGCGCGGCTTCGGCAGCGCAATCGTTCGCCGTTTCCGGGGCCAACCTGACGGCCGATCTGGTCGCCACTGCGCCCACCGGTTTTGAAGTTTCCAGCCATGGGACGACTTACGGCGGCACGGCCACCTTCACGCAGACCGGTGGCACTGCCAGCGGAACGTTGCGGATTCGCCTTGCCGCCACGGCTGCCGTGTCCGGCTCCTACAATTCTCAAAACATCGTGCTGTCCAGCACCGGTGCGACCAGTCAAAACATCACCACGGCATCAACCGGAAATACCGTGAGTATGCGGGTGTTGACGTTCACCGGCAGCAAGACCTACGACGCCAGCGCCTCGGCGACGGCGGCGCAGTTGACGTTTGGCAACAATGTGGACGGTGGAAATCTGACGATGTCTGGCAGCGTAACGCTGTCCAGTGCCAACGTGGGTTCGCCGAGCATCAGTTCGTTTGGCAGTTTGACGTTGGCCGGTTCGGCGGCGGGTAACTACACGCTGACGGGGGCGAGCGGAACGGAGACGATCAGCCAGCGGGCGCTGACCTTCACCGGCAGCAAGACTTACGACGGCAGCGCCTCGGCGACGGCGGCTCAATTGACGTTTGGCAACAATTTAGACGGAGCAAATCTGACGATGTCTGGCAGCGTGACACTGGCCAGTGCCAACGTGGGTTCGCCGAGCATCAGTTCGTTTGGCGGTTTGACGCTGGCCGGTTCGGCGGTTGGCAACTACACGCTGACGGGTGCAAGCGGAACGGTGACGGTGGGCAAGGCGACGCCGGTGGTGACGGTGACGGTGGGGACTTACACCTACAACGGATCGGCGCAGGGGCCTAACACTTTTACCACGAGCCCGTCTGGTGACACCGGAACAGCTACCTGGAGCTATATGGGCACGGGCAGCACGACTTACACGGCCAGCTCGACTCCGCCGACAGCCGCAGGCACCTACACGGCGCAGGTGACGGCTCTGACTTCAGATGCAAACTTCAACAGTTCCTTATCCAGTGCAACGGCGTTTTCAATCCTTAATGTCAACGTGCTGTTCACCGACAACTACATCGTGTCTTACGGCACGAATTATATAGACTTTGAGAATACTTTGGGACGCGAAGCTGGCTCTTTGTTCCCTCTGTCCTATCTGACTCGATATACGGGCGGAAGCGCCTTCCTACAGCAAGTGGGGAGCACAACCGCATTTACCACGACTACCAATGTGCTGTTCTTGCGCAACGACGCGGGAGTCAGGGTTGACAACGATTTTTCCACCGTTGGCACCCCCATTGAGATCAAGTGGTCAGTAGTTATGAACTGGTTTGGTTTTGCTAACTCGAACAGCCTTACGATTGGCAACCGTTCCGATGGCTACGATCCGACTAATGCCGCTTTCACCTTCCATCTCCGCAGAGACGGCACGACGGCCATTTATGATCACGGTGTCGCCACTGCCGGCGCGTCCGGCACCAACTTTGGTGAAAATGTCCTAGTGGATTACAAGGTCGTCCTTTCGGACACGGCCGGCACGGGTTCGCCTTTCGGCAGCGGCGGGAGCAAGGTCGCTTACTATCAGAGTGGAGTTCTGCTGGGCACCGCCAACTTAACTCAACTCACTGCGGGCCAAGGATACATCGGATTTGTCGGCGGCGTTGGTAATGTTGGCATCGACAACCTCCAAATCGGATCTGTCTCTCCGGCCAGCATCACTCTCACCGGTCCGTTGGGTGCGGTGAACACCTTCGTTGGCCACGCTTCGCCCGCACCGAGCAGTTTCGCGGTTTCCGGCACTTCACTGACTGGCAATTTGACGGTCACACCGCCGTCTGGCTTTGAAGTTTCCCTCAGCAGCGGTTTTGGCTACACCACCAGTCTGCCCATCACTGCCAGCGGCACACTGGCTAGCACCACGGTTTATGTGCGGCTGGCGGCTACAACGGCGCTGGGTAGCTATTACGGAAACATCACCGTTTCCGGCGGCGGCGATGCTAAAACAATTGCGACAGCTCTCAGCACGGTGAGCAAGGCTCCCTCGACTATCACTTACGGCAGCGCTTCGTTCACCTACAATGGTTCGGGGCAGGGACCAAGCATAACATTTAGCGGGTCAACTGGAGCAACAACAACAAACTTCGTTGGCACTGGCACGACCAGTTATTCCAGTGTGAACGCACCAGCAAATGCTGGAACCTACTATGTCTCGAACACTGTGGCGTCGGATGCGAGCTACACTAGTGTGACTAACACGCTGAGCTTCACGATCAACCAGGCGACGCCGACAATTTCCGGATTGACCGCCAGCCAGAGCATCAGTTATGGCACAGCCAGCGTGACCTTGAGCGGCACGGTGAGCGCCGGTTCGGGCTATCCTGCCGACGGCGAGACGGTCAGCGTCACCATCAATGGCAACACCCAAAGCGCCACCATTTCCGGCGGCACGGGCGGTTTCTCCGTGAGTTTTCCGACGGCAACCATTCCGCCTTCGTCCTCTGCCTATACCATCACCTACGCCTATGCCGGTGATGCCAACCTGAATGCGGCCACGTCCGATACCAGCACGGCCTTGACGGTCACCGGCGTCCAAGTGCCGAACCTGACTTATACGAGTGCGCCGGGGGTCGCGCGCATCATTCTGCTGGCGGACATTCAGGCTGCTGGCCTCACCAGCTCGCAAGGGTCTCACAATTACTCGATCACTGTCGGCGCGACCAGTAACGGGGGGACGGTCATTACCAATGGCGCGGGCACCATGATTAAATACACCAACTCGCCGTCCTTCGTTCCGGGCAGCGACAGTTTCCCCTACACGGTTACGGACGGCCCGGTCTCGGGCAGCGGCACAGTGACGCTCAACTTTGCGAGCGTGGCTGGCCCGGCGATCACACCGGGAACGGATGGCTCCGGCCATGCGGTAATCAGTTTCCACGGCATTCCCGGCTACAGCTATCATGTCCAGCGCGCCACCACGTTGAGTCCGGCGGATTGGACGAATGCGGCCCCGGTGACACTGTCGCCAACCGGTGACGGTTCCTACAGTTGGACGAACACGATCTCGCCTGCCGATGGATTCTATCGTTTGAGCTACCCCTGATGCGGAGAAACAACCATTAACTAGAAAACACATTATGAAAAAAAAGATTTTAGTCGGACTGGTGCTTCTCGGGTCGTTGACGGCGGGGCAAGCGGCGCTTTACTTCCAGGGCACAGGCGTTGGCAGCGGCGCCGATATGGGTGCCGTGGCGAATCCCACCATCGTGGATGGGAATCCGGCCATCGTGGTTGCGAACACGATGACCTTGTCGGGGCTGGGTTCATCGCTTTCGAGCTTCACGGTGACCTTGAACATCAGCGGCGGTTACAACAATGGGATCTATGCCTATCTGGTGAACGGTGCCACCACGGTGACGCTGATGAACCAGCCGGGCTACGCGGCGAACGGATTCGGCGCGACCGGGGCCGGGATGAATATCACTTTGCAAGACGGCAGCACGGAGCACGGTTCCATTCAGAGTGAGATCAGCGGTTCAGTTTTGAGCGGAACCTACAACGCGGCGGGCAACTTATCGGATTTCAACGGGATTAATCCGAACAGCAGTTGGACACTTTATTTTTCAGACACACTGGCTGGTGGTGGCGATGCGACGCTGAACGGCTGGAGTTTGGACATCACGGCGGTGCCGGAACCAGTGAATGTGGCGCTAGTGGTTTTCGCTGTGGTGCTGGTTAGTGCCGGTGGCATCCGTCGTTATAGCCGGATGTCCAAAGCCGCTGCCATTTGAGTTTTTGTAATACACCGAGCTTGTTCTGAAGACCGTGGTCTGGCTGGCCGTCGCGACGGCGGTTTTGTTCAATGTTCGCCGTGTCCGGACGTTGGGCAAATCAAGATAGGCAAGAACTTCGTGACGGGTTTGGGTTCCCGTCACAAAGACCGGTGCATGGGTTCCGGTTTGGGGTGGGTGGCAGTGCTAAGGGGTTGGCACTGCCACCTGAATCCATCAAAACCGACAGAAAAAGCATGAAGGTATCCTAATTGCGATGCCGCCTAGCCCTTCTTGACAATCAAAATGAAAAAAATAAACTGCGCCACATCTGGTGCAATCCGCTTTACTTGGATTGAGCTTCTGGCTGTCATCGCCAAGGCAGCTTCCTTGACGACCGAGACTTTCGAGACCGAGGTCAACCATCTCAAAAAATGAAATCAACAAGCTTTAATCTGATTCTCTCTTTCATGCTCGCGGTTCAATCCGTTCAGGCCCAGCCTGCTTACAAAAACCAGAATGAGCCGATGGAACACCGGATCGCTGATCTGGTCGGGCGGATGACCTTGGAAGAGAAAATCCTGCAACTCAACCAATCTGCGTTTGGGGAAAATCTGAACCCGAACAATCGCAGTGAAAAGGTAGGCGACATCCCGCCGGAGATCGGCTCGTTGATTTTTCTGTCGGAAGACCCGGTGTTGCGGAATGAAATCCAGCGGCGGGCGATGGACAAATCGCGTCTCGGCATCCCCATTCTGTTTGGGTTCGACGTGATCCACGGGATGAGAACCGTCTATCCAATTCCGCTGGCTCAAGCCTGCTCATGGAATCCGGCCTTGGTATCTCAAGCCGCCGGCATGGCGGCCCGGGAAACCAAGCTTACCGGGATTGACTGGACTTTTTCTCCGATGATTGACATTGCGCGTGATCCTCGATGGGGCCGGGTCGCCGAGGGATTTGGAGAAGATCCTTATGCTGCTTCTGCATTTTGTGTGGCGACAGTCCGAGGTTATCAAGGCACAAACTTGTCCAAACCTAATAGCATCGCAGCTTGTTTAAAGCATTTCGCGGGTTATGGCATGTCCGAGGGCGGACGCGATTACCATGCGAGCGACATTTCTGCCCAGTCACTTTGGGAGACGTATCTTCCACCTTACGAGGCTGGCGTGAAGGCCGGGGCTGCGACGTTGATGAGCGCCTTCAACGACATCAGCGGCGTGCCGGCGACGGCCAATCATTATCTGCTCACGGAAGTGTTGAAACAGCGTTGGGGTCACGATGGCTTTGTTGTTTCCGACTGGAATGCCATTGAACAACTCATCGCGCAGGGGGTCGCCAAGGATCGGAAGCAAGCGGGACTGAAATCGTTCCAAGCTGGCGTCGAAATGGACATGGTTGATCGCGCATATTCGGATTACCTCAAGGAATTGGTGGACGAAGGCAAAGTAAGCATGGATTTGATCAACGAGTCGGTGGCCAGAGTATTGCGGGTTAAGTTTCGCCTCGGCTTATTCGATCAGCCCTATACGACGACTGTCGCCGAATCTGAACGGTATCTCCAACCGGTGGACAAAATCGTGGCGGCCAAGCTCGCGGAAGAATCCATGGTCTTGTTGAAAAACGAAAAAGAAATTCTGCCGCTATCCAGCAAAATCAAGGCGCTCGCTATAATTGGGCCGTTGGCGAAAGACAAAGCGAACCTGCTCGGTTGCTGGTCCGGCAATGGAAAGGAGCAGGATGTGGAATCCATTTTTGATGGACTGGCCAGCGAGTTTGGAACGCGTCTCAAGCTGTCGTATGCCCGGGGATGTGTTTTTGATGGCGAAGATGAATCTGGCTTTGACGAAGCAGTCGCCATCGCAAGCCGGGCGGATGCGGTGCTGGTTTGCCTTGGTGAAAAGAAAAGCTGGAGCGGTGAAAATGCTTCCCGCTCGACAATCGCCCTGCCGGTCATTCAGGAGAAACTCGTGGCCCGACTCAAGCTGGCCGGCAAGCCAATCGTCTTGGTGCTATCGAATGGGCGGCCATTGGAATTGCAGCGGTTGGAACCGATGGCCAACGCGATCGTGGAAATCTGGCAGCCCGGCATTGCCGGCGGCACGCCGCTGGCGGGAATCTTATCGGGCCGTGTAAATCCTTCCGGGAGGCTGGCGATTACATTCCCGCTCACCACGGGACAAATCCCCACATACTACAATATGCGAACCAGCGCTCGGCCTTGGGGCGGCAAATACCAGGATATTCCCACCGAACCGCTCTATTGGTTTGGGCACGGGTTAAGTTACACCACCTTCAAATATGGCAAGGCGACTTTGTCGGCTGATAAATTAACGCGAGCCCAGAAACTGACTGTGCAAGTGCCGGTGAAAAATACTGGCACGGTGAAGGGCGCGGAAACTGTGTTCTGGTATATCTCTGATCCGGTGTGCTCGATTTCGCGACCGGGGAAAGAATTAAAATTTTTCCAGAAGAAGGAAATTAATCCCGGCGAGACGGTGGTTTTCAGCTTTGAAATAGATCCCCAGCGCGATCTTAGTTATCCTGATGGCAAAGGCAAGCGGCTGCTGGAGGCGGGGGATTTCTACATTCAGGTCGGCAACCAAAAGCTGACGTTTGAACTGGTAGAAAATCTTCGCAGCACAGCAGCGGTCTCGGCGGCTGCCATCGGCTCGCAAATAAAAGCAAAAACTGTCAAAGATTAGGAAGATGAGACTCCCCATTTTCCTCTGTCTAACGATAACGGCCATCACTCCAGCCTTCCCGGGCGTTGCCAGTGACACTCAACCGGTAACCCTTTCAGCGGAATGGAAACCTTTGCTGGATTCCAATCTGTCGCAATGGGAGATCTTTATCGGCGTGCCTCATAAAACCGTGAACATCCCCGGCCTGCCAGCCACGCAAAGCGAAGATGGCATCCATGGAGGAACACCGCTGGGCCTTGGTAATGATCCGCTGAAAGTTTTCACCGTCATTCAAGAAGATGGGAAGCTGGTGCTGCATGTCAGTGGCCAAATCTTTGGCTGTGTTTCGACCAAGGCGATATTTGAAAATTATCATTTGCGATGGCAATTCCGCTGGGGTGCCAAGAAATGGCCGCCGAGAGAAACCCAGCGTCGGGACAGTGGCGTCTTGATTCATTGCTTTGACCCGCACGGTGCGTTTTGGAACTGCTGGCGGAATTGTTTGGAATGTCAGGTGATGGAAAATGATTGCGGGGATTTCTTCCCGCTTGGATCAAAAGCTGACTCAACGGTGAAGCCCCAAATCGCGGGCGTGCGCGCCAACTTCGATCCCAGTGGTATTTTCTGCTCCGGTGCCGGGCCGGTTACCCATGGACCAAGTGTTGAGAAGCCGGTTGGCGAATGGAACACCATGGAAGTCTATACCGTCGCCCAAACCTCCGTCTTCATCGTCAACGGCACGGTCAACAACGTTCTCTTCAACGCCCAGAGGCCGACTCCCGACTACTCTGGAATTGAACCGCTGACTTCTGGCTATATTCAAATTCAGTCCGAAGGGGCTGAAGTATTTTACCGTGACATTGCTATCCAAGGCATCACCGAGTTTCCGCCGGAGCTGAAACACATCACCACAAAGCCAATTACCCCGCCCGTGAAATATGCTCCCGTTGACCAAGTGCCGGCCAAGGAAGCTGCGATTGATTTGAGCCAGTTCAAGCTGACGTTTGACGATGAATTCAACGGTAACCAACTGGACACCACGAAGTGGGAAGCTCCCGAGATGCCACGGCAGGGAAGCTCGCGCTGGGTTAAATCATTGGTGTCGGTGCGCGACGGCGCATTGCATCTGGGAGTTCGGCTGACCAAAGATCCCGTGCTGCGTTACGATTGCGGTGCGGTGCGGACCTTTCGAGGACCGGCTCCCTCAAAGATGTTGTTCCAGCAGCGGTATGGCTATTTCGAGGCGCGGGCCAAACTGCCGAAAGATCTGCAGGCCGACTATTGGGCTGCTTTTTGGCTGATGTGCGGCAATGCTCATTCGGGCTCATCCGATTCCCGCGAAGGCATTGAGGCGGATATTATGGAAAGCTTTCATCTTGCCAAGGTAACTAATTGTCCACTGACATTCCATTGGAACGGTTACGGCAAGAAGCATAACCAAGCCGAAATTGAGTCACCTTCCACACCGCAATTATGGGATGGGGGGTTCCACCGATATGGGATGTATTGGGAAGAGCATTGCTACGTGGCGTTTCTCGATGGAAAAGAGATCGCCAGAACTGACCTGATTGGGTTGGGAGCCACGAATAGTGGAAAAACTCTCTCCCAAGGCCCCTGTCAGAATCCTGGCTATGTGAAGTTGAGTTGCGAGGCCGCCGCGTGGGTGGGGGCGAGTCGAGATTGGGAAAAAGAGATGACCGCCGAGGATGAGTTTGTAGTGGATTATGTCCGAGTGTATGAAGGCATGTTACCCGCGCCGCCAAAATCTGATTCAACCACCACATCTAAAAAGGAAATCGCTGCTACTATACCTAAAACAAGTGTCAGCATTGTCAGCGATGATTTTTACATCAACGGCAAGGTCACATACGAAGGTCGCGCGTGGAATGGGCATCGCATCGAAGGGTTGCTCATGAATTCGCGCATGGTGCAGGCGACTTTCCACGACCTAAATCCCGACACCGCGAAGCGCTGGGCTTACGCCGATACCGGCAAGTGGGACGCGGAACGGAATGTGAGAGAGTTCATCGCCGCGATGCCGGAATGGAAAAATCACGGCCTGCTCGCGGTCACGGTAAATTTCCAAGGCGGCTCGCCGGAAGGCTACTCGCAGTCGCAGCCGTGGATTACCGGTGCCTTCAACGAGGACGGCTCACTTCGGCCTGAATTCACTTCGCGCATGAAACGTGTGCTTGATGCTGCCGACGCCAACGGCATGGTCGTCATCCTCGGTTATTTCTATTTCGGACAGGATCAACATTTGCGCGACGAAGCCGCCGTCATTCGGGCCACCGATGAAGCCACGCGCTGGCTGCTTGATGGCGGCTGGAAAAATGTCCTTGTCGAAGTGAACAATGAGGTGAACCAAGGCTATCATCACGAAATTCTGCGTCCGGCCCGCGTGCATGAGCTTATCGAGCGCGTGCGCAAAACCGAGCGCGATGGCCGGCGGCTCCTTGTCGGCACCAGTTACGGAGGCGGTTTTGTTCCGCAGGAAAATGTCGTGCGTGCCTCCGACTTCCTATTACTGCACGGTAACGGAGTTAGCAATTCTGCTCGCATCACCAAGATGATTCAGCAAACTCGTAGCGTTGCTGGCTACCGACCGATTCCGATTCTGTTCAATGAAGACGACCACGAGAATTTTGATCAGCCGGCGAACAACTGCGCCGCTGCCGTGGCCGAGCACGTCTCGTGGGGCTGGTTTGATTTCCGTCGTCCAGGTGAGGCGAATGAACAAGGCTATCAATCGCCGCCCGTGAGTTGGGGCATTTCCTCTCCGCGCAAGCAGGCGTTCTTCGACTACCTCGGAGAAATCACCGGCTGCGAATCTTTGCACTCATGCCCCCATTGGCAAACGATTCAGCCGACCAATGCCTGCACCGCTCGCCATGAGACATGCATGGTCGCGCTGCACGAAAAACTTTATTTGCTGGGTGGACGCGGCGACAAGCCGGTCGAGGAATACGATCCGAACATTAATGCTTGGCGACAGCTTGCGAAGCCTCCCATTGAGATTAACCATTTTCAAGCGGTGGTCGTCGGCGAGCGCATTGCTGTGGTCGGTGCTTTCACGGGAGTTTTTCCGCACGAGCAGCCTTTGCCCAATGTTTGGTTTTTTGATCAGACAAAAAACGAGTGGAGCAAAGGGCCGGAGGTTCCCGAGGCAAGGCGGCGCGGCAGCGCGGGCGTGGTTATTGTGGGCGATTTGGTTTATGTCATTGGCGGTATCACCGAAGGCCACTGGCAGGGATTTGTGCCGTGGCTCGACACCTGGAATATAAAAACTGGCGAGTGGAAAATTCTGGCCGACGCGCCGCGTCCTCGCGATCATTTTCAAGCCGCCGTGCTGGACGGGAAAATCATTGCCACCGGTGGTCGCACAACGCATGGTGCCATCGGCAAGGTTTTCGAACTCACCATGCCCGCAGTGGATGCCTTTGACATCGCCAAAGGCACATGGGAAACCTTGCCGCAACATTTGCCGACACCGCGCGCAGGAGCGATGGTAGTTGCCCGGGGCGATACCTTGGTCGTGGCGGGTGGCGAGAGCGCGACGCAAAATAAAGCGCACGCCCAAGTCGAAGCATTCAACATAAAGAGCGGCACGTGGACATCGCTTCCCGACCTGCAACAAGGCCGTCATAGCGGTGGGTTAAGCTTGATTGGCGACATCCTTTACGCTGTCGCCGGCTCTGCAAACAGCGGTGGCGCGCCCGAGTTGAATTCGATGGAGAAGCTGGATTGGAACGCTGCCATGACTGCGAAAAAGTCGGAACGCAAGATTGACCTGAGCAAGTTTAAGCTGACTTTTGACGATGAGTTTAACGGTGATCAACTGGATACCAACAAATGGGAAGCACCGGAGATGCCCCGGCAGGGAAGTTGTCGTTGGGTGAAATCATTAGTCACCGTGCATGATGGCGCGCTGCACCTGGGGATTCGGCTGACGCAAGATCCTGTGCTGCGCTACGATTGTGGTGCGGTGCGGACGGAGCGGAACTACGACCCATCGCAGGCGATGTTTCAGCAGCGCTATGGGTATTTCGAAACTCGTGCCAAGTTGCCAAAAAATCTGAAGGCGGATTATTGGGCGGCCTTCTGGCTCATGTGCTCCCAAGTTCGTTATGATTCTATTTCCGATACTCGCGAAGCCATTGAAGCTGACATCTTGGAAAGTTTTCCACTCTGGTATAAGACCAATCTCTCGATGTCATTCCATTGGAATGGCTATGGCAAGAAGCACAATATGGCAGGCATCGAACTCGCACCAACACCAGAACTGCGTGACGGGGAATTTCACCGATACGGAATGTATTGGGACGAACATTGCTACGTGGCCTTTTATGATGGACGGGAAGTTGGCCGAACTGATTTGATCGGATTTGGAAAGAAGGATGCAGGCATGACGCCGTCGCAAGGGCCTTGCCAAAAGCCCTGCTATGTAAAGTTGAGTTGCGAGGCCGCCGCGTGGGCCGGCGGTGATGGCAAGCTATGGGAGAAGGAAATGACCGCCGAAGATGAGTTCGTGGTGGATTACGTCCGCGTGTATCAAGGGACGTTGCCAGCACTACCGTAAGTGGGAGTCCGGAGATCTGATAGGTCGATGCCACATGACAAAACTACCGCTCCAAATAAAACAGACCTTGCGTTTACATCTCGTGGTTCGCCTGCTCCTTCTCACGCTCATCCTCGTTACAGGTGCCGCCTTCGCTGCGCCGCTGCCGAAGTTGAAGGTGAGCGATAATCATCGTTTCCTCGTGACCGAATCTGGTCAACCTTTCTTCTGGCTCGGCGATACGGCGTGGGAACTTTTTCACCGCTCCAGTCGCGAGGACGCGGATCGTTATCTTGCGGATCGCGCGAAAAAGGGGTTCACGGTGATTCAGGCCGTTGCGCTCGCGGAGATGGACGATTTGAATGGAAGAAATTTCTACGGGCATCGCGCGTTGTGTGACAAGGATCCGACCAGGCCCGACGTGAAGGACGGCCTGCAAAATGATTATTGGGATCATGTGGATTATGTCGTGGCAAAGGCAAATTCACTTGGTCTTTACGTCGCGTTTCTGCCGACATGGGGCGACAAATGGAATAAAAAATGGGGCGTGGGGCCGGAGATTTTCAATGCCACTAATGCCGAAACGTATGGCCGCTGGCTGGGTGCGCGCTACCGCGATGCCGGAGTGGTATGGGTTCTCGGCGGTGACCGCCCGATAGAAAATGACGACCAGCGCGAAGTTATCCGCGCCATGGCGCGCGGCCTGCGCGAGGGAGACGGCGGCGCGCATCTCATCACGTTCCATCCGCCTGGCGGACATGGTTCGGCGGAGTGGTGGCAGGGTGAGGATTGGCTCGACTTTAATATGCGGCAGAATGGCCATGTGGCGGAGTTCACCGGTCGCTATGACCAGACTCACGCGGATTACGAACGCACGCCGATCAAACCGGTGCTCGATGGCGAACCGATTTACGAAGACCACCCGATTTCTTTCAAAGCGCCGGAACTCGGCATCAGCCTCGCCAGCGATGTGCGGCGTCCGCTTTACTGGGATCTTTTCGGCGGAGCCTGCGGTCATACTTACGGCCATCAAGCGGTCTGGCAGTTCTTCGACCCCAAGCGCTTCGAGCCGATCAACGCCCCGCTCATGCCGTGGTTTGAAGCAATCAACCAGCCCGGCGCGGCGCAAATGCAGCACGCGAAAAATTTGCTGCTGTCCCGACCTTTTCTTACGCGAGTGCCGGATGATTCAGTCATCGTTACGGACACGGTCTCGAACAGCATTCCTGGCGCAGGCCGCTATCGTTTCGTTGCCACGCGCGATTCGGAGGGCACTTACGCAATGGTTTATGCGCCGGTGGGACGGACTTTCAAAGTGCGCATGGAGGCAATAAAAAATTCGCCCGTCAAAGCTTGGTGGTTCAATCCACGCGACGGCAAGGCAATACTAATTGGCAAATTTGATAATAAGGGCGAGCGCAAATTCATACCGCCAGACGTTGGTGAAACGCTGGACTGGGTGCTCGAGCTTGACGCCGCTGCTAAACATTATCCAAGACCCGGAACAGGAATATTTGCCAAATGAAAATTAAAATTATTGCTGGCTTATTACTCTTTTCCGTCTGCGCTCCCTGCTCCGAAACATTCCCGGTTCAAATTAAAATCGACGCCGCGCAGCCAACCGGGCCGCTCAAGCCCATCTGGCGTTTCTTCGGCGCGGACGAGCCGAACTATGCCTACATGCCAAATGGAAACGAATTGTTGGGCGAGCTAGGCGAACTCAAAAGGGATGAAGTCTTTTTCCGCACTCACAGCCTGCTCGTCACCGGCAAGGGCGAGCATAGTCTCAAATGGGGTTCGACCGATGCCTACAATGAGGATGCGGCTGGAAATCCGATTTACGACTGGACCATTGTTGATCGTATCTTCGATGCGTATCGCAGCAATGGTGTGCGGCCGTATGTGCAGATTGGATTCATGCCTAAGGCGCTTTCGGTGAAGCCAGAGCCTTATCGTCATAATTTTCCAAAATCGACTTTTGAAGAGATGTTTGTCGGTTGGGCCTATCCGCCGAAGGACTACGCGAAGTGGGAGGAACTCGTCTATCAGTGGGCGAAACACTGCGTTGAAAAATACGGCGACCGGGAAGTATTCCACTGGTATTGGGAGACTTGGAACGAACCTAATGTTCCCTATTGGAAAGGCACGCGAGAGGAGTTTTTCAAGCTCCACGACCACGCCATCCGTGCCGTGCGCCGCGCCATCCCCAGCGCCAAAGTCGGTGGCCCTGATCTCGCTGGCGGCAAGGGCGGGGATTTCCTAGAGAGTTTTCTAAAGCATTGCCTCAACGGCACAAACCTAGCCAGTGGCGAGAAAGGCACTCCGCTAGATTTTATTTCTTTTCATGCCAAGGGTAGTCCCACTCAGGTGGATGGTCACGTGCGCATGGGTATTTCCAGCCAGCTCAATGACATCAATGGTGCCTTTGGCGCGGTCGCAAAGTATCCCCAACTCAAAAACACCCCCATCGTCATCGGCGAGTCTGACCCGGAAGGTTGCGCTGCCTGCCAAGGAGCGAATCTCTCCTATCGAAATGGCACCATGTATTCGAGCTACACGGCAGCGGTTTTTCCGCGAAAGCTCGACCTCGCCGAGAAGTATGGCATCAATTTGGAAGGTGCGCTTACCTGGGCCTTCGAGTTCGAGGGCCAACCTTACTTCGCCGGCTTTCGCACGCTGGCCACCCGGGGTATTGATAAACCGGTGCTGAATGTCTTTCGCATGTTTTCCCGCATGGACGGCCAGCGGCTTCCGGTCACGAGTGATGGGGCCGTGCTACTCAACGAGCTTTTGAACACCGGCGTGCGTGGAAAGCCTGATGTCTCCGCGCTCGCCGCGCGCTCTGGCAAACGCATTACTATCCTTGTCTGGCATTATCACGATGACGATGTCCCCGGAGCCAGCGCGGCGGTCACCATCGATCTCGCCGGGGCTCCGTCTGGTAATCCGAAACTCACCCGCACACTCATTGACGCAACTCACTCGAACTCCTACAACGCCTGGCTCGCGAAGGGATCTCCACAAGCGCCGACTGCCGATCAGATCCGTGAGATGGAAAAGGCCAGCCAGCTGGCCAGTGCGAATGATGAATCCAAAGTGAAATCCGCAGATGGAAATTGCGAAATCACATTTACCCTCGCGCGCCAAGGCGTGACGCTACTCGAGTTGGAATGGCCTTGAGGAATATCCAGAAAGCCCAAATTGCTTATGAACACTGTCACTGATAGATTCGTCTCCATCTGCATTTTGGCACTAGCCCTTCTGCTCGGAGTTTGCACGCCGGCCATGGCTGCAACTGGCGATCCATTGGAAGCTCCCTATATCGGCGCGACAATCTTCACTCAACCGGGGCAGACGCGTGAAGACCAGGAGGGCTGGTTTCGCACGCTCAAGGATTGCGGCATGCCGTATTGTCGTCTACGGTTGGACGAAATGCAGATGCACAAGTCGGATGGCGCTTGGGATTTCAAACTTTACGACACGGCTTTTGAGCTGGCGGACAAATATGGGATCAAGGTTTTCGCGGATTTGTATCCGAAGGAAATCGGTGACTGGCGGCTCACCAAATTTCCCCAGAGCAAAGCCAATCTGCAGGAATGGGCCGAATACATAAAACAGGTGGTGAGTCGGTTTCAAAAACATCCGTCGCTTTATGCCTGGGCGCTACAGAACGAGCCCGGCTCTTACGGAAAATATCCCCAAAGCGACTTATCCAACGAGCTGATGGCCTCTTGGCGAGCCGAAACTGAAAAGCCAACTTACAATAGTAAAGGCTACACGGGGAGCGGTGGCCTCGATGAACTGAGATTCCAAAGGTATTTCATGAGCTGGTATCTCAACTGGATCTCCCTGCAGATTCGACAATACGACTCGAAGCACGAGCTTCACGTGAACACGCACGACCTTTATGAAAATCTGCCCGACTATGATTTCGCGGCGTGGCGGAAGTCCATCACCTCTCTGGGCGAGTCCTGTCACCCCAGTCATCACTATGCCTACTTTGATCGCCCGCAATATCCCATGGCCATATCACTCAACTGCGACATCACGCGGGAGGGCGCCGGGAATTTGCCGTTCAGTGTGACGGAGCTGCAGGGCGGGAACACGACCTACAGCGGAGACCATGAGCTTTGCCCGACCAAGGAGGAAATCACGCAGTGGATCTGGACGTCCGTTGGGTGCGGGGCAAAAGGTGTAGTCTTCTGGTCGCTTAATTCTCGGGCCGTTGGCGGTGAGGCGGGCGAGTGGGGGATGTTGAATTTCCAGCAACAGCCATCGGATCGACTGAAGGCTGCCAGCATTGCGGCGCGGGAGTTGATAAAAAACAAGGATGTTTATTCTGCGGCAAAACCACTCGTGGCTCCAATCTATCTTCTCTATGCCAAAGAATCTTTCTGGATGGAGCAAACCAAGCAAGGACATCCGGGCGACGCGACGGCTTCTGAAGGACGATTGGCAGGCGGCATGATCAAATCTATTGCCGCCTGGTATGAAACCCTGCTGGAGAACGGCATCAATTGTTATGTTGCAGAAATGCAGGAGTTCAATTGGGGAAAAACCAACCATGCCGGCGAAACAATCATCTTGTCCCACCAATTGTCCGTCCCCTCGCAAGACTGGGAAAGAGTCCGACAGTTCGTCAAAAGCGGCGGCAGGCTGATTGCGGATGGCTTGACCTTCTTTTTCGATGAAAACCATTTTTCGGTCATGCAGGCCGGATTTCCATTGGAGGATGTCATGGGCGGTTCCTTGGAAGAAGTGTTCACCAAGCGTGGAGATTTTTCACTGATGTTGAATGATGGAATACAGCTTCCCGCACACTTGTTCAAAGGCAGCTTGCATATGACGACGGGAAAACCACTCGCAACGCAAGATGGCGTAGTGCTCGCCTTGAGCAATGCCTATGGTCAGGGCAGGGCGATTTGGATTCCGTCAATGATTGGCTTGGGAGCCAGACACGAGGGCAACGAAGCCTTGTCAAAATTTCTGATGAAGGAGCTGGCACCCAACCTGGCGAACTGGCCCATTCGTTTCCAGACGAGGCTGGCGAATCTGTTGATGCGAACCATGAAAACGGAATTCGGCTATCTCACCATCATTGTGAATAAATCCACGGATACTAAGCGCGTTCCTTTTTTGCTCGCTAATAAAAACCTCAAACCAAAGATTCTATTTGCGGACAAAGGTGGAACGGTTGCCGGTCAACAGGCGCGAATTCAACCGGAAGAAACCATGGTGATTGAATGGAAATCAAATACTCTCTGGAACAGCAACCGCACACATGATTATCACCACTGACAAACTTGCATTCATTTACATCCGGAAAGTCATCTGCCTGCTGCTTCTGGCGACGGGTTTCCACGTTCAAGCGCAAACCAACTCGACGGTTACAAGCCATCGTATCGCAGTCGCAGGCACGCGTTTCACCCTTGATGAAAAACCATTCCCTTACACCGGTCTCAGCTTCTTCAATGCGATCTACAACCCGACGTTCAACGCCAGTTCCAAGGTGCGGCAGAAATGGCTAAATAAGTTCCAGGGTTACGGCATCAACGTCCTGCGCGTCTGGTGTCAATGGGACAATAAGCGCGGCTTTGTTGACGCTTCACCCACGAACACGCTGTTTGAAACTAAAGGCACGCTGCGCCCAACACATCTTGCCACGCTCAAAGCAATTCTCTCCGACGCCGACCAGCTTGGCATGAGCGTAGAGGTTGTCATCTTCGCGCAAGAAAGCTATCTGGAAAAAATCCGCCTCGCCCCTCTGTCCGATGAGCGTGCCGTGGCGGCGCTCACGCGCGAGTTACTTCCGTTCCGCAACGCAACCTTTCAAATCTGGAACGAGCACTCAGATGCGCGCGTGCTGCCCTTGCTCAAGATGATTAAGGCAATTGATCCGCAACGCCTAGTCTCGAACTCGCCGGGCTACGGCGGAGATCTCGGTAGTGATGCGGAAAATGCCGCGCTCGACTATCTGACACCGCACACCACCCGCTCGGGCCGGTATTGGGAAACCGCCCCGCAAGAACTGGCGGCGCTACGCGAGAAGTTTCGTAAACCGGTGGTGGATGATGAACCGGCGCGGAATGGCATTTCGCGTAATGGCGGGCCGGAAGCGGCGACCTCGCCTTTCGACCACATTGTCCAAATCCTCAACGTGCGGCGCGTTGGCGCTTATCCGACCTATCACCACGACATGTTTCAAACCGGTTATGGCACGCCCGCCATTCCGCCCAGCGGAATCCCGGACCCAGAGTTCAACCCCTATCACCGCACGGTTTTCGACTTCCTTGCCAGCCGGGATCGCTTCTGACCGGTAAATCAGTAGCGGCGCTGCGAACAACATTTGCTCAATTGGAATTTGGTCCCGACTTCCGCCCCCCTAGCCTAATGGCTAGGTGGTTTCAAAAACACGATGCGGTTATTGTCTTTTCCACAGCCTTGTTCTTTCAAAGCGTGTTGCCTGAATAACACACGCCACAGCGAAAAGGGCTGCGGATCTTAGAGCAAAAAAGAAGAAAATAAGCAAAAGCGCAAATCAACCACTAGTTATGACCACTTCATTTCATGCCGCATACCGGCGAACTCAAAACGCCTTCACTTTGATTGAGCTTCTCGTCGTCATCGCCATCATCGCCATCTTGGCGGCAATGCTGCTGCCTGCGCTGGCGAGTGCCAAACTTCGGGCGCAAAACATTAAATGTGCCAGTAATCTTAAGCAAATAGACCTAGCCTATATTATGTATGTGGGTGATACGGCTGGTGATAAATCGCCACTGCAAGCTTGGAATGATCCTGGCTACACAAATGGCGTCTGGCTTAACGCTTTGATTGCCTATCAAGCAAATTGTGCAGCAGTGCGTTTGTGTCCGGTGGCGGCGGATACCAATAAGCCGGCCAATTCCAACGGCCAAAGCAACTATGGGACCGCCGAACGCGCTTGGCAGGGCTGGAAAACCTCGGGCAGCTACGCATTTAATTCGGCTTTATATGGCGACCCCAATTATAACTGGTATGCTTGCTTTCAAAAGGTATCCAACGTCAAGCATCCCACGGAGACCCCGGCATTTATGGATGCCAGCTGGGTGGACGGATGGGTTTTTTCGCCACCGCTACCAACAGTTGGGGTTGCGGATCTTTACAATGGTAAAACCGGAGCCTTCAATGCAAACGCTTGGGGTCTTGGCATCTTCGGTCTTGCTCGGCACGGCAGTAAAAGTCCCGGCAGTGCGCCCCGGAGTGTGGCAGCCGGCTCGCCCCTTCCAGGCAGCGTGAATACGGCTATGGTGGACGGTCACGTGGAGGCGATGAAACTCAATGACGCAAATAAATATTATTGGTCCAAGAACTTGGAGTAACCATGAATGCCAGTGCCGGATGGATACTGCGAAAAACCACTAAAAATTCGTGCTGTTTGGAAACCAGAGCGGGGCGCGGCGCGAACGTCGCGCTCCGATTGCACTTCAAGTTCATCTCTGGTCAAGCCCATCAAAACACAAATGAAAACCCCTCAAAATCTTCTCGCCGCAGTCTGGCTCGGTCTGGCTCTCACTGCCTTTGCCGCGCCGCTGGATGATGGTTTTCTAAATCCACCCGACTCCGCCAAGCCACAGACGTGGTGGCATTGGATGAATGGCAATGTTACGAAGGAAGGTATCACCGCCGATCTTGAATCCATGAAGCGCGTCGGCATTGGGGGCGCGACAATTGTGAACGCGGACTGCGGCATCCCGCACGGGCCGGTGAACTTTATGAGCCCGGAGTGGCGGGAGGATGTTAAATTTGCCGTGTCGGAGGCAAATCGGATCGGCCTCGAACTCTGTATAGAAAATTGCGGCGGCTGGTCGAGCAGCGGCGGGCCGTGGAATGTGGTTTCTAATTCCATGCAGCAAGTCACCACCAGTGAACTGTGCGTCACTGGGCCGAAGACGTTTTCTGCCATCTTGTCGCAACCGCCGACGCAACTTGGTTTTTATCGCGACATTGCTGTGCTGGCATTCCGCACGCCCGAGGGCGAGGCGGTGGACATGAAATCGTTGGTGGCGAAGGCAGCCACGAGTGCAGAAGGACAGGACAACACCAAATTCTATGACGGTTCGGACGATACGTTCGTCACTTTGCCCGCGCCGAAAGCTGATCATCCACAATTTGTGCAGTTGGAATTCGTCCAGCCATTTTTGGTTCGCGGCGTCACGCTCACGCTCGGACCGAGTGCGCGCGACTGGTTCATGGGCGATTGTGGCGGTGTCATCCAAGCCTCGGATGACGGCGTGAATTTTCGCGACCTGTGCAAATTTTCTTTCCCATCGGATCGGGCATTGAGTCCGTTAAATTTCTCTCTGGCTGACTCGCCTGCATCGGCGAAGTTTTTTCGCGCACTTTTTACCCGCTCTGGCAGCCATGTGAAACAGATTCCCGTGGCAGAATTTCAAATCAGTCCGCGGCTGTCGCTGGAGAATCTTGCCGCCAAGGCTGGCTTCAACGGGAACGTCGTAGCCTCCGCCGAGAAGAATGGCGCAGCCTCATCCACGCTCGCGGTCTCGCGTGGCGATACGACTAATCTGACGGACCAGCTTCAGCCCGACGGTCGGCTCGACTGGAATGTGCCTACAGGCAACTGGACGATTCTGCGGATTGGTCACACCACAACCGGAGTCAAGAATGGCACAGCACCTTCCGAAGGGATGGGACTTGAGTGCGACAAGTTCAGCAAGGAAGCGCTCGATGCCCATTGGGCTGGCATGATGAAGCCGGTGCTTGATGATGTTGGTCCGCTGGCAGGAAAGTCATTGACCGGTTCGCTCATTGACAGCTACGAAGTTGGCGGCCAGAACTGGACGCCGAAATTTCGCGCGGAATTTCAGAAACGTCGCGGCTATGATCCGTTACTTTTCCTGCCTGCGTTCACCGGACGCGTCGTGGACAACTCCGCCGTCACCGAGCGTTTCCTGTGGGATGTTCGGCGCACCATCGCGGATTTATTTGCCGAAAATTATTACGGTCATTTTCAAACCCTTTGTCACCAGGCCGGTCTTATCGCCTACAACGAACCTTACACCGGCCCGTTCGAGTCGTTGCAGGCCGGCGGTGCGGCGGACATTCCGATGGGCGAATTCTGGGTGGATCAACCGTGGGTCATCGTCAAGCTGCCAGCAAGTGTGGGTCACATTTATGGGCGCAATATCATTGGTGCGGAATCTTTTACCTGCGCGCCCGGGGCGCATGGCCGCTGGCAGGAAGATCCTTATTCGCTCAAGGCGCTGGGCGACTCCGTTTTCTGTCAGGGCGTGAATCGTTATTTCTTTCACCGCTTCGCCATGCAGCCGTGGACGAATCGCTGGCCCGGTATGACGATGGGCCAGTGGGGCACGCACTTCGACCGCACCAGCACTTGGTGGGAGCAGGGCCGCGCGTGGTTGAAATATATCGCGCGCTGCCAATACTTATTACAGCAAGGCCGCTTCGTGGCTGATGCCGCCTATTTCTGCGGCGAAAGCGCGCCGATAGAATTGCGCATTGGCGATCCCGCGCTGCCTGCGGGCTACGATTACGACGGCGTGAATGCCGATGTGCTGAAAACTGCTTCCGTGCATGACGGTCAACTTGTTTTGAAAAACGGTATGCGCTATCGCGTCCTGATTTTGCCGCCCGACGACCGCGCGATGACGCCGGGCTTGTTGCGTCGCCTGCGTGGGTTTGTTGCGGACGGACTCACTCTCGTGGGTGCGCCGCCGACCTCGTCACCAAGTCTCGATCATTATCCGCAATGCGATGCCGAAATAAAATCACTTGCCGCCGAAATGTGGGGCAAGGCCGATGGCAAGACCGTTACGGAAAATAAACTTGGCAAAGGCAAAGTTGTCTGGGGGCAAGCGATGGCGCAGGTGTTCAACGGACTGAATGCGAGGCCGGACTTTGATTATGCTGCGAACAGCGGCGCGAAACTTCTTTACCTTCATCGCCTCGATGGCGATGCCGACCTTTACTTTGTTTCCAATCAGCAAGATCGTCGCGTGCGGGTGGATTGCACCTTCCGCGTCAGCGGCAAAGTGCCGGAGTTGTGGGACGCGGAAACCGGCCGCATCAGCCGCGCGCCCGTCTGGCGCGAGCAGGATGGACGCACCACCGTGTCGCTGACCTTGGAGCAAGTTAGCTCGGTGTTTGTCGTGTTCCGCGAACCGGCCAGCGGCACAGATCATATCGTCTCGGCGAAATCCGTCAGCGAGGATAAATCCGCCGCGTCGTCCGCGCCTGCTTGGGAAATCGTCAACAGCGAGGTCGGAAATATTCTCGTGAGTTCGCCTAGCCCTGTCGCTGTTGAGTTGAAGACCGCTGCGGGGAAATTTTTTCAGGCCGATGTCCGCACCGTGTCGCCGCCAATTGAAATCGCCGGCTCGTGGGACTTGAACTTCCCGCCAAATTGGGGCGCACCCGCGCAGGTGACCTTGCCCACGCTCACTTCGTGGACGGAAAACACGAACAGCGGCGTGAAATATTTTTCCGGCACGGCCACTTACACCAAGGAAATTGAAATTCCCGCCGACCGGCTCGGCGCGAATCACTCGCTGCGCTCGCTGTGGCTGGATCTCGGCAAGGTGAAAAATCTCGCGGAAGTTTTCGTGAACGGACAACCGCTGGGCATTTTGTGGAAACCGCCTTTTCGCGTGGATCTTTCCAGCGTGGCTCGGCCCGGCAAGAACAAGCTTGAAATCAAGGTCACCAACCTCTGGCCCAACCGGCTGATTGGCGATGAACAGTTGCCGCCGGACACGGAGTGGGACGGCATTCAGATCAAACGCATCCCGCAGTGGGTGCTCGATGGCAAGCCGAGTCCGACCGGCCGGCTCACCTTCACCACCTGGCATCATTGGACCAAGGAAATGCAGCCGCTGGAATCAGGTCTGCTCGGCCCGGTGGTGTTGCGCACGGAGGAAATTATTCCGGCCGTGCAAAACTGATTGAACCATTCATCGATGAAATCAACTTTCTGTTCAGCCCGATTGGTTGGTTCATTGCTGCTTCTCGTTGGCGCGCTGTTCATGAACGGTCCGGCTTCCGCCGCCTCCGGACGCGAGCGGCTTTTGCTCGACCGCGAGTGGTTGTTTCACGAAGGCGACATTCCTTTTCCGCCGATCATCAGCCACGGAGATTCGTATCTCAACGCCAAGGCTGGCAGTTCGTGGGGCGCGGCATCACCGGGCTTTGATGACTCGGCGTGGAAGCCGGTCAATCTGCCACACGACTGGGCGGTCGAGCAGCCGTTCGATGAGAAGGTCAGCATCGGGGAAGGTTATCGCGCGCGCGGAATCGGTTGGTATCGCAAATATTTCAAGCTCGATCCCGCCGATCACGGCAAGTATCTGGAAATTCAACTCGATGGCATTGCCACGCACGCCACGATCTGGGTCAACGGCGTGTTGGCGGAGCGCAACTGGTGCGGCTACACCTCGGTCTATATGGACATCACGCCGTTCGCCCGGTTCGGCGAGGATGTGAATGTCATTTCCATCCGGGTGGATGCCGTGGCGCAGGAAGGCTGGTGGTATGAAGGCGCGGGACTTTACCGCCACACCTGGCTGGTGAAGCGTAACCCGGTGCATATCTCAACCGACGGCGTTTATGCGAATCCTGTCCGCGATGCGAAAGGCAAATGGTCAATCCCAGTCGAAGTCACGCTCAACAGCAGCGACAAAGCGGCAGCGAATGTGGAAGTGGAATCTACGCTCATTGATTCATCAGGCAAAACGGCGGTAAGCAAGAAAACCAAAGCCACTGTTGAACCGCTGAAAGAGACGGTCGCTAAACTCGCGCTCGTTGTCTCGTCGCCAAAACTTTGGTCGGTGGATGAGCCGACCTTGTATTCCGTGCGCACGGTCGTTAAGCGCAACGGTGCGGTTGTGGATGAAGTCACTACGCGCTGCGGATTTCGCACAATCCGTTTCGACGCCGACAAAGGATTTTTCCTGAATGACCAGCCGCTCAAACTGCTCGGCACTTGTAATCATCAAGATCACGCCGGCGTCGGCGTGGCCGTGCCGGATTCGCTCTGGGAATTCCGTTTGCGCCGGTTGAAGGAAATGGGTTGCAACGCCTATCGCTGCGCGCACAACGCGCCGTCGTCGGAATTTCTCGACGCGTGCGATCGGCTGGGGATGTTGGTGATGGACGAGAACCGCAATTTCGGTTCGTCACCGGAATACTTGAAGCAACTTGATTGGCTGGTGCGCCGCGACCGGAATCACCCCAGCATCATTCTGTGGTCGGTGTTCAATGAGGAAACGTCGCAGGGCACGGAGATGGGTTACGAGATGGTTCGCCGGATGAGCGCGGTGGTCAAAGCGCGCGATATCACGCGCTCGGTCACGGCAGCGCAAAGCGAAGCCACCTTAAACCCGATCAATGCATCCCAAGCGGCGGATGTGACGGGGTTTAATTATCACGCCGGCGACTACGATGCTTATCACGCGAAAAATCCGACCAAGCCGATTTTCAGTTCGGAAGATACTTCATCAGTGATGACGCGCGATGAATACACTTCCGAGCGGACTGGGACGAATCCGGTTTTGGATTCCTACGACGATAATCCGCAGCCGTGGGGACTCACGCATCGGAACGCGTGGAAGGAAATTGCCACCCGTCCGTTTGTGGCGGGCACGATGGTGTGGGCGGGTTTTGATTATCGCGGCGAACCGCAGCCGCTGGTGTGGCCGGCCGCCGGCTCATCGTTTGGCAGCATAGACCTGTGCGGATTTCCCAAGTCGGCTTACTGGATTCATCAGGCGCAATGGATTCAGAATCGTCCGATCCTGCATCTCATCCCGCACTGGAACTGGGCGGGTAGCGAAGGCAAACCCATCAAGGTGATGGCGCTGGCCAATGTTGAGAAGGTGGAACTTTTTCTGAACGGCCGATCGCTGGGGCAAAAGCCGGTGGACAAATTTCAGATGCTCACGACGGAAGTTCCTTACGAAGCCGGCAAGTTGGAAGCCGTGGGTTTCAACGGAGACAAGGAAGTCACGCGCTTTGCCGTGGAAACGACGGGCGCTGCGGTCGGAATAAATCTTATTCCTGATCGCGCAAGCCTTGCTGGTGATGGCTACGATGCACAGCCAGTCACGGTGCAAGTCGTGGATGCGGAAGGCCGCGTCGTGCCGGGTGCAAACCAGTTGGTGGAGTTTGAGTTGAATGGTCCAGGCGCGATCATTGGCCTGAACAACGGCAATCCCAATTGTCAAGAATCGGAAAAAGGCAATCAACACAGCGTCTTTCACGGCCTCGCCCAAGTGATTCTGCAAAGTGCATTTGCCGGTCACGGAAAATTCGTGCTGCGCGCCACGAGCGATGGACTCACTCCGGCGGAAGTTACAATTGAGGTGACGCCCGCTCCCGCGCGTCCCGCCGTGCCGGTTGCTTATCCGACTTTCGTGATCGGGAATTGGCGAATGTCTCCAATCTCAAACGAGCATCCCGATCCCAATCAAAAAATTGCCGACACCGATATGAATAGTTGGTCGAATGTTCAGCCCGGTCACGGCTTGCCTACTTTCAAAGAGGGCCCGTTTGCAATCTATCGGGCGCAATTCACACCACGCAGCGGCGTGCAAAAATCTGGCGGCGAGCTGAAGTTCAGTGATGTTACCGGCAAAGCCCAAGTTTGGATTGACGGAAAACTTGCCGCTGAAAAATCAGACGCCAGCAAAAAAGACATCACCGTCCCATTACCTCCCGGTGATGGCGTAAGAATTGTCAGCGTCCTCGTCGAAACTCCAACGATGGGCGCGCAAGCCGGACTGGGCGGCACAGTGACGGTCGAATAGGCGTGTGGTAAATTATTGTTCAACTGCCGCTAAATTTTTTTTATGACAATTCGTGCTTCACATTTCGCAATGCAACTGGCGGCGGCTTCGCTGCTGCTGGCCACGCCGCTCTTGGCGGCTAATTATCACCTGACTTTTGACGATGAGTTCAACAGCTACAATAGCTCCCGTTGGCAGACAGCGGATTTCTGGGGCACTCGTAACAACGGCGGAGACTATCAAGGGCAATGGTTTTGCGATCCCACCTATGCGCCCAGCGGCTACACCACGAGCAACCCATTCAGTGCCACCAATGGCGTGCTGACCATTCAGGCCATGCCCACGCCGACTACCAATACCTACGCCGGCGCGCCGACTCCCAATGCCCAGCCACAGCCCTATGTGTCCGGCCAATTAACTTCCGCTCATAAGTTCACGCAGCGCTACGGCTACTACGAATTGCGGGCGAAGTTGCCGCCCGGAAAAGGGCTTTGGTCACGGTTCTGGTTGTTGTGCGATGACGGTGCTTGGCCGGGTGAGGGTGAATACGACATCTTTGAGGTGCTTGGTCGCGAGAATCCCAGTCCCGTCCACCAGACTACCCATTTTAGAAATGCCAGCACCTCGCACGGGATTGATGGTCTTCCTCCCACTGCGATCAATATCAATGCCACCGATGGCAACTTCCACACCTACGGTTTTCTTTGGGATGCGAAGACAATCACGTGGTATGTGGATGGGGTCGCCACCCTGAAGCAGGACAATCGGGTTAATAAGCCGATTTATGTCCTGATTGATCTGGCCGTGGGGAATGATCCACCTACCACCTGGCCTGGTAGTCCCGACGGCACTACTCCTTGGCCGGCGAATATGGAGGTGGATTACTTCCACGTTTATTCCGCCGATCCATCTTTGCCTAGCGTAACCCCTGATTCAGGATACAGCGCCTCGACAATTCCCGATGGAAGCACGGTCGAGGTGACCCCGACCACCGCGACATTGCCCTCCGGTTGGACTGCAGGCGACATCGTCTCGCCGGCGGCTTATCTCGGCTCCACCACTTGGAACACCAATACTGGCGAGTGGATGCTAAAGGGCACCAGTTACGCCAACGGTAATCAGTATCAGTTTGCGAGCACGTCGCTTGCTGGGGATGGTGCCGTCATCGCGACCGTGCAGGACGCGACCGGAGTCAATGGGAACAGCGGCGTGATGATTCGCGAAAGCACAGCACAGGGCGCGCGTCAAATCTCTCTTTTTTATACCACTCCACTCAATAGCCCCGCCTTTCTGACCCTGCTTTCCCGCACCAACACCAGCGCGACGACGACTTCACTCACCGTTTCCAATGTCAGCGCGCCAGTGACACTGCGCCTGCTTCGCACCGCCACCAATACCTATACGGCCGCATACTCCACGAACGGGGGTGTCAACTGGATTACTGTCGGCACGGCTCTGACGAACACGATGGGCAGCACCGTTCTGGCAGGTCTCGTGGAGGGCGGAAATACCGGTGACCCAAAGTTGGGACGCGCCATCTTCAACAACGTGACCGTCGGCCAATTCGCTCCCATGATTGCGCCTGCGACCGGGAGCGTCGTTACCAGCCAGACGATGGCCTTCACCGCGTCCCTCATCAATCAGTTGACCAGCAGCCCGACTTCAACCGGCCCGGTAACGTGGTCTGTGGCCAGCGGCGGTGGCACGATTGACACCAATGGAGTTTACACCGCCCCCGCACTGATGGGCACGGGGACGGCCATCATCAAAGCAGTGTTCGGCACCAATGTCGTCACCAGCATGATCGCAGTCGTCCTGCCCAGCCCGTGGTCGGTTCCCAGCCTCGTCCACACGCCTCCGAGTGATGCGGGGTTGGCTTCGGGCGTCTGGACGGTTGTGGGCGGCGGAACGGGCATTTCGACCAACGGCACCCAAGATTGGTTCCGATTCGTATCTTCCGCGATGAGCGGCAACGGCACGAACACCGTGAGGGTTAATTCGCTGGGCGGTTCGCAGGCGGGTTTGGTGATCCGCGATTCAATCAACGCCAGTGACGTCTTCCCCAACGCAGGTGCCCGCTACGCCGGCATCTGGCGCACTGTGACCGGCATTGAGTGGGCCACGCGCGAAACCACCAATGCAGCGCTGATGGCACAAGTCACCACCACCGCGATGCCAATTTGGCTGCGGCTCACCCGTTCGGGCGCTTCGTCCAACGTCTTCGCGGCGTATTATTCAACGAATGGTAGCGCTTGGACCCAGCTTGGCAGCTCGCGGACATTCACCCTGAACGACCCCGCTCTTGTCGGTCTCGCTGTCGCCAGCGGCAGTGCCAGCACAACTACCACCAACACGTTCTCCAATCTAAACTTCAGCACCACTACCACGACCACGGTGGCTACTTCCGGCAGTCCTGCCACCTACGGCGATTCTGTCACCTTCACCGCCACCATCGCCCCGGCAAGCGGCGGGGTAGTGCCGACTGGCACGGTGCAATTCATGGCCGACGGTGTGGCGCTGGGTTCGCCCGTCACCGTGACGACCGGGGCCAGTCCGAATGGCACGGCGAGCATCAGCACGACCAATTTGCCGGTCACGGGTTCGCCTCACACGATCACGGCGGATTACACTGCCACGGGCAACTTCGCCAGCAGCACCGGCACCTTGGCGGGCGGGCAGACAGTGAACAAGGCGACGCCGACGGTCACGGTCACGCCCTACTCGGTGACGTATGACGGCAGTTCACACTCGGCGACGGCCGGAACGGTCACGGGTGTCAACGGTGAGACGGGTGCCACGGTTGGCACGGTCACATTGAGCGGCACGACACACACGGCTGCCGGTTCGTATCCCAGCGATTCCTGGACTTTGACGGGCGGCGCGAATTACAACGACATCGGCAGCACGACGATTTCAAACAATATCAGCAAGGTCACCCCGACGGTATTGGTCACGGTGGGAAGTTACACCAACACCGGCTCTCCCCAAGGACCAAACACTTTTACCACAATTCCTTCTGGTGACACTGGAACAGCAACCTGGAGCTATGTCGGGGTGAGTGGCACGACTTATGGACCTAGCGTTACTCGGCCGACGGCAGCGGGCAACTACACGGCACAGGTAACAGCGCTGACTTCGGATGCAAACTTCAATAGTTCCATATCTAGTCCGACGGCGTTTACAATCGTCAATGTGAACCTATTGTTCACTGACAACTACAGCGTGTCTGCCGGCTCGGTCAATATAGATTTCGAGAATACTTTGGGGCGCCAAGCCGGCTCTTTGTTTCCCCTGTCCTATCTGACACGATATACGGGAGCAAATGCCTATTTACAACAAGTGGGAAATACAACCGCGTTTACCACGACAACCAATGTGCTGTTCTTGCGCGGCGACGCAGGAGTCAGGGTTGACTACGATTTTTCCACCGTTGGTGCCCCCCTCGAGATCAGGTGGTCCGTAATTATGAACTGGTATGGTTTTGCCAACTCAAACAGCCTAACTATTGGCAACCGTTCCGATGGCTACAATTCCACTAATACCGCTTTTACCTTCCATCTTCGCAGAAACGGAACCACGACCATTTATGATCATGGTGTCGCCACTGCCGGCACTTACGGCACCAACTTTGGTGAAAATGTCCTGGTGGATTATAAAGTCATTCTTTCAGACACCAACGGAACGGGTTCGGCTTTCGGAAGCAGCGGCAGCAAGGTTGCTTACTATCAGAGTGGAACTCTGCTGGGCACCGCTACTTTAAGACAACTCACTTCGGGTCAAGGCTACATTGGATTTGTCGGAGGTGTGGGTAATGTTGGCATTGACAACCTCCAAATCTTATCTACCGCTTCGCCAACTATCACAATCACGGGGACGCTTGGCTCGGTGAACACGACCTACGGCACGGCATCCGCTACGCCGACCAGTTTTTATATTGCCGGCAGCAATCTCACTGGTGCCCCCGGCAATTTGACGGTTACCCCGCCGTCTGGCTATGAGGTTTCTCGCACGAATAATTCAGGGTATAGCACCAGTCTGTCGGTTCCTTACAGCAGCAGCACGCTGGCCAGCACGAATGTTTATGTGCGGTTGGCGGCGACGACGGCGGTGGGAACATACTCCGGAAACATCACTGTAGCCGGTGGCGGCGCGACCGCTCAAACGATAGCGACGGCTGCCAGCACAGTGTCTCCGGCTTCGGCCGGCGGCACCAACGCCTACCTGCTTTCACTGGTTGTAAGTCCGGCCAATTACATCCCTGCTTTTGCCTCAAATATATTTACTTACGCAGCCACAAACTACTTGCCGAATAATCAAGTAACAGTGACGGTTACCAACGCGGATCTGATGGCGACGAACTCTCTGATTTACAACGGGACATCGCAGGGCAGTTTGGTGTCGGGTTCGACGAGTTCGCTACTGACTCTGACGCAAGGAGCTGCGAATGCGGTAAAAGTGCTCGTTACAGCGCAGGACGGATTGACGACAAACCTTTACACCGTGAACTTGACCTTGCAGCCCAACCAAACCCAACCGTATCTGACTAATAGCGTAAATGGGGGAACAAATCTGGTGTTGAATTGGCCGTCCGATCACACGGGTTGGCGGCTGCTTATTCAGACTAACAACCTGCAGAATGGTGTCAGCAGCAACACCAACGACTGGGCGACCGTGGCAAATTCCTCAAATACTAATCAAGTTTTTGTTCCCATTGTTATCACGAACGGGAGTGAATTTTATCGCATGGTCTATCCATAAGTTTGCAATGCAAACGGCTATAACCTCATTATCAGCTTTGCCTTTCTCTGTTTCGCCACAACTACTGCGCCGTAGGAGCTGGGGCAGGCCAACAAAATTCATTCCTGGTTTAACTGCGTTCACGCTTATTTGCGATCTGCAAGCCGCTGAATTTCACGTCGCCACCAGCGGCAGTAATACCAATCCAGGCACTAAAAAAGCTCCTTTTCGCACCGTCCAGCACGCGGCAGACATGGTGCAGCCGGGCGATGTCGTCACCGTCCATGCCGGCGTTTATCGCGAACGCGTCAGTCCGCCGCGTGGCGGCACTTCCGATGCAATGCGCATCGTGTATCAAGCCGCGCGGGGCGAACCGGTCGAGATCAAAGGTTCCGAGGTCATCAGAGACTGGGTGCAGGTTCGGGAAGATGTTTGGAAAGTGACGCTGCCGAATTCCTTCTTCGGCAGTTTCAATCCCTATCGCGACCTCATTCGCGGTGACTGGTTCAACGCGAAAGGTCGTGAGCATCACACTGGTGCGGTCTATCTCAACGGCGACTGGCTGGCCGAGGCGGCCAAGGTGGAGGATGTGTTAAAGCCGACAGGTGAGACCCCGTTGTGGTTTGGCAAAGTTGAGGCCGATAGCACGACGATCTGGGCGCAGTTCAAGGGCGTGAACCCGAACGAGCAAATCGTGGAGATCAACGTGCGCCAGTCGGTGTTCTATCCCAACCAACCGGGCTGTAACTTCATCACGGTGCGCGGTTTCACGCTGCGCGATGCCGCAACGCCTTGGTCGCCGCCGACGGCGGAACAGATCGGTTTGATCGGCACACATTGGAGCAAGGGCTGGATCATCGAGAGCAACGTCATCAGTCATTCCATTTGCTCCGGCGTGGCCCTGGGAAAACATGGTGACAATTTTGACAACACCTCCGCCAACAGCGCCGATGGCTATGTCAAAACTATCGAGCGCGCCCATGCGTTCACGATCCCCTGGACCCGGGAAAACATCGGCCACCACATCGTCCGCAACAACAACATATCCCACTGTGAACAAGCTGGCATCGTCGGCAGTCTTGGAGCAGCCTTCAGCACCATCACCGGCAACACCATCCATGATATCCATGTGCGGCAATTATTCACCGGTTACGAGCAGGCGGGCATCAAGCTTCATGGTGCAATCGATACCGACATTCGCGGCAATCACATCTACCGCGCCTACCGTGGACTCTGGCTCGATTGGATGGCGCAAGGCACGCGGGTTTCTGGAAATGTGTTTCATGACAACAGCGCCGAAGACATTTATGTCGAGGTGAATCACGGTCCGTTTCTCGTGGATCACAACCTCCTGCTGTCATCCCGAAGTCTGTTGGACATGTCCGAAGGCGGAGCCTATGTGCATAACTTGATCACCGGAAAAATTGACAACTGGTTTGATATGAAACGTCTTACCCCCCACATGCAGTCACACTCCACGGCCATCGCCGGTTTGACCGTCACGCAGGGCGGAGACAACCGTTTTTTCAACAATATCTTCGTCGGACAAGGTCTGCCTGGCGACACGCCGCTGCGGACTGTCAATCCCCAGAGGAGCATCACCGGCTTTGGTCTCTGGGTGTATGATACCAGGGATTTCCTGCTGCAAGCGGGCGGCAACGTCTATTACTACGGGGCGCAACCATATTCCAAAGAATCAAATCCGGTAATCCTGCCTTCCACCAATCCCAATGTGAAAGTCGTGGTGGAGGGTGGACAGACATTTATCCAGTTCAACTTCGGTCCGGAGCTCAAGCAAGTTTCCACCCAGCCCGTCACGACCGCGTTGCTGGGCAAGGCGAAGATTGCTGGCCTGGCGTTCGAAAACGCCGACGGCTCGCCGTTGCAGATTGACGAGGATTATTTTGGCAGGCGACGGAATAAGAGCCACCCCACGCCCGGACCGATCGAAGATCCCAGCCTGGGTAATCTCAAACTGAATATCTGGTGATAATGCGCATCCACATACGTAACTTGATTTCTTCGCTGAAAATAGAAATGCCAACGGTCGGCCATCGCGCATCTCCTGTTATGTCACTTTCCCTGGCAACATCGACGGTCCTGAAGTGCTGCTGCAAGCTGTGATGAAATTTTTGTAAACGAATCCGAGTCCGCCAATCGCCATGAAACTAAAGTTCTTTCTAACTATTCTTTTTGTCAGCACTGCCTGCCTATTCGCCCGCAATCCCATTGGACCAGCTCTGACTTTTCCAGCCGACCCTTCCGCCAAGCTCGGTGCTTACGGACGCCTTTACGTTTATTGTTCACTCGACATCGCGACCAATTACTACTGCTCCCAAGCCAATGTCGTTCTTTCCACGAGCGACATGCGCACGTGGCAATGGCATCCCAACAGCTTTGTAACCGCCGGAACAAACGACATGCTTCCGGACAACGACTCCATCCTTTACGCCCCGGACTGCCAGTATCGCAATGGCAACTACTATCTCTACTTCTGCCAACCTGGAAAAATTCCGCCGGGCGTGGCCGTTTCCAAAAGTCCTACCGGACCGTTCACCAATGCCACCTTCTTGAATGTCGGCAAATATCCGGAGATTGATCCTTCTGCGTTCGTGGATGACGACGGGCAGGCGTATTACATTTGGGGGCAATTCACCATGAAGATGGCCAAGCTCAACAAGGACATGCGGACACTCGACGCCGAGTCCATTCGAGACAACATTCTGACCGAGAAAGAGCATCATTTCCACGAAGGCGCCTACATGACCAAGCGCAATAGCCTCTACTACCTTGTCTTCGCGGACAACAGTCGCGAATACCGGCCCAGTTGTCTTGGCTACGCCACCAGCAAATCGCCATTCGGCCCCTATCAGTATCGCGGTGTGATCATTGACAACAACCACTGCAACCCGGGCAACTGGAACAATCACGGCTCCATCGCCGAGTTCGGCGGAAAATGGTATGTGTTCTACCATCGCTCGACCCAAGGTGTCGTCATGATGCGCAAGGCCTGTGTCGAACCCATTACCTTCCGTGAAAACGGTAGCATCCCGGAGGTTGAAATGACGACCCAGGGTGCAGAAGGACCGATAGACGCCAGCCTGCGAATCGAAGCTGAACAGGCATGCTTGTTGTGGGGGAATGTGCGTGTTTCGCCCAGAGAAGAAGCCAATGAGATCCTGTCGGGCATCCGTGATAGTGACCGGGCCACATATAAATATCTCGATTTTAAAACTGCCCCCAAAAAAATGCGCTTCCGCGTCAAACCCGGAAAGTCCGACAGCACCGTGATCGTTCGCCTGGATCAAGATTTGAACCACCTGATTGCAGAAACTAAAATCTTGGGGAGTCCGAGTGGGCAATGGACCGAGATTGTTTGCGATGTGGCCGATGTCAGCAGCGTGCATGCCGTGACGCTGAACTTTCAAGTCCAAGGCGAAGACGGGCCACTAGTGGATTGGTGGCAGTTTGAATGATGGTTTCGGCGCGTTTTTGAATCAATGACCTCAAGCGCGGTATAATTACGCTACAAGGACGGCGGGCATTGTTGTTGTTTTGTTTGTTTTTCGTGGGCTGGTTTTTTGCTTTTGGTTTTCTTCCCGGCGCCGGCGGCGCTGGGCCATGGGTCTTGGTGGTTGGATGGATCGCGTCCCAAAACACATAGTTCCGGCCCGGCCCGTTAAAACTCAAATCCACCAAGGCTGGATCGTCCAATGCGCCGATGGTCGAAACCGTGAAGCCGTAGCTGGCAGGCGCACTCAAAATGATCGCGTAGCGGGAATAAACCCCGCGCGGTCAGGTCGGCGTTGATGGCGGTGAAAAGGCTTTTGCAGAGGTCATGGGTTTCGAGCAAGTGCCGGAAGTTCAGCCGCGTGGTGGCATCGGGCACGCCTTCGGCGGCCAGATCAATCCGCGCAAAACTCTGGAGGGCGTGGCGGTCGTAGAGCGCGTCTTCGAGCGCCTCGTCGGCGAGGGCATACCATTGCTGGAGAAAATAGACGCGCAACATCCGCTCCAAACCAATGGGCGGGCGCCCGCGTTTGCCCTTGGGATAGAAGGGTTCGATGAC
>CAINLR010000100.1 GCA_903850425.1 uncultured Verrucomicrobia subdivision 3 bacterium | reverse complement strand
GTAGTGGCGCGCACCAAGGCACGCAACTCGACGGCTTGTGCCGCCGTGAGTTCAAGGTGGGGGGCGTGGCGTGACATCGTTCACCCACAATAATCCCCATTAGCAGTTGTGTCACGCTTTTAAGGGACACTACACTAGCCGACGGTTTTGAAGATCGTTACGTTGAGCACTTGATGTTGCCGTGAATAATCAACAATGTGAGGAAACTTTGATATGAAAATGAACCATGTGGAACGATTTCGCGCCGTGATGAATTTTCAGCCGGTGGACCGCCTGCCGGTCTGGGAATGGGCGATGTGGTGGGACAAAACCATCGCACGCTGGCATGGCGAAGGTTTGCCGCGCACATTGCAGTTCAATCAGGTGTTCGAGATCGCGCAGTATTTCGGCTTGGATCCCTATCAGCAATTCTGGTTCAGCACCACGCAGGCCACCATCGCGGCAACCCAGCACCACGTCGAAGGCATGGTTGCCAATATGGATGATTACCGGCGAATCCTGCCGAAACTTTTTCCGGATCATTCGCCGTCCATCGCCGGGATGCAGCCTTGGGCCGCCCGGCAGGCGCGCGGCGAGGCTGTGGTGTGGGTGACGCTGGAAGGTTTTTTTTGGTTTCCCCGAACGCTGATGAGTTTCGAGGGGTTGAGTTATGCCTATTATGACGAGCCGGAATTGGTGCATCGCATCAATCAAGACCTGCTCGATTTCAATCTGAATTTGCTGGAGCAGATTGCCAAAAGTTGCGTGCCGACTTTCATGACCATTGCCGAGGACGTGCCTTACAATAACGGGCCGATGATTTCAAAACAGACCTTCGAGGAGTTTCTCGCGCCCTATTATCGCCGGCTCCTGGCGCGAGCCAAGGAATTGAACCTGCTTACCATCGTGGACACCGACGGAGACGTGACGATGCTGGTGCCGTGGTTGCAAGCCGTGGGCGTGGACGGTGTCCTGCCGTTGGAACGTCAGGCTGGAGTGGATGGCAGCCGGCTGCGCCAAAGCTTTCCCCAGCTGCGGATGGTCGGGCATTACAACAAGCTGGTCATGCACCAGGGGGAAGCCGCGATTCGGGCCGAGTTTGAGCGGCTCTTGCCGTTGGTAAAGAGCGGCGGGTTCATTCCCAGCGTGGATCACCAGACACCGCCGGGAGTTGCCCTGGCCGATTACCGGCGTTATGTCAGAATTTTGAAGGAATTTGCGGCCGCTGCTGTTCAACAATAACCTGTTCAGCCGGTGGATATGGAGTGTATCGCGGCGGCAGCGCCTCGCTCAACGCCACGCCGCCGTGCGACGTGCCGGCGTCCATGCGCGATCGCGCGGGGCTGATCGGCATGGCCGGCCGCCCAGCCGCTTCGGTTGCAGCGGGAGTCTGCTTTCCGTGGGAAAAGAAGCTCGAAGAACTGCCGCCGCTGACCGGCGATCCCGCCATGCTGCGTCGGGTTTGGGAACAAATAGACAGCCTGGGCGACACGTTCATTTACCAGTTATTGTTGAGTTTCTAACTCGCAAGTGCGCCGCAACGAACGGCGCGGTTCATGGCGGCGAGATGCTCCGGCGTGGTGCCGCAGCAGCCGCCGATGATGCGGACGCCGGCGGCCAGCAGGCGCGTGGCCGTGGCGGCCATTTCTTCCGGCGTGGCGTTGTAGATCGTCTTGCCGTTTTCCGTGTGTGGCGAACCGGCGTTCGGCTGCACAATCACCGGCACCTTGCCAGCCGCCGCAACGAGTTGCTGCGCCAGCGC
>CAINLR010000099.1 GCA_903850425.1 uncultured Verrucomicrobia subdivision 3 bacterium | reverse complement strand
GTAGTGGCGCGCACCAAGGCACGCAACTCGACGGCTTGTGCCGCCGTGAGTTCAAGGTGGGGGGCGTGGCGTGACATCGTTCACCCACAATAATCCCCATTAGCAGTTGTGTCACGCTTTTAAGGGACACTACACTAGCTGCTCGGCGAGGCTGCAGTTCGCGTCGTGGGAATTGCACCCAAACTCCCATTGCACGCCGAGTCGCTTGGCGGTGAATTCATCGCTTTGCTCTGTGCATTCCGAAGTGGCTGATAATTTTGGAATCGCGTTCCTCACACTTGGACCTTTGCCACCGTTCACCCGTCGCGCAACTCACGAGCATCCGCACCGTTTCCTCAAACGACTTCACCTTGCCATCACCAACCGCCGCAACCCGTTTGTCACGACGGCATTCTCGCGCCAGCGGCTGGAGAGAATGTGCGTGCTTCCGCTGTTCTGAGATTGCCACGCAACATCCAAATCGGAATCCGGCCCATCGAACTCATCGCTCCAGACCAACTCCCATTTGTTCGCTCCGCTCGGCAGCAAGGATTTCAATGGCCCGGTGTTCCGCGACGATGCCCTCACGCGCAGCGAAATCATCCATGAACCGCCACCAGACTGTGGGATGATCCGCCATGGGTGGATTTTGAAAGTCACATTCGAGCGTGGCGGCATAGGCGAGGTTGGAAAAGAAAAACGCAAAACTGCAAAGCTGCAAGGATGCGTAGGAAAAAAGTGGTGGAATTTAAACCCAGCTGTGACGTTGCAGATTAACAGCCTCGCTTGAAATAATTTCTTCATCGATTCATTCAGAATCCGCCACGGCATAACCCGTCGGCGTGAACAAACTCACCACCGCGCCAGGCTTCAACAACGTCTTTTTTGTCCACACGGAATCTCCCGGCATTAGGTCAGGCAAAGCGATTTCGCCACCGTCCCATTTCAATTTGTAACCGCGAAGCTTAAAACTGGGAATTTCATCTGCGCCGCGTGGTTCGAGGCGGATCATTCCATTCGCCACCGTTAGCGAGTGAACCGGCGAAAAAAGTTTCCGCATCTGCGCGTAAGCCGCCTTTGGGTGGCGATCCTCCGTGACAATGCCCCACTCACGGTTGCCCGACGGCGGCGTGCCGGGATAGTCGCTGCGGTAATCGTTGAACGTCCACAATGAAACGCCGATGACGTAGGGATTACCCTGCGTCGCGAGGCGATACATTTCCTCCAGACCGTTGATCCGCGAGTCAAGACTGCCACCGAATTGCTTGATACCAAACTCAGAAAAGAAGATTGGCTTCTCTGGCCACTTACCATGCAGGATGGTCGCGGTGTTTTTGCTGTAGCTGTATGTGTTGTAGAGCGTGATCGGACTGATGGTGATGGGGTCGTTGGTGCGCGTGGCGTGACCGCTTGCCCCAGAATTGCTCACATGCGTCACGATGCGATGCGGATCGAAGGTGCGGGTGTAAGCCATCAAGTTGCTTACGTAGTTGAAATGATTGCGCAACTCGTTGCCCACGCTCCACCCGATGATGCACGGATGATTGTAATCACGCTCGATCATTTCGCGCATCCACTGGCGCGGCAGCGAAAGGTCATTATTCGTCAGGAAGGAATCGTCGCCGCCCCAGACGGGTATCTCGCACCAAATCATCATCCCTTTCTCGTCGAGATAATCGAGCAGGTTCGGCGCTTGCGGGAAGTGCATCAGGCGCGAGAGATTTCCGTTGGCGCGCTTCATCATGTCCACATCGGACTTGACCAACTCGTCCGGCTCGGTGTTGCCGAACTTGCGGCTGTCGCTGACGCGGTTGTAACCGCACAAGCGCACGCGCTCGCCGTTCAGGAGCAAACTATCTTGCGTGACTTCTACTTTGCGAATACCGAAACGGTCAGACTGTTCGTGAACAATTTTCCCGCCTGACGAAAGCTGCGTGGTGAGCCGGTAAAGATTTGGATGATCAAAATCCCAAAACCGCACGCGCGACTTTGGCAGCGTGGTTTCCGCATCAACTTCAATGGCACCGTCCGCGGGAACGGAAACTGTTTTTGCAGGCGCCCCTTCTGGCATCCCATCAATCGTGGACGCGAGGGAAACTTCCACCGGCTTCGCGCCGGCGTTCGCGAGCTTGTAACGCACGAAAATCTTGGCTGTGCCGGCCTGCAATTCCGGCTCGCTGCGGATGTGCTGCCAAACGATGCGCGCGTCGTCGTTCGCGATGAGCGTGACGCTGCGGCTGATGCCGCCCCAATGCCACCACGCGCCCCGACGATAGGTGCTGTCCGCGCAGACAGTCACGCTGTTTGTCGCGCCGAGCTTCACCACGTCGGTCACATCGAACTCAAACGGCGTGTAGCCGCCGCTGTGACTGCCGAGTTCCTTGCCGTTCAACGTCACTGTCGCATCGTGATACACGGCGTCGAACTTCAGGCGGATGTGTTTACCTGACCAGTCGGTGGACGCAACAAATTCGCGGCGATACCAGCCCTTGCCTTTGTAAGTCGAATCCGCCGGCAACGTGCTCCAGTTGCCGGGCACATTGATGCTGCCCCACGTCACGGCATCTGCGTTCGTGGTGAAATGCCATTGTCCGTTGAGCGACTGGGCCCATTCACTTGACTCACTGGCTTGCAACAAACCGACCGAAGCCATAGTCAGGAAACCCATTCCTATTCCTAAATACTTTTTCATTTTCTTGATTTGAGCGGAATCTGCACGTTGAAGCTTCCGTGACGCAACTTGTCATTCGCCGCCGCGCAACAGAGCGCAACGGGTTCGCCGTTTTCAAAAGCAAGTTGCGGACGCTCCAGCGCTGTGAGTTTTTCCTCGTGGCCATCGGCCCATTTGATGATTCCCGGATTGGCGACGAATGGATGCTTCGCCAGTTTCCAATTCATACCGTCCGCCGATTCCCAGAGCGCCAGCGAGTAGCCGCGATGCGTGAAATTGCCGTCGTTGTCCTTCACCACGGCCCAGTAGCGATCTGCGCCGCGCCAGATGAACGGGTCTTCCGCCGCAAACAGCACGCCCTTTGCCCCGAACACTTCGCCGGAATGTTTCGTGAACGGCCCGGTGGGACTGTCCGCCGTGGCGACAAGATGCGAGACCGGTCCGCCGAAGGGCACCTTGCCACGCATCGCAACCGCTTTGTAAACCATCAGCACGCCGCCATCCGGACGCTGCGCGACGCTGGGATTGGAGGTCAGCAAAGCATCGGGCGCGTTCGTATCAGAGCTGATGTCCACGATGGGTTTGTCAAAGCGCTGCCACGGACCGTCCGGCGAATCCGCCACCGCCACGCCGATGCGCTGGTGATTGCGATGCGTCCAGTTCAACGCACCAGTCACCAAGCCGTCACCGTAGTTGCCCATGTAGTAGAGATAAAATTTCTTTCCTATGCGGAGAATGGTCGGGTTGTGCGTGCAAGAGCCATCCCAAAAATTTGTGCCACGCGCAGGCAACGCCACCTCATGATGCGTCCACGGACCGAACGGCGTGTCGCTCACCGCATGGGCGATTTCAGAGTGGGAAGCCCACGCCTGATGCCCCAGCTTACGCGGCCAACGCGAGTAGAAAAGGTGGTATTTCGCGTCGTCGCCCTTCACCTCCGAGCCGCACCAGATGTTGTAATTGGTGTCCGCCCATTTCGCCGTGGCCGGCACCGGCTGCAGCCGGGCGTGGAGGTCGTATTCCACCGGCGCAACAGTGCTGGCCGCCAGCCCCGGCCATGAAATACACAGTGACAGAGCGCCCATGATGAGGGCGCGAATCATATTGAATTTGAACATGGAAAAATTAATCCGGCGCGCAGCACCTGATCGCGAACAACGCGGCCGGAACATTGCTGCCGGGCGCGACAAGACGAAGTTCGAGCGCGTCGGTGGTAACGGGAGTTTTGAGGCAAATGACTTGGCGCGACTGATGATTCTCCGTGATTTCAAAGACGAGTTGCTCGGTGTCGGAACCATTGTCGCTGTGTCCGTTTTGATGACCGGCGAGCACGAGCACTTTTGCGGGAACTGCCACGATGACTTCGCGCACGCAAAATGGCATCACGCGCTCGGGATGCCCCATCAGCACGGACTCCATCGGATGATCGAAGTCCGTATCAAAACTCAACTCGAGGCGAGCGATGGTCTGCGGCTTGTCCCAAGCGAGACGCAACACTGGTTGTTCGTGCGAAAAATCCGCAACCCACGCGTTCGGCTGGTTCGTCGGGCGCGCGAAGCCATTGGTGAGATTGGCTGTGCCGAATGCTTCCAACGGTGGATCAATTTTGATCGCCAGATTTTTCCCTGCCGGACGACGCTGCGGAATCCAAAATTCAAAACTGTCAATCCCGCTGCCGGGCGGCGGTTCCTGGCGCGGCGATTTCGCCACGGCGCGGTTGAACTTTTGCGTGACCGCCAGAACCCCGGCGACGCGCTGGTCGCTCAAGTGGACGGAAACATCTGGATTTGCCATGAGGCAGACGAAGGCGTAGCGCGCCGCGTCAATCTGCGCGTCAAACTTCAGCGGCAGCTTGATGCGTGCGCCGGTCTTCAATTGTATTTCCTGCGTCGCCAGCACCACGTCGGGCGTATGGTTGTCGGCCTTGCTGCTGACGCGCAGTTCGGCGCGCAACGTCGTGGGCGCTGCCACGTCGAGAAAAAATTCCACTGCCGGCATCGCGCCCGGCTGCACCGGCAACATCATCGCCCACGAGGCGTCCAGCGGCATCGTTTCGCCACTCGGCACGAACTGCGACAACTTCAATTCGCTCGTCGCGGAAATTTCTGCTGTCCGCGCTAAATCATTTTCATCCTCCAACGCCACGCCGGGAATGTATTGGCCAATGCGAATCAGTTCGCGTTGCAATTCCTTCATGCGCGGCGCGGCCAGCAGATCGCGCGGCAAAAGTTTGTTTCGGACGCAAATCGCCGCCGCCATGCCGACGGCTTGTCCTCCGTGGGCGCACGTTGCCATGACGCGTGTGGAGCCGAATGCGATATGGGACGCGCTGATGATGCGGCCGGCGAGAAAGAGATTTTTGATGTTCCGCGAATACATCGCGCGATAAGGAATCTGGAACACACCCTTGGAATGCCATTGCTGGCAGCCGGGTTGCGCGCTGAACACGCCGTCGCTTGGATGCAAATCAATCGCCCAACCGCCGAAGGACACGGCGTCGGCATGGCGGCGTTGCTCCACCAAATCCTGCTGGATGACCATGTAATCGCCTTCGAAGCGGCGGCTCTCGCGTTTGCCGGGAATCGTGCCGACCCATTCGAGCGTCAGCGTTTCGGCCGCGGGAAACTGGCCGGAGTTCTTGATGTGATGCCACACGCCATAGACAACCTTCCACAATTCCCACTTGATCTTCTCGCTATCGTGAATGGTGTCGAGCGCCCCGCCCCATTCCAGCCACCAGAAACGACAGCCGGAATCGTTGAACTGGATGTCGCGCCAGCGCGGTATCTTGGTGATGTCCTTCAGCGCAAAGCTCGGCGGGATGAATTTCACTGGTCGCCCCGTGTCCTTGGAGTAAAAATAAATGGTGTGGCCAAGCAGCTCATTGCTCGCTTTCTCCGGCGCGAATTGTTCGCCGAACTCCGCGCGTGATTCCGCCCCGATGCGAAACGCCGCACCGGCGAGAAATCCCACAATGCCGTCGCCGCTCGCATCCACGAAGACCGGCGCGGTGATTTCGTAGGCGGTAGAATTTTGCGAGCAGAACGCGCGGACGGATTTGATCGTGTCCGCATCCGCCTTTTCCAAGTCATGAACGACTGTATTCAGCAACAACGTGATGTTCGGTTCGTTCACCACCATTTCCAAAATAATCGTGTCGAGGATGAGCGGGTTACCTTCCGGATTGCGAAAGGTGTTTTCAACCAGCACTTCGTCAATCACGCCGCCCTCGCGTGCCCACCGGTTGTTGTTGCCCATGTGCGAGGTCGCACCGAGAATCCACAGACGCACCTCGCTCGAAGCGTTGCCGCCCAAAACCGGACGATCCTGCACCAGCAAAACCTTTGCCCCGGCCCGCGCCGCCGTGACAGCCGCGCACACGCCAGCCAGTCCGCCGCCGATGACGGCAACGTCAGTGACCATTTTTTGCCCGCGTAATTCACGTGTCTCACGAACTGGTGCTTCGAGTTTCATCCTATTTAGTCAAATTAACAATTTCTGATCGTGGGCTTTTGGGGCGGGAGACGCCACCCCAGACATCTCCCGCCCCACCCAAGGAAAACACAACCCAAATGTTTTCCAAAAACAAAAAATTCCGCATCATGAAAAAAACGAGCGATGCAGCTTTCAGAACGGCTGATTGGCGTAAAAATAGATGTCCAGACTGCTGTATTGCATCCGAGGACCTTTGGAGAACTTAATCCACTTGATCCACTCCACGTGACCGTCGATGGAACCTTCATTGGCACCAACCGGAGTTTCCTTTTCAAAATGATTCACCCGACAAGTGCCCACGGACCGGTCACGCCACCAGTCTCCCAAATATTTTGCCTGCATATCGCCCCAGACCAGATTGAAGTAAGCCCGGTCGGTGGTCTTCATCGGCAAAATGGGTTCATGCGCCGCCAGATTATCGCCGTTGGGCAACACCCCGCTATTGGGATAGTAAGTGCTGATATTCGCCGGGGTGTTGAACGCTGAATTGCCCGCAAAATAAAAATACCCAATCACCGAGGGATCGGAAGTTGTCACCCCGTCAGAAAAAAGCCAGAGCAAATCAGTGTTCCAACCCAGATTCGAGGGGCAATAAAATGACTGCCGTTGAATCTTGTAAGTCTGCATGTAGTTCGTCCGCATTTCCGGTCCCATGTAGTAGAGAGCGCTTTGGCCGGAATAACCGTATCTATCCTGGCTATCACCGGCATAAATTATCGCGGCCAGATTCAACTGCTTGAGGTTGTTGGTGCAGGAGATACGTTTTGCACGTTCCTTTGCCTTGGCCAGCGCGGGCAGCAGCATAGCCGCGAGAATCGCGATGATAGCAATCACCACTAGTAGTTCAATAAGTGTAAAACCCGGTTGGCGTAGAATCCGCGTGCGGGGGAGTAGTGTGTTTCGTATTGCTTTCATTTTCTTGCAGGCGTTCAAAAATGGCTCGTCCAGACAGCCGTTCGCGCCGTTTTGTTTTTTTCTTCAGGGAACCATCGGAACCCGGTTGGTGGAGCCGGCAACTTTTATCATCACTGGCGCAACCTTGGCCGGTTGCGCGGCGGATGGCTGGGAAGCCGCTTTGGCCGCTGGCACCACGGCGGCGGTTTGCTCCATTTGGTTAGTCGCCGCCGGGGTGGCAGCTACGGGGGTTTTCTGTTTGCAGCCGGCCCCGCAAATCAGGAAGCCCGCCATCAGAAACACGGCAAAATTTTTCATAAACAGATGTGTTGGTTGAATGATTTCCACGTTAACTTTGTCGCCGAACAGCGGATATAGATAATCGCGGAATAGTTTTTAGAAATTGCGTCACGGGAAATTCTCCGACATAGTTTCTGTCGAACCCAACCGCACCATGAACAAATCAAATTCGCGCCGTCGTCCGCCTGCTATCCCGCGCGTGGCCATCCTCGTGGACACGTCCACAACGTGGGGACGAAACATTCTTTCCGGGGTCATCAGCTACACGCATACGCACGGCCGCTGGCAGATTTTTGTGGAGGCGCGCGGCATCGAGGAGCATTTGCAACTCCCTTCCGGCTGGAATGGCAACGGCGTCATCGCCCGCATCGCGACGCCGAAGATGGCCTGGGAACTGGCCGCCCAAAAAATTCCCGTCGTCAACGTCTCCGGCATTGAATTGCGCGGCGCGAAATTTCCACGCGTCAGCACCAATCTCATGGCCTCGGCACAACTGGCCGTGGATCATTTCTGGGAACGCGGTTTTCGGCACTACGCCTACTTCAGCCTTGAAGGGCTGGGTTATGTCACGACACATCAGGAGGCGTTTGTGCGCGGCGTGCAGGCGGGCGGCGGCGACATCTCCGTCTTCACTGCCAAACCGCAGACCGGTGCCGAACCGGAGTGGCGGCTCGATCTCAAAAAGCTGGGCGAGTGGCTGAAAGGTTTGCCCAAACCCGTGGCCATTGTCTGTTGGAACGCCAGCGGCGCGCGGGAAATCATTTTTGCCTGCCAGCAGGCCGGACTGCAAGTGCCGGAAGAAGTCGCTGTGTTGAGCCAGTCCTACGACGAAGTGTTGTGCGAGGCCACACAGATTCCGATTTCCGGTGTGCGCGCTGCCGCCGACACCATCGGGTTCCAGGCCGCGAAGCTGCTCGAAGGACTGATGCGCGGAAAAAATCAACCGAAGTCGCCGCAGTTCATCGCGCCCTTAAGCATCGTGTCACGGCAGTCCACCGACACGCTCGCCGTGCGCGATCCGGCGCTGGTGAAAGCCTTGAGCTACATCCGCCAGTCAGCCACGCTGCCAGTGCGTGTGGACGATGTCGCGACTCATGCTGGTGTTTCCCGCCGGGCGTTGGAGCGGAAATTTTTGGAAATATTGCAACGTTCGCCCGCCGAGGAATTGCGCCGCTTTCAACTGGATCGCGCGCGCCAGTTGATCGCGGACACAAATTTGCCGATGCCCGACATCGCGGAAAAATCCGGCTTCGGCTCACAGGCCTATCTCTCCGCCATCTTCCGCAAACATTACAACCAGACGCCGCTCCAGTTCCGCCGCGAAAGCCATCACGGGTGAAAACAACTCGCATCAGGGAAAGACCAGCCGGTAAAACACTGCGCCACTCGTCGAAGAAACGGGCAAGGTAATGACATTTGTGGACGCACTGGACGCGATATCGCCGCCCAGTTCGTGCCGAGGCCAGTCGCAACAGAATTTGTTTGCGCCTGCAACGTCCAGCCGTGGTAATTCGTCGGCCAGGAAAAGCGCAGCAGGCCATTCGTGAACTGCATCGTCAGATTGGTGGGCGTAATCGAACTCTCCAGTAGTTCGCCGCTCGCCCGAAAAACTTTCCAACCCAGATTTGCGCCGGGCGAACCTCTTGCGCTGGCGCACGATGACATCCTTTGTGCCCAAAGTTTTGTTCACCCCTACCTGTCTCTCTGCCGGACTGGAGCGTGAGGCATGAACGCCATCGCCAGCTAGCCGACGATCAAAATAAATTTTGAAAAAACGCTCATGGTCCGAGCAGCACGCGATAAAAACACCTTGGAAAATTTGGCGCGCCCACCGCATCCGACCATAAATCCAGCGTGGCCGACTGGATGATTGAATTGGCTCCCAGCGGCGAAAGGTCGAATGAAAAAACCGCGCGCAGCGGCTGGTTGTTCCAGCGGCCGACAATGATTTCATCGCGGGCGCCGGAATTCCAATTCACGCTGTCGCCCCAGAAAAACGTGCAGACTTCGCCATATCCGTTCACGCCTTCGCGCAACGCCAGCGTGAGCGGCACATTCACGGCCACGGTCACGGGCGCGACGTTCGTGTTGTTTAAGACGACGCACTGGCATTGCAAAACATAGCTGCCGGGCGCGGAAAATTTCGCGGTGGTGTCGGTGTTGGTGACATTGGCAAAAGTCACGTCTCCCGGCCCCGAAATTTCCAACCAGGTTACCGCCGGCGGATAATTCGTGTCGCTGGTCGAAACATTTGCCGTCACGCGCAAGATTTGATTTGAGTCCGCCAGCGTCACCCCGCCGGCGGGCGAGACGATGCTGACACGGCCTGTCGGCCCGAGGACAAAAAAGCGCGCGTAATCATATTGGGCCGTGGATGGAAGCTCAGAGTCATCCACATTGGTGGTGCCGCCCAGCGGCCCGGCAATGGAGGTCAGCCAGATGTTCACGTCGGCTGGGGCAAAATTAGATGTGGCCACCGTCTGCTCAAGCACGCCGTCGAAAAAATATTTCACGGCGGTGGTTGTGTATTCGCAGCCGATGACATGGAAATCAGCGTTCAGCGACGGCGTGATTACGGTCTTGCTTCCCCAACTGTAGGTCGGCGAGGGCAGCCAGCGATGATTGTTGATGCCGTAGCTCGTCGGCCTGATGGAGTCATTTTCCAACGCATCAAGTTCCACTTGCGCCGTGTCGTTCGTGGCGATGGTTTGTTTCATCATCCAGAACGATGTATGCCAGCCGCGCCCCGGCGGAACCTTCATCCGAGTTTCGTAATAGCCGTAGCGAAAAAGTTTTTTGGTGATGATGCCACCGGCAGTGTATTGGTTGGTGCCGACCGTTTCCTTTTTGAGCAATATATAATACAGACCGTTGGAAACAGCGTTATTCTGGGATTGTTGCACGCTCCAGAAGCGAACGCCCGTGCGGAAGTTCCATTTGTTCGTGTCCACCGCGTTTGAATTGAACTCATCGGACCACACCAGACGATAGCCGCTCAACGGCGTGCCGGCATACGGCTGGACATTCGGGTCGCTGGTCGGATCAAGGTCCTGCGCCAACACCAAAACGCCGCTACCAGTGAAAACCATCGCAGCCGCAATGACGGGCGACAAAAATTTCCCGGCGAATTTTTTCCAGCAAAGAATCATGTCAGTGACTGTTCGGCTACGGGTTAATAAAGATAATTGTCGTCCAACTCAGGTGATGGCAAAATGTGCATTCGCGGATTTAATTTTAGTTTTTGCGCACAGCTCAGGCTAGATGAAAAAGGCGGAGACGCCGAAGCGCCTCCGCCATAATTTCTGCGCGCTTCACTGCTTCACACGGAAGAACACGTTGCCGTTCGCCGGATTGATCGGGACGGTCACGGGGCTGGTGCCGGGATAATCCACCCAGTTCGTGCTGAGGCCGGTGGATAGGTCGTTCGTCTGCGCCTGCAACGTGCCGCCGGTGAAGGTGATCACCAGACTGCCGCCGCCGCTGGTAAAGCTCATCGTGGGCGGAGCAGCCGACCCAACCTGCAACGCGCCCGTGCCGGTTATGAACGGTGCGCCGGTCGTGGCGTCATACACGCCGGCGGGCTGGTTCGTGCCGTTCAAGACGAGCGCGGCCACGATGTTGGTGTCCGTGTAATCCAAGTTCAGCACCGCGTTGCTCGCGATGGTGACGGTGGAACCGCTGGCGAGCGAAGGCCAGTCGAGCGACAACGTGCCCGCGCTGACGGTGGTGTTACCCGCGTAGGAGTTCGAGGCGGAGAGCGTCGCGATGTTGTTGCCGATCTTGGTGATCGAGCCGGGGCCGCTGAATTCACCGGTGATGTTCAACTGGCCGTCCGCCTGCAGCGTCACCGCGCCATTGAGCGTGATCGGTCCGGCCCAATCATTCTGGCCGCTGAAACCGCTTTCGCCCCAGATGGTCGAGCCGTGTTGCATCAACAGCGTCCAAGTGGGCGCGACGCTGGACTGGTAAAATTCCAGCGTGCCGCCAGTGTGAACTGTCATCGTGTTGGCGGAACTGCCATTTAAGTTGGCTGAGAGCTGCACGCCGAACATACCGTTGCTGATGACGATATTGCCGGGGTTGTTGACGACTGTGCTGACGAGCGGGATGAAGTTGGCACCGACCTTGGTCAGGTTAAAGCCACCCATGTCCAGCGCGCTGGTTCCGCCGCGGATGTCCCAGCGGAAACTGCCGCCGATGCTGGCGTCGCCCGCAAGCACCATCTGCTGCACGGCGTTGAGCTGGTTCGCGGTGAGGCTGCTGTTGACGACCGCGCCGTTGCCGCCGAAGCCGGTGCCGGAAACTGTGAGCACTTCCGCGCCGATGTTGAGCGTGTTGGCAAAGGTCGCAGCGGTGTTGAAATCGAGCGTGCCGTTGTTGGTGATGATCGTGCCGGACGCGGTCGAGCCGAGGGCGCCGCTGGTTTGGATATTGACCACGCCGTTGGAGATGATCGTGAGACCGGTGTAGCTGTTGTTGTTGTTCAAAATCAGCGTGCCGGTGCCGCCCTTGGTGAGCGTGGCCGCGCCGCCGATTGTGCCGAAGAAGTTGTAATCGTTCGTGCTGTTCACCGTCACGCTGGACGGCTGCACGGTGCCTTGAATGCCAATGCTGTAGGTGCTGGCCGTGCTGTCGAACAGGACGTTGTCACCCGCGTAAAACAAATCCGGCGTGCCGCCGTTGCTCCAGTTCGTCGTGGTGATGGTGTCCCAGAAGGACGGGTTGCTCGGATTATTTCCTTTCCAGACGAGCGAAGCCGTGACCGTGCTGGGAGTGAACATCAATTGCGTGTTGCCATTCGTCAGGTAAAAAATCCCGCCGCGTGAGCCGATGGAAACAAAGTTGGCGGCGGAACCGATGAAGCCGTTGACGGCGGTGAGAATCAGCGTGTCCTGATTCGTCGGCGCAGCGGACGTGAAGGAAATTTTCACGGGCGCAATGCTCGCGTCAATCGTGTTCGCCGTGAAGCTGCCGGCCGAGGCAGGATCCACCACGAGGATGGAGTTCGCTTGGAACGTCAACGAGTTCGTCGTCGTCCCTTCGCCGCCGAGCGATCCTCCGCTGCCAACGGTGATGGCGGTGTTCATCGGGTTGACCGACGAGAATTTCAACTGGCCGTCCAAAATAGTGGTCGTGCCAGAGTAAGTGACATTTGCGCCGGACAACGTCTCCGTGCCCTTGCCAGTCTTGACGAGGTTGAGCACCGACGTGCCATCCGTGAAGGCCGTGACGGTGGAGAATGAGTTGGCGGTGTTAGTGCCAGTATTGATGGTGAGCGTGGACGGAGCCGCGCCGTTGTTCAGCACGGTGCTAGTGCCGCTCAGGCTGAAATCAACGATGCTTGCCACGGTCTGATTGAAACCGTTGAGGTCAACGTTCCCGTTGCCAAGCTGGAGGGCGTTTGTGGCGAACGCGTTGTTCGCGCCAAGCTGGATGAAACTCGTGGCGGAGTCGCCGTAGGTGCGAGTGTAGGCGTAGGAGCTTCCCGTGCCGGCCATCGTCAGCGTGCTGCTGGTGCCGGGGCGGAGAAGCACGCCGAGGTTCAATCCATTATCCGTGATGGCTCCTGAAACGGTCAGATTGCCGTTGTCTTCCGTGCCGATGCGGGACGTGTCCGTGCCGATGATGACCGGCCCAGCCCAGATGTTCGTCTGCCCCGCCGCCACCGACGCGCCACGCAACGCACCGCGCGCGCCGCCCACGCCGGTGCCATTGATGGTGACGGACTTGTTGCTGACCGTGATGCCGTTGCCGCTGGGCGTTCCGATTTCAAGCGTGTTCGCCGGGCCACTGACCGTGACCGGGCCGTTCGTCACGCCGAGCGCGCTCGCATTGTTCACGAACAGTGTGCCACCAGACGTGCCGCTGCCGCCACTGATGGTCACGGGGCCGGTGAAGTTATTTGCGTTGTCAATCTCCAGCGTGCTTGTGCCGAGCTTGGCGATGCCGTTCGTGCCGCCGATGCTGCCCGGTCCGCTGAAGGTGTAAAAGCTGCCCGTCACATTCACCGTGGTGGACGACGGGTTCACCTGTCCGGTGATCGTCACTGTGCCACTAGCCGTGTCGTCAAATGTCACGACGTCGTTCACGCCCGAGGGGTATTCGAGGTATTGCGCCGAGTTGCCGTTCCAGTTCAGGGCGCCATTCGTCTTCCAGATGCCGTCGCCGGTGGACCAGATGAGATTTTGAATCGAGGCCGTGGTGATGTTCAATGTCACGTTCGCGCCGTCGTCATTGAGTGTGGCGACTGCGCCATTCGGCAACGAGCCCAGCACGAACGAACCGCCGCCGGTCTTGCTGCTGTAGGAGAGCAACGTGATGTTCGTCACCGGAAAACCCGAGCCGGCGATGTTGCACGTCACCGAGCCACTGATGGCAAGGTTGGTGAGATACATAGAGGCGTTGTTGTTCGGATTGGCGGCGAAGGAACCGTAGTTGAAATCCACCGTTGCATTGGTCAGCGCCGCCGAATCCGCGAGCCACGGAGCATTGGTCAGTGCGGGCGTGAAGCGCGCTCCCGCCGTTAACACCAGCGAACTGCTCGATGTCGGCAGCGGCGTGGTCAACCGCCCCACATTCACGCGCGTCGGCCCGGTGTAGGTCGGCAAAGCGTTCAACGTAAGCGTGCCGTTGCCATTCTTGGTCAACCCGCCGTCCACCGCCGCGTCGCCCGCGATGGGGCTGTGGAGCAACGCCGGCAAAACGGTGACGTTGAATCCCGCCGAGTCCAGAATCGCACCGCCATTACGAACGTTCGCCTTGACAGCAGCCGCAATAAAAGCCGTGTTGTTCGCCCGCGCCTGCAGCGTGCCGCCGTTGAAATTATTTGTCGCGTTGCCGCCGCTGTAGGCGATGTTCGTGACAATCGTCGTGCCGCCGTTGAAATTGATCGTCCCGGAAAGCACGTTGAAAGTCGCCGTGCCCATCTGCGCCACGCCGCTGTTGACGTTCAAGGTTGAGCTGCCCGACACGCCCAGACCAAAACTAACCCCGGGACACCCGCTGCTAAAAGTTCCGCCATTGATGTTGAGGATCGCCGTGTTGCCGCTGTTGCCGATGACATCGCCCGCGCTGACGTTCGTGGTAATGAAACTTCCGCCGGTGATCGTCATCGTGCCGTTGCCATTCGCCCCGCTGCCAATGACCAGACCGCGGATGCCGTTTGTGCCATAGATTGTGGTGCCGAACGTGGCGTCATAGATCAGCCCGTTGTTCGCGGCTTGGTTCACCTCCAGGCGATGCGGATACAGGCCGTTGGTGGGCGCGATGGCAGAGCCGAGCCAGTTAGCAGGAACTCCCCAGACCGAACTGGTGGTGCCACGCCAAGTGTAGGTGGATGCGTCGGCGGTAGCAGCCAGACCGATGATTCCGGCCGCCAGCAGCAGTCGCGGCCATGAGCAGGTGAACTTGATTTTTGTTTTCATTGTTATTTTAGGTTTTGGTTGGATCGTGTTACGGCAAAAAGAGTCCATGCGTTTTTATGAAGTAACGGGACTGGTTCGGGTCAGTATTCCACCGCCAGTCTGGCGCAACATTACAGCGAATGGTGTAGATGACAGATGCGGCCACGGAGCGGTGCAGCGGGCGTTGCTGATTTTAAATTTCCAAGAGTTCAAGGAAAAGTCGCAACGACTTTGGCAGGCTGAATTGACTGGGTGCATCGTTTGACGGTGACATAACTCGGCAAACCAGAATAGATGCTTTTGCGGAAAAGTTTGTAGAAATTCCGCCAGCAAAAAGTCGGTGAAATTTTAGCGGCCCATTTTGTCACCGGCAAACCCGATGCGGAGAAGAAACTGATCCGCAGCCGCCAGAGCTTCGGCGCGCAAAAGAGACGCGCCTTTGCGCCATTCGTAAATCGGATGACCTGCGCCTGGAAACAGCATCAACTCACAATGTCCGCCACCTTGTTCAATCCGAGATTTAAATAGTTCGGCTGTTTTCACGGGGACATATTGATCCTTCGTGCCGAGCAAAAGCAACGTCGGCGGCGCATTGCTCGTAAGGTTGTGCAGCGGAGAAATTTCCTGGAAGCGCTTTTTCATTTCGGGCGGGCCATAGCCGTCCGGCCCATTATCCACCACCGCATACCAGAGCAACAGCGCGTTTGGTTTTGAACTCACCGACATATCCTCACTTGATTCATCCAGTCCTGGGACAATTCCTGTCGCAGCCGCAACTTGCCCGCCAGCCGACGCGCCCGCCGCCACGATGCGATTCGGATCAACGCCTAGTTCCGCCGCGTGCTGGCGCACCCAGCGGATGGCCGACTTGCCATCTGTCACGCTCGCAAATGGTGTCGTGTGATTTACGGATGCGATGCGATAATCCGCGCTGATGGCGACAAAGCCCTTCGCCGCGAAATGCGCGCACTCGGGATAAAACTGCATGGGCGTGCCGACGCTCCAGCCACCGCCAAAGAAAAAAACAATCGCCGAATGAGGCTTTGCACTGGAATTCGCCGGTGAAAAAATGTGCAGCGTCAAAGCCGTGTCATCGATATTTTTGTATTCAACAATTTTCGGATGGAAAGTTTGCGGCGGTTTCTCCATCACATTGGTCAGCACCGCGAACCACTTCGCCGCCATCTTCTCCGCGCCGTTTTGGTTGGGATGCACGTGGTCGGCAATCGTGTCCGTCCGCCAATCGAAACCGTCAGCCATGTTAACGGCGAGAACCGGCGACTCCGTCGAATTCATCCGCGCCACGAGCTTACTCAGTTCCACGTTCAGCTCAGGGCTGTATTCATATTTCGGCAACTTCCCGCTGGGAATCACCTGCGCCACGAGCACGATGATTTTAGGATTTGCGGCGCGTGCCGTGCGGATCATTTTTTCCGTCGCCGCCACAATTCTCGGCACCGGCGCTTCGGTGTTCGTGTGGTTGTGACCGGAATGAATCAGCACAATGTCCGCGCTGTTTGTGCGAAGATAATTTTCCACCGCGCCGACCAGAAATTCCGCATTCTTTCCACCGTGCCCCTCATGCCGCAACGGCCCGACGCGCGACTCGCTGCTGTGCGAGCCGACGAATTCCACCAGATACCCCGCCCCAAATAATTTTTCCCACAGCGGATAGCGGTAATTATCAAATGTCTTGCCGCCCTCGGTGATGGAATCGCCCACCGACAGAATGCGATAAAGTTTTTGGTCCGTCGCGTAAGCACACGAGCAGGCGACGAATGCCAGCAGGCCGAAAATAATTTTCACTCTGGAGCTTTTCATTTCCAAAACCAGTCCTCGTTAGCATTGATTTTCAAATCGCGGACTTCGCTGCCATAAAGGACGCGGCAACGATTTCGATTGAATGAATGGATCTTTGCTGTGACGAGCTTTCCATTTTTCCACGCCATATCCACGACGAAGCCACCACGCGCCCGTAGCCCGGTCACTTCGCCATCCGGCCACGCAAAGGGAAGCGCGGGCAGCAGTTGCAGCACTTGCTGGCCGTCCTGTCGCAGATGGCTTTGCAGCAACATCTCCGTCACACCGGATGTGTAACCCCAGTTGCCGTCCATTTGAAACGGCGGATGCGTGTCGAACAAGTTATCCAAAATGCTCACCTTGAATAATTCGCCGATGAGTTTGTGCGCGCGCTCGCCATCGCCGAGTCGCGCCCAGAAATTTATTTTCCACGCCTTGCTCCAGCCGGTCGAGGTGTCGCCGCGTGCGTTCAGCGTGACTTTCGCCGCCGCCGCGAGTCCGGGCGTCGTGAGCGGACTGATCTGCCGCCCCGGATGCAGCGCGAACAGATGCGACGTGTGCCGATGATGATCGTTCGGATCATCCACATCTTCCATCCATTCTTGAATTTGTCCCCAGCGCCCGATCTTCGGCCCGAGCAATCGGTCGCGGATGGATGTTACTTTGGCACGATCCTCCGCATCCGCACCGAGCACCTGCGATGCTTCGGCGAAATTATTGAACAAGTCCCACACAATTTCCTGGTCGTAGCTCACGCCGGGATGCAACGTGCGGTCGCCTTCCTTGATGACAATTTTGTCTCCTTGCTTCAGCGGCCCGTGCTCGGGCGACCAGCCGCCGGGCGAAATCAATTTCCCATTCGCGTTCGTCACGAGTTCGGTTTCCCAAAATTCCACAATCTCTTTCATCGCCGGATACGCGACGGCGCGAAGAAAATGCGTGTCGCCGGTGAACGCGAAATGTTCCCACAGATGCTGCACCAGCCACGCGCTGCCGGGCTTGTGGACGCCCCACTTCGAGCCGCCGCCCATGGGATTCATCGTGCTGTAATTGAACCAGCCGCGCTGCGCCGTGATGCGCGGGTCGGCCGTGCGCTTGCTGGTGATGGCGATGTTGTGCAACCAGTCGAAGAGCGGCGGCAGACATTCGGCGAGCGCCGTTGGCTCGGCGAGCCAGTAGTTCATCTCGATGTTGATGTCCGTGGTATAGCCGGAATACCACGCGGGCTTCACGTCCTGATTCCAGATGCCCTGCAAGTTCGCCGGCAGCCCACCCGTGCGCGAACTACTGATGAGCAAGTAACGCCCATATTGAAATAGCAACGCCTCCAGCGCCGGATCAGCCTTGCCTGCCTTGCGCGCTTCGAGGCGAACGTCGGTGGGTAAATCATTTTTCCCCGTGCCGAGATTCAAACTCACGCGCGAAAAAATCTTCTGATAATCTGCCACGTGCGCCGCGCAAAGTTCCGCGAACGATTTCTTCTCCGCCGCCGCCAACCGCTGCGTCACACGCTCGTGCGGATGTTCGCGCCGCCAGTTCTTCAGCGGATCATTCGCAAACGAAGTTCCCGCCGCAAGCAGCAGCGTCACGTTGTCCGCATTGCTGACGACGATGGAATTGTTCTTCGCCGTCACCGCTCCGCCCTCGTGCAGCACGAGCAATTGCGCCTCGTAATCCAACCCATTCGTCAAAGTGCCGACTGAAGTGATTTTATTTTCCGTCGCCGTGATGCGCGCCTGATGCACGTCTGCAAGCCGGATTGTTCCGGAATATTTTCCACGCTTGTCCGCGGTGAAGCGATAAACCATTACCTGATCGGGAAAACTCGAAAAAGCTTCGCGTTGAAATATCACGTCGCCATCGCGATAGCTCACGCGCTGAATCGCATCGCGCAAATCCAATTCGCGCCGATACTCCGTCGTTGTGCTGTGCGACCACGAAATGAACACATCGCCAAACGGCTGATAGCTGCCCATCTCGGTCTCGCTGCCGAGCCAGAGTGTCTGCTCGTTAAATTGCACGCGCTCATTGGCCGTGCCGCCGAAGATCATGCCACCCAGACTGCCGTTGCCGATGGGCAAGGCTTCCAGCCAATTCATCGCTGGCTTCGCATACCAGAGCGACAGGTCTTGCGCTTGCCCTGTCAAGATTCTGGCAAGCGCGAAAAACAACACTGCAAAGTTTCTTCGCATAGATTTACTCCGATTTCTTTTCAACGATCATTCGCACTGGGCCGAGCAAACCAGAAACAGTTGATCCACGATACTGCGTCGGAACGGCGAGGTAGGGATTGGCCACCCGCCGCTCACATCCGCTTTACCCGGTTGGACCGTGCGAAACAGCTTTTGATGGACACAGGCCTTTCAATTCAGCGGGTCTCCGAAACTTCCGGTTTGGATCGCCCGATCACATGGCCTTCCATTTCAGAAAAAGGCTTAACATCACGCCGTTGAAATTTCGCAAGGAGGCGCAAGGCTCTGCCCGTCCGCCAAATCCCATGCGCCCCACCCGAAAACGGAGGCGCTCAAAATAGCCTGCCCCATCAGGCCACCGGGCCGTTCCAGACGCTTGCCGCGTGCGATTGCCCGCCGGTAAAAACGCGGCGGCAACGGCGAACGAAATTACTTTTGAGAGGACCAAACTCATTTGGAAAATTTCTCCAAGGAATCTACCACGCTTTCCGGCGCAAAGAACAACGTGCCATGCTGGCCGTGCACGGGAAACTTCGCGGACTTGATATGCGTCCACTTTTTTAGGTCCGGCGAGGTTGCGAGTTGCAGGCCGCTGCCGGCGGGCTCGTCCCACGTCAACAGCCAGCGGTCGTTCAACCACAGTAGCGATGGGCCTTCCGCCATGGACTTGCGCGGCTCAGGATTGCTGCACATCGGCGAATGGTTGCCGGCAATCGGCCCTTCGAGCGGCGTGAAATTGGGCTTGTCCAAATCGAGGTTAGCAAACGTGAGCCAGAGATTCCGACCCGGCATCCGCTTCAGGTTGTCATCGCGCGAACATTTGAAAACCATGACCCAGCGCTGGTTCGCTTCGTCGCGACGCATCACCGCATCAATTGAGGCGAAATCACATGGGTAAAAAACTTTCGCCGCACTCCAGTTCTGAAAATCCTTTGTGCGGGTGATGTAAATGCGGTTGTCATATTGCGAACCGCGCTTGCCGTCGTTGTTGCTGTCGTTCTCATTGTTGCGCTCACGCGGCGTGGTGCTGGCGAAGAGGATGAAATAATTCTGCTTGAGCGGATCGAAATGAATTTCCGGAGCCCAAATATTATCGGGCTGGTCTTCGGCAAGCAGCTCATCGGGAAACGGCTTCACCTGAAGCGGCTCGCTCCAATGCACCAGGTCATCCGCCTCGGCATAGCCGAAAATCCGTCCCTTCCATCCCGAAGTCCAAACCATGCGAAACTTTCCGTCGTGATAAAGCACCGAAGCGTCGCGCGTCAGATTTTGTCCGGGCCACTGCGGCGGTTTGAAAATCGCCTGATCGTCGTTGAGTGCGAAGAAATCCACGCCATTCGTGGTCATCGCAAGATGAACACCGTCCGCGCCGTTGTTGCGGAAGTAGGTGAAGAGTAAAACGTCATCCGAGTTGGTTTTCGTCGCTTGTCTGGCGTAGCGGTATTGAAACGAATCGAAGTCAACATAGCCGGCTTCATGTTCATTGTTGTAGTTGAACAGGCCGATGCGGTCGCCGCGATACGAGGCCCACTTCATCTGATACGGCTCGCCCACCGGCTCAAAAAGTTTTCCGTCGAGACTGTGATAAAAGCGGCAGACGCCATCGAGTCCCCACACCGAGCGCAGCCAGACGCTTGAGCCTTTTACCGCTGCGCCGCGTTCCACATTCAGGCCGGAGCGGTAAATGAGTTGGCGAACGCCGTTGCTTTGCGTCACGCCGACGCCCGCATAGCCCGCCGTCGTGAAATGAAACAATCCCGCGCTCTGACCATCAGTCATGCCTCCCACTTCCATCTTCACCGTGACCACGTTTGTGCTCGTGCGAAAGGTCCGCTGCGTAAGAACATTTCCAACCTTCAACAAGTTGTCGCCGTGCAGTCCCTTGAAAGCGTGCAGGCGAAGATAGCCAGGGCGCTCCGTCAGCGACCATTTTTCGGCGCGCGATTGGTAATGCCATTCCCACTGCGGCGAAAGCGTGGCGGAAGAAAATCCATCATCGGCCTGCGGCGTGACGTGCGGAAAATTTTTGACTGGTTTAGGCGTGGACCAAACCATGTTGCCGATGCCATCCGCGCCGATGTCGCCGATAATCGGCCAGCCATTCGTCCACGTCACCGGCAGCAAACTCGCGTTGCGGCCCGACCAGTCACCTGCACCGTGATGCGTGAAGAACCACCATTCGCCAGACTCGCTCTGCACAATGCCACCTTGGTTCGGCTCGTAATCCATGCTCTTCTTCACATGACCGATCTGCCGATACTCGTAAGGCCCGGCGATGTTCGTCGCACGGCCCATCATCGGCACGCGACCTTCGACGCGCACTTCGCTGAAGTAGTGATAGTAAAGGCCGTTCCACTTGTAGAGTTTGTTTGCCTCGCTGCCGTTGGACTGATGGAGAATTGTGTCCGAACCGGCTACCAGCTCTTTTCCATCCGCCGAAAGTTTCCAGAGATGGATATTGTATTTCTTGCCGTTGACCGGGTCTTTGTCGAACTGCGAACCGATGAGATAGCCCTGCCCGCCGTCGTCCCAGAACGGACAGCAATCATCCCAGCCTTTCGCGTTCAGGACATGAGCCAACGGAGACCACGGTCCGGCGACATTCGTCGCCGTCGTCATGAAATAGCCTTCGTCCGGCGTGCCGAAATAAACCCAGAATTTTCCCGCGTGATGCCGGATCGCGCCCGCCCAAATGCCCGTGCCGAAACGATTCATGCGATCCCAGTTCATCTCCGGCGAAATCTGCGTCACGTCTGGCACGGCGTGACCGGCGATGCGCCAATTCACCAGATCCTTCGACTGCAAAAGCAACACGCCGGGCGAATATTGGAACGTGGAAGAGATCGCGTAGTAATCATTTCCCACGCGGATGCAATCAAGGTCGCTGAAATCCGCCGGCAAGACAGGATTGCGAAACGTGCCGTCGCCCTGGTCGCCCCACGCCCGCCAGTCGCCCCATTTCGGCTGCGCGCAAAGCTGCGTCGAGGCCACCGTCAACACCAGGAGCGTTAAAAAATTTGAGCGTATCATTTGGATTCACCTTTCAGCGGCACGAGCACGAGGAACGATTCCTTCGCACCTGCGGGCAGCGCGGCCAAGGCGAGAATGGTCGGACGATTGTTCTCAAAAAGAATTTTCGGCATTTCCAGCCGGCTGAAGTTCTGCCGCGCGCCGTCGTCCCAGCGGATGGAAAAATCCTTCACCAGCGAATGTTTTGCGGGCCGCCACGAGCGTCCGTCCGGCGACTCGAACAGCAGCAGGCTGCGTCCGTGCGGCGTGAGAAACGGTGCGTCGTGGTCCTTCACGATGGCGTAGTAGTGTCTGTCCTGAATCCACTCGAAGTGATCGTCAATGTGGAAAACAAACGGTTGCTTCACGTCAGGCAGCAGCTTGTTCTTGTTCACCATCGGCTCGGGATGGCGCACGAACGGGCCGAGCGGATTGTTGGCGTCCGCGCCGTAGTGAATCACGCCGCCGCCAAATTTGCCCGGCCCTTCGCCCAGCGTTTTGTAGTAAAGCCGAAAACCGCCGTCGGGTTTGAAGACGAGGTTCGGCACGTTGATGATTGTCCGGCCAAAACCTTGCCCGACATCCATCAGCGGCTTGTCGAAACGCCGCCACGGGCCGCGCGGCGAATCCGCCACCGCCACGCCGATGCGCTGGTTGTTGCGATGAATCCACCATTCATCCGACGACGCGGAAACCGCGCGGTCCGCCGCCCAGTTCGTCGTGCCGCGATTGCCGGTGTAGTAGAGATAAAATTTGTTGCTGATGCTGACGGCATCCGTGTTAAAAACCGAATGACCGTCCCAGAAATTTCCGCCGCGCGCCGGCAGCGCCACGCCTTGGAACTCGTAAGGCCCGGCGGCATTCGTCGCCGTGGCAAACGCGATTTCCGCGTGCGTGCACCAGGCGTCGTAGCCCAGCTTCGTCGGCCAGCGCGAGTAGAACAGGTAAAACTTTCCGTCGCCGCCATCCACGATGCACGGATCCCACAAACACCAGCCCGGCTGCTGAAAAATTGCGGACTTGGAAATGGCTGTTGGAATCAGTTTCGTAAAATCCAGATCTTCCGCCGCCCGCGCGCATTGAATTGGCATGGTCAATCCAAAAGCCAAGAGAAGGCCGGCCAGCCAGCGGCGGAATTTGCGGGTTTTGAAATTCATGCGCCGTCTCCAATCATTCCGGCAGCGGCATCCACTTTTTTCCATCCGGCGAAGTCAGCAAACCGAACGTCGTGCGACCGGCCGCATTTTCGCCCATCAAAATCATCAGCCACCGGTCGCGCTCGCGCCAGACGAAGGGTGCGCCATATTTGTGCGCCATCCATTTCTGGCGCGGAATTTCAATCGCGCCGTGCTGCTCCCAGGAAATCAAATCCGCCGAGGTCGCGAGCGCGAGATGCTGGTTCGCCAAGCCCTCGCTGAAAATCATCGTCCAATGATCGCCCGTGCGGAAAATCATGATGTTCTCCACGCCATCCGGCGCGCGTTCGGAAACGCCGAGCAGCGGTGCATTGGTGGTGAGAATTTCCCAGCGTTCCAGTTTCGAGTCGCGCGTGATGGCGTGACCGAGCAAATTGGCGCGCAAGATTCTTCCCGCCGCATTGGTCACGTTCGCGCTGCCGATGAAAAAACAGTGCAACACATCACCATCCAAAACAAGCGTCGGATCAATGACTCGCTTGAGCTGGTTCCACGGAAGGAAACGAGCCTCCGCCAGAAAACATTTTGGTGCTGACCACGATTTCAAATCCGGCGATTCGCTGAAGACGAGCTGCGTCGGCGTGGCGGGATATGTTTGATACGGCAGCAGCCAGCGACCGTGCCAGGAGATTACATCTCCCGGCGACGCGTGGCCCTTCGGCGAAATGTCGCGGTCGTTTTCAAAATGCACGAAGTCGCGCGTGACAGCCTCGGCTATTGTCCAACTTTCCGGCGAACCCCAATTTTTCCCAGCCAGTCGCGAATACAAAATATGGTAACCGTCCGCCGTTTTGAGCACCGACGGATCGCGCAGGTTGTTGGTGCTCGTCCAGACGGGATTGCGCAACGCGGAAAAATCCGTCGCGAATACCGACGAAACCAGCGTCATCAGGAGCAATTGACTGTTGAAGAGAAATCTCATTTTTTCTCGTAGAACCGCACGTAATCGTATTCCGCTGCCGCTGGCAGTTTGGCGTTGTCCACCAAGTTCGTGCCGACTTTGTAGCCAATCGTCGTGAGCCAGATGTTTTGTTCCGAATGCTCAAATTTAGAGACATCCACCGTCTGAACCAGCCTGCCCTCGAAAAAATATTTGACGGTATCCGGCGCAAACTCGCAGCCCCAGGTGTGAAAATCTTGGGAGAGGCTTGGAGTCTTGACGTTTTTGCCACCCATGGCGATGTGGGGTTGCGGATTCCACTTGTGGACATTCGCACCGTAGCTGTTCTGGTGGATGGAATCATTTTCGCACACGTCCAGTTCCTGCGCCGAATCCGTCGGGCCAGTGCCGCCCTTTCCATCATGCTTCATCATCCAGAACGAGGTGTGCCAACCCATGCCCGGCGGCACTTTGAACCGCGATTCGTAATAGCCGTATTTGAACACTTGTTTGCTGATGACACCCGCGCCGGTGTAATCCTTGCCGCCGGCTGCCTCCTTTTTCACGGCGAGAATCAGATGCCCATCGCGCACGGAAACATTCTCCGGCTTTTGCGTGCTCAAGGCTTTGCTGTCGGTTCGGAAAACCCATTTATTCGTATCGAGCTTGCCGTCATTGAATTCGTCCGACCAAACCAGCTTGTAGCCGGGCGGCGGCAAAGTGACAGTGGCTTCGGTTTGCGCCAAGCTGGAAAAGCCCAGCAATACCAGGGCGATTATTGGAATGGTTTTCATTTTTATAATTTTTGGCTGTGTCAAAAGTAATCCAACTGCGCCGTGGCGGTCGTGTCGGCGGATGACGTGACGCGTAACCAATACGCGGCGAACGCTTCAGGAAAATCGAATTTCAAAGTTTCGTTCGGCTTCACTTTCAGCGAAGCAAACTCGCACCATTTGCCCGAGCCGGTGATGTCGGCCTCGATTTTGAAAGTGACAATTTCTTTGCTGGCGTGCGAGAGCGTCAGGCGCTTGTGGTCGTAGCCGGTGCAGAGAAAAGCATCACTGGGAGTGTTGGCTTTCACCAGAGTTTCAAACCACGGCCCGCCATGACCGCGAGGTTTTCCGAACTGCCACAAATCATCCAACGCGCCAGCCCACAGCGCGAACTTGCCGTCGTCGCTCGGAATAATGTGTTCGCCTTTCGCGTCGTCGGTGATGCCGCTGATGACGAGCATTCCACGATAGCTTGCATAATCCTTGATGCGCCGGTTGTGAGTAGCGATAGGTCGAATCTTGCCGAATCCGCCAGCGCTATCGCCGGGTAATTCGTAGAATGTCCCGTAGCAGTTGAACAAATCGCGCTCGGTCACCACTTCGCGATCTAAACGTTCGTCACCCAATGCGCCAGGCTTGTCGAAGGCCGCGTCGCCTTTTGGCAAACGCCAATGATGACCACGTTCATCCACATACAAAACCGAAGCAGCGTCCACGCTGAGAACATTTTTCGGAATCGTCATGTTCGTGCGTAGAAAGTCCGCAGCTTTCGCATCGTCCACGCGGCGCAATTTCAAATCGCCGGCCAATTCGTAGTAGCCGTCAGCAGTGGCACAACCAAGCGTGCGCAGATTCTCGCCACGCGCACGAAGCAGCGCGCCGGAAATTTTCGCGTCGCTTGGCTTGGCAACGCCGTCAAAAACCACTGAGGCAATTTGCGCGCGTGCATCGCCATTCCGATACTGAAAATAGGCCGTGGCGGATTTGCAATCGTGAGTTGCAACGAGCCGAATCCACGCTCCGGTTTCTTTCGCGGAGAAATCGATGAACTTGGTTTCATTCGCGTTCACTTCAATGTCGCGCAGCTTCGTCCACTCGCCGTTTCCTTTCGCGTCCACTTCCAGCGCGAAGGTCACGGACTGCGGTTCGGAATGTTGCAGCCACAATGCGCGATGCGTGTAGCCGCTGAAAAGATAAGGCTCGCTCGGTGCATTCGCCTTCACTGCGTCGTCCAGCCAGACCGCGCCACGACCTAACGCGGGGCCAAACTCATCGAGTTGCTCCGGCTTCACAAATTGCAGATTTGATTGCGACTGACCGGGCGTGAGAATTTTTCCTTTCGCCTTGCGGCCGTTGAAAAATTCGCTCTTGGCCGTCATGTCGCACCCGAGCACGATGCGATCTTGCCAACGGCAGAAATCGCCGATGACGCAGAGGTATGTTGAGCGCGGGGAAATGCCGGCGGTGTTGTGTGCCGAAAATGCCTTTGGAAAATTCCAGAAACCGCCGTGCATCGTCATCAGCAAATCGTCTTCGCCAATGTCGCGGATACGCGGCCATTCGGTGTGCCAGCCATGTGCGCCGTCGTAGGTATGCGACGGTTTTGGCAGTCGGAAAGACATCCATTTACCGCCTTCGAGGCACATCAAAATCAGCGAGCGCTTGTCAAAGCCGATGCTCCAAAGCGGATCGGTGTCAGGATGCGCGTTGCCGTAAATGCCGCCCGGTCCCGTGACATCGGTGAACTGCGCTCGACGAACGAGCGAGTAATCGCCGGAACCAAACCATTCGCCAAGTGCGCCGCTGACCGTGTCGGGATTCGTCTCGGCGGCTGTGCCGTGCTCGCCGTTGTTCGCAAAGACAACGCAGCCTTGACCAGAATAAAGTCCTTTGCCATGCCAGCCGGGAATTTTGGTTTCGTTCGTCGCGGGATGCGTTTCACTCAACGAACCGGGCTTGGGTTTGTTGTAGCGGTCTTTCAAAAGACCGGTCACTTCGAGTGAGTGAACATTCACTTCGAAAAACCCGGCTTCCATCGTTGCGAAATAGACTTTGTTCGTCGGGTCGGTGAGATGACGCGCGGCGGCGGTTAGGCGGCCCGGCATTTTTTGCCACGGAATCACGCGGACGTTGCGGTTGGTGCTAATTAGATACGGACCGATGATGAGCTGTTGTGACTCGCGATGAATCATGCGGTCCGCCGGCGTGCCGCCGATGCTTTCTGGACGAACGATTTGTTTCAACTCGGGGGTGATTTCGTAAAGTTTGTCACTCGATCCGTAGGGCAAATGCGGCCCATAGCTGATAACCCACAAGCGCTCCGCCCACGGCACAACTGCGCCGGTGCCGCACTCGCCTTCGTTGTTAAACGTTGCGAGCGATGGATAGATGCCGGAGATTTCTAGCGGCGCTGACATTGCCGTGAAGGCAACTAACCAGAGCGATGAGGCGAATGCAAAGCGCATATTGAGGCTGATTTTTCTCATAGAAATTCAATTCGCATTGGCGCGCTTGCGCAAGTTCCAAACGAGCAGAAACGCTACCGGATACAAGACGGCCATGACGTAAAAACATTCGTTGTAGCTGCGATGATCAATGAACCACGCCACCGCCTTGTTCATGAAAAATCCGCCGAGCGCACTACCGCAAGCAATGACTCCGAAAGCCGTTCCAAGAATCCGTTGCGGCACGATGTCCACGATGAGTGAAGTGATGTTGCTCAACCACGCCGTTGAAGCGTAAGCCACAATCATGGCGATGATCACAGCGCTCATCACTGTCGGCGCAGCGGGCACGAAACCCATCAGCGGCGCAAGGCACGCACTAATGAGCATGATCCAAATCCGCGCGGCGCTGGGAATGATGCCGCGCTTCACCAGCCGCCCTGAAAAAAATCCGCCGAGCGTAAAGCCAATCGTCGCGGCGGCAAAAATCATCCACATGATCGCCACGCCTTTTTGATCCAAGCCGCGCACGTTCTGCAGATACTTCGGAAACCAGAATTGGAAAAAATACCAGACCGGATCGGTGATCAGCCGCGCAAGCATCAATTGCCATACGAGCGGTTCGCGCAAAACGCGTTTCCACAAGGCCAGTTCAGATTCTTTGAGCTGCGCGTTCACGGTTTTGGTTGCAGCGAGATTGGCGGCGAGAAAATATTTTTCCGCCTCCGTCATGTTCGGGTGTGCCGCCGGATTTTTGTAGAGCCAGAGCCAGAGGCACAACCACAGCACCGCCACCATCGGCGTCACGGCGAACACCCAGCGCCAGCCGTAGTTCGCCGCGATAAGCGCGACCATCACCGGCGCAATCGTCGCCCCAACCGCGCCGCCGGCACTGTAAAGCCCGACGGCCACGCCGCGCTCGGAAGCGGGAAACCACTCGGACACGGCCTTGGGCGACGCGGTGTAACAACCCGCTTCGCCGAGGCCGAGCATGAAACGCAGTCCGCAGATTTGGCCGAGCGAACGCGCCATGCCGGTGAACGCATTGGCAATCGTCCACCAAGCGACGAACAGCGCGAGACTCCAGCGCACGCCGAGTTTATCCACCACGCGGCCAGACAGCAGATTCGCGATGGTGTAGGCGATGAGAAAATAATTGATGATGCTCGCATATTCCTGATTGCTGATGTGCAGATCCTTTTGGATGGACACCGCGAGCAGCCCGAGCACGTTGCGATCAACGTAATTCAGTAGCGCCGCCGAAAAGAGGGCGAATGCCACCAGCCACCGCAAATGTGGGACTTTGGGAATCATTCGGGAAAAAGCCGTTTCAGAGTTGCCTGCCACGCCCGAACAACGCCGACGCAGCGTCGGTCAGATGGAATATGAATTTCATGCTTGAGGCTTGAGGATAGAACCCCGGTCTAAATCCGGCTACCCTACTTTGCGCGATTTTTTTTAGAATATGCGGCACAGCTTTCGAAACATCCACCTCAAAACACACTGCATGAACAATGATCCCGAGCCAATATGGGCTGGCGCATTTATCATCGCAGCGAGATTTAGTAAATTAGTTGAGGTGTTTGGAAATTTAAAATTAATTCGTGACAGCGGTCACAGTGAATCCATTTTTGATGAGATGCTTGAAGATCGGAATGGGGAAACCCTCAGTTCAATAAAAACACTATAAAATGGAAAATTCTACTCTGGCGTTGGGTTTGAGGATGTGGAAAATCGGGAATCCATGTCGGCGCTTTCGCTTCCCCCGCCACGACGAACGCCAAGCCCTACAGCACTAACTGGGGTTGGCATTGGGCGATGGACCTCTTTAACCCGACCAAGAGGATGCCTCAGGCGACCGGCAGATCGCTTACTGGTATTACCCGCGGATCGGCCCGTATGACTTCTCTGACCCGGTAGTGCTTGAATATCATGTATTGCTCATCTTTGAACCAAGCCATGACGGATTCCTCTGCCAGCGTGCAGATTGTCACCTGGAATGACTTTGGCGAAGGCACCGTGGTGGAACCGACGAAAGAATACGGTTATCGCGACTTGGGACTCATCCAGGATTTTCGCCGCCGGCATCTGGGTGCGACTTTTCCCTTTCCCACCAACGACCTGGCTTTGGCCCTGCGGTTCGATAATCTCCGTCGCCAATCCGCCACCAATGCCGCCCGCGCGAAGGGAATGGATGAACTCTTTACCCATCCATTTCCGGCCAGCTACAAGCCGCGCAATTGAAACTAAATCAAATAGAATCGCTCGCCGCCGACAAACTGGTAAAACAGTCAGCGCCTCGCGCTTCGGAACCGGCAACCAGCCAAACTGACGTCCAACGCATCCCCCACGGAAACCTGCATCACTCGCGGGCTTGGCGACGGTTAGTTCCTTTTATCCCAGTTCTGGTCTTTGATGATTTGATCGAGGCCCGTCTTGGCGGAAAAATCGGCGTCAATCACCTGCCAGCGCGCCAAGTATTTGAGGACATCGCGGAGATGCTTGGCTTCATCCTTCTTGGCGGTGAGTTGCTCGGTCGAAAGCAGCTTGAGATTGATGACGTATTGGCTAGCAGTCTGTTCCACTTTCGTGAGGATCGCTTGGTCCTTGTCATAATAGAGCGATTCGGCGAGGCGATAAAACTCGGCCATGGGTTTTTCGGGATTGGCCAGCTTGGCGGCGGCGGCCCGGATGTCAGCTGCGATTTCCTTGCGCTTGACTGCGGCCGCTTCAGCGGTCATCGGCCCGTTGTAGCCACCGGCTGGAGCTTGTGAGGGCAATGGACGATACCAGATATTGCGGTAGCGAACCGGGTTCCCGTGATCTTGCAATTTGAGCGGGCCAGTCTCCGGCATCGGGCCGGGCTTGGCGCGCACCATGTGCCCGGTGCCGCCTTCAAGCTGGGCGCGGTCCTGCACCAGCACGCCGTTGCAATAGACCGTCACCCAACCTGGCTGCGTGCATTTGCCATCCTGGTAAATCGGACGGTGGAAGGTGATGTCCTCGGATTGAAATTCGCCGGGCGGACGCAGCGCGTTGGCCAGCGGCGGTTTGACCCCATACACCGAACAGGCGAAACCGTCGGCGTAGGTGGGATTGTTGTAATTGTCGAGCACCTGAATTTCCACCAAGCCCATCAGGAAGACGCCGCTGTTGCCCCGGCCTTGGCTTTCGCCCTGCACTTTGGTCGGCGCGCTCCACTCGACATGGAGTTGGCAATCGCCGAAGGTCTCTTTGGTGCGGATGTAGCCGGAGCCGGGCGTGCATTCCATTGCGCCATCTTTCATGACCCACTTGGTCGGTTCATGGCCGTTCTGGTCGGCTTCCCAGTTGGCGGAAAGCGATTCCGCCGAGCCGTCGAAAAGCACGACGGCTCCGGTGGGCGCCTTGGCTTTAACGGCGTCGTAGGGCTGAGGCTCGACACGCGGCGGCTGCGGACGGTTCCAGTCGTGAACGGCCCACGGGTGCGTAGCGTCGGGCGGATCGCCATAGAAGGGATAACCGGTGGAGGCCTCGCTCGCCGGAACCAGCGCAAAAAGGCTGCAAAGGGTGGTTAAGCCAAAAAGTGTTTTCATACCCGCAGGATGACACCAGTGGCGCGGTCGCGTCAATGTTTCAGCGAACAAGAAATGCCCTCGCGCCGTGTGGCCGCCAAGTAATAAATTGCTGAAACAGTGCGCGCGCTATCATCGCGCTTTCCACCTCTGGCTGCCCTGCCACAACCTACGCGGCAGGGGAAACGGGCTTTTGTAGAGATCGCCCTTGGCGCGCGGTGACACGCGGCCATCGCGGTGCAGATAGCCATACCATTCGCCAAAATCGGGCCGGGAGAATGCTTGAAGTTCCAGTCGTGGATGAGTTGATGCCAGCGCGCGTATTTTTCATCGCCCGTGACTTTCCACGCGAGCAGCGTGGCAATGATCGCATCATGGTGCGGCCACCAGAATTTCAGGTCGTGCCAGTATTTGACGGATGGAGCAGATGGCTCGTAAACCCCGCTGCGACGAGAAATTCGTAGGCGAGCTGGACGTTATCTGGAACCGCCTGCGGAATCATGAAACCGAGCCGGGGATACTCCATGACGCGCTGCAAGTCGCCGACGATGATGTGAATGACTGCTTCGATTGGAATTTCCGCGCTGCCGTATTCCACAAATTCCAGCGGCGGCGACGAAAGTCGCACCGTCACTTCCGGCCACTGTTTCCGAATGGTGGCAAATGCACGCCGCTCCATGTAAGGCTTCTGCACCGCGATGATGGACTGCGCCTCCACGCCGCGGGCGGCAAGCAACTCGCGGGTGAACCGAATATTCTCGCCGGTGTTCGTCGAACGATCCTCCAGCCACAAGGCCGAATCAGGCACGCCGCGCGCACGCAGAACTTCAGCGAACATTTCCGCTTCGGAGCGGGTCCACGTTTCCGCCGTGAGCCGACCCAGTCCGCCCGACAGCACCACAAGCGGGGCGAGCTCACGATGAAACAGATCCGCTGCGTGCGCTGCCACGCGCAAATCATGACTGCCCAGCACGAAGATCAGGTCTGCAGGAGTCAGCGCGTGGCCGAGCCGGTGGTAATTCCAAACCACCTGTGCGGCTTGTTGGATTTCAGCGTTCAATGGATTCTATAAATTTAGTTCTTTCCCGGCGGGAGCACGTCCGCGCCATTCGTCAGCCAGTTCAAAGAGAAATGGGCTAGGACGATTCGGCGATATCCGTCGGCCTCATAAAAACAGCCGCCGCTTTTATCGGGCAGTTCAACCAGGCAGGAGTAGGCGGATGAACCGGAATAAATCTCCTTCGCATAGGGCCAGGTTTGGCCATCGTCGCAACTCAAACGAACGGTCAATTTCTCACGCTTGGTTGTGCTGGCCGGGTTGGCAAAAAGAATAATTCCCGGTTGATCTCCCGCCGGCCAACTCACGCGACGAATGCTGGCCTGGCAAATCGGCTCAATGAGCGTCGCATCGTGGCGTTGGTCGTGCCAGGAGATACCACCATCATCACTGAAGCAAACTTGCCGGGTGCGCTCGGCCTTGTCGTAATTGCGCATATTGAGCAGCAGCCGGCCGTCGCTCAACTCGACTGCCTCGCATTCATTGACTTTATCCTCGGGCGAACTTCCGCCAAGCTCCCAGCTTTTTCCGTGGTCATCGGAGTAAATGACGTGCGAAAAATATTTTTTGCTGCCCGCCTCGATGTGATCGCAGGGGATGACCAAACGGCCTTTGTGCGCGCCTTGCTCCCACTGAATGCCCGCGCCGGGACCGGTGGCATACCACGTCCAATTGGGGCGCTTCACCTCCGTCGTGATTTCTCGCGGCGCGGACCAGGTGCGACCGTCATCGCGGGAACTGGTGACAAATATCCGGCGCGTATCTTTGCTCGTCTGGTCAATGATCTGCCGCTCGTGATCGTTGCCGCGATTCCAACTGGCGAGCAGCCAGATAGCACCGGTTTCGCGATCCACGACCGGACAGGGATTGCCGCAGGTGTTTGCAGCATCGTCCCAAACAACTTGCGGACCGCTCCAAGTCTGTCCGCCATCCGTGCTCCGCTTGAGCACGAGGTCAATGTCGCCGGAGTCGCCGCCGCCGACCTTTCGTCCCTCGCTGAACGCGAGCAGGGTTCCCTTGGGCGTAATGACGGCGGCGGGGATGCGGTAGGTCTGGTAGCCAGCTTCGCCGCCAACAAATACATCCGTCTGCCGCAGCGATGACATTTCTCCAATGCTGCCAACGTTTTTTGATTCGAGGTGGTCCTGGCCATCCGTAAGCCACGCCAGCGTAAACCGCGCAAAAACCATGCGGTTTGCGTCGTCGGTTTCCAACAGGCAGCCAACCGTTCCATCAGGCAACGCGGTGAGCACGCTGTAAGCAAAACTGCCGGGGAACAAAACTTTTTTCACCGGCCAGGTTGTGCCTTCGTCGTAGCTGAGATGAACCGTGCCGTTCTCGCGCTGGGTGCTGTCGGGGCCGGAGTAAAGCAGGCGACTCTTGCCGCCGTCGGTCGGGAAGGTATAGCGGAAGATCGAAGCCATGCAGCCGGGATCGCGCAGCGCGGGTTCTTCAACAATCGGCGACCACGTCACTCCGCCGTTGCGGCTGACAGCGGTTTTGCGCAGCGGCTGTCCGCCCCATTTGCGGCTGTTGAGCATCACCGCACCGTCGGCAAGTTCGACCATCTGCACTTCGTTGACGAGGCTGCTGGCCTTTCCGCTGGCGTTAGTAACGCAACCGCCGGGCGCGGATTCGCCGAGTTGCCAAGTTATCCCGCCGTCGTCGCTGAATACAGCGAGCACATTCCAGTGGCCGAACGGACCTTCGTTGAACGGCATGATAATTCTTCCGGCATGCGCCCCGTGCTTGAGTTGAATGCCGATGCCGGGACCGCTCGCCAGAATCGTCACGCGCTCGGCGTGCTTGGTGGTGCGCGTCACGTCCTCCATTCTTGACCAGGTCACGCCGTCGTCGTCGGAGCGAATGACGTAGTTGCGGACGATGGCCGGCCCGGCGAGGCCGGGCATAATCTTCCCGTCGCGCTCACTGAAGCCGAACGGATACGACTGAAACATCAGAATGACGCGGCCAGTTTCTTCCTCCACCACCGCGCAGGGATTGTTGAGACAATTTTTCCCGTCGTCGGCGATGATTTGCAACGGGCCCCAAGTTTTGCCATCGTCGAGGCTGCGTTTGAGAATGAGTTTGTTGTTTGCCTGGTCAGTGGCAACGGCGCGACCCTCGGCGAACGCCAGCACGGTGCCCTTTTTTGTCACGACGACGGACGGGATGCGGATGGATTTGAACTGAGCTTGGCCCGCGATGAAAACGTCCGAGAACTGAGGTTCAGCGGCTGCAAATAAAGGGCTACAAAGAAAACAAATGCCCGCAATGAGTGGAATGGTTTTCATTTTTTGCTTAATTAATCCAGTCGAAGAAGCCGAGGGCTTCGAGGTTGGCGCGGAGTTCTTTCACTTGTTCTGCCGTGAGATTGGCATTCGGCAACCGCGCCGGCCCGATGTCCACGCCGAGCATTTTCATCGTGGCCTTGGCGGCACCCATGTAGCCGTAACTCGCGAGCGTTTGCACGAGTTGGCAGGAGCGAAATTGTTCCGTGCGCGCGGTCGCGACGCAAGGTTGAGCGAACGGTCCGCGTTGAATGCGTGTGCGCCGCAGCGACGAGGCTGGTGAGTTTGGGAAATGTCTGCATGGTGGTAAAATTTATTTTCCTGGTTCCTCGCCGCAGTCACGTTGTTTGGGCCGGATCGTCAGCATTAAGATCGCGGCGATGATGGCCGGGATCGCGCACATCGCAAATCCCACAGAAAGGGGAGTGCCATGATCCTTGAGCTTGCCGAGCAACGGGGTGAAATACGCGCCCGCCGCGATGCCCGTGAAGTTCATCAAGCCGTAGCCAGTGGCGCGGAAACGCGACGGCGCAAGCTGGCAGAGAATCGGCATGTTGTTCGTGTCAAATATGCCGAAGCCGAGTCCGTAGAACACAGCGCAAATCACCACCAGCGGCGGAGTGGGGGCGAAGCCGATGCCCAGGAGCGCGGGAACCGTGAGCAACAAACCCGCCGCGCTCGTCCATGTGCGGCCGCGCACGCTGCGTTGCGATAGCAGATCAGAAATCTTTCCGCCGAGCAGCACGCCAAAAAATCCCGCGCTGGCGCTGGTCAGCGTGGCCCAGAGACCGGAGCTTTTTTGGTCCAGCAGGAAACGGTCTTGCAGTAGCGTGGGCAGCCAGTTTTTCACGGCCCAGCCCGACAGGCTCGGCAGACAGAAACACAGCACCAGAATGCCAAAGCCAAGCCAGTGGACTTTTTGCGTGACGCGTGATGCGTGATGCGTGACGGGCGGCTGCCCAGCCAGGTCACTTGCCGCGCAGTCATTTCGTTCCCGCAGAAAAATTGCCAGCACAATAGCGTAGCCGACGCCAATGCAACCGCAACTTCCGAACGCCGCGCGCCAGGAAATATCCTGCGCCACCCAGCCGCCGACGCCGCCCAGCGCCTGTCCGAGATAGACCCCGCTCATGTGGAAACCGACGGCCATCGAACGCGTCGCGCCGCGATGATAGTCCGTGATGAGCGAAAGTCCGGCAGGAATGTAAAACGCCTCGCTCACGCCCATCGCCGCGCGCAGCCAGTAGAGCGTTTGATAGTCGTGAACCTGGCCCATCGCCAGCGTCACGGCGGACCACACGGCGAGGCTGAAAACGATCAGCCATTTGCGGTTGCTGCGGTCGGCGATGAAGCCGCTGACCGGACTGCAACAGGCGTAAACCCACATGAAGACTGACATCAGCCGTCCAAAATTTTCCGCACCGCTCGCGCCTTGCAGTTCCACGAAGTCCGCCTTGATGGAAAGCCCCATCGTCGCGAGCATCTGCCGGTCGAGATAATTCAGCAGCGCCACGGGAACGAGCAGCGCCACCACGAGCCAGGCACTCGCGGTCGGTTTGGTTGGGTCCGACATAGGCGATCCAAGCTCGCCGCCGGCACGGAACGGTGCGAACGGGTTCGGCAATCCTGGTGACATCAGGTCGTTTTCTGATTGGTGTGGCGGCCGATGGCGGCCGCCCCGGGGTTCTTGGGTGCGCGGCTAAGTTAATTAACTATCCAGACTCAAGCGGAGGGTGCGCAGGAGTTGATCAGGCGCCACGGGCTTTTGGATGTAGTGTTCTCCGTGACCCAGTTTAAGTTCCCGTCCGGCGATAGCGGCGCTGTAGCCACTGTTGAAAATCACCCGCAGTTGCGGCTCATCGGCCTGCAAGACCCGGGCCAGTTCCTGGCCGCTCATGCCGCCGGGCATCACCAGATCGGTCAGCAGCAGCGCGATGCTGCCACGGTGCTGCTGCCAGCATTCCAGCGCTTCCTGGCCGCTGGCGGCTTCCAGGACTTTGTAGCCGTGTCGTTCGAGGATCTTGCGGGTCGGCACGCGCACCACCATTTCGTCCTGCACCAGCAGGATGGTCTCGGTGCCGCCGCCGGGTTTGGCCAGGATGGCGGCGGCCGTTCTGCCCGGCGTGGTGCTGCTGGCGGGCAGGAAGATCTGGAAGGTCGCGCCCTGCCCCGGCTGGCTTTCCACCATCACCCAGCCGCGATGTTGTTTCACGATCCCCATGACCGTGGCCAGACCCAAGCCGGTGCCTTTGCCCACATCTTTGGTGGTGAAAAATGGATCGAAAATCCGGGACATTACCGCCGGCGCAATCCCATGGCCCTGGTCGCTGACGCGCAAGCAGACGTAGCGACCCGGCGCGGCCTCCGGATTGAGTTGCGCGGCATTTTGATCCACGCTTTTCTCCGAGGTCTCAATGCGCAGCGAACCCCCATTGGGCATGGCGTCCCGCGCGTTCACGGCCAGGTTCATCAGGATTTGTTCGATCATGCCCGCGTCGGCGTGGAGGATGAGCGGGGCGGGATGGAGGTGCAGTTCCAGCCGCATATCCTCGCCGATGATGCGCTGGAGCAGCTTGACCAGGTTCGTCACCACCTCATTCAAATCCAGATTGCGCAATTGCAGCACATGGCGGCGGCTAAACAGGAGCAACTGCCGGGTGAGATTGGCAGCCCGCATCGCGTCGGCGCGAATCGCCCGCAGGCTGTTCCGCACGTCCTCGGTCAGCGGTTGCGCCTGCTCGGCCAGCTCGATCTGCATCAGCATCGCCCCCAGAATATTGTTAAAATCGTGGGCCACGCCACCGGCGAGCTGGCCAAACGCCTCCACTTTTTGCGACTGCCGCAACTGCTCGGCCATCGCCTTGCGCTCCGTGATGTCAATCACCACGGCCCGACATTCCTGGCCATCCGGTGCGAGCGAACCTTCCACCAAGACGGCCAGCGGAGTCTGGTTGGCGCGCACCAGCGTCACCTCGCACGCCTGCATCGTCGTGCTGGCAAACACCCGCGCCAGGAAAGCCTGGAGGATATGCCGGTCTGGCTCCACCACAAAGAAGCCGAACTGCCGCCCCGGCAACCGGGCGCGCTCCTCCCCCAATAGCTTAGCCCCCGTGAGATTCACCAGTTGAATGGCCCCGTCGGCGGTCAGGTTGAAAAACCCCACCGGCGCAAAATCGAAATGATCCGCGTAGCGGGCCAGCGCCGTGGCGACCTCCGCGTGCGCCGCCCGGAGCTCCTCGTTCTGCATTTCCAGCTCGATCTGGTGGATCTCCAGTTCCTGCTGAATCCGGCGCAACTCGGCTTCAGCGGGCGGCAACGGCATATCTGAGGGTGGCGGCAGTTTGGCTTGGGCAGCACGGCGCAAGGCGGCTTCAGACGGGGTGGGTGTCTTCATAGTGGTGGGGGGTTGGCGGTTGGGAAACACGCCCAGATCGGGCGGCTGAAGTTGGCGGGCCACCGGGTGCAGTTGGAAATTGTCTTGGCAGGTAGGAATGCCACTTTGCGATGTCCCCCGGGTGACCCAGGCACGTCCCCCGGTTTCTCAGGCAAGTCCCCTGATCTCTCAGGCATGTCTCCTGATCTCTCAGGCAAGTCTCCTGATCTCTCAGGCAAGTCTCCTGATCTCTCAGGCAAGTCTCCTGATCTCTCAGGCACGTCCCCTGACATCTCAGGCATGTTCCCTGACATCTCAGGCATGTTCCCTGACATCTCAGGCATGTTCCCGGATGTCTCAGGCACGTTCCCGGATGACCCAAGCATGTTCCCGGTCGCTGCGTAAGCCGATCTGGTGCTTGCATTCTCAGATTCGGTGAGGTTATTCATTTGGCTGGGGTTGGTTTACGCTCGTCAGCTCACTGCGGGTAGTGGTTTCATGGTGGCAGATCCATCCCCGCCGTGGCGCGGGCTTTCAGTAAGGTTTCGAGCTTCCGGCAATGGCTCAGGTCCATGAAGGTCAGCACCACGCCTTCAATCCGGTCGTCCAGGCTGCGATAAGGCATCACGCGCAACGACAGCCAGCGGCCGCCGCGGGTGGCGACGATTTTATCCACGCTCACCAGCGAGTGCAGCACCGCGTGCGCATCGTCGGTCAACTGGGGATAGATCAATTCACTGGCCAAGTCGGTGATGGGACGGCCCACGTCGGCCGGAATAAACTTGAAGAGCAAGGTGGCCTGGTCCGTGTAGCGGCGCAGGCAGAGGGCGTTGTCCAGAAAGACCGTGGCGATTTCCGTGCTGTTCAGCAGGTTCTTCATGTCCCCGCTCGCGGCGGTTAATTCATCCACCTTGGTCTGCAGCTCGGCATTGACGGTTTGCAGTTCCTCGTTCAACGACTGCATCTCCTCTTTGGAGGTGGTGAGCTCTTCGTTGGTGGATTGGAGTTCTTCGTTGGTGGATTGCAACTCCTCGTTCATGGATTTGAGTTCCTCTTGCGAGGATTGCATCTCTTCGCGCGTGGTTTGCATTTCCTCGCGCGCCGCTTGGAGTTCCCGCTTGAGGGCGGACTCGGAGCCGCGGTGGCGCGCGGATTTGGGGGCGCGCCCTTTGGCCGCTGGCCCGGTGGCGGTAAAGACGACCATGGCCAGCCCGCATAACGGCCCGGGTTTCTGGAGGAACGTCACGGTAAGGTTCACGCTGCCATCGCGAGGGTTGGCGGTGGCGACCGGGCCGCTGCTGACGGGCTGCGACTGGCGGCGGGCCTTTTGAAACGTGCTGGTCAGTTCATAGCGCAAGTCGGCCCGGGCCATGACAAAAATATTCCAATTGGCCTTGCCGGCGGCGGGTTCCAAGAAAGCGCCCGTGCGGCCGCTGATGAAAAGGATGTCGCCCTCCTCATTGACCAGCACCGCCGCGGGCGCGTGGTGTTGCAGGAGCCAATGTTCGGCCAAGGACTGCAGACCGTCCGGCGCGGGCACCGCCGGGCGAACGGCTTTCGGCGTATCCACGTCGGCCACGAAGGCGGAGGGAAATTCAACCAAGTCTAAACGCTGCGCCAACTCCCGTCGCCGGAAGATCCGCGTTCGGCCCGGCAACGCGGCGAACAGATGGCCGAAACCGCCGACGCTTTCGGCACTGCCCAGCAGCAGCACGCCGTCCGGCTTCAGGCTGTAATGGAAGAGCGGCAGAAGTTTCTGCTGCAGCTCCGGCGCAAAATAGATCAGCAGGTTGCGGCAGCTCAATAGATCCAGCTTGGTGAAAGGCGGATCCATGGTGATATTCTGCGGCGCGAAGATCACCATCTCCCGAATCTTCTTGGCCACGCGGTAACCATCATTTTCCTCGACAAAAAAGCGGCGCAACCGTTCTGGCGAGACGTGGGTGTGAATCGCGGCGGGGTAGAACCCCTGCCGGGCCTTGGCCACGGCATCCGGGTCGAGGTCGGTGGCGAAGATTTGCAGCGAGAAATTGACTTTCGGCGACACGCGCTCCAGCGCTTCGCAGAAGATGATGGCCAGCGAATACGCCTCTTCACCCGTCGAGCAGCCGGGCACCCAGGCCCGCAGCGCCTGGCCGGGAGTGCGCGCGAGCAGCGGCGGCAGCGCTTCCCGGCTCATTTGATCCCACACGGCCGGCTCGCGAAAGAAGCTGGTCACGCCAATCAGCAGTTCCTTGAAGAGCAGATCCGCCTCCTGCGGATTCGCCCGCAGGTAGCGGACATAAAGGCTGATCTTGGCCAACTGGTGCAGCCCCATCCGGCGTTCGATGCGCCGGTAAAGGGTGTTGCGCTTATAGAGCGAGAAATCATGGCCCGTATGACTGCGGAGCAGGATCACTACTTTCTCCACCTCGCTCTCGGCGCCGCTCTCCGCCAGCCCGGCGGCGCCGGACAGCAGTGGCGTGTGCCGGAAATACGCGAGCATGCGCGCGGGCAATTCCGCCACCGGTGCCACGATGTCCGCCAGCCCGGCGTCAATGGCGCTGCGTGGCATGCCATCGAATTTCGCCGAGTTTGGGGCCTGCACCAAGCCCACCCCGCCGTGCTCTTTGATCGCCTTCAGCCCCAGCGTGCCGTCCGAGCCCATGCCCGAAAGAATGACGCCCACGCTGCGCTCCCGCTGATCTTCGGCGAGGGAACGAAAGAAGAAATCCACCGGCAGCCGCAAGCCGCGGGGCGCAGCTGGATCCAGCAAGTGCAGCACCCCATGCAGCAGCGACAAATCCTTGTTCGGCGGGATCACATACACGCAATCCGGTTGCACCCGCATGCGCTCGTGCACCTGGCGAACTGGCATCGGCGTCAGCCGCTGGAGTAACTCCGGCATCACGCCCGGATGCGTCGGGTCCAAGTGCTGGACGATGACGTAAGCCGAACCACTGGCCGGCGGCACATTCTTCAAGAACAGCTCGAGCGCCTCCAAGCCGCCGGCGGACGCCCCCAAACCGACGATGGGAAAAATCGCCGCCGATGCCGACCCCGATTTTGCGCGGGAACGAACGGCGGTTTTGCGCGTCGGCTGGCGGCGAGGGCGGACAGTTTTGGTCATGGCGTGCGGAAAAACTCTGCGGCTAGATTGCCGACGATTCTTGGTTAGTTGAAGTTTTATCTCACTTGAGCGGCGATTGCAAACCACAATCACAAAACGCCGCGCTGCGCCAACTTGCGAGCGGCACCGTTCGCTTGCCAGAATCGTGCTACCAACATTGCTTTTGATTCAAGTGCTGGTTCCGCCTATCCTGACTAAATCCAAACGCGGCGCCCAAGGCCGACGGCGGATCGCCCAAAAATCATGAACTCATTCAAGCCGAATAAACGAATCCGCCGATGGTGGTTTCTGGGTTTATGGCTGTTGCTTCCCGCAGCGGCGACAGCGGCGTGCTTCACCGATCCGCTGATGCAGGGTCAAGATCCGCAAGTGGAAGTCAAGGACGGGACATTTCATCTGGTGCAAAGCGACGGCTGCAACATTCATCTGCGCAAATCCACCACCATGGGTGGCCTGATCGCCGCCACGGATCAGGTCATTCTCTCCCCCGGCTGCTCCAACGTGTGGGCCCCGGAGATTCATTGGCTCAGTAATAAATGGTATTTGTATTACAGCCTCGGCAATGACGGCGGCGCGGCCGCCTACAGCCACCGCGTCTATGTCGCCGAGAGCCAGGGCACCAATGCGGTGGGGCCCTACACGATTCGCGGAGTCCTGCTGAGTTCATATTGGAACATAGACGGCAGCGTCTTCACGGGCACCAACGGCCTGCTTTACTTTATTTTCTCCGGCAGTCCGTCCGGCACGCAGAACCTCTACGTTGCGCCGATGAGCAATCCCTACACGTTGAGCGGCACGCCGGTCCTGATTTCGCAGCCCAATCAAGCGTGGGAAACCATCGGCACGCCGCCCTCGGTCAACGAAGGGCCGTTCGGTTTCACGCGCAATGGGCGAACCTTTATTGTGTATTCCGCGAGCGGTTGCTGGACGGATGATTACTGCCTTGGCTTGCTGACCATGACCGGCACGAATCCGCTGGACCCAGCCGCGTGGACCAAGTCCGGCCCGGTGTTCAGCAAGCAGGCGGGCGCTTATGGTCCCGGCCATAACGGCGTGTTCATGGATGCCAGCGGCCAGTGGTGGAATATCTATCATGCGAATAATCTCACCGGCCAGGGCTGCGGCGGCTACCGGCAGATCCGCATTCAGCGCATCGCGTGGGACGCGAACAACCTCCCGGTCTTCGGCGCACCCGTGCCGATTGACTCGTGGATTTCGGACGACACCAATTTTCTCGCCGCACAGTTTTTGCTAAACGAAGTCGGCGGCGCGAGTGCGGGCAACCAAAGTTGCAGTCCGGCCGGAAAGCTGATGGGCGCGCCGGCTTGGATGAATCCCGGGCTGAAGTTCAATGGCACCAATGATTACGTGGATGGCTCCGCCACGGCCGGCAACGACGTGCAAACCGCCGTCACCCTGGCGGCCTGGGTGCGGCCAGAGCGTTTGATTGATTGGGCGGGTATTCTCACCAAGGGAAGCAACGTGGCCACTTACGCGCTGCAAACCTGGAGCGATGGTTCGCTGCGATTCACGGCCAACTGGGGTTCCCCCAGCGGTGGCGTGGGGGGCGGTTCGTGGAACTCCACCACCAAATTGACGACGAACCAGTGGCAACACGTGGCCGTGACCTACGACGGCACCACGATTCGTTTCTATCTCAACGGCGGACTGGATGCGAATCAACCTGTCGTCAGCTTGCGCTTCGGCGTGGTCAACGAACCATTGACCATCGGCGCGGATTTTCCCGGCTCTGATGAGTATTTCAAAGGCACTATTTATGACGCCCGGGTTTATGGCCGCGCGCTGATTAGTGGCGAAATCTCGACGCTGGCCGGTGCCTCCCCGCAAAGTCTCCTGACTCCCATTGATCCAACTTTTGCGGTCGTGACTAACTTCGAGGGCTGGGGCACCTCGCTCTGTTGGTGGCCGAATGTCGTCGGCGGTTATGCCAACCGTGACTCCTATGCCGCCCTCGCCTTTACCACATTGAAGTTGAATATCATTCGCTACAACATCGGCGGCGGCGAGAATCCCGGGATTGCCAACACGATGGAATATCGCGCGCAGATGCCAGGCTTCGCGCCGACGAATGGTGTCTGGAACTGGACCGCCGATGCCAACCAACGCTGGATGTTGCGCCGCGCGGTGCAGTTGGGGGCCAATCGGGTAGTGGCCTTTGCCAACTCACCGCCGTGGTGGATGACCGTCAGCGGCAGCGTGACGGGATCCGCCGGTGGCACGAATAATAATTTGCAGGTCAGTTACGAGGATACCTTTGCCAACTATCTTGCCACGGTCGTGAGCAACCTTAGCGTGCTGGACGGAGTTACTTTCGACTATGTCACACCCATGAATGAACCGACCGCCAACTGGTGGCCTTTGGGCGGTCATCAAGAAGGCTGCCACATGAGCGCCGACCAACAGGCGCGCATGGTAAGCAAACTCCGCACCGCCTTGAATGCTCAAAATATCAGCGCCGGCATTGATGCTTCGGAAGATAGCGATGAACAGAGCGCGATCAATTCCCTAAACGCCTACGGTTCCGCCCAGAGCAACGTCACCTTTATCGGCTCGCATACTTACGGCGCGAACAATCCCACTGGGATTCGCAATCTCGCCGCCACGCTGCACAAGCCCGCGTGGATTTCCGAATACGGCGACGGCGACGCCAGCGGCATGACCATGGCGCGGCGGATTCACGACGACGTTGCCGGCACTTGGTGCCGCGCGTGGGTCTATTGGCAGGTGGTGGATAACGCGGGCGGCTGGGGTTTTCTTTACAATCCCCTCGACAGCAGCGGCACCACGGCTTACACGATCAATAAAAAGTTCTATGTCATGGCCCAGTTCAGCCAGTTCATTCGCCCTGGCTGCCAGATATTAAACGTCGGCGATACCAACTCACTCGCAGCTTATCATCCGACCAATCATACTTTGGTGATCGTTGCGGTGAATGATGGCTCTAACTCCTTCAACACGACCTATGACCTTGCGCTCTACCCTACCCTGCCCGCCTCGGCCTCGGCCGTGCGCACTTCCACAACCGAGAATCTTGCCAGTGTCGCGCCCCTGATCGTCACCAACAAGCGCCTGACCACAACCCTCCCGGCGAAATCGGTGACCACAATCGTCCTGAACAATGTAACTCTCGCTCCGCCTAGCTCCGCGCCGTCGGCATGGTATCCCATGGAAGGCAATGCGCAGGACGCCTCGGGCAACGGTAATCACGGCACCGTTTCCGGCGCGACGTTTGTGACTGGCAAGCTGGGCGCCTCCGCCGCGCAGTTCAACGGCAGTAGCAGCTATCTTCAGATTCCCCGCACTATCAGCAATCACTTCACCCTTTCATTCTGGCTCAAAACCACAGACACCGGCGGCACCGGGCAATGGTGGTCCGGCCGCGGCTTGGTGGATGGCGAAGTCGCCGGCACGGCCGACGATTTTGGCGTGAGCCTCACGGGTGGCAAAGTGGCGTTGGGCATAGGTAATACCGATACGACCGTCACGACGACTAACTCGCTGAACAATGGCCAGTGGCATCACGTCGCGGCGACGCGCGACGCGCTCACCGGCGAACAGCGCGTGTATCTCGATGGCACACTTCAGGCAAGTGGCTTCGGTCCCGTCGGCACCAAAGCTTCACCTCCCTACTTGAGAATCGGGAGTATTCAATCGGGTGCCGCCGGTGGATTTTTCAATGGCGTCATTGATGATGTGCAACTCTTCGGCCGCGTCTTCGCCGCTACCGAGATCGGCTCGCTGATGAATCATCCGCCGCAGATCACTAACGCGCCGGGAAGCTACTCTATCCTGGCCGGTCGCACCTTGACCTTGACCAACTCCGCCACCGACCCTGACCAACCAGCCCAAACGCTGACATGGAGTCTGCTCTCACCACCAAGCGGTGCTGCGATCAATGCAGGCAACGGCGTTTTTTCGTGGCGCCCTGCCATCGCGCAATCTCCCGCTACCAATCGCATTTCCTGGCAAGTCATAGATAATGGCACTCCCGCGATGAGCGCCACCCAGAGCTTCACCGTGACGATTCAGCCGCCGCAAATACCAGCGCTGGGCATGGTCGGCGTGAGTAATAATCTCTTTTCCTTCCAGATCAGCGGCGATGCCGGCCCCGACTATGTGGTGGAAACCAGCACCAATCTGGCGGCGGATTCAGCCTGGCTGTCTGCCAGCACCAATCTGTCCGCCACGCCGCCTTACGATTGGACCGATCCGGCGGCGATGGCCGCCGGACAGAAGTATTATCGCGTGCGGTTGGCCCCTTGAATTTACTTGTCGCCATTCCCGTTGGTTAACCAGTGCTTGGCGGACATACCGCGCACTGCCGCCCGTTTCGCAGAGCCCCTCGCACCGGGCGGCGGATGCCCGCATATCTGCGATTGAATTATGGACCGCCGTCAGGGAATATCCCCACCTTGAAACGACCGGAGAAATTAATTGCCCGGTTCCGTGCCCGGCCCTTGACCCGCCTGCGCATCCTCCTTGCGCTGGCCATCGCCGTGGCGGCCGACGGCGCGCAATTGCTCCTGGGCCCGCTCGGCTGGGTGTTGATAGATCAGGCGATTGATTGTGTCGCGATGATTCTGGTCAGTTGGGTCATCGGCTTTCATGTTGTCCTGCTGCCCACTTTCGTGGTGGAGCTGGTTCCGCTCGTGGATGAGCTGCCCACTTGGACGGCCTGCACCGCCGCGGTGATCGCCTGGCGCAAACGGGAGCAACGCGCCGCGCTGCCGACCGTTCCGCCGGCCCCGCCGCCGATTGATATTTGATTGAAAAATCAGTCCGCGCGCGGCACATTGCAGTCATGCAAACCGTATTTACCGGCCCCGTTTATGTCGTGCGCGACAACATTGACACCGACCAGATCATCTCCGCGCAGTTTCTGAATCTCGTGCCCACCATTGCCGAGGAATACGAGAAGCTTGGCAGTTACGCACTTGACGGTCTGCCCGCGTCGCTCTACCCGATCCGCTACGTCAAGGCGGGTCAGCTCGACAGCGATTATCCCATCGTCGTCGGCGGGAAAAACTTCGGCTGCGGCAGCTCGCGCGAACACGCGCCCATCGCGATGGGTTCGGCTAACTGCCAGCTCGTGCTGGCGGAGAGTTTTGCGCGCATCTTCTTCCGCAACTGCGTGGCCACCGGCGAACTCTATCCCTGCGAAATCACCGAGCGCCTTTGCGACGTCCTCAAAACCGGCGACATCGTGACCGTGGATCTCGACGCCGCGACCGTGACCGCCCAGGCCACCGGCAAGGTGTATCATTTCAAACCGCTCGGCGACGTGCGCCCGGTGGTGGATGCCGGCGGCATTTTCAATTACGCCCGCCAGAGCGGAATGATTGCGGCAAAATAAAGTGGGTTCGTGAATCGGCTCCCGACTCCCCGGTCGTTTCAAAAGCGCCCGGGGATTTTTTTATCGTCGCCGAAACCAATCGGCGCTATCAAAGCCATCCGCAACCAAGCTGCACCCGCACCGCCCAAGGATCGCCTATTCAGGATTGTCAGCGACCTTTTGGGAGATGGCTCACATGAACGCATGACGAACCGGGGTGGGTGATTTAGAGTCGTGACGGAAATCAGTTGTTTGCTTCGCCGATTCAGCGACAGAACGTTTGAATCTTCTCCACTGCCTCCGCAAGACCAAGTTGGACGGAGGGAGAAAAGCCTTCGCGAAAACCCAAATCCACGGCGGGGATGGTGAGCCACCAGGCCTCGGGGACGCGGCCAAAAACATCGCGGGAGAGCGCCAACATCGTGCGCGGGTCGGCGGCGTGCGCCATGAGTTGCGAGGTCTCGTTCGGCTCCAGTTTGCGCCACTGCACTTCGTTCGGGGCATCCACGGCGGCGTCCACGAAGATGACTTTGGCGGCGCGGGCAATCGGGTCGGCGAGTTCGGGCGTGAGCATCGGGCAAGCGAGCGTGCGCACGCCGGGCAACTGCAATTTCTCAATTACCTCGGCCACGCAAGGGCCAACGCCGTCGTCGCCGCGCAAGGTGTTGCCGTAGCCGATGACGAGGATCTCCGTTTGAAGGGCAGCTTGGTCGTGCATGAAAAAATTTGCCGGCGGAGTAACGACCAAACAACGTTCCCCCGCCGGCGCTTTTTTTGTCCAACCCAATAGACAAAAATTTCAGGAGCGCGGCATTTATGCCGCTTCACCGTCCAACGCAATTCGCGCGTTGAAGCGGGCTGAAGCCCGCGCTCCAAACAAGTTTCAACCGCGCTCAACTTCGCTCAACACGGAGCCGTCCGGCGCGATCAATTGGACGTGCAGCGGCATCTGGCCGACGGCGTGCGTCGAGCAGCTCAAGCACGGGTCGTAGCAGCGGATGCCATGTTCGACACGGTTGAGCATCGGCTCGGGAATCGTGCTGCCACGAACATAATGCCGCGCGATTTGCGCCACAGTCTGGTTCATGGCCAGATTGTTTTGCCCGGTGGCGACAATGAGATTCACCTTTTGCAGCAGGCCGTTGCGGTCCACGGTGTAGTCGTGGAAGATCGTGCCGCGCGGGGCTTCGCTGACGCCCACGCCGCGCAAACTGTTGATGCCGGCATCGGCGCGAAGATCATCGTTCGACAACTCGGGATCGTCCATGTAGCGCTCGACGTATTCAATGCCTGCGAGAATCTCAATGAGCCGCGCGTAGTGATACAGGAACGAGGACGTGACCGCGCCGTGGCCGAGCTTCTTGAATTTCTTCAGTTCCGCATCCGCCTTGGGCACGCCCATCTGCTGGCACACATTCAGGCGCGCGAGCGGACCGACGCGATAAATTCCCTCGGGAAAACCCAGCGGCTTGTAGTAAGGCGATTTGAGATACGAGTTACCCTGCACGGATTCGCCAATGAAATCCAGGTAGTTTTGCTCATCGAGCTGGTCGGCGATAATGCTGCCGCTACTATCGGAGAAACGCAATTTGCCGCCGTGGTGTTCCCAGGAGCCGTCTTCGGCAACAAGGCCCATAAACAGCGACGGAAAATTTCCGAAAATCTGGATTTCGCGCTGGTGGGTTTCCATCGTCTTCTTCCAGAGGTCGAAGGCAACCTTGGTCGTGGCGAACGCCTCGGGCAGCCAAGCGCGGATGCGGGCGCGGCCTTCGTCGCTCAACGCCGTGCGCACGCCGCCGGGAACGGCCCACGCGGGATGGATTTTTTTGTCGCCGAGAATCTCGATGATTTCCTGGCCGAACTGGCGCAACCGGATGCCGGCGCGGGCCAATTCCTTGTTCGCGGCGATCAAACCGAAGACATTGCGCTGCGCGGGAGCCGTGTCCCAGCCGAGCAAAAAGTCGGGAGCGCTCAAATGGAAAAAGCTCAGGGCGTGCGACTGGATGATCTGGCCGAGGTTCATCAGCCGGCGCAATTTATCGGCGGCGGGCGGAATGTTGACGGCCATGAGCGCGTCGCCCGCTTTGGCGGAGGCGAGCAGATGGCTGACCGGACAGATGCCGCAAATGCGCTGCGTGATGGCGGGCATTTCGGTGTAAGGCCGGCCTTCGCAGAATTTTTCAAAGCCGCGAAACTCGACCACATGAAACTCCGCGTCCGCCACGTTGCCGGCGTCGTCCATGTAGATGCTGATCTTGGCGTGGCCCTCGATGCGGGTCACCGGATCAATGATGATGCGTTTTGACATAACAAATTTTCAACCGAATTTCAATTGTTCGCCCTCCTGCTTTGGCGCGGTGCCGGCGAGCAGTTGCGCGACCAGCGATTTGATGCGCGCGGCGGGCGGCGGACAGCCGGGCAAAAAGTATTCGACGTGGACGACTTCATGCACGGGCACCACGTTTGCCAGCAGTTGCGGCACGATGCCGTCGGCCTTGGGCACGCTGGGATTGTTCTGCGCGTTCTCGACGTAGGCGCGCTGCAAAACATTTTCCGCGTTATCAATGCCAAACTGGTTGCGCATGGCCGGCACGTTGCCCGTGACCGCGCAGTCGCCGAAGGACACGAGCACCTTCGTCCGCGCACGAATTTTGTGGAGAATTTCCAGATTGTCCTCGTTGCAGACGGCACCTTCGATCAGGCACAAGTCCACATTTTCAGGATAATCTTTCACGTCCACGACGGGGCTGTAAACCAGGTCCACGGCGTCGGCGAGATCAATGAGAAACTCATCGAGGTCCAAGAACGACATGTGGCAGCCGGAGCAGCCGCCCAACCAAACTGTGGCCAAACGAATCTTCATATTTCAAATAATTATTCGGCGATCCATTGCTTCTTTTCACGCGCAGTGACGATGAATTCCAGCTTGTCGCGGTCGCGTTCCATTTCGCCCACGGTCACGCCTTTGTTGAACAGCGCGCCCGTCGGGCAGGCCATGACGCATTTGCCGCATTCGGTGCAGGAAGCGGCCTGGCCCCAAGGCTGGTTCAGGTCCGTGATAATTTTGGAAAGGCTGCCGCGACCAGAAACATTCTTCGTTCCGGCACCCTCGATATGCCAGCAAACGCGGACGCAGCGCGAACACAGCACGCAGCGATTATGGTCCATGCCAAAGAGCCGGTGCGTGGTGTCCACGTTCCATTTCGGAAAAGTGTAATCGTAGCGGACGTGCTCCATGCCCTGCGAATACGCCAGCGTCTGCAGTTCGCAATGGCCGTTGGACACGCACACCGCACAGACGTGATTCCGCTCGGCGAACAGCAACTCCAGCGTCATGCGGCGATATTTCCGCAGGCGCTCGCTGTCGGTTTTGATGTCCATGCCTTCGGCCACTTTCGTGGTGCAGGCCGGGAGCAGTTTGGCCACGCCGGCGACCTCCACGAGGCAAAGGCGGCACGCGCCGACATCGTAAACGCCTTCGAGATGGCAGAGCGTGGGAATGTTCACGCCCGCCTCGCGCGCCACCTGCAAAACGGTGGCGCCCTCCTCGGCGGTGATCTGTTTGCCGTCAATAGTCAGTGTCTTGGCAGCCATAAAATAATATTGTTATTGGGTCGCCGCAGTTGGTTGCGCCGTGGCTGCGTCCGTGCCGCGCGGACCAAATTTGTCCGGCTGCAACAACTCTTCATATTCGTTGCGGAAAAAGCGCAGCGTGCTCAACGTCGGATTCGGCGCGGTCTGGCCGAGGCCGCAGAGGCTGGTGTTTTTAACCATGTCACAAAGTTCCTCCAGCTTGGCAAGGTCACGCGCGGTCGCCTTGCGCTGGAGAATTTTATCCAAAATATTATGCATCTGCACCGTGCCGGCACGGCAGGGAATGCACTTGCCGCAGGATTCTTCCATGCAGAACTCCATGAAAAACCGGGCCACATCCACCATGCCCGTGGTCTCGTCCATCACAATCATGCCGCCCGAGCCCATGATCGAGCCGAGTTTGCCGAGCGATTCGTAATCCACCGGCGTGTCGAGATGCTGCGACGGAATGCAACCGCCGGACGGGCCGCCGGTTTGCACCGCCTTGATCTTGCCGCCGTCGGGGGCGCCGCCACCCATGTCTTCGACGATGGTGCGCATCGGCGTGCCCATCGGCACTTCGATCAGGCCGGTGTTCTTGATTTTGCCGGCGAGCGCGAAAACTTTGGTGCCCTTGCTTTTTTCCGTGCCGATGCCCGCGAACCATTCCGCGCCTTTGCGGTAGATGGGCGCGACGTTGGCGAACGTTTCCACGTTGTTCAACAGCGTCGGGCAGCCAAACAAACCGCTCTCGGCCGGGAACGGCGGCCGCGGCCGCGGCGTGCCCCGCTTGCCTTCCACGGACGCCATGAGCGCGGTTTCCTCGCCGCACACGAACGCGCCCGCACCAATGCGGATGTCCACGTTGAAATTAAACGGCGATTCAAAAATGCCCGCGCCCAGCAAACCCATTTGCTTGGCCTGCTTGATGGCGATTTGGAGCCGGCTGATGGCGAGCGGATATTCCGCGCGCACATACATGAATCCTTGATCCGCGCCCACCGCGTAAGCCGCGATGGCCATGCCTTCGAGCACCGCGTGCGGATCACTCTCCAACACGCTGCGATCCATGAACGCGCCAGGGTCGCCCTCGTCGGCGTTGCAAATAACGTATTTCTTCGCGCCGGCAGATTTCGCCACTGTGCCCCATTTGAGGCCGGTGGGAAAACCCGCTCCGCCACGACCACGCAAGCCGCTCTTGACCATCGCCTCAACGACGTCTTTGGGCGTCATCTCGTTCAGCACCTCGTGCAACGCCAGATAGCCATCGGCGGCGATGTAGCTCTCAATGCGCTCTGGATCAATAATGCCGCTGTTCGCGAGCACGATGGAATGTTGCTTGGCGAAGAACGGCGCGTTGGGATCACTTTTAGCAAGGTTGTTCTGCGCCCCGTTGAGCGCGGCGATAATCGGCGCGGCATCCTGCGGTGAAACTTTTTCGTAGAGAACGCCGGTCGGGTCGGCCTGCACCAGCGGACCCTGGCAGCAGAGTTTCATGCAGCCCACGCCGCGCACCTCGACCTGATCCTGCAACCCCGCTTCGGCGACGGCTTGTTCGAGCTGTTGTTTGACGCCTTTGGAATCGGACGACATGCAGCCGGCGGCCATGCAGCAGCGCAGCGTGAACGGCTTGCGCCCGGCTAGTTCCTTTTCTTTGATTTGGAGAAGATCGTTGTGCAACATATTACATCCACTTCTTGATTTGTTCGACGGCGGCTTCCGGGGTGACGCGCGGCGTGACCGTGCCGTCATAAACGACCGCCGGCGCGATCCCGCACGCCCCAATGCAACGGGCGGTCAGTAAAGAAACCTTGTTGTCCGGCGTGGTCTCGCCCGGTTTGATTTTCGCGTGCGCCTGCACGGCCGCGATGACCTTGTCCGCGCCCTTCACATAGCAGGCGGTGCCCATGCAAACGACACAAGTGTGTTCGCCCTGCGGTTTGAGCTGGAAGAAATGATAAAATGTCGCGACGCCATACACGCGACTCGGCGGCAGCTTCAGCTTGACGGAGATGAACAACAGCAGGTCATCTTCGAGAAAGCCAAAGAGTTCCTGCGCCTTGTGAAGCACTTCGATCAAAGCATCCTGCCGGAACTGATGCTTCTTCATGTGGACTTCCAGAATCTTGAAGCGTTTGTCCCCGCTGGCGTGCTTCAGGACAGCCTGAATTCGATTCTGATTTTTTTGCGGCGTGGCAACGGCGGCATTCATAGTTAATTGGTCTTTTACTGCGAGCAACTTCAATTAACCAGACTAAACCAGCGCGTTCCCCACAATGCTTGTCAAATAGTCACCATAAATTGTCTTGCCGTTGCGCCGTTTCCCAAGCCGGACAATTGTTGAAGATAATCAAACCGAACCGAACAATATTATCAGGGGATTTCAGGGGGCAGCTTGACCCGACCGCAATCGCGGCAGACCCAGCAACCGTTGCGTCTCAGCGTTTACTTTCCGCCCGGTTTTTTGTTGTGCCAAACAACCGACGGCACAGGATTTGACCTTTCACGGACCTGATGATCGCGGCAGGGGTCGTGTTGGCAGTTTGCACCACCGCGATTGTGATTCAAATTCCGCCCACACTCCAAAGGGGGAGGCTGATCCGCGAGCGGATCAATTGGCTAAACTCCTGCGCCTTGGCGTTAAAATGCATCGGCAAGATGAAAGTCAAGCGCGAGGCCATTTGGCGCAAACAGCGCGGGTAATCTGGCGTGCCCGTCTGCTCTGTCCCGGCTATGCGCGTCCTCGGCCGACACCTCAATGGTTGGCATCGGCGGCGCAGTCACTTCAAAAAATGCAAACTTATTGTCAATTTAGGAGAAGCCAAAACCCGATATTCGCATCAGATTTAAAGTGCGCAATATGTTACTTGATTAAGTTCGTTTCATATCCCGCCAAAACCCAGCAACAATAATTGCCATCGCCAAAACAAAATATGCAACTGCCCAAAATAATCCCAGCCAAACTCGGCGCGCTCGCCCTGCTCCTGACCGCCACCAGCCTGCACGCCAGCGAGGCGGATTTGAAAATTCCGTTGCTCGATAACGTGACCTTCGATGCCCTCGGCGGTGTCAACGGCATCACGCTGATGTATCTGGGCATCGTCGTCTGCGCCATCGGCGCGGTGTTCGGCCTCGTGCAATACTGGCAGACCAAGGCGCTACCCGTGCATCAGACCATGGCCGACGTTTCGCAGACGATCTGGGAGACCTGCAAAACTTATCTGTTCCAGCAGGGCAAGTTTCTCGCCATCCTCTGGCTGCTCATTGCCACCTGCATTTTCTTTTATTTTAAAGTCCTGGAAGGCGTCAGCTTCGGCAACACGGCGGTGATTCTCGCCGCCTCCGTTTTGGGCATTCTCGGCAGCTACGGCGTCGCGTGGTTCGGCATCCGCATCAACACCACCGCCAATTCGCGCACCGCCTTCGCCGCCCTCAAAGGCAATCCGATCAACATCGTCGGCATCCCGTTGCGCTCGGGCATGAGCGTGGGCCTGTTGCTCGTCTGTGTGGAGCTGTTTTTCATGATCAGCATTTTGATTTTCCTGCCAAACCATCTCGTCGGCCCGTGCTTCATCGGGTTCGCGATTGGTGAATCGCTCGGTGCCAGCGTGCTGCGCATCTGCGGCGGCATCTTCACGAAGATCGCCGACATCGGCAGTGACCTGATGAAAATTGTGTTCAAATTGCCGGAAGATGATCCGAAGAATCCCGGCGTCATCGCCGATTGCACCGGCGACAACGCCGGTGACTCGGTCGGGCCGAGCGCGGACGGTTTTGAGACCTACGGGGTGACCGGCGTGGCGCTGATCGCGTTCCTCGCGCTGGCGCTGGCAAGCAGCCAGTTGATTTGCGCGACGCTCATCGTGTGGCTTTTCACCATGCGGGCATTGATGATTATCACTTCGCTGGTTTCGTATTTTTTGAATGAAGGGCTGACGAAAGCAAAATTTGGCGGGCTGAAAGATTTTGATTTTGAAGCGCCGCTGACCCATCTGGTATGGATCACCTCGGCCGTGTCCATCGTCTTCACGTTTCTCGCGAGTTATTTTCTGCTCTCAAAACAGACGGGCATCAATCCGGAATTATGGTGGGTCTTGTCCGCCATCATTTCGTGCGGCACGGTCGCCGGCGCGGTGATTCCCGAATTCACCAAGGTTTTCACGAGCACCAAATCCCAGCACGTCAAGGAAGTCACCACCTGCTCGAAGCACGGCGGGGCGTCGCTGAACATTTTGTCCGGCCTGGTCGCGGGCAACTTCTCCGCGTTCTGGATGGGCTTGTGCATTCTGGTCCTGATGTTTTGCGCGTGCCTGCTGGCGACCTACACGGATTCGCCGATCGTCGCGCTGATGCCGGAGAAATTCAAATTTGCCGCACCAATCTTCGCCTTCGGCCTGGTCGCCTTCGGTTTCCTCGGCATGGGGCCGGTGACAATCGCCGTGGACAGCTATGGCCCGGTAACGGACAACGCGCAGTCGGTTTATGAATTAAGCCGCATCGAAGCGCGGCCCAACGTCAGCGCGGAAATCCAACGCGACTTCGGCTTCAAACCCGACTTCGAGAACGCCAAACATCAGCTTGAAAAGAATGACGGGGCCGGCAACACCTTCAAGGCCACGGCCAAGCCCGTGCTCATCGGCACCGCGGTCGTCGGCGCGACCACGATGGTTTTCGGCATCATTATTTTGCTCGAGAATATGTTCGGCAACGTCATCAGCCACTTGAGCCTCGTGCAACCGGAAATTATTTTCGGTCTGCTCATGGGCGGAGCGGTGATTTATTGGTTCACCGGTGCCAGCACGCAGGCCGTCGTCACCGGCGCGTATCGGGCCGTGGTTTACATTCAGGAACACATGCAGCTGGACGCCACCACGGCCTCGGAAAAGGACAGCAAAGAAGTTGTCCGCATCTGCACGGTCTATGCGCAGAAAGGCATGTGGAATATATTTATTGTCATCTTCTGCCTCGCGCTGTCACTGGCGTTTTTCAATCCGTATTTCTTCATCAGCTATCTCATCGCCATTGCGTTCTTCGGGTTATTCCAGGCCATCTTCATGGCGAATGCCGGCGGCGCATGGGATAACGCCAAGAAAATTGTCGAGGTGGAACTCCGCAAGAAAGGCACGCCGCTCCATGACGCCACCATCGTCGGCGACACGGTCGGCGATCCGTTCAAGGACACCTCGTCCGTGGCGCTGAATCCGGTGATCAAGTTCACCACGCTCTTTGGTTTGCTCGCGGTGGAGATTGCGGTGACCATTCCGAGCCAAAGCGTCAAGACGCTCATCGGCGGCTTTTTCTTCATCATCGCCCTGGTGTTTATCTATCGCTCGTTTTACTCCATGCGGATTCCAGAAGAAGACCTGGCGCAGGATGAAGCGCCGGTCGAACCTCAAAAAAAAAGAGTTGAAACCGGCAGCACCATGACTGGCACCACCATGTTCGTGACGGAAAAACCAACGGTCAATAAACGCTGATTCCGTTCTCCTCGTCCACCACCGAACGGCCGGCGGCGCTTGCGCCGCCGGCCTATTGTTTTGCCCCGACTGGATCAGACGTAGAGCGCGCCCTGCAGTTCCCGCACCAACAGTCCGCTCAACGCGTAGCGGCGCGCGGGATCACGTTCGAGGCATTTCAAAACCACCTGCTCCAGCGCCGGCGGCACGTCGGGATTGTGTTCGCGCAACGGCACCGGCCCGGCAGGCTCCATTTGGGCGGCGAGAATTTCACCGGGCGAATCGCCGGGAAAGGGCTTTTCGTTGGTCAGCAATTCATACGCGGAAACGCCGAAGGCGAAAATATCCACGCGCGCATCAATCGGCTCGCGCTTCAACTGCTCTGGGGCCATGTAACTGGGCGTGCCGGGATTTTTGGCAAATTTCACCGGGGCCTCCGGGATCGGCTGCGCCATGTCAAAATCAATCAAGCGCACCGCGCCGTTGCGGGTGACGAGAATATTTTCCGGTTTGAAATCAAGGTGCATGTAGCCGCTCTCGTGGACGTGGCTCAAACCGGTCGCGGCATCAATCAAAATTTGCGCCACATTTTCCTTCAACACGGAATCCTGCCGCGCAAACAACTCCTTCAAATTATCCGCCTGGACGTAGTCCATCAGCAAATACAGCGTGCCGCTCACTTTGCCGTGCTCGACATAACCGACAATATGATCGCTCTCGGTGAGTTGCGACAGGACTTCGCAGCCGCGCTTGAAACGCCGCCGGGCGGTGAAGTTAAAGCGCAGGTCGTGTTTCAATCGTCGCAATGCGTAGGGCTTGCTCCGCTCGTCCACCACCAGCCAGATTTCCGACATGCCGCCGGTATTGAGCAACTCGCGCAAATGGAATCGCCCGAATGGTTCCGGCCCGGTGACTTCGGTTGATTTTAATGCTCGTGCCACATTAAAACGAGTAGCACAGCCCGCCATCCGCTGCGAATAAAACTTTTTTTGCGAATTTGCTTCCGGTTGGCGCGAAAGAAAATAGATTCACCCAATGACCCCGGTTGCCGGCAAAACTCAGGCGTGGCTCAATGCCGGTCTCGGCTTGGTTTATCCCGAATTCTGCCAGCTTTGCCGCGCGCAACGCGCCACCGTGCGCGAAGGCTTGGTCTGCGCAAAATGCTGGACGCACGTCCGCTTCATCCGCGCGCCATTCTGCAACCGCTGCGGCCTGCCCTACCCCGGCGATTTGACCACAGCATTCGAATGCAGCAACTGCCGCGAGCTGGAACTGCATTTCTCCTCCGCGCGCTCCGCCGTCGTGGCCAAATCGGTCGTGCTTGAGGCCATCCACCGTTACAAATATCAACGCGCGCTGTGGTTTGAAAATTTTCTCGCCGATCTCCTCATTCGCGAAGCGGCACCCGGCTTGCGCGAACAAGGCGGCTGGGATTTCATCGTGCCCGTGCCCCTGCATCCGCTCAAGTTCCGCGAACGTGAATTCAACCAGGCAGCGCGCCTTGCCGCGCCGCTGGCGGCAGCCACCGGCATTCCGTTGAACGAGAAAATTCTCCAACGCATCGCCGCGACCGCCACCCAGACCTTGCTGACCCGCGACGAACGCGCCACCAACATGAAGAACGCCTTTGCCGTCCGTCCGCACCTCCGCCTCACCGGCCAAAAAATTGTGCTCGTGGACGACGTTTTCACCACGGGCGCAACCACGAGCGCTTGTGCCCGGGCCTTGCGCGACGCGGGGGCGGCGGAAGTTTGCGTCTGGACACTGGCGCGCGGACTTTGAATAATCTGTTTTACATGGCTACCACATTTTTGACCAAGCAGACGATGGGCGTGCATCAGGTCGAGCCGGCCCTGACGCCGCCGTCCGTCAAACCGATGCTGCCTAAAAAGCCCAACCTCGGCAGTGGCAAACCGCGCACCAAGAAGCGTGATATTCCCGAAGGTCTCTGGATCAAATGCCCGTCCTGTGAGGCAATGATTTTCGACAAGGAACTGGACGAAAACCTCAAGGTTTGCTCGAAATGTTCGCATCATTTTCCCATTGGTGCCCGTGAACGGATTCATTCGCTCGTCGAAACCTGCACTTTTCAGGAGCTGGATGCCGATATGTCCAGTGTGGACGTGCTGGGCTTCAAGGGCGCATCCACTTACAAATCCAAACTGGATTCCTACCGCAAGAACACCACGTTGAAGGATGCCGTCGTGACCGGCCTCGGCAAAATCGGACCGCACCGCGTCGCCCTCGGCGTGATGGATTTCACTTTTCTCGGCGGCTCCATGGGTTCGGTCGTCGGCGAAAAACTCACGCGCCTCATCGAACGCGGCACCAGCAATAATCTGCCGGTCATCATCATTTCCACCAGCGGTGGCGCGCGGATGTATGAAGGCATGTTCAGCCTCATGCAAATGGCTAAAACCAGCGCCGCCCTGGCCTACCATGCCCAAAGCCGCCTGCCCTACCTCAGCATCCTCACGCATCCCACCATGGCTGGCGTGATGGCGAGCTTTGCCACGCTGGGCGATCTCATTTTAGCCGAGCCCAAGGCCATGATCGGTTTCGCCGGCGCGCGGGTCATCAAAGACACGACGCAGGCTGAACTGCCGCCCGGCTTTCAAACCTCCGAATTCCTCCTCGACCACGGCCTCATTGACGCGATTCTTCCGCGCAAGGAAATGAAAGATCAACTCATCAAGTATCTGGATTACTTCGCCGCCGGCAAAAAAGTCGCCGCGTAGTCCAGCGTTGCTTGAGCGCAGACCAACTCGCCAAAGAATTGAAAAACCGCCCCGGTTTCCCGGGGCGGCATCGAATGAGAATGGTGCGCTGCAAAACCGCTGGTTCAAACGTGACCCGTCGCTATTTCGCCTTCTTTTCGGCTTTGGGCGCTTTGGGTGCCTTGACTTCAATCTCCGTCGCCTTCATGGAATAATAGACCGTGACTTTATCGCCTACTTTCACCTTGGGCCCCTTGGTGGCTTTGTCCACGGCCAACTGCCAGTTTTGTTCGCCCTTTTGGACGACAATATAGCTGTCGGTCACTTCCAGCACTGGGCCGGTGACTTGATAGTCTTTGGCATCCGCCGCGCGCACGTTGCTGGTGGCCAGGCAAAGGCCGAGAAAGGTCAGGCTGAATCCGAGAGTTAGTTTTTTCATGTGTTGATTGGTTGAACTGGACCAACCCTTTATGACAGGAATAGTTTTATTTGCACGCAAAAACTTGGGCGGCGATTTGCAGGGGAATCTTGACCTTACCCGGATGCGGGTGCCGCTACCCTTCTTTCTGACTCATCCGCTGGGGCGCACGGTGGTCTGCTCAAGCCGGTTGTATTCGAGGACGCTACCGCATAAAGCAAAAAAGGCGTCCGTTGCCGGACGCCTTGGAGAACTATTTATTGACGTATTAAGCAGCGGTTTCGCCGACTTGAAAACGCACGAAGCGGCGGATGGTGATTTCGTCACCAAGCTGCTTGCTGATCTGCGCGACATGTTCCTTGACGCTGACTTCGGAGTTGCGTTTCACGAAGCCTTGGTCCACGAGGCAGTAAGTCTGGAAGAATTTGTCCAGCACGCCGGCGAGAATCTTTTCCAGCGCGGCGGCGGGCTTGCCCTTGAGCCGGTCGGAATTAGCGGCGATCTCGCGTTCCTTGGCGATGACTTCCGCTGACACATTCTCGCGGGAGACGACGTGCGGAAAACCGGCCGCGATCTGCAAGGTGATGTCTTTGACGAGTTGCTTGAATTCTTCGGTGGTAGCGGTTTCGGGCTTGGTGCAACCGACTTCGGCCAGCACGCCCACTTTGGCGCCGGTGTGAATATAGGCGGCGACAAGGCCGTTGCCGGCGACTTCCAAGCGCGCGTTGCGGGCAAACTTGATATTCTCGCCCATCTTGCCCACGGCGGTTTCGCGGTCGGCTTCGAGATTGGCGTTCGGGTCGGTGGCGACTTTCTTGGCGATGTCATCGCAGAAGGCGCGGAAGGCATCGTTGCGGGCCACGAAATCGGTTTCGCAATTCACTTCGACGAGGATGCCCGACTGGCCGCCCGGCGCGATGTATTGGGCGATGACACCTTCGCGGGCATCGCGCGTGGATTTCTTCGCGGCACTGGCCGCGCCGGATTTGCGGAGGTTGTCCACGGCGACGTTAAGGTCGCCGGCAGCGGCGACGAGCGCCTTTTTGCATTCCATCATGCCCACTCCGGTCATTTCGCGGAGTTTGGCGACGGCACTAGCAGTAATTTCAGCCATAAAATAATTATTAGTCAGGAGTTGATCGTTGAAAGAAAGGGCGCGGAAATAAATTTCCGCGCCCCGCGAAATCAGTTAGGCGGCGACGGGCGCAGCCACTTCGCCTTCGGCGGGAACGGCGGGAACTTCCGTCGCAGCGGCTTCGTCAGCGGGCTTGCGGGCGCGCTTGGATTCGAATTCCGCGCGACCTTGCGTAATCGCCTGGGCAACGGCGGACATGATCAAACGCACCGAGCGGATGGCGTCGTCGTTGGCAGCGATCGGGTAGTCGGCGAGATCGGGATCACTGTTTGTATCCACGAGGGCCACGACGGGAACCTTGAGCTTGCGCGCTTCGGCCACGGCATTGTGCTCACGTTTGACGTCCACGATGAACATCGCGGCGGGAAGTTTATCCATGTCGCGGATGCCGTCGAAATACTTGTGCAACCGTCCGCCTTCGCGGCGAATCATGGATTGCTCCTGCTTGACGTAGTTCGAGATCGAACCGTCAGCGTCCATCTTTTCAATTTCCTTGAGGCGTTTGATGGAGGTCTTGACCGTGGCGAAATTCGTCAACGTGCCGCCGAGCCAGCGTTCCACGACAAACATCTGGCCGGTTTCCTTGGCGGTTTCCTTGACGCAAAGCTGCGCCTGCTTCTTGGTGCCGACGAAGAGAACCTTGCCGCCTTTGCGCACCGTGTTAGAGAGAAATTCCAGGGCCGCGTCGAGCTGGCCGGCGGTTTTGCTCAAATCAATGATATGAATGCCATTCCGCGCGTCGAAGATGAACGGCTTCATCTTGGGATTCCAACGCTTCGTTTGATGTCCAAAATGGACGCCCGCTTCCAACAGTTCGCTAATACCGATTTTGTTCACTTGATTTCCTTTGGTTAAAACCCCGGTTTTATGGGGCATCTCGCGGAACACGAGATTGAGTTAGGTGTTATTGTGGCCGCTCCGCATCCACTCGAACGCAGAATTTGAGGCCGTTTTCCCCGCCGCCAATGGGCGGAAGGGACGTGGAGCATATCAGAAGAAATGCCTGTGACAACTGCAAATTTCAGCATCCGCGCTGCCGGTCAGACAACAAACTCCAACTCCTGCCGGTGCGGAATCAGTCCACGCTCGAACGCCTGGCCGAGAAAACGGCGGATGGATTCCCTGCCCTTGTCGCCGTAATCCAGCGTCCAATGGTTCACATACATGCCGACGAACTTGTCCGCGAGGTCGCGGCCCATGTCGCGGGCGTATTGCAACGCGTGCAGCACCGCTTCCGGGCGATGATCGAGACTAAATTGAATACTGGCCGTGAGCGTGTCGGAAATAATCTTGCGCGTCTTGGGATCAAAGCGTTTGTGAATCACATTCCCGCCGAGCGGCAGCGGCAGACCGTCATTCTCGCGGCCCCACCAAATGCCGAGGTCTTCGCACAAAACGAGTCCTTCGTTGCGATAAGTCAATTGTCCTTCATGAATAATGAGCCCAATTTCGGCCGCGCCACTTTTCACCGCCGCAAATATCTGGTCGAACGGAACGACGACGTAATTAATTTCCTTATCCGGCCTGCCCAGCCAGAGTTGCAACGCGAGAAACGCGCTGGTCATGGTCCCCGGCACGGCGATTTTTTTCTTGGCAATTTCTTCGCGGGAAAATTTCTGCTTCGCCACGAGCATCGGACCGTAGCCGTCGCCCATGCTTGCGCCGCTGGGCAGCAGCGCGTATTTGTCCGAGACGTAAGCGTAGGCGTGAATACTGACGGCGGAGATGTCCAATTCGCCGCGTGTGGCGCGCTCATTCAGCGTCTGAATATCCTGGAGAATGTGCTCGAATTGAAAACCGTGGGCCGGAATCAAATCCTTGGCGAGCGCATAAAACATGAAGGCGTCGTCCGGATCGGGCGAGTGGCCAAGCGTCAACTTTGTTGATTGCATCCGCGAAAATTAAACCAGGCACGGTGAAGTGTCACGACGAGAAGCTCGATGAAAAGAAATTCTGCGAAGCCACCATTAATCCGCCTGCCACGACACGCACGCGCCTCGTAAACCCGACCGTAGTTGACTGCCGCCTCCTTGATCATGCGCAGTCGGTGCTACGGGCAAACTCAGCGGGCGCGTGCGTCGTGTTTCCTCCTTGTGTTCAGCACCGACAACGAACGATCGCTAGTCCCCACAAACTCTCGTCGTCGCCGGTCCCCCACCCAAACTCACAACAAACCTCGCAACCTCCTCAGCTTTAGCAAAGGCAATGCCAACCTGTTGAAATGCAATTATGTTGGCAATTCGAATGATTTCCAAAATTGAGCGCCAGTTCTGGCTGTGTTTTTTTAATCAGCGCGGATAAAAAACTTCGCCTGCGCCTATAAACATGCGGTGCCTGTGTGTTTCATCGCCAGTCCATAAATCATTGCGCGGAAAATTCCTTCTGGCACTTTTCTCCGCGATGCACATTCCCGCTGCTTTTAATCCGCCGTCGCGCCTACTGTTGGGCCCGGGGCCGAGCGATGTTGCCCCGTCCGTATTGCGTGCCATGGCTCAGCCGCTCGTAGGGCATCTCGATCCCTCCTTTGTCAAGATGATGGAAGAGATCAAGGCGATGCTGCGCGCCATATTCCTCACGAAAAACGACATGACGTTTCCGGTCAGCGGCACCGGCAGCGCGGGCATGGAATTCTGCTGCGCGAATTTGATCGAACCCGGCGACGAAGTCATCATCGGCGTCAACGGCGTTTTTGGCACGCGCATGTGTGATGTGGCAGAACGCTGCGGCGCAAAAGTAACCAAAGTTGAATCCGCCTGGGGCACGATCATCACGCCGCAACAAATCGCCGACGCACTGAAAAAAGTTTCCAAACCGAAATTTGTCGCCCTTGTTCACGCCGAAACTTCGACCGGCGCGCTGACGCCGGTGGAAGAAATTTCAAAAATTGCACGCGCCGCCGACGCATTGTTTTTGCTCGATACGGTCACGTCGCTCGCCGGATGTCCGGTGCGGTTGGATGACTGGCAAGTGGACGCCGTTTACAGTGGCACGCAAAAATGCTTGAGCTGCCCGCCCGGACTTTCGCCGGTTTCGCTCAGTCCGCGCGCGACGGAAGTCGCTACCAAACGCAAATCCAAAGTCCAGAGCTGGTATCTCGATGTGAATCTGCTCTCGTCCTATTGGGGCCAGGAGCGTGTTTATCATCACACCGCGCCGATCACGATGAACTACGGCTTGCACGAAGCGTTGCGTCTGGCCTTGGCTGAAGGCTTGGAAAGCCGCTGGAAACGCCACGAGCAAAATTATCTGCTGCTCAAACAAGGTCTGGCCGAACTGGGACTCGAAATCGTCTCGCAGGCTGGGCATCAGCTTTGGCAACTCAATGCCATTGGCGTTCCGGCTGGTGTGGACGAACTCGCCGTGCGCAAACAACTGCTGGCCGATTACAACATCGAGATTGGCGCCGGCCTCGGACCGCTGAAAGGAAAAATCTGGCGCATCGGCCTGATGGGCGAAGCTTCGAAACGGGAAAATGTGGCGACCGTATTGGATGCGCTTAAGAAAATCTTGAAGCGCTAATAGCGCGCATTAAGCGCGTCGCGCCGCTCCTTACAACTGCGCAAACCACCGCGCTATCTGGCGATGGTTCCTTCGATCTGCCCATGCGGTTCATCCGTGGGCACGAATAACTCGTTGAGATTCTCCAGTCCGAATGGCTTGAGATTCATGAGCAGGCAGTGCTTGTTGGGCATGGCGATGTGGATCTGGGAAATTTCCTTCACCGCTTTCAACGCCGCCTCGCCCATCTGGAACAAGGTGACTTGCACGGACGGACTGAAATTCTTCGCGAACACCGCCAGCATCGCGTCGAGGATTTTTACGTTGGCCACGGCGTAACTCTTGGGCGGCTTGGAATAGCGCCAGGTCGCCTTCAATTTGGTGGCGAAGATCCGGTCGCTTGCGTCTGGCAAAGTCCTGAACTCGTCGGTCAGAAAATTTTCAAAAGCGGAAGCGGTGGATTTCAAGACGAACAATTCTTCGATGCCCGACTCGACGACGCTACCCTTGCGAGTGGAGACAATTTTGGCGAGGGGCTTGGCCGCACTTTTTTCACTGAACGAATGGGCGTGGGGCTTGCCGTTCACATTCACGCGCGCCCAGCAATGCTCCGTCAAAGTGACTTCCACGCGGCTGACGTGTTTGTAAGTCTTGAGAAAATGCTCGGCCAGCAAGCTGCCGAATGACTCGGTCTCCGTCCCGAGATGTTTTTTGGCGAACACGTTGATCGTGTTCTTGACGGAATCAGTCGCGACGACAAGCCGGTTGTCTGCCTGCGTGAATGACGCATTGAAGTTGCCCTGCAACATCACCTGCACGTCCAGTTCCTTGACGGAATGAATTTTCCCGGCGCGCATGACTTTGAGCACGCGCACCTTTGCCTTGCCGTAATTGTGGTGGATCAATTTCATTCAACTCAATGAGGAAAACGACTCGTCCAAAACTTCCAGCAGAAAGTCTGCATCCGCGTGGGTGATGCACATCGGCGGCGCGAAACGAATTGTCTGGCCCCACAAACCGCCTTTGCCGATCAGCAAGCCCAGTTCGCGCGCTTTTTCGAGAACCGCCGCGCATTCCGCCGAGGCGGGAACTTTCGTCGCGCGATCTTTAACCATTTCGATGCCGATCATCAGACCTTTGCCGCGCACGTCGCCGATGACTTGATGCTTCTCTTTCAACTTCGCCAGTCCGGCATGAATGTAAGTGCCGAGCTGGTGCGAGTTCGCTTGCAGCTTGTCTTTCTCAATGACTTCAAGCACGGCCTTGCCCATCGCGCTCACCACGGGATTGCCGCCAAAGGTATTGAAGTGAACTTTGCCCATGAGCGACTGCGCGATCTTGTGCGTCGTGACCACGGCCGCAAGCGGACAGCCATTGCCGATGCCCTTCGCCATCGTGACAATGTCGGGAATCACGTCCTGCGTTTCAAAGCCCCAGAAATGCGTGCCCGTGCGACCGAAGCCTGTTTGCACCTCGTCCGCGATACACACGCCGCCCGCCGCGCGAACGTATTCGTAAGTTTGCTTGAGATAGCTTTTCGGAAATTCCACGAAACCGCCAACGCCTTGGATGGATTCGGCAATGAATCCGGCAACTTTGCCCGGCGTGGCATAATCAATGACCTCCTTCACGTCGCGAGCATACTTGGCGCCCGCATCGGCATCATCGTAGCCGAATGGTCCGCGATATTGATACGGCGCGAGCGCGTGATGCACGCCAAAGCTGTGCGGAACATTGTATTTCCAGGTGCTATGCGCGGTGACGCCCATGCCGGAAGCGTTGCCGCCGTGATACGCATTGCGCAGTGCGATGACGTCGTAGTTCTGCGTGTAAGCGCGCGCCATGAGCAGCGCAAGGTCGTTCGCCTCGGAACCGGAGTTTACGAAATAACACGCCTTCAAATCGCCCGGCATCTTCGACGCGAGCTTCTCGGCATATTGCGCCACATTCGGGTGCAGATAAATCGTCGTCGAATGCTGATAAAGTTCGTTCTGCTTGTTGCCCGCCGAGATGACGTGTGGATGACAATGCCCGACGCTGACCGTCACGATACCGCCGAGGCCGTCGAGATAGCGTTTACCCGAGTCGTCCCAGACATATTGCATTGAACCCTCGACGACCATGAGCGGCTTTTTGTAATAGAGAAAAATGCCGGGGTTCATGAACTGCTGGCGCAGCGCGAGCACCTCATCGGCTGACGGGCCGGAATATTTTATCGGTTGATGGTTCGTCGGGGGCAGTGTTGGTGTTTTCATTTTCTCCTTTGTTCGATAGTTAAATCAGGTTTGGGGCGCAGGCGCAAGTTTTCGTCCGGGCAGATCAAAGCCGAGGGCCGTGGCGAAGCCGATGATCCCCAGGCATACGCGATCAAACGATTGAACCACGGATGACCCCAGCGACGCACGGATGAGCTTTCGCGTTGAATCATCAAAGCGTCTTCCAAAGTTCCGCAAGGTTCTGGACGGCGGCTGCCCCCTGCTGCTTTTTCATCGAACGGCTGCCGACATGAGAGCGACAAGGGGCTGCCGCACTTCAAGACGCGGGCGCGCTGGCGAAATCCCCTTCCCAATCCGTGCTTATCCGAGTTCATCCGTGGTTAAGAACTTGCGTGCCTCATACCCCGATGTCCTCGTTCCACAACTGCGGTTTGGCGGCGATGAAATCCTTCATCATCTGGATGCACTCCGCGTTGTTCAAAACATTCACCGACACGCCCGACTGGCGCAGATGTTCCTCGTCGCCCATGAACGTGACGTTCTCGCCGACGACGACATGCGGAATCTTGTAAAGCTTGATCGCGCCCGAACACATCGGACACGGCGACAGCGTCGTGTAAATCGTGCAACGCTCATAAACCTTGGCGGGCAGGCGACCGGCGTTTTCGAGCGCGTTCATCTCGCCGTGATGAATCACGCTGCCGTGCTGCACGCGCTGGTTGTGACCGCGCCCGATGATCTTGCCATCGCACACGAGCACCGAGCCGATGGGAATGCCACCCGCCGCCAGTCCTTTTTTCGCCTCATCAATCGCTGCCTGTAAAAATGGATCGGTCATAATTTAGAAGTGACTGGGCTTGCGCTGTAGAAATTTTCCGTGGCCGTGTTTGCCGACAAATTTTCCATCGCGCACCGCAACTTGTCCGCGCACGGTGACGACGCTCGGGCGGCCTTCAATTTTCCAGCCTTCAAACGCGCTGTAATCCAGATTCATGCTCTGCGTCTTCACGGAGATTTTGCCGCGATAGTTCGGGTCATAGACCACGAGGTCGGCGTCCGCACCGGGCTGGATCGTGCCTTTGCGCGGGAACAGATCGAACGTCTTCGCGACCTGCGTGCTGGCGACGTTCACGAAGGTGTGCAGGTCAATCTTACCCGCCTTCACGCCGTAGGTGTAGAGGAGGTTGATGCGTTCTTCGAGCGACGGAATGCCGTTGGGAATCTTGGTGAAATCGTTTTTGCCCATCTCCTTCTGCTTGCGGAAATCGAACGGCGCGTGGTCGGTGGCGACGGTTTGCACAAGGCCGTCGCGTAGGCCATTCCAGAGAATTTCCTGATTCCGCTGGTCGCGCAGCGGCGGTGACATGACGTATTTCGCGCCCTCGAACTTCGGCTTCTCCGCGTAAGTTTTGTCGAGCGTCAGATATTGGATGAGTGTCTCGACGGTCACGCGCACGCCGCGTTGGCGCGCGGCAATGGCCTGATCCAGCGCTTCCTTGCAACTCAAATGAACGATGTAAGTCGCCGCACCGGTGAGTTCGGCGAAGGTCATCAAGTGATTCACGCCTTCAGCCTCGACGCGTGGTGGACGGCTGGGTTCGTGAAATTCCGGCCCGGTTTTGCCGGCGGCGAGCAATTCCTTGCAGCGTTCGCTGACGAGCGTTTCGTTCTCGCAATGCGCGGTGACAATGACGCCGAGTTCCTTCGCCAGTTTGAGCGTGCGATAAAGTTCTGTGTCATCAATTCCAAACGCACCTTTGTAGGCGAGGAAAATTTTGAACGAGCTGATGCCGCGCTTCACAATTTCGCGAAGCTGCTTCTCGGTCTGGTCGTCAAACCGCGACACGCCCATGTGGAAAGAAAAGTCGCACGCGGATTTGCCAACGGCCTGTTGCATCCATAACTCGAAGCCCTCAAGGGTGCCGTCCTTGCGCGCCGGGCAGCACATCTCGATAAGCGTGGTCGTGCCGCCGACGAGCGCGGCCTCGCTGCCGGTGATGTAATCGTCTTTGGAGAACGTGCCCATGAACGGCAGGTAAATGTGGACATGCGGATCAATGAAGCCGGGGAAGACGAACTTCCCTTTCGCGTCAATCACCTCCGCGCTCTCCGGCGGCGTGATGCCGCGATCAATGCGCGTGATGGTTTCGTGTTCGCACAGGATGTCCGCGACGTAGCGTTCGCTCGCCGTTACGATTTCGCCGTTTTTTATGAGGAGTGACATAAAATTTCTTACCACGGATTAACACGGATGCACACGGATGAGGAGCACAGACTTTGGTTTCATATATCCGTGTTCACCTGTGCCCATCCGTGGTTTAATACTATTTCTTTTCCGTATGCCAGATATCGCCTTCACCGTAGCTGAACCAGCGGCTCGTGGTGACTTTCTGCTGCGTAAAAAATTGCACGCCTTCGCGGCCTTGCATGTGCAGGTCGCCGAAGAACGATTCGTCCCAGCCGTTGAACGGAAACCACGCCATCGAAGCGGGCACGCCGATGTTGATGCCAATCATGCCCGCTTTGGCGCTGTGTTTGAACTCGCGCGCGGCCTTGCCGCTGCGCGTGAAGATGGATGCGCCGTTGCCATACATGGATTTGTTCGCCAGTTCAATCGCCGCACCCAGATCTTCCATGTGCATCACGTTCAGCACCGGTCCGAAAATTTCTTCCTTCGCCACGGTGGTGCCGGTTTGGACATGATCGAGAATCGTGGCGCCAACATAAAATCCGTTCGGAGCCTCGTTGACTTTCACACCGCGACCGTCGGCCAAAACTTTTGCGCCCTGCTGCTCGCCGATGGAAATTAATTCCTGCACGCGATTGGCGTGCTGTCGGGAAATCAGCGCACCCATGTCCGGCTGCGCTTCGCGATCCGTCGGACCAACTTTGATCCGCTTCGTGGCTTCAACCAGCGTGGGCAGAACCAATTTCTCCGCCGCACCAACGACCACGGCGGTTGAACCGGCCATGCAACGTTCGCCCGCGCAGCCGAACGCGGCTTCGATGACGCCGCGCGTCGAATTTTCCACATCGGCATCGGGCATGATGATGACGTAATTCTTCGCGCCGCCATTGGACTGGACGCGTTTGCCATGCTTCGTGCCGACTTCGTAGATGTAGCGCGCGATCGGGGTCGAGCCGACGAACGAAATCGCCTTCACCTTCGGATGCGTGAGCAACGCATCCACGACTTCGCGTCCACCGTGAACGATGTTCAACACGCCTTTCGGCAATCCGGCTTTTTCCAACAGCTTCGCGATCTTGATGGCGGTGAGCGGGACTTTTTCGCTGGGCTTAAGGACGAACGTATTGCCGCACGCGATGGCGATGGGATACATCCACAGCGGGACCATCGCGGGAAAGTTGAACGGCGTGATGCCAACGCACACGCCGAGCGGCTGGCGGATCGCCTCGCAATCGATGCCGCGCGCGACATTCTCCAGCACCTCACCCATCATCAGCGACGGCACGCCGAGCGCAAACTCCACGACTTCGATGCCGCGTTTCACGTCGCCGCGCGATTCGACGAGCGTTTTGCCGTGCTCACGCGTGTTGCTGCGGACGATGTCTTCAAAATTTTCGTCCATCAACATTTTAAATTTGCCGAGAATCCGCGCGCGTTCGACCGGCGGTGTTTCCATCCACGCCGGAAACGCGGCGTGCGCAGCTTCGACGGCGGCGTTCACGTCGGCCACCGTGCCGATGGGACATTCGGCGATGGTGTCGCCGGTGGACGGATTGAAGACGGGCGTGCCAGCAACATTGGGTTGCAGCCATTCACCGCCGATGAAAAAGGGACAGGGTTCGAGGTTCATTATGCTCTTAAATGGCTACGGAAATTATTCACCGCGCCAGATCGTTGGATTGTTTCACGAAATGGTCGCCGCTCCATTCGCCATCGGCCTGGACCATTTTCTTGTGCGGCGCAGCAGCGGCGGCTTTTTGCGCGGCCTTGCGCTCGGTCTGGCGTTTCACGAGGTCGGCGTGCGTGGTGAAATAATCCAGGCTCTTGCCTTTGAAATCAGCCAGCGTCTCGAATTTATGCTTCGCCATGAACGCGAGCAGTTCGTCGCACATGGGCTTCACACATTCGTAGCCGAACTTCATGACGCCAGTGCAGACTTGGACGGTATCCGAGCCGAGCAGAATAAATTCCGCCGCGTCATTGCCGCTCTCGATGCCACCAAGGCCCGAGAGCGAACGTCCGGGAAATTCCTGGCGGATCATTGTGGCGATCTCCATGACCATGCGGAGCGCGATGGGTTTCACGGCCTTGGAGGAATAGCCGCCCGGCGTGGTGTAACCTTCCACCGTTGGTTCGGGCCGCAGCGTGTCGAGATTCACTCCGACGACGCTGCGGATGGTATTGATGGCGCTCAAGCCGGTGGCACCGCCGCGCAACGCCGCCCGGCTGGGGTCTTCAATGTGCGTGATGTTCGGCGTCATCTTCGCCCAGAACGGTTTCGTCGCAACGCGCTTCACCCAGCCGCAAACTTCTTCGAGAATTTCGGGAGCTTGGCCCATGGCCGCGCCCATCTTGCGTTCCGGCAACCCGTGCGGGCAGGAAAAATTCAGTTCAAAGCCATCCACGCCCGTCGCCTCGCAGCGTTGAACCAGTTCGATCCACGCATCTTTGTTATATTCCTCCATGATGGAAGCGATGAGGACGCCGGTGGGATGCAGGTCTTTGCACTTCTTGAATTCCTCCTCCCAGATCTTGAACGGCCGGTCGCTGATCAGCTCGATGTTTTCCCAGCCAATGACTTCGCCATTCGTCGCCAGCAGCTTGCCATAACGCGGCGTGACGTTGACGACTTTTGAGGCGTCGAGGCTGACGGTTTTGGCGATCACCGCCCCCCACCCTTCCGTGAACGCTTTGCTGATGACGTTCAGATTCGTGCCAGGCGGACCTGATCCAATGATGAATGGATTCGGCAGTTTAAGCCCATCTACAACGGTGGCTAGGATTGGCATATTGGATTGTTCCTTGTTAAATGTTTTCAACTTTAAACTCGCTTTGGTCGCATTGGCGACAATAATTTTGCGGAAAGGAACAAATATAAATGCCGGAACATTTTTTGAGGTTGGAGAAATTTTCAACCGCATTTTCATTAACACCCGGTTTTAACCGGGTGATGCCTCCGTCACGCCGGGACAAAACCGTTTCAACGGTTTGTTCACGCTTCAGGGAAATCGTCGAAACGGTTTTGTCCATCGCCGTTTGTCCGAGCACCCAACGCAAGCTGAGGGCTAATGAACGCCGGCAATTCGAGGAGAGCAAGCCATGCCTGCTTTATTGAACCCAAGACGCACCGTTGCCGAACTCAAGGAACTGCGCGCCCTCACCGGCGACGAGAACGGCGCGCAACGGATTGCCTTCACGCCAATGTGGACCCAGACCCGCGCGTGGCTGCGACAAAAACTCGCCGCGCTCCCGGTCAAAATCCACACCGATGCCGCCGGCAATCTGTGGACGACGCTGCGCGGTGAGTCAGACAAATCTTTGCTCATCGGCGGCCACATGGATTCGGTGCCGAACGGCGGCTGGCTGGACGGCTGCCTCAATGTCTTGGCCGGCGTGGAGATTTTGCGGCGGATCAACTCCCAATATTGCAGCAAACCGCCCGTCACCATTCGGCTCGTAGATTGGGCCGACGAGGAAGGCGCGAGGTTTGGCAAAAGCTTGTTCGGCTCGTCCGCCTGCTCTGGCAATCTGAACATGAACGAAGCGCGCGGCCTCGTGGACAAACAAGGCATGAGGCTTCCCGACGCGTTGAAAAATGTGGGCATTGATTTCGAGCGCGTGAAAGCCAGCGGCCAGGAACTCAAGAATGCAGCCGCGTATCTGGAACTGCACATTGAGCAAGGGCCGGTGCTTTTGGATTTGGATTTGCCGCTCGGCGCGGTGCTCGGAACTTTTGGCGTCGAACGACACGCGATTACTTTTCACGGACAAGCCGCGCATTCCGGCAGCACGCCGATGAACCGCCGCAAAGACGCCTTTCTCGCCGCCGCGAAAATGAGTCCGGAGATTTACCAGATCGCCGAGCCCAGCGGCAACGGCGTCTGCACCATCGGTTCCTGCACGACCAAGCCCGGCATCGTCACCAGCGTCGTCGAGGAATGCCGCATCACGCTCGATCAGCGCCATCTCGACGCGGCCAAGCTCGCGCAGATGCTGCACGAGGCCAAAGCCGCCAGCGAAAAATTCGCGCGCGAAGGCAACGTGCTCGTTTCCTGGGAGCGCCTCTGGCAAATTGCCCCACGCCCGTTCAATGATGAACTCATCGCGCTGTGCGAAGAATCCATCCGCGAGACGTGCGGTAAATCACATCGCCTGCCGAGCGGGCCGTTGCACGACGCCGCCGAAGTCGCGTCCGCCGGCGTGCCGACCGTGATGATGTTTGTCCAAAGCCTGCACGGCATCAGCCACAACAAAATCGAGGACACGAAGGAGGAACATCTCGAACTCTGCGTCTCCGCCTTTGACAAGCTGGCGGAGAAAACAATGCACTGGCTTCATTCGGCTCGTTGAGTATTGTTGGGCATGGCATCTGCGTTTGAATTTGTATTGAACGGCCACCCGGTCACGGTTGCAGACTGCTCGCCAAACACCACCCTGCTCGAATTTCTCCGCGGTGCCGGCCTCACCGGTGCGAAGGAAGGCTGCGCCGAGGGCGATTGCGGTGCGTGCTCCGTCGCCATCATCGAGCACAATGCGGAAGGGAAGCCGACTTATCGCGCGGTGAACAGTTGTCTCCTGCCGGTCGGCCTCGTTGCGTGGCGCGAAATCGTGACGGTCGAAGGCGTGGGCCGTTCCACGAACATGCATCCCGTGCAACGCACAATGGCCGAGGACCACGGCTCGCAATGCGGCTATTGCACGCCCGGCTTCATCTGCTCGCTGTTCGAGGCCTACTATCGCGACGACCTCCGCACGCATGACGATCTCGACGAACAGCTCGCCGGCAATCTCTGCCGCTGCACCGGCTACCGCCCGATCCGCGACGCGGCGGGGCAAGCTTTTTCCGGCAGGAGACGCGGTGACGAGTCTCAAACTGGAACCGGGGAGAAGTTAGAGACTCCTCACGTCCTCTCCGAGAAGGACGTGTTCGCAGCGCGTCTAGCAAATGCCAGCACTCGACTCGGCGCGGCGGAATACGAATTTGCCGGAGAGAAATTTTTCCGCCCGACGTCACTGGCTGAACTGCTCCGCTTGCGAAAAGACAACCCCGCAGCCCGCCTCATCGCTGGCGCGACGGAACTCGGTCTCGACATCACCAAGCGCTACAAAAAATTCCCGGCGCTCATTTCCGTCGAAGCGGTAGCGGAGTTGCGGAACGTCGAATGCACGAATGACGAATGGCGCATTGGTGCGGCGGTCACGCTCACGGAGATTGAAGACCGGCTCGGCGAAGAATTTCCCGCGCTGGGCGACATGCTGCGCGTGTTCGGTTCGCGGCAGATTCGCAATCGCGCCACGATGGGTGGCAATCTCGTCACCGCCTCGCCCATCGGCGACAGCGCGCCGGTGCTGCTGGCGCTGGATGCAAAACTCGTCTTCGCTTCGACAACCGGCGAACGGACGTTGGCCATCAGCGAATTCTTCATCGCGTATCGCAAGACCGCACTGCAAGCGGATGAGGTTTTGAAAACCATCATCATCCCGCGCGGCGGAACAAGGTCAGGACTCACGCGCCAGTTCGTGTGGTATAAAGTTTCCAAGCGTCGCGAAATGGACATCAGCACGGTAGCGGGCGCATTTCTGGTGGACGTGGATGTGCAAAATATCGTGCGGCATGTCCGGCTCGGGTATGGCGGTGTCGCGGCGACGCCTGCGCGGGCGAAGAAAACTGAAGCCACCTTGCTCGGCAAAGTCTGGAATGCCGAGACGATTCAAAGCGTCCTGCCGATTTTGCGAAGTGAGTTCACCCCCATCTCCGATGTTCGTGGCAGCGCGGAATATCGCAGCGGATTGATCACGGGTTTGCTGGAGAAGTTTTTCCACGACGACGATTGGAGCGCGGACAGCCTTGTCCGCGAGTCCCCGCCTGCAGCGAAGAAACTTGCGGACAAGGCTGTCCGCGCTCCGGCGCACGAAAGCGCGCACAAGCATGTCACCGGCGAGGCGATGTATGTGGACGACCAAACCTGCGGAAAGAAATTTCTCGAAGTCTGGCCGGTCGGCTCCCCGCACGCGCGGGCCAAAATACTCAAGCGTGATGCCACCGCCGCTCGCCAGATGCCCGGCATCAAAGCCGTGCTACTGGCCGAGGACATTCCCGGTCGCAACGACATCGGCGCCGTCAAGCAGGATGAAATTTTGCTGGCAGACAAAGAGGTTTTTTTTCACGGGCATCTCGTCGCGCTGGTTGTTGGCGATTCGCAAGCCGCCTGCCGCGCGGCAGCGGCATGCGTCGTCGTTGAATACGAACCGCTCGCGCCGATTCTCACGCTGCGCGACGCGATTGCCAAAGAGAGTTTTCATAACGAACGTAACTTCATCCGGCGTGGCGATGCGCCAAAAGAATTGTCCGCCGCGCCGTTGACACTCGATGGTGAATTCGAGTTCGGCGGGCAGGAACATTTTTATCTGGAGACGCAGGCGGCGCACGCCGAACGCGGCGAGGACGGCTCGATCTCCGTCGTTTCCTCCACGCAGCATCCGTCGGAAGTGCAGCAGATCGTCGCGCACGTGCTGCATCTGCCTGCGAACCAAGTCGTGGTGCAGATAGCGCGCATGGGCGGTGGTTTCGGCGGCAAGGAAACGCAGGCCGCCACGCCCGCCGCGCTGGCCGCGCTGGCGACGCATCACACCGGCCGGCCGGTGCGCGTGCGGTTCAATCGCGATCAAGACATGGCGCTCACCGGACACCGCCATCCGTTTCTGGCAAAATTCACAGTGGGCTTCGACGAACACGGTTTGCTGCGAGCAGCACAGGTTCACCTGACCTCCAACGGCGGCTGGTCACAGGATTTGTCGCAGGCCGTCACGGATCGCGCATTGTTCCATCTCGACAACAGCTACTACATTCCCGCCGTCGAGTTTCGCGGGCAGGTGGCCAAGACGCATCTCTCGTCGAACACCGCGTTTCGTGGATTCGGCGGACCGCAAGGGATGCTGGTCATCGAGGAAATTCTGGCTCGCATCGCGCGGCGGCTCGGCTTGCCGCCGGAAGTGGTGCGCGAGCGAAATCTCTATCACGGCAGCGGCGAAACGAACACCACGCATTACGGTCAGTTGATCGAAGACAATCGCCTTCGAACCATCTGGCAGGAATTGAAAAAATCCGCCGAACTGGAAAAACGTCGCGCAGAAATTTCTGCGTGGAACGCCGCGCATCCGCATCGCAAACGCGGACTCGCGATGACGCCGGTGAAATTTGGCATCAGTTTTACCGTCACGCATCTGAACCAAGCCGGCGCACTCGTCTTGATTTATCACGACGGCACGGTGCAGTTGAATCACGGCGGCACGGAGATGGGCCAGGGGTTGCACACGAATGTCTCGATGATCGCCGCGCAAACGCTCGGCGTGAAGCTGGCGGACATCCGCGTGATGACCACCAGCACCGACAAAGTGCCGAACACTTCCGCCACAGCGGCGAGCGCGGGCACGGACTTGAACGGCGCAGCGGTGAAGAACGCGTGTCAGATTTTACGCGCACGACTGGCGCCAGTGGCTTTGAACTTGGTGGCAGCCGAGGTGACGAGGCTCACATCAATTGCCGATGGCCGGTTGCCGATTGCCAATATTAGTCAGAGCCTCCTCACGTCGGCTGCCACAGAGGATGTAATCTTCGCTGATGGCTTTGTTTTTCATCGCGACCAGCCGGACGTAAAAGTTTCCTTCGCGGAGGTTGTCAAGAAGGCTTACCTCGCGCGCGTGAGCCTTTCGACCACCGGCTATTACGCCACGCCCGGAATTCATTGGGATCGCGTCGCCGGTCGCGGCAAGCCGTTCCACTATTTCGCCAACGGCGCGGCGGTGACAGAAGTCGAGGTGGATGGTTTCACCGGCAGGCAACAAGTCTTGCGCGTGGATATTTTGCACGACGTCGGCGACTCGGTGAACGAAGGCGTCAATCGTGGTCAGATCGAAGGCGGCTTCGTGCAGGGCATGGGCTGGCTCACGGCGGAGGAACTCAAGTGGGACGACCAGGGCGTGTTGCTCACCCACTCGCCGGACACCTACAAGATTCCGTCCATCGGCGACGTTCCACGCGAGTTCAATGTCCACTTTCTAAAAAGCGCGACACAGAAAACCGTGGTTCACGGCAGCAAGGCCGTGGGCGAACCGCCGTTCATGCTCGCCATCTCCGTGCGCGAAGCGATCCGCGATGCCGTGGCGGCGTTCGGTGCGGGCAAAGGCGAAGTGGCGCTCGCGTCACCGGCGACGTGTGAAGCGATTTGGCGGGCAATCCAGAAAATGAAAACCATCTGAACCGCAACTGCGCGGAGAATTTTTAACCGCGAAGCACGCGAACTACGCGAACAAATTTTGACACGAATTACACGAATTCGCACCAATTGAAAGCCTGTAAGGCTGACAGATAATCGCCCAGGGCAAACAGCACGCCGCCCTGAGTTATTGTCTGTCAGCCTTGCAGGCTTTTCGGCGGGCGCACTTGGCTTTCAGGTTTTCCGCGCTAGACTTTTTCCCATGGCGACTAAAAATCTTTTCCCTTCACGCAAGCCGGTCATCGGCATGATTCATCTCGGCGCGTTGCCGGGCACGCCGGCGTGTGAACAGTCACTGGCGGACGTGGAGAAGCTCGCCATGCGCGAAGCGACGTTGCTGCGCGACGCGGGCGTTCACGGGTTGATGATCGAGAACATGCACGATACGCCGTATCTGCGCGGCCAGGTCGGGCCTGAAATTGTCGCGGCAATGGCGATCCTCGCGCGGTCGGTCAAGCAGACGGCGAAGCTCCCGTGCGGCGTGCAGATTCTCGCTGGGGCGAATCTCGAAGCGATGGCGGTGGCGCACGCGGCGGGTTTGGATTTCATCCGCGCCGAGGGATTTGCGTTCGCGCATGTGGCGGATGAAGGATTTATCCAGTCGTCGGCGGCGGAGTTGCTGCGTTTCCGCCGCGCCATCGGCGCGGACGACGTGCAGGTTTGGACGGATGTCAAAAAGAAACACAGCTCGCACGCGATCACGGCGGATGTGGACATCGGCGAAACGGCGCACGCGGTGGAATTCATGCGCGGTGACGCGGTGATCGTGACCGGCGTGGTGACGGGCGACGCGCCGCGAGCCGCCGATGTGCTCGCGGTGAAAAAGAAAACGCGCTTGCCGGTCTATCTCGGCTCCGGCGTGACGGCGGCGAATCTGGAATCATTTTTCCCCGCAGCGGACGGCTTCATCATCGGCTCGGAGTTCAAGCAAGGCGGCCACTGGGCGAACACCGTGGACGCGAAACGCGTGGAGCGATTCATGGCCGCGCATCGCCGGCTGAAATCTTGAACCACAATCGCCGAGGTCAAGAAATTCAGCTTTGATCTCCCTCGCGAAAGTCATATGTTCCGCCGGGAAGGGGAAATTACATGCGCAATATCCAACAAAAACTTTCCGTGGCGCGTGGCGAACAGCGCGCCGAATTGCTTTTCAAAAACGCCCGCGTGGTCAACGTGTTCAGCGGCGAAATCCACCAGACCAACGTCGCGGTCGAGGACGGCCGCGTCATCGGCTTCGGCGATTACCAGGCGAAGAAGGTGATTGATCTCAAGGGGGCGTATCTCGCGCCGAGCTTGATTGACGGGCATTTCCACGTCGAAAGCTCCATGCTCACCGCGCCGGAATTTGCGCGGGCGGTCGTGCCGCACGGCACCGGTGCGGTGGTGATTGACCCGCATGAATACGCCAACGTCCTCGGGCTCGACGGCATTCGCTACGTTCTGGAATCCACCAAAAATCTCGCCGTGGATTTTTTCATCATGCTGCCGAGTTGCGTTCCGGCGACGCATCTCGAAACTGCCGGGGCAAAACTGACGGCGGATGATTTGAAATTGATGATGCACGACGAGCGCATTGCCGGCGTTGCAGAGCTGATGAATTTCCCTGGGGTTTATCTGGGCGTAAAAAGTGAGTTGGCGAAAATTGACGCCGGCAAAGGCAAGGCGATTGACGGTCACGCGCCCGGCTTGCGCGGAAAAAACCTCAATGCCTACGCGCTTGCCGGCATCCGCTCGGATCATGAGTCAGTTGCCGTCGAGGAAGCGCGCGAGAAGCTGCGGCTCGGCATGCACATCCTGCTGCGCGAAGGCAGCACGGAAAGAAACCTCGGACACTTGTTGCCGCTCATCAACGCGCACAATTCGTCGAACTGCTCCTTCGCCACGGATGACAAGCTTGCGGGCGACCTCGTGAATGAAGGCCACATTGACCACGCCGTGCGCAAAGCCATCCAGGGCGGCGTGCTGCCGATCACTGCGGTGCAAATCGCCACCATCAACACCGCGCGGCACTATCAACTGCACAATCTTGGCGCGATTGCGCCACGTTACTGGGCGGACTTCATCGTGTTCGATGACTGGAAGCACTTCCGCGTCCGCCAGACTTACAAGAAGGGCGTGCTCGTGGCGGAGAATGGAAAATTTCTCGGCCGGTCGCCGGCCAAAATCAGCCTGCCGCGCAGCACCATGAACCTGCGCTATTCGCCGAAGGATTTTGTCGTGAAGGCCTCTGGCACAAAGAAAATTCGCGTCATCGAAATCATCCCGGACCAGATCGTCACCCAGGAACTCATTGTGTCGCCGAAAATTGTCAACGGCGAGATCGTCGCCGACACCGCGCGCGACATTTTGAAAATGGTCGTCGTCGAACGTCATCGCGCCACCGGCAATGTCGGCGTTGGTTTTGTGCGCGGTTTCAAGTTGAAGCAGGGCGCGATTGGTTCGTCCGTGGCGCACGACGCGCACAACGTCGTCGTCGCCGGCACGAACGACGCGGACATCTTGCGCGCGATTCAGGAGCTGGAAAAATTGCAGGGCGGCCAGATTGCCGTTGCGGCTGGAAAAGTAAAAGCCGTATTGCCGCTACCGATTGCCGGCCTCGTCACCGATCAACCGCTCCCCAAGGCGCTGAAGCTGATTGACGATTTGAACGCCGCCGCGCACGCGTTAGGGTGCGACCTCGCCGCGCCGTTCATGGCTTTATCGTTCCTAAGTCTGTCGCCGATTCCTTCCTTGAAGCTGACCGATCAGGGATTGATTGACGCGACGAAGCTCCAGCGCACGAGCCTCTTCGTTTGAAATGAGCCAGCATTCCATCTCCGAAATCAATTCACTCGCGCGCGACGAATTTGGCTGTGTCATCGGCCCGGTGTTTGAACATTCGCCGTGGATTGCCGATGAAACCTGGGCCAGGCGTCCATTCGCCAGCGTGGAAAAGCTCCATGCACAGCTTTGCAAAACGGTGGAGGTCGCCGGCCAGGAAAAGCAGCTCGCGCTCATCCGCGCACATCCCGACCTCGTTGGCAAACTCGCGTTGGCCGGCCGGCTCACAAAGGAATCCACCGGCGAACAAGCCAGCGCAGGATTGAATCAGCTTTCGCCGGACGAAACCGCATTGTTTCAAGAACAAAACGACGCCTACAAAAATAAATTCAATTTTCCCTTTGTGATCTGCGCACGGCTGAACAAAACGGAGGCGATCCTCGCCGGCTTTGAACGGCGGTTGAAGAATTCACGCGAGCAGGAGCTCAAAACAGCACTTGAAGAAATTTTCAAAATCGCGGAACTTCGGCTGCGCGATTTGATCACCAACTGATTTATGCCCGCCAAACTTAGCACCCACGTCTTGGACACGGCGCACGGCTGCCCCGCGAGCGGCATGAAGATCGAACTCTGGTTGCTCGACGGAGAGGAGCGCACGCTGGTCACGACCGCGAAAACGACCGCCGACGGCCGCCCGGAAATGCCGTTGCTCGCCGCCGATGAGATGCAGGCCGGCCATTACGAAATCATTTTCTTTGTCGGCGATTATTTTGCGGCGAAATGGCCGACGCTGCCCAAAATCCGCTTTCTTGACCGTGTGCCCGTTCGCGTTGGCATCGCCGATGCGGGCGCGGCGTATCATGTTCCGCTGCTCTGTTCGCCTTGGAGCTATTCGACGTATCGCGGGAGTTGAGATGAAAACAATGCAAAGGCGCAGAGAACGCAGGGAGCCGCAAAGGAAATTTCCGCTCCGCGAACCTCGGCGTTCTCTGTATCTCAGCGTTAAAATGAGCCGCCAACTTGCCCAACTGGTCATGCAGCGCTGCGACGCACTCGCCACGATCAGCGAAGATCCAAACCGTCTCACGCGCACCTTCGCCTCCGCAGCCATGCGCCGCGCGAACAAACTGGTCGGCTCGTGGATGCGCGCAGCCGGCTTGGAAGTGCGCGTAGATGGCGCTTTCAATCTGCTTGGCCGCTGGAACGCTGCGCAGCGCGGCGCAAAAACTTTCCTGCTCGGCTCGCACCTCGACACCGTGCGCGACGCCGGCAAATACGACGGCCCGCTCGGTGTGCTCGCAGCCATCGCCGCCGTGCAATCACTCCGCGAACGCGGCGTGAAACTGCCCTTCAATCTCGAAGTCGTCGGCTTCAGCGATGAAGAGGGAGTGCGTTATCAGACGACTTACCTTGGCAGTCGCGCGCTGGCCGGCACGCTCACCGCCGCCGACCTAGCGCGCATCCAGGAAAAGCAAATCGGCAAAGCGCGCCGTCCGCGTGGCGAATTTCTGGGCTATGCCGAGGTCCACATCGAGCAAGGCCCAGTGCTGGAGGAAAACCATCTGCCCGTCGGTGTCGTGACGGCGATCGCGGGACAAAACCGCTTACGAGTAATTTTTTTTGGCGTTGCCGGACATGCCGGCACGGTGCCGATGAACCTGCGTCGCGACGCTTTGACCGGCGCGGCTGAATTTATCTTAACCGTCGAATCTTTTGCAAAACAGCATCCCGGGCTCCTGGCCACCGTCGGTCTAATCTCGACAGCACCGGGGGCCAGCAACGTCATTCCGGGCCACGCCGCGCTCACGCTGGACGTCCGTGACCAAAGCGATGCGCGCCGGCTCGCCGCGGTTGCCTCGTTGCACGCCAAGGCCAAAGTCATCGCCAAACGACGCGGGCTTAAGCTGAGTTGGACGCCCGTGCAGCAAACCTCCGCGGTGCCCTGCGACAAAAATTTGGCGCAGATTTTTTCCAAGTGCGTCGCGCAGCGCGGTCATGAAATTCTCAAGCTGCCCAGCGGTGCGGGCCACGATGCCGCCGCGCTCTCGGCCATTTGCCCGGTGGCGATGCTGTTCGTCCGTTGCAAGGGCGGCGTCAGTCATCATCCCGCCGAGTCGGTGAAAGCCGCCGATGTGCGCGTGGCCGTGGAAGTGCTGGCCGATTTTATTTTAAGCCTGGCCAAACGACAATGAGCGCACCGCTTGCTAATTTGTCCGCCCCATTTCCCCTCACCCTAATCTGCGGCCCTAGGGAGAGCGCACCGCGCTCGGAGCTTTGCTTTTGCGCGTTCGTTCGCGGGGAAAATCCAGCGGCAGATTTTGGAGCGCAGCGGCAATCGATTCTCCCTCTCCTCGGGGGAACGGGCCGGGGTGGGGGTGAGCGTTGGACCAACGTATGCTGCAACTTCCGTGCACTCCACTCCGCATGAAATCCTTCGACCTCATCCTGCGCAACGGGACAGTTATCACATCGGCAGGTTTGCTACCAACCGATGTCGGTGTCGCCGACGGCAAGATTGTTTCGTCCGGCGGTGGCACCGCGCGCGAGGAGATTGACGCCACCGGGCTGCACATTTTCCCAGGCTTGATTGACTCGCATGTTCACTTCAACGAACCGGGCCGCACCGATTGGGAAGGAATAAAGACCGGTTCAAGCGCGCTCGCGGCGGGCGGCGGCACCCTGTTTTTCGATATGCCGCTCAACGCCTTTCCGCCGACCTGCGACGCGGACAGCTTTGATCAAAAATTGACGGCGGCGCAAAAAAAATCGGTGACCGACTTCGCTTTTTGGGGCGGACTGGTGCCGGGCAATCTCGACAAACTGGAAGAACTCGCTGGGCGCGGGGTCATTGGTTTCAAGGCATTCATGTCGAACAGCGGCATTGAGGATTTTGTTTGCGTGGATGAGGCAACGCTGCGCGAGGGCATGAAGCGCGCGGCTAAATTAAAATTGCTGGTCGCCGTTCATGCCGAGAGCGAAACGCTCACCAGCAGACTGACGCGCGAACAAATTGCCGCCGGGAAAACTTCCATCCGCGATTACCTCGACGCGCGTCCGGTGGCGGCGGAACTGGATGCGATCCGCCGGGCGATTGATCTGGCAGGTGAAACGGGCTGCGCCTTGCACGTCGTCCATGTTAGCAGCGGCGAAGGCGTGGCGATGGTTGCGGCAGCGAGCAGCCTTGGCGTGGACGTGACGTGCGAAACGTGTCCGCACTATCTGGTGTTGACGGAAGCCGACGTGGAGAAACTGGGGGCCATCGCCAAATGCGCGCCGCCGTTGCGATCCGCCGGCGTCCAAGAAACGCTCTGGCAGCATTTGCTCGCGGGTGATGTGACGACGATTGGCTCGGATCACTCGCCGTCGCCGCCGGAATTGAAAACCGACAAAAACTTTTTCAAAGTCTGGGGCGGCATATCCGGCGCCCAGCACACGCTGCCACTGCTCTTATCCAGTAGGAGCCGCGGTGACGGGTCTCAAATTGATTCGGGGGGGAATAGTCAGCGACTCCTCACCTCGTCTCCTACAAATGCAGTGGCGCTGTCGCTAATCTCCAATCTGCTTGCCACCAATGTTGCCCGCCGTTTCCAGATGCCGCGCAAAGGAAAAATCGCCGTCGGTTACGATGCGGATTTTGCCCTTGTGGATTTGCAGCAAACATTCACGGTGACCCGGGAGGATTTATTTTACCGTCACCAGCAAAGCCCCTACGTTGGCCGCCCGTTGACAGGGCGCGTGGTTCAGACCATCCTGCGCGGACAACAGATTTTCAAGAACGGCAAAATTGTTTCAAACCCAATGGGTCGCCTGGTGAAACCGTCTCCTTAACACCCGGTTTCAGCCGGGTGTGGTCGAACATGAAATCAGAAAACCGTTAAAACAAGTTTAGCATTTGTGACAGTTTGACACCCGGCTGAAGCCGGGTGTTAATGAAAGGAAAAAAAACGCAAAATGAATGACCTATTTGGCTTCACCCGCACGGTCGTCAAACCGCGCTACGCCCTGATCACGCCGGACGGCTTTGTGCCGAGCGCCCTGCCCGGCTGGCGCAACGCCGTCGCCGTTGTGAATATATCGCCAGTGATGAACGGGCCGCGCTTCACGCAGTTGCAAATCACGCTCGACGCGAACAGCAGCGGCGCGGGCAACACGGGTGTTTTGGAACATGTCTATTACGTTCTCGCTGGCAACTGTAGCGCGAAACTGGGCGCCAAAAACTTCCGCCTGATTACGGGCAGTTATGTTTTTATTCCACCGAAAACTAACTTTCAATTTGGCAATGCCGGCAAAGGAACTCGGCTCCTGGTGTTTCAGAAAAAATTTGAACCACTCGCCCGCGCAAAAAAAACCAGCATCCTCGTCGGCCATGAGAGCGACGTGAAGGGCCAGCCGTTTCTCGGCAATGAACACGCGCGGTTGCAAGTGTTGCTGCCGGACCAGCCGGAGTTTGACCTGACCGTGAATATTTTCACCTACCAACCCGGCGCGACGTTGCCGTGCGTCGAGACGCACGTCATGGAGCATGGCCTGTTGATGCTGTCCGGCCAGGGCCTCTATCGCCTCGACGCCGACTATCATCCGGTGACGGCGGGCGACGTGATCTGGATGGCGAGTTATTGTCCGCAGTGGTTTGTGGCGATGGGCCAGACGCCCGCGAGCTACATTTATTACAAGGATGTGAACCGCGCGCCGCAGTGATTACCAATTTTATGAAAACGCCCATTCCCAAGAACGAAGCCAAGCGCATCAAGGTGCTTTGGCAATACGACGTGCTCGACACGGTGCCGGAAGAAGTTTTCGACGAACTGGCCGATCTCGCCGGCCTGATCTGCGGTGCGCCCATCGCCTTGATTTCGCTGGTGGATGAGAACCGGCAATGGTTCAAGTCCAAGGTCGGCGTGAGCATCCAGGAAACCAGCCGCGATGTCTCCATGTGCGCGCACGCGATCTTGCAGGATGATCTGTTCATCATTGCCGATGCAACGCGCGACAAACGTTTCAAGAACAATCCCCTCGTTACCGCCGGCCCGAAAATCCGCTTCTACGCCGGGGCACCGCTGGTCACGCCCGACGGCCATGCGCTGGGCACGTTGTGCGTCATTGACAAGGTGCCGCGGCATTTGACCAACGATCAAAAGCAGGCCCTGCGCGTGCTGGCGCGGCATGTCATGACCCAGCTCGAATTGCGCCGCCACGCCATCGAACTGGCCAAGGCCCGAGACCATTGCAAAGGCGTCCGGGCGGAATTGGCCAAAGCCAAGGCCGAAATTGCCCGGCTCCAGCGCAAACGGAAATGATCTCTCCAAAATCAAAACCCCAGGATCAAGCTCCAAGAATTTTGCACGAGAACGGTTTGAGGTTTGGAGCTTGGGGCTTGGGGCTTGGAGCTTTTCCACATGAATTCCATCACCGTTGACATCGAAAAATTGCAGCGTGAAATCGACGCCCTCGCCCTCATCACCGAGGCCACGCCACCGGTCGTCACGCGGGTTTTGTTTTCCGAAGCGGATTTGCGCGGACGCGCGTTCGTGAAAAATCTCTGCCGGGAAGCGGGCCTGGTTTTGCGCGAGGATGCGGTTGGAAACATGTTCGCTCGCTGGGTTGGCACCGACCAAAATCTTCCCGCCGTCGCGACGGGTTCGCACATTGACGCGATCCCCAACGCGGGAAAATACGATGGCGTGGTGGGCGTGCTGGGCGCGCTGGAGGCCATTCGCGCACTGCAAGCCGCTGGTTTTCAGCCGCAGCGTTCCATCGAGCTGATCGTTTTCACCGCCGAGGAACCGACGCGCTTTGGCATCGGTTGTCTCGGCAGCCGGTTGCTCGGTGGCGTGCTTTCGCTGGAACGCGCCGCCGCGCTGCGCGATTGCGCGGGCCGGGACTTGGAATTCTGGCTCATGCAGGGCGGCTGCGCCGGCTCATTGCCTTCAGTGAAATTGGCCGGCGATTGCTACGCGGCATTTGTCGAATTGCACATCGAACAAGGGCCGCTGCTCGAAGCAGAGAACCTTGACATCGGCATCGTGGAAAAAATCGCCGCGCCGAGTTCGTTGCGGTTGCAACTCACCGGGGTCGGCGGTCACGCCGGCGCGACGCTGATGCCGGGCCGGCGCGACGCTTTGCTCGCCGGCGCGGAAATCGCGCTGGCCGTTGAACACGCTGCGACCACCAGCGGCAGTCTCGACACCGTGGGAACCACGGGGATTTTCCGCATTGCACCCGGCGCGGTGAACAGCGTGCCGTGCGAAGCGTATCTGGAAATTGATTTGCGCGACACGCAAGTGGCCACGCGCGATGCCGCGCTGGCGCAGATTGAAAACCGTGCCGCCGCAATCTGCCAGCGGCGGGGAATCAAGCTGGCGTTGCAGCGCGTGAATGTGGATCCGCCCGCGATTTGCAACGCGCCTTTGGTGCAAACGGTGGAACAAGTTTGTCACAAGTTGCAGATCGCGGCCACGAAGCTGACCAGCCACGCGTATCATGATGCGCTTTTTATGGCACCGGTCTGTCCGACCACGATGATTTTTATTCCGTGCCGTGGCGGCGTCAGCCATCGGCCGGATGAGTATTCCTCGCCGGCGCAAATTCAAATCGGCGTCCGCGTGCTGGCCGAAATTTTGGCGGCGGTTTGAACCGCAGCCTTGCTCGTGGCCGATTGCAGGCGATCACCCGTAGCCTAGCCAAAGCCCGGAACAGGATTGCGCCGGCGGCCCCATCTCCCACCGCTGCCCAACGCGAGGTTAATCACCCATACATGTGCCCACGCGCCGGGCTGTGTTCACCCACGAATGATCGGGCGGCACGCACTTGCGCTTGCCCGCGACTTTTTCCAGCGGCACCGGTTCCGTGCCATCGCCGCGCGCCGCGACCATCACGCCGTAATGCTCCGCGTTGATGAGATCGCCGCAGGCGCTGCCGAGCCGCGTGGCCAGAACGCGGTCCGCCGCCGACGGTGTGCCACCGCGCTGGACGTAGCCGAGAATGGTGACGCGGGATTCGAGCTGGGTGAGTTCCTCGAGATGTTTCGCGAGCCGCAGCGTGTTGCCGGTGTGCCGGACTTCCAGCGAAGCAAGGGAGATTTTCGCCTCTTTCTTGTCATGCAAGGTGCGGGCGCGTTCCAGTTTCTTTTCGGCGGCGGCGAGCGCGCGGGCGTCGTCGCGGCTCATCGCGCCTTCGGCCACGGCGACGATGCTGAAATTCGTGCCGTTGCGGCTGCGCCGCTTGATGGCTTCCGCGATCTTCTCCACATCGTAGGGAATTTCTGGAATCAAGATCACATCCGCGCCGCCCGCGATGCCCGAACCCAGCGCGAGCCAGCCGGAACGATGGCCCATGATTTCGGCGACGATGATGCGGTGATGGCTGTGCGCGGTGCTGTGCAGCCGGTCAATCGTTTCCGTGGCGATGTCCATCGCCGTGGCGAAGCCGAACGTCGCATCGGTCATCGCCACATCGTTATCAATCGTCTTCGGCAAGGTGATGACGTTGAGCCCGGCTTCCTTCAGGCGCAGCGCGTTTTTCTGCGTGCCGCCGCCGCCGAGGCAGACCAGGCAGTCAATGCCCCAGGCCTGATAATTATCCACGATGACCTTGGTCATGTCCTTCGTGCGGCCGTCAATGACCATGCGGTGCGGCTTGTCGCGGCTGGTGCCGAGAATCGTGCCGCCGACCGTCAGGATGCCCGCGAGCGTCGAGCGGTCGAGCTTGAGCCGGCGATTTTCCACGAGGCCGCGAAAGCCATCGCGAAAGCCGATGATCTCCATGCCGTAGAAACCGAGCGCCGTCTTGCCGACACCACGGATGGCGGCGTTGAGTCCGGGGCTGTCGCCGCCGGCGGTGAGAATACCGATGCGTTTGATTTTGGGTGGTTTCGCCATGCCAACGTTGATTTGAAACCGGCGGGATTTTTTTGTCGAGCAGAAGTTTTGAAAATCTTCATCAAATTGCCTGGGGGTGCCGGCAACCGTGGGCCAGGCCGAGTGAGGCTGGTCAGGGCCGGATTCAAACGCGGCGCAAGGCAGGATTGCTTTGCGCCCCTGGAATTGATCGGGAAGATTTTGGATGGCGCCAAAAAAACACCTTCAGTAAACCAAGCCATGACCGATAGGAAACTGGATGAATGCCAAAATTGGCCGGCTCAAAAATGTGTTGCTAATTGATGACGATCCCGCGGTGGCTGGAGCGTGGCAGACGGTCCTGCAACGGAGAGGCTTCCAGGTTCATGCGGTCAGCAACGGCAAACTGGGCCTGCGCTGGCTGGAAACGCAGCCGGTTGACCTCGTCATCACGGACATCTACATGGATGTCATGGACGGCATCGAAACCGTGACCGCGGTAAAAAAACAATTTCCCCATATCAAAATCATCGCCATGTCAGGCGGTTCCAGATTGGTGAACATGGATTCATTGCCTCTGGCCAAAATGCTGGGGGCGGACCGGACCCTGGCCAAACCGGCGGATATTTCCGAGTTGCTGGAGCTGATAGCCGAGTTAGACAAGGAAATGGGCGGCTGATTTTCACTGCAGCCTTGACGGGAGCGGGGTTAACCGGGGCGAGCTAAAATGCTGATTCCGCCTTCGCGCAATTGACGCTTTCGCCCGGAGGTCTTACGCTGGGCTGCATTTATGAGCCAACTACAAGATTCCCTCGTCGAACTCATCCGCCGCACGTCCGCCGAAATTCCCGACGACGTGCATCAGGCCATCCTCACGTCGCTGAATAACGAAAAGCAGGGCACCATCGCCGAGAACGCGATGAAGATCATTGACCAGAACATCGCGCTGGCCAAAAACAAATCGCAGCCCATCTGCCAGGACACCGGCTCCATTTTGTTTTATGTGGACTGCCCCGTCGGCTTTGATCAGATCACCTTTGCCCAAACCGCGCGCGAAGCGGTGAAGCTCGCCACCAAAAAAGGTTATCTCCGGCAGAATTCCGTGGATTCGCTCACCGGCAAAAACGACGGCACGAACTGCGGCCCCGGCGCTCCGTCGTTCCATTTTCATCAGCATCGTTCCGACGAAGTCAGCGTGAAACTGGCGCTCAAAGGCGGCGGCTGCGAAAACGTCGGCGCGCAATATTCACTGCCGATTGAAAAGATGCAGGCGAATCGCGACCTCGACGGCTGCCGCAAGGTGATTCTCGACGCCGTGTTGCAGGCCCAAGGCAAAGGCTGCGGCCCGGGCATTCTCGGCGTGTGCATCGGCGGCGACCGCGCGACGGGCTACGAAATGAGCAAGACGCAATTTCTGCGGCTGATTCCCGACCGCAATCCTGTGCCCGAACTCGACGCGCTGGAGCAGGACATTTTGAAGACCGCGAACGAACTCGGCATCGGCCCGATGGGTTTTGGCGGCAAGACGACGTTGCTGGGCGTGAAAATTTGCGCCGCGAACCGCCTGCCCGCGTCCTTTTTTGTGAGCATCAGCTATATGTGCTGGGCGTTCCGGCGCCAAGGCGTGACGCTGAATGCAGCGGGAGAAATCGGGAAGTGGCTTTATTAAAAAACCGCTTCGCGTTCAAACCGATTCAAAACGCGACGCCTTCAATCGCGAGCAGCTTGCGTTTCCAGTCCAAGCCGCCGGAGAAGCCGCCGAGCTTGCCATTCGCCGCCAGCACGCGATGGCAGGGGATCAGCACGGGAATGGGATTCGCGCCACACGCGCCGCCCACCGCGCGCACGGCTTTGGGTTTGCCAATGAGGCCGGCAATCTCGCCATAGCTTTTGGTCTTCCCGGTGGAAATTTTTTGGAGTTCACGCCAGACGGATTGCTGAAAACGCGTGCCCGGGGACAGATCCATGGGCGGAAGTGATTTGGCCGTTTTGCCCGCCAGAATGCTTTTCAAAGCGCTTTCCGTCATGCGATGCCAGGTGCGGACGGGCACGGGGAGGCTTTGACTGAGCGGCGGCCCTGTCCTGCCAGCGTTGGGGAATTCCAATTCCGCCAGACCTGTTTCCGAGTAGCGAGCGATGAAAACTCCATCCGCCGTCGGGATGGAAACCGCGCAATTACTCCCCGGCTCATTGACCGATTTTTTCATAATTTTTTAGCGGTGGCTGCGCAGAAAAAACGGCAACAGCCCCAGCAACACCACGACAATGACGATGACCAGCGCGATGAAGCGATTGCGGGCGACGCGTTTTTCGTAGCGCAACGGGCGCAGGCCGTGAACGCCGCCGGTCGCGAGGTAATTCACCAGGCGCGGATTGGTCGTGGTCGGCCCGCGCAGATGGTTGCGAATCCGGTTGAACAAGGCCGGCAGATCGTATTTGCGCACGCCCAGTTCGTTGAATAATTCGGCCGCGGCCGAATCCGTCCGGGCCGTGGTCGGCGCGCGTTTGATCTCTTCGAAAACCGGTTCCCGCGCCACCGGCAGTGCGGGCTTTTCGGCGGGCGAGGGAATGGCAGCACTCGGCGGCGTGACACTGGAAAGAGATTTCGGTCCGGTCGAGCGCGTCAACTGGGAGTCGAGCTTCTTGATTTGGATTTCGAGCGCCGCAATCTCATCGTTGAGCGCCCGCGCCTTGTCCGAAATCGGATCCGCTTTTTTCTTTAGCAACGCCATAAGCTCAGCGACGCAACAGAATGGCGATGAACACGCCCAACGCCGCCAGCACCACGAGCAACAAGGGCCAGGTTAGCGCCAGGCCAATCTTGCCAAGCTGGCCAAAGCTTAATTCCGCGAGCGAGGGAGCGGTCGCAGCGGCGGCCGATTTTTTTTCGGAACCCGCGGACGGCTTATTTTCACCGGCGAGCACGGGCAATTTGAGCCGCGCGGAATTCCACTCCATGCGCGCATTCTCGACGATCGTCAGGCCGCGCGTGAGTTCGATCTGAAAGTTTTCCTTGGTCCACATTTCATCCTGGATGGTCTGCACTTTGACGAGCGCCTCGCGGAAATCGGAGGCGGTCTTGGCCATCTGCTCGGCATCGCGCCGCGCGCTGAATTCGGCTTCGTCCAACAAGCCGAGTCCGCGGGTGAGTTGTTGGATGATCTCCTGGCGACCGGTCTGAAATTCGGTCTGGCGGCGGCGCAATTCCTCGAGCGACGAGCGCTCGCGTTCCAATTCCTCCTGGGCGCGCTTCAGGGCGACGAGTTTCTGCTGCGCATCCACCACCTTGCGATCCACGTCATCGCGCGTGGGTGCGCGGAACGGATCGTTCGCAGACGGCGTTTTGTGCGTCGTGAAATCAGTGTCAACAAATTCCGTTGAATCGTATTCGCCAGCCATGCGGCGAATTTAGACTTGAACCGAGCGCGAGTAAAGCGCGGGTTGAATCACAACCGCTGTTTGATGGCGCGCATGGCCTCCACGGCGGCCTGGCTCACCTGCGGCTCGCTGTCGGTGACGAGCTTTTGCAGCGGCTCCAGGCTGTCAGCGGAGCCAATTTGCTGAAGAATCGTGCAAGCCTGCCGCAATGTGTCCGCGTTGCGTTCGCTGAGCAAAGCGATCACCGCCCTTTCCGCCGGCGCGCCAATATTTATCAGCGCCGAACTGGCATCCTGGCCATACATGCTGGAACCACGGGCGACCAATTCGGTGAGCGGCTGGATGGCGCGCTCATCTTTCAACCGGCCCAACGCCTTGACCGCCGGCTGCCGTGATGAGAAGTCCGCAGCCTTCAACAATTTCAGCAACACGGGCACCTGGTTGCTGGTGGCATGAGCACCGAGGAAGTTCGCCGCCGTCATGATCGTCATCTGGTCGGAATCCAGCGCCATGCCAGCGACGAGATCCACCAACTCGGGCGAAGGCGACTCGATTTCGGCCCCGTTGATCTGGCGCAGCGCAGCGCGGCGCGTTTCCAGCTCGGGTGATTTTAAATCTGCGGTGAACTTTTCCAACTCGGCTCCGGCCAGTTTGCGCGGCGCAGGCGGCGGTGGCGGATTGAGCACTGCCGCCAATTCTGCGCCGCTGAGCAAATGGCATTTCAAACTAACCTTGGCTTTGCGAGAGGCGGTTTCGGTCTGGGAGGAAACATCACCCTGCGTTTCAATCTTCTCAAAAAGCCCCGCCGTGCGATTAAACGTCATTACCGATTCGCTGCTGGCCGTGAGACGAGGTTCGTTGCCGGTTTTGAGCAGGCTTTCGAGCGTCGTGTTTTTATTGAAGACCACCGTGTCCGCCGTGGTCGTAATCTTAGTCTCTTTCCATACCGTGTGGCGCGATAATTTCAACGCACCCTGCTGGGCCTGCCGAGGATTGTAGCCCATAAACCCGCCGTAGTAAGGCGGGCCATTCGGTGACGGGTTGAGCAGAAATTCGCTCGGACCAAGCCAGAGCGGTTCATCCAACGCCACGACGGAATCGGCGGATTCCCCCACCCCGCTCTTAGCCGGCAGTGGTTCAAAGATGGACTGGATCAATTTTCCGAGCGGCACCGCCAGCAGATAATCGCCACCGTCGCGGATCACCTGCCCCCGGTCGTCCAAGTCCAGTTCGCAGCCGTTCTGGAGGGCGTTGAGCGTTCGCATCGGCATGTAGCCGGAGTAATAATTCGGCCCGCGCTGCGGCGTGGGTTTCGTTTCCACTTTCAAATTGCCCCGGCATACAATTTTTGCGCCGTTCGTCGTCACGTCCTTGGTCACCACGATGACGTTGCCGGTGGTGACTTCGGCGCCGTTCTCACCGCGCACCATCACCTCGATGGCAAAGGCGTTCGTCTGGCCGGTGGAAAATTTGTAACGTAAGGCAGCCTCGCGCGCGCTGGCCAGCCAACCGGAAATCAGCAACACGGAACCGATGCGAAGTGCAGGCGGGATTTTCATGTTGCGAGCATTGCTCGCGCCGGAATTTTCGCAAGGAAAAATTTGCGCCTATTCGCTTGCCAAGCCGCCGCCGATGCCGCAAAACAAATGCATGATTGAACTCGTCCAATTCTCCTGGAGCCCGTTCTGCCTCCCGCAACGGCGTATTTTGGAATTTTCCGGCGCGCGCTTCAAGCTCATCAACCTCCCGCCGCAGGAACGCGCGCTCGTCTGGCAGCTCACGAAGCAGCGCTATTACGGCGTGCCCATCCTCCGCGACGGCAAGAATGTCCTGTTTGAAACCAGCGACGATTCCCAGGTCATCGCCAAATACCTTGATCAGAAACTCAATCTGGGTTTGTTCCCCGCCGACCTCGAAGGCGAGCAGTCCATTCTCTGGCACTACATCGAAAACGAAGTGGAAGGCGCGACCTTCCGGTTGAACGACATCTATTATCAGGAACATCACCGGCGCGAAAAACTGTCCGCCGCCGACGAACTGCAATACTTGCGCTTCAAGGAACGCAAGTTCGGACGCGGCTGCATTGACCAGTGGCGCGCACAGCAAAGCGATTGGCTGAAGAAGCTCGAAGCCAGCCTCGTGCCGTTTGAGGAGATGCTCGCACACCGCCAGTTCCTGTTCGGCGAGCAACCGCGCTTTGTGGATTTCGACCTGTTCGGCATGTTGGAGAACTTCCTCTTCTCGGGCCATTACCAACTGCCGAAGGCTCAGCCCAAACTGCGCGCGTGGCATCGCCGGATGCAGACGCTCCAGATCGCCCAGTGAAAACGAAGTTCGACGGACCTTGCCCGCCGTGGCAAAGTGTTCGTTGAAGCAATGGCTGCCACCACCACAACCGAACTGCACGTCAGCGGCATGACCTGCAACAACTGCGCCCGCAAAGTCACCGAGGCCGCGCAGAGAATTCCCGGCGTCCACAGCGTCTCCGTGAACATGGCGACAGGACTCGCGAGCGTCCGGTGGAATCCAGCCGCAGACAGAAATATCGCCGCCGTCCTCACCGGGATTTCGCAAGCCGGCTTCGACGCCAAAGAGATTTCCACCGCCGCCCAAACCGCCGGCGCCGCCGCCATAGAAAGTCACTGGCAATGGCCTTTGATCATCGGGCTCGCGGTCACCGCCACGTTGATGCTCGGCGAGTGGGGCTTCAGCCTCGCGATGACGCCGTGGTTTCAATGGCTCGCCTTCGCGCTGGCCGCGATCGTGCAAGTTTTCAGCGGCGCGCAGTTCTATTCGGGCGCGTGGCGGCAGCTCAAAGTTGGCAGTTCCAACATGGACACGCTCGTCGCGCTCGGCTCCACCACCGCGTTTGGTTACAGCATCTGGGCGTTGCTCAGCGGCGCGGGTGGCCATGTCTATTTCATGGAAGCGGCCGCCATCATTTCGCTCATCAGCTTCGGCCATTGGATTGAGGCCCGGGTGAGTGACCAAGCGAGCGGCGCATTGAAATCCTTGTTGGATCTTGCACCGCAAACCGCGCGACGGCTTTCCCCGCACCCTAGCCAGCTCCCGCCGGGAGAGGGAACCGCCGCGTCGGCGCTTCGTAAATTTACGGCGTCGGGTTCCAGCGCAGCGTTGGAGCGTATTGTCCCTCTCCCAGCGGGCGAGGGCCGGGGTGCGGGAGGATTCAATCTCAAGTCGTTCTCATTCCCCACCTCGGCCATCGGCCATCGGCCATCGGCCATTGAGGCGGAAGTTCCCGTCTCCGAACTAAAAATCAACGATCGCATCGCGCTGCGCCCCGGCGACCGTGTGCCGGTGGACGGCATCGTTCTCGAAGGTGAATCGGCCGTGGACGAAGCCATGCTCACCGGCGAATCGGTTCCCGCCGAGAAAAAATCCGGCGGCGAATTGTTCGCCGGCACCGTGAATCTCAATGGTCGCCTCGTCATGCGCGTCACCGCCACGGGCGAAGCCACCGCGCTCGCGCACATCATCGCCGCCGTGCAGCGCGCGCAGACCAGTCGCGCCAACATCCAGCGCCTCGGCGACCGCATCAGCAATGTGTTTGTGCCGATCATCGTGTGCGTCGCGCTCGCCGCCGGATTGTGGTGGGGACTTGCGCCTGCCTCTGCGAATCACGTCCACGATTGGCTTGCCCACTTTCTCTGGCACGCGCATGCACCGGCCGGCGCCGCCGCCGGATTCATCATCGCCGCCGCCGTTTTGATAGTCGCCTGTCCGTGCGCGATGGGTTTGGCCACACCGGCGGCGATCATGGCCAGCGCCAATGCCGCCGCGCGCCTCGGTATCTTGATCCGCGATGGTGTGGCGCTGGAAAAAGCCGGCAAAATTACCGCCGTGATCTTCGACAAGACCGGCACGCTCACGGCGGGGAAGCCGGCCGTGAGTGAGTTCATGGCAGTCCAAGGTCCAAAGTCCCAGATCCTTAGTCTCGCGGCGGCGCTCGCGCGCGATTCGACCCATCCCATCAGCCAGGCGCTTGCCAAAATGTCTGCGGAGAAGGTAGAGGTCGCCGATTGGAAGGAGCATCGTGGCTCCGGCGTTGAAGCCAGAACCGCAAACTCAGTGACCACTCGCCTCGGCTCTCTTCGATGGCTCCGCAAGATCGGCGTGGACATGGCCACGGGCGAAAAGTTTATCGCCGAGTGGTCTGCGCAGGGCGCAACGATTGTCGGACTCGCTGCGGACCAGCAATTGCTCGGACTTTTTGCCGTGCGCGATGCCGTGAAGGCCAACGCCGCTAAAGTTATCGAGCAACTTCAATCGCAAGGCCTCAAAACATATTTGCTCACAGGCGACAATGCGCCAACCGCAGCGAGCATCGCCAAGCAGGCCGGCATCGCGCGGGAAAATGTTTTTGCTGAAGTGCGACCGGAGCAGAAAGCGGAGTTTGTGAAGGAACTTCAAGCAGCGGGCGAGCGCGTGGCATTTGTCGGCGACGGCATCAACGATGCCCCTGCCCTCACGCAGGCTGATCTCGGCATCGCCGTGAGCCGCGCGAGCGACGTGGCGCGCGAGGCGGCGGATATCATCCTGCTTAAATCGGAAATCGAAGCCGTGCCGGAGGCGCTCGGCCTGGCCCGAGCGACCTTGCGCACCATTAAACAGAATTTGTTCTGGGCCTTTTTCTACAATGCGCTCGGGGTGCCGCTCGCGGCGATGGGTTTTATCAGTCCGATCATCTGTGCGGCGGCGATGGGTTTTTCCGACCTGATCGTCATCGGCAACGCGCTGCGACTGCTGCGTTGGCGAATGAAATGACTAGCCGCAAGGAAAAACTTCCCGACTACGACGCTTGACGATCTATCGCATGTGGCACAAAGGCGCTATTGGCGGAAATAATCGAGCCCATTGTCTCGCGAATGCCGATTGCGACCGGCTCATCGCGCACCATCCAGACGCCGAATTGCGGGAGATGGCCGTCAAAGCGCGGACTTTCCACGAAGGCCTGATAAATCTTGGTTTCATCGCCATACTCGCCCGCCAGACTTTCAATAATTTTGTCGTCACGATGAATGGCGACGTTATGTCCCTCATGACCGAACAAGGGTTTGCTGACGAATGACGAGCCGGCTTTGCTTGGTGTCGTGTGGCAGGCGATAACGGCTGGATGATCACCAAACAGTTCCCAGATCACACAGAGGATGCCTTTGCTACCCAGTAGCAGCCGCCAAGGCGGCTCAATGAAATTACAGAGCGAAGTTTCCACGAATTTCGCAAACGGTTCGCGCAACATCCATTCCCAAGGATAGAGTTTGTAACAGTGGCGGATCGGCGCGCCATCTTGATCCACAAAACACTTCTGCCGTGAATTCCACCCCATGCGATGCATGGCCATCAGGGTCACTTGAATGCCGGATTGGCGCAGCAGCCCAGCCATGTAGCGGATGGTTCCTTCGATTTCGGCGTGGCGCGGCCTCCACGCGCAATGGACATGGTCAAACCCCGACTTCCGCCATGCAGCTAGTGTAGTGTTCTGTAAATGAGGGGTCATAACGGTGATGTGGCGACTTGGGCCGCCCGGGCTTTGGAAATCTTGGCCAGAATTTCCTCACCCTTCTTGCGCCAGACGTATCGCTTGGGCGCCAGATTTCGCTCCG
>CAINLR010000098.1 GCA_903850425.1 uncultured Verrucomicrobia subdivision 3 bacterium | reverse complement strand
GTCGTTGGTGCCCGCACCGACGCTTCCAACGCCGTGCGTTGATCCGAATCCAGTTCCAAACCGCGTATGGGTCTTGCCATGCACCCAGTTTAAACAAATATCATGTTATGTCCACTGTATTCGAGAACACAACACTAGGCTGGCCTCTTTCCTTTTCTTGTCCTTCATTTCGGCGACGACTTGCAGATTGCCGGCTTGGTCCAAAGCAGCATGGCGTTCAGATTCGTTGAGTTCAATCCCGGCAACAAATTTGGGTTCTTCCCCCAATTCTTTCGGGTTGCTTCTTTCCCAAGCTTCCCCAAACCCTGAAAACCGCCCATCGGCATCCCGCATAATTGGCAAGGCCCGTGTCAGGCGCTCAGTGCCGCTCTCTCCATTGATAACAATGACATTCTGTCCATCTGACAGTTCCGCCGTCTTCTTAAGCTCCGGGCCGTCGCTGGCCAGGCCGCGTTCCTTCAGGCGTTGCAGGTGGCCGGTGACATGGTGGGTCCGGATCTTGTCGAGAAAAAGATGGCCAAGGGATTCGCCGAGCTGTTTGAGGTGAACGCGTTTCGTGACCAGCGTGTCCGGCTTCTTGCCCGAGGCAACCAGTCGCGCCTCGTAGGTCTGCGCCACGTAATCGGAAAAATTCGGACACCGGCCGATATGGCGCAGCCGGTCCTCGCCGCGTTCCACGAGCAGCGTGCGGAACTCCTCCTGGGCGGCCGCCGCCGTCGCCGCCGTGAGCGGAACCCATTTGAGCCGCTTCCGTCCGGCATCGTCCTCGACGGTGATGCGGGCCATGAATTTACCATTGCGTCGCCAGAGGCCACGAATTGCGTGCTTGCGATTATCCAGCACCTTGGTGTATTTATAGCGTCGTGAAGTTGAACTTGCACCAGATTGACTGCCCAGCGTTGCCACGCGTTTCATTAGGCAACACTGTCGCATATTCTGTAGCAGACCGCAAGCCCACCTCCGAAAACAGTCGCAAACTGTTGTAAATCAAGTTGCCCACGTGGCGGAATTGGCAGACGCGCTAGATTCAGGTTCTTCGTAAGTGCTTAGTAATCAATCGGAAGCAATTGGAACCACACGGACTTAAACGTAACCACCTTCCCGACCAAAAGGAACGAAACGGCACCATTTGGCACCATTTTTCAGCACGCGGGATACAAAAAGGGATACAAAGGCTTCACTAGATACCGTCTATTTACGCCCGCCGGATTTATCAAAAACCGCTGAAACGGGATACAAAGGGGATACAAACCTGGAAAACATGAAGTTGGGTTCCAGCAAAGGCTGCCTGATTAGAAAACCCACATTCTCACAATGTTTGCGTCGGCGTTGGAGGCTGCCGTGCCGGAAGCTAAGGATCAAAACGAGGATTCTTTCGTGAATTGGGGCACCGTAGAATTGAAAAAATTCACTATCCAAATTCAGCAACTCAAATAAGACGGAAGGAATGCGCCCATAATTGGAAAACCATTCGATGCAAAGCGCCCTAGGGAGGGTGACCTCGGCTCCAGCGACCGGGGGTCACGCCGCCTTATTGAACTCTGGCTCGGGATTTTCCGGGAACTTAAATTTACGTTTCTTGACAATTTCGTCAGCGAGTTCGTCTAACACCGTATTCAAAGCGCTGACGAGCGGATCATGGATAATTTCATCGGTCAACCCACAAGCCACATTCTGCTCTCTTTTGTCTTGGTCCACTTCGGGAGGAAGGTTTTTAAACTCCACACGATCGAGCTTGGCCCAAATGCGCTCGATAAGATTTTGATGCAACACCTGACGCCATGGTTCTAAATTTCCCCGGTAAAAACCGAGTTGCGCCGATCGGTCAAAGCCGTCAAGAGTGAATGACGGGGAGAACGCAGTAGCGAAATTTGTATCAATGATTGGTGTGATGCGGTCAAATACAAAAAATCCGTAGGTTTCAGTCAATGCCTCCTGCGCCTGCCGGAAGGCCAACATGAACGGCAAATTCTGCAATAGATTGCGCAGCATTTTGCCAATCACCTGTGCGTCGGGCGGATTTCTAACAAGAATCGGAGTGGCTTGATACGACTGATTGTCGGAACGGCACTTTGGACATTCCGGCAACAAACGAGAATTTTGTCGTGAGGCTTCCATTCGCTGTATGAGCGAAACATTTTTCGGCAGTGAATTAGCGTAGCAGCTGCATCGCGGATAAAAATGTTCAGCAAAATCAGTAATCTGCTTTGCGCACCATGGAAGTTTCTTTGCCTGTCGACCACCCAACGGACGTGTTTCCCAAAGCACCACCATGCTGGTCAGCGCATTGAGTTCTTGGGCTTGTTCAGATTCAGCCGCTTTATTTTTGCTGGCGGACGTATTATGAGTTGATGACGGCAGCAGCTTGCGGTAAATGGCGGCTCTGTGATTCAGGGTCTGGCTGGGCGTCGCAAGAAATCCATCGAGTTGTCGAAAACTATTAGGACTTCCGGCTAACAGGTTCGTAACGATGTGAAAATCTGTTCGCTGCCTTTCGGGGGTTTGAGCAGCGAACTGCAACAGCAGGCGCGCGACAGTTTGCCTGGACAGTGTATCTGGCGCGTTTAGTTGAACCCGTTCAGCTTGATCCCGCCTCGCAGAATGAAATGCGCCTTCTTCGTCCACTTTCCGTGACGGATTTGATGATGCCGAATCGATGCGCAAGTGGCCTGGCGGCTGTTTCCCTTTTGCAATTTGAGAACTGGCTTTCCCATAAAGATCTTGGATGAATTTTTCAAGCACCTCTTCGGAAACTCCTCGTGCCTGGCACTCAATCACGATTTCCTTCAAATCTGATATTGGATCTTTTCTTTGTTTTGCATCTCCAGATGGTGAGTTTGGGTCGGGATCGTTGTCATCAAGCCGGTCGTCTTGGCCATAATCACTTTCATGGACAGCTGACCATACAATTTCAGGAACCAACTTCGTGGTGCGGTTGTCATACAGATCCATACGCATACGTCGTCCTGGGCGATGCCCTTCGCCAGCTCGGTCGTGAGCCGGAGGCATTGAAAGAGTTTCAGGAGGGAAAGCGTCGGCTGGAAATCCAGCTGCGAGCCAGCCCCCACAACTCGCACATGCTCGGCTGGGCCGAAGGCGTTTGCCGCCGGCTCAGCCAGAGCGTCCGGGCGGCACGTCCGGCTGGCAGAATCACCTCCGGCAGCCATTCATCCGATTCAATCGGCAGTGGCGCGCGATCACCGAGAAACGCAGTCTCATCGCCCATTAGGCAGGGAAACCCAACCAGGGTCATCGGCCCATGGACGAAAACTTCGCCGTGCAAGGCTTGCAAGGGGCGGCCGCTCTTCTTCCATGCCTCGACAAATTTCAGCCACGCGTCGTCCTCGTGATTCCCGCGCACAATGACGATCTCTTCGGCGGGCAGCGTGGAAAGTTGATTGGCGCACTCCTCGGCGGTTACGCGACCTTTATTATCATCAAATCCATGCAGGAAGTCGCCCACCAGCGCGACGACGTCGGGCTTATGCTGGACCACGGCCTCGCGCAACGCCGCCAGCAGCGCAGTGTTCCGATGCAAATCGGAAACCGTGAGCACAGTTGTTGTCTTCGACATATCGGTTGGCTTCCCGTCTGTTTTATAAATAAAATGGTGATCTGATCAACAGAATCTCAGGCTTTGCATTCGTCAAGAAGCTGGCGAACAAAACCAACCGCATCCGCTTGAACGGCCGCATCTGGCCTGCCATACAAAAATTCTGCGACCCGGCGCGGTCCAATGGTCTCGGCATCCTTAAAATCAGCCTGCAAGTATTCCAGCGCATTCACTGCGCTGGCATCCGGGAGCAGCGGCCGCAGCTGCGACGCCACATCCGAGACGCCGCTTCCGTAATTTCGAAGCAGATAAAATAAATCGTAAGCGTCTTTGTTTTCACCGCGGAGGTGAAACGCGAGCGCTTTCAGAATCATGAACGCGCCCGCGCCACAGACGCGAACGGTTCGCGTGGCGGTTTCACCGGCAATTGTTTTGCCGGCCAGCGTTACCGCCTGATTGTTCTTAAAGGCCAGATGCAAGCCGGGCGCGATGATCGCCGCCCAATCCTTCGTGAGATCGAACACCCGCCCCGCCTGCGCCTCGGTGCTCTTCTCCGGCTCAATCAGAAAATCCACCGTCACCGCCGGGTCGCTGATGCGCCAGCGTTGGCGGGTCAGCTTGCCCTCGTCATTTTTGTCGGGGCTGAACCCGGCATTCCGCAGACGCTCGGCTACTTCCTGATACCGCTCTTCGCCCACGAGCGCAAAGGCCAGGCCCAAGTCTAAATCCATCGTGCCGACGTGGGGAGTTACGTTTTCAGGCAAATTCTGCTGGTCGATCAGCAGGGATGGCACCAATCCGCCCACGACCACCAGCTCTGGCATCAAATCGCCCAGCTTCGTGGCGAGGTAAAGGCAGGTGGCTTTTACCCGCGCGACCTGATCGGGCGGGTAACCGGCGGCGGTGCTGGGTTTTTTAGGCATGGCTTGGTTTCAGAAATTTTTTCCGCAATTCCTCGGCGGCTTCGGCGGAACGTTCGGGGTGATGCTTCAAATCAAGGTAGATCTGCACTGGATGCGCGCACGTAATTCCCTCCCGCTCACTGCTACCGTGAAAAACTCCGGCATCGTTCGGCTGGACCAGCCAGATATTCTCCCCGCTTTCCGTCTCGCGAAATCCCATCGCCTCGCAGGCTTTCTGGCTGGGCAGGTCGGACACATAGATCGCCACCAGCCGAAATCCCGCAAAGCCCGAGCACAGCCACGCTCCCGCCAAGCCCGTGGCCGCGTGCTCCACCTTGCCGCGCTTCAACTGCGCCGACACCCGGCGCAAAACCTCATCGCTGGATCGAGCTGCGATATGGCCGCGGACAACGTGGTGCTTGGAAAAATCATAAACTTCCCGCCAGGCATCCAGCAGGGAGTCAAAGTTGGCAACTTTTACGGCACCGCCGGAATCGCGTGACACCAATTGTTGTTCTTCCAACTGGCGGACGATGCGGCTGGTAAAGCCTTCATCCAGTCCGCTGGCCTTCGACAGTTCCCGCTGGCTAAATGCGCGGTCAGGCTCGACCAGCAGCCAGCGCGCGATCCGCGCGCTTTTCGGCGCGAACACGCTGCGTGGGCGGCCTGAGCGGATGAACTGGTTTGGCTTGCCTTCAACACTCACCCGCAAGCCTGGCGCGACCAAATGCGCATTTCCGGACAAATCCAGCCAGCCAACGCCCGCTTCCTCACACAACCGCCGGCCCACCTCGCCCATGTAGGGGACGACGACCAAGGGTATGCTTTTGCGTTTGAAACCCTGTGCGAACCTTTTGGCAATGCGCGCGGCCATGGCCACCACCGCCGCCTCGCCGCTTGCCTTCCACTCCACCACAAACCGGAAATCCCCAGCTTCAACGAGCAAATCCACTTCTGCAACTGAGCCGCGATCGGCCGCAGGGGACAGGTGAACCTTGACGGCATGCAGCGGCACGGCCAGCAATTCTGCCAGCCGCTTCGGAACCTCTGATTCAAACCGATGCATGTTGTCTAAATACCATAACTTGACCAGCGGGTCAAGTATGCCAGTTTAAGCAAGTTGGCGGTGCGGGATACAAACGGGATACAAAGCCGGGGCTGCCGATTCAAAACTTCACCTTCTTCGCCATGGCCTGGCTGTGCTCGTTCCGCAGGTGCCCGTAGGTTTTCAGAGCCAAAACACCGCCATCTTTGTGTCCCAGCCATTTGGCCACCGTGGGAATATCCACGCCGCTCTCAATGCAGATGGTCGCAAATAAATGGCGGAGGTCGTGGTGGCTCAGGCGCTTGATGCCCATCTCTTTGCACACCCGCCTCAAGGCCTCGTTGCAGCGCGCAATTTTGAGAATGGGGCCTTTTGCCTCACCGGACTTCGGGCGCATGCGTTCCAAAAGGTTTGCCATGTCTTCAATGATGGGAATCCGCCGGATCTCATTATTCTTCGTGCTGGTTTCAGGATGGCCGCGCACAATGATTTCTTTACGCTTCTCGTCAACATCCTCCCAATTGACCCAAATGGCCTCGGAGGCGATGCGCATGCCGCTGTAGGCGAGAAACTCAACCAGATCGCCAATGCGCGGTCCCCAGCCACCGCTATCCTTGCGGAGATTGGCCACCATGGCACGAAACTGGGACCGCTCCGGCAATTGCAGGTCCTTTTGTTTGATTTTCGTCCGTTTCAATTCAAACGCCGGGTTGTCCAGCCTCACCCCTGATTTTTCCTTATGATTTTTGATCCCGATTTGGAGGATTTGCTTCAGGGTGCCGATGGTGTTGTTGTAATAATGGCAGGCGATTTTCTTTTGCAGTTTGGCTGCCCATTCCTTGCAGGCGACGTCCGTGATTTCATCGAGCCGCAGCTTCAAAACCTCCGGCCAGGACGTTTCCAGCTTTTGAAGGCACCACAGCCGGTAGCGCTTACTTTGAGGTTTCAGCGCGGAGTTGCTTTCGAGCTCCTGTTTGAACCACACCACGGCTTCCGTGAACAGCGGCGCAACAATGCGCTCGCTGTCTAACTTCTGTTTTTTAAGGAAATCGTGAAGCCTTAGCTTGGCGGTGGTCCAGACGTCGGTATTGAGGCTTTCTCGAATCGTCTTGCCGCCCACTTTGATTCTGCCATAATAATTGGAGTTGCTGACGTATTGCAGCAGGTTTGGCACTTTCGGGAAAGAACGCCATTTCTCATCGTGAGAAAGGCACTGTTCCCGTTTGCGTTGGCCCGGGTCGGGTTCCGTATTATCGTTCACAAACTGAATATACGGGATACAAAACCGGGATACAAAGCAAAAATGGTAACCTGAGTGAAGTGATAAAACCGTTGTAAACATTGGTTGCCCACGTGGCGGAATTGGCAGACGCGCTAGATTCAGGTTCTAGTGAGTAAAATCATACAGGTTCAAGTCCTGTCGTGGGCACCACTTTGGAGACGTTATTTGTTTAGCCGTAAGTGTGGTTGCTAAACGACGGCCGTCAGCCTAGCTCCAAGCCCATGCATCGCTTTCAACCCTTCACCCCTTTTTCTGTTTCGTGCAGGCAATGGGTGAGGTAGGGCAGCAGTTGTTTCTTGCGCGAGACCACATCGCGGAGTTCGTAGATGCCCGGCTCCAGGCGCGGGTAATCAATGCGCTTGATGAATTTTTCGTCGCCCACCACGAGCAGCAACGAACATTGCGTGGTGACGTCGGTGATGAGCAGCGTGGAAAAATGATAGGCGCGCTTGTCCCGGTAAACTTCCAGCGCGGCCAGCAGTTCGTCTTTGCGCGGCCAAAATTGCTCGAAGCCGATTTCCTCGATCTGCGCGACGCTGAATTTTGCGCCTTGTTCGGCGTATTCCTTGCAGTCGGTGGCGATGGCCTGCGGCGCGGGCTTGAGCGTGAGCAGCGAGCCGGAGGCGAACAATTTTTCCGTGAACTCGCGCGCGTTGACTTGCGCCAACTCCTCCAGTTTCTTCAATACTTCCGCATCGCGCGACGTCGTGGTTGGCGACGTTAGGTTGAGCGTGTCGGAAACCACGCCGGCCAGCAGGAGTCCGGCGATTTCGCGCGGCAGCTCCACGCCTTGCCGGAAATAACAATCCGCGACAATCGTGCTGGTGGAGCCGACAGGTTCGTTGCGGAATAAAATCGGCTGCTGCGTGGCGAGGGCGCCGATGCGGTGGTGGTCAATGATTTCAACGATCTCAACCTCATCCGCGCCTTGCACGGCCTGGGAGAGCTCGTTGTGATCCACGAGAATCAATTTGCGCGTGACGGTTTTCAGAAAATCGGTTTTCGACAGAATGCCGACGGTCTGGCCTTCGCCGTTCAGCACGGGGAAAACGAGGTAGCCCGAGGAGGTGGCTTCATCGCGCACGGCCGCGAGCGGCGCATTTTCGCGGAAGCAGAGAAATTCCTCATTCAACACATGACGCACGCCGACGGCCGCGCGGCAAAGTGAAGCGGTGGTGGCAGTGTCGTGCTGCGAGGTGATGACGCTGACATTTTGCCGGCGCGCGGACTCGAGGGTTTTCGGTTCCACGGTGATGCCGCCGGTGACGATGAGCACGCGGACGCCTTCGCGAATGGCCACGTTCTGGATGTCCCAGCGGTCGCCCACGATGACGCAGCATTTTTCCGGCGGAAAGGTTTCGAGCCGGGCGGCGAAGGATTCCAAGCCCATCGCGCCGATCATGAGGATCAATTCATCCTCGCGTTCGGCGTCAAAACCGAGGACGAGTTCGCCGTCGAGCGTGCGTGCCAGGCTGGCGAGGGAGGACAAAACTTCGCGCGAATTTTGGGCGCGGTTGACGGCGGGGAAAAGGAATTTGCTCAGTTTGAAGAGCGAGAGCAGGCCGCGACATTTCTGGTCGTCGTCCAACACCGGCAGGATGCGGAGATTTTTTTCGTCCATCAGCCGCAGCGCTTCCGCCGCCGTCGCGTCGGGGCGCACGCTCAGGATTTTGCGCTGCATCACGTCGGAAACCTTCGGGGAAACGTCGGCGATGAATTTCGGCGCGGGCACGCCAAAGGTGCGCAGCACGAAATCAATGCGGTCGTTCGTGTCGCCGCAGCGCGCGGCGACCGCCTCGGTCATGCCGGTGCGGCGTTTGAATTCCGCGTAGCCGATGGCCGAGCAAATCGCGTCGGTGTCGGGGTTGCGATGACCAATGACAAGGATTTCGCTCATGAAAATGTTGGCGGAGCCTAACCAGAACTGGCGATGGCGGCAAGCCAAGCCGGATTTGACTCCGCCGGCAGCGGCGCGCAAAATCACCGGACCGCATGCATAAATTAACTGTTTTCATCCTGGCCTTGAGTTTTAGCACCGCGATTTTCGCCGCCGAAAAAGTGCCGCTGAACATCCGCGACTTCGGCGCGAAAGGCGATGGTCAGGTCAAAGACACGGCGGCGATTCAAAAGGCGCTGGATGCCTGCGCGGCGGCGGGCGGTGGCACCGTGCTCGTGCCCGAAGGCATTTATCTCACCGGCAGCCTCACGCTGGGTGCGAACACGGCGTTGCAACTCGCGGCGCGCTCCTATCTGCTCGGCAGCGCGGATATCGCGGATTATCCGGTCCTGAACATCCGCTGGGAGGGCGAATTCCGCGATGGCCACCGCGCCCTGATTTCCGCCACCAACGCCGCGAACCTTTCCATCAGCGGCCCCGGCTCGATTTTCGGCCCGCCGATTTCGTTGAGCCACCTGCGCAATCCGCGCGGCCCGGCGCTGATCGAATTGTCCGGCTGCACCAACGCCGTGCTCGAAGGCTTCACCACGCAATACCAGCAGCTGTGGTCCATCCACCTGCTCTACTGCAATAATCTCACCGCGCGCAATCTCACCATCCGCACGGTCAACGCCAATGGCGACGGCCTCGACGTGGATTCCTGCGACGGCGTGACGATCGAGCGCTGCGACATCAACACCGGCGACGACGCCATCTCGCTCAAGTCCGGCCGCGGGCTCGCCGCCCAAACGCTTGCGCGCCCGACGCAGAATGTCATCATCCGCGACTGCCGCCTGCATAGTTCCATTTACGCCGCGCTTGGCCTGGGCACCGAAATGTCCGGCGGCATCCGCAATGTGAAGATTCAAAACTGCGTCATCTCCGGCAAACAAAACGCCATCTTCATCAAGAGCCGCGACGGCCGCGGCGGGTTCATGGAAAACATTTCCGGCGAAAACCTGACTGTGCTGAAATCGCCAACCTTCATCGGCATTGACGTGATGAAAAAGGGAATTCAAGCCACCGATCCCGTTCCCGGCGACGTGGAGAAATGGCCGCGCGTGCAAAACCTCAGCTTCAAAAATATTCAGGTTCATGACGTGGCCGACCTCGTCGCCGGCAGCAATGTCCCGGCCGCCCGGCCGGTGGACGGCTTCACGCTCGCGGACATTTCGGGAACCTGTGCGCGCGCCATTTCGCTCGCGAACATGACGAACGTGAACCTCTCCCAAATCCGCGTCACCGGTTTTTCCGGTGCGCTCGTCACCACCACCAACGTCCACGGCACGGGCCTTGACGATTCGGCGACGAAATAAGAGCCCCCCTGGCCCAAACGGTCGGGCGGGCGGTCCCGATTGGAAGTGGCAACTTGGCGCTTCCGCTCAAAGTGTATGGGTTTACTGCGTCGGCCTGAGGAACCGCCCAACCTGCAAATCGAATCACGGCGTCAAGTTGCGTCCCAGATCCCCGCCCGTTACAAAGTTTGAATTCCAATTCCGCTTCGAGCATCATCGTGACAAATTCAAATGAAATCTGTTTCCCTGAAATCCGCCCTGCCCCTCGCCGTCACGGCCGCCCGCGCCGCCGGCCAAGTCATGCACGCCAACTGGCACAAGCCCAAACGCGTGAACTCCGCCGAGGCCCACGACATCAAACTCGAACTCGATGTGCAGTGCCAGGCGCGCATCGAAAAAATTCTGGGCGCCGCGTTTCCGCACATTCCCGTCCTGGGCGAAGAGGGCGACACCGGCGATGTAAACGCCGAATACCGCTGGGTGATTGACCCGATTGACGGCACGGTGAATTACTTTTACGGCCTGCCGCACGCCGCCGTCTCCATCGCGCTGGAGCACAAACAAAAATCCGTGGTCGGCGTGATTTACGATCCGTTCACGGACGAACTCTGGACGACGATGAAAGGCGGACCGACCCGGCTGAACGGAGAAATTGTGCGCGTCAGCAACCGTTCCCAGCTCAACGACTGCCTCATCGCCATGGGTTTTTCCAAGAGCAAGGACAACCTGAAAAAAAGCCTGCCGCACCTCGTCCGCCTCTCCCAGCAGGTCAAAAAACTCCGCATCATGGGCTCCGCCGCGCTGGAGCTGGCCTATGTGGCGAGCGGCCGGCTGGATGCCTACATGGAGCGCACCATCAACCTGTGGGACGTGGCCGCTGGTTCGCTGCTCGTGGAAAATGCCGGCGGTGAATTTTATACGCGGCCCGCGCCCGACGGCAAACTCCGCATGTGCGCCGACAACGGCCGGCTGCGCAAGAAACTCCAGATCGACAGCCTGTTGAAATAAACCCGCCGAACGTCACCCTTGTCGCATGAACTGCCAGCTTGTCTCCCGCGCGGTGGCGCTGCTGTTGATCAGCGCGCTGCCACTCATCGCCGCGCCGCTGATTGATTCGATCCCGGCGGCAAACATTCCAGCGGGCAAATCCTTGATCGTGCCGGTTACGGCGAGTTCGCCCAACGGCCGGCCGCTGACGTTCACCGCCGTGAGCAGCACCAACCGCATCCTCGTCGAGATCCACACCAACAATCCGTTTTGGAAAATGTCCGTGGTGCAGGTCGCGGCCACGAATGCGCCGGGCGCGTTCCAAACGCCGTTCCGAGGCGGCGTGGCCACGGTGACGAATGTGGGCGACCTGACGTTCATGCTGTTCCGTGACCTGACGCCGCACACGGTGGACGTGTTCCAAGGTTTGACGGCGGGCGGATTTTATACGAGCAACACTATTTTTCACCGCGTCGTCAACACGACCTTCTCGATCATCCAGGGCGGCGATCCCAGCACCAACGGCAGCGGCGGCCCGGTTTTTCAATACGACAATGAGTTTCATCCGCGCGCCCTCTTCAGCGGCAGCGGGCAGCTCGCGCTCGCCAACGCCGGCAAAGACGCCGACGGCTCGCAGTTTTTCGTGACGCTGGGCCCGCAGCGGGCCTTCGATTTGCGCTACACCTTGTTCGGCCAGTTGGTGCGTGGCTTTAACGTGCTGACCAATCTCATCAACACGCCCACCAACGCCGCCAGCCGGCCGCTCGCCGACGTGATCATCACCCGGGCATCCTTCGTGCCAGACAACTTTGACACCGTCCTCACGCTTACCGGCACCAATCTCGCGGGCGTTGCGGGAATCATCAGTGTGATTGCCGACGACGGGGCCGGCGGCCGCACGACAAATTCATTCACCGCCACGACCATTGCCGACACCAGCAACAACGAACAACCCATCCTGTATCCGAACACGGTCACCAACTTCGTCGGGCCGGTAAATGGACGACTGACCAACCTCGTTTCGGCCCTGGATATGGAAGGCGATGCGATTTATTGGTTCAAATACTATGCCGACCAGAATTCACTCGTGAACGCTTCCAACACGATATTCAGTCTCGTGAACGGCCAACTGCAAATGGTCGTCGTGCCCAATACCAACTATGTCGGCCCGGTTGCTTTTACGATCGTGGCGAGCCCCAGTTCGTTGTGGAGCAGTTATCCAACGCTGTTTCCTTATGATATGCAGACGTATGCCTTTGGCATTGGCGACACGGTTATCAGCGCGCAAGTCACCAATTTCACGTCGGAACCCCTCAGCCTCATTACGAACCAGGTGCTGGCCACCTTTACCAACGGCGTGCCCAACAGCGCCGCCACGAATTTTACCGCCGCCATCAACTGGGGCGACAATGCCACGAACATCGGCGTCATCACCACCAATTTGAATTGGAAGGTGGTGCGCGGCACGCACACTTACACCAACGCGGGAATTTATCCGGTCTATGTCACCGTCCGGAGCGCGCTCGGGGCCATGGCGACCGTCGTGGCCACCGCGACCATTCCGCCGACCGTCGCCTTGCGGCGGACCGGGACGAACAACGTGGTGCGCTGGCCGGCCTGGGCGGCGGAATACCAGGTGCAGACCAATGCCAGCCTGACTGCGACGAACTGGGCGAGCCCCACAAATCTACCGGCGATGGTTGGCTACGACAACGTGATCACGAATACCGCGACGAACCAAAATTTATTTTTCCGGCTCAAGAAATGACCGCTGGCCGAAATGGGACCACCACCGAACAAAGCATCCACGCCGGCGGCGGCACCTTGGATACTGTCGGAAGATGGAGCGCGGCGGGTTGCGGATGACACGGCGGCGCTCCGGGGTTTTCAGGCCGGCTCTGATTCTAATTCGCGTTCAAGCTAAGCCGGTTATTAGCACCAGGCTTCAGCCCGGTGCGAATGAAATAAGCCCGGTTCGTCTCCGCTTGATCGCGAGTTAGAATCAGTTCCTTGGCTGCTTGGTGGTTAAGACCTGCTGCAACTTCGCCAGCGCCTGGGCGCGGTGGCTTAATGTGTTTTTCACCTCTTCGCCCAGTTCCGCGAACGTCTGTGTGAAACCGTCCGGCACGAACAGCGGGTCATAGCCGAAGCCATTTTTGCCGGACGGCGCAAACAAGATTTTCCCTGCGCACACGCCGTCGAAGGTTGGAAATTCCAATTCGCCCGCATAACAAACCGGCGACGCGTTCTCAATCATCCCCGGCGCCACCGGCACGCAAGCGATGACGCAGCGAAAGCGCGCGGTGCGTTTTTCAGCCGGCACAGGTTGGAGCAGGCGCAGCAGCTTGGCGTTGTTGGCGGCGTCGGAGGTGTTGCCGGAATTGGCGGCATCCCCGGCGGCGAACCGCGCGGAATGCACGCCGGGCGCGCCGTTCAGCGCGTCCACTTCCAAGCCCGAATCGTCCGCCAAAACGAAATCCGGTTTTGAATTTTGAATTTTGAATTGTCCGCCGCCAGCCACCGGGCGAGTTCAACAGCTTTTTTCGTCGCGTTACCCGCAAAGGTGTCGGCGTCCTCGATGACTGCGGGCGCGCCGGGAAAGTCGTTGAGCGTGAGAAATTGAAACGAGGCGCCGAGGATGGCGCGGATTTCGCCGACTTTGTGGGCGTTGCGCGTGGCGATGAGCAGGGTGGTCACGCGCGGACCATACCAAGGGCGGCGGTGCGTAAACAAAGAAAAATTCAGCCCAGCAATTCCGCCAGCCGGCTGTGTTTGCGTTTCAGTCCGTCAATCAAGCGGTCGTAGTGGTGGATGCGGATCACCGCCCGGGTGATGAGATAAATGCCGAGCACGGTCAGACCCAGATTCAACAACACCAGCGGCACCAGCCATTGCAGGACCGCCTGGACATCGTAGGATTTGGAGGTGGCGATGAGCACGCTCAACACCGACAGCGGAAACGCGAAGACGGCGATGCCCGTGCGCATCGTGGACAGCGCCGTGCGCTTTTCCGCGAGCAGCAACTGCACCTCGTTGAACGTCATCACATCGAGATCCGTTTCGGGTTTGATTGGCTCGTCCATAGAGTAAATTGAAGTTAGCAGAACCTCCGCGCGGCGAAAATTAATTTCCTCAGACGCCCACCAGCGCCGCGCCGATGACGCCGGCGGAATCGCCGAGCTGATGTTTCACAATCGGGGTTTCCAGCGAATCGTTGAAAACCTGACCGGCCACTTCCGCAATGCCGAGCGTGTAGAGGGCGGCAACATTGGAGACGCCGCCGCCGAGCACGATCACGTCGGGATCAAGAATATCAATGAGATTGGCCACGGCGCGCCCGAAGTTGCGGCAGAATGTTTTCATGAACGCCACGGCGCGCGCGTCGCCGGCATCAAAGTCCTTTACGATGTCGCGCAGTGATTTGTTCACGCTGAACTGCTCGCCGTAGCGCGCCTCCAAGCCGGCCCCGCTGATGAGCGTCTCCACGCAGCCGCGCTGGCCGCAATAGCACAGCGGTCCCTCGGGCATGATGGACATGTGGCCCCATTCGCCGGCAATGCCCTGCGGACCGGAAATGACTTCGCCGTTGTGGACAATGCCGCCGCCGCAGCCCGTGCCCATGATGACGCCGAACACCAGCTTCTTGCCCCGGCCGGCACCGTGCAGCGCTTCGGCCATCGCGAAGCAGTTCGCGTCGTTTTGGATTTCAATGGGCCGGCCAAGCAGCTTTTCCAAATCGGCCTTGATCGGCTGGCCATTGAGGCAAACAGTGTTGGAGTTTTTCAGCAAGCCCGTGCGGGGGGAAACTGCGCCGGGTGTGCCGATGCCAAAGGTGTGCGGCGCGTTGGCGATGCGGGTCGCGAGGTCGTCGTGCAGCGATTTGATGCGGTTGAGAATGGGGAGATAACCCTGTTCGCGCTGCGTCGCCACGCGTTGGCGGAACAACTCCTTGCCTTGCGCGTCCAGCACAATGCCTTCGATCTTCGTGCCGCCGAGGTCTATGCCGATGCGAAACATGGGGGCTAGGTTCCACCAAAAATCCAGGCGACTCAAGCGCGGAGCCACTGAAAATTCCCCAAGCTGGAACGAGGCATCAGAAGAAAAATTTGAACCACAGATGGACACGGATAAACACGGATCGGAAACCAATTTCTGATTTCAGAAGCAACTCACGATCAGTGGGCCTGCCTTGTTCGTGGCCGCGGTCTTTCCACTGGTTGGCTTCCGTGTCCATCGGTGTCCATCCGTGGTTAAATGCCTGGCTGCCGCTAAGAGGTGCGGGACGGAAACCGTTGCCAGACTAACCTTGGATCAACACCGCTTTGCTCTTCTTCATGAACTTCAGCAGCGTGGAAATACCCGCGATGGACGTGGGTGTGCGCACGGCGGTGGGCTTGGCGAGTTTGTAGTGGACGAGCAATTTGCCGATCATCTCCACTTTGAGATGCGCGTCGCCCACGAGCCAGACCTGGCCGCTGGCCAGTGCTTTCATGGGCACGCGCGCCGGTTTCGCTGCTTTGACCACCGGAGCGACCTTGCGCACGGCCGCCGGACGGGCCACCTTGCGCGCCGCGACAACTTTCGTGGAACGGCCTTTACCCAGGGAAAGCGGTGCGGCGCGACGGGCGGGCTTCTTAACAGTCATAATAGCAGTCATGGTGCAGGATGCCTTGGATTTATTGACGAAGCGAGTTTATTCGCTCGCGGCCTGACCAAGCAGACGCCGCAACTCCCGCGCGGGCGACGCCACCAGTTTCGCTGTGACGGCAAACCGCTTCACGCGGCTCGAGGGCAGCTTGAATTTTAAATCGCGGAACACGCGCTCGCAAATCGTCATCAAGCCGCGCGCACCGGTGTTCTCCGTGGACGCGAGGGCGGCGAGCTGCCGCAGGCCGTCGTCCTTGAACTCGCACGCGATGCCATAGGCGGCAAAGGCGCGCTCGTATTGGTGGATCAAGCTGCTCTCGCTCCGGCGCAGCACGGCGAACAAATCGTCCGCGTTTAAACCGTGGCAGGCCACGCGCACCGGCAGACGGCCGATGAATTCCGGTTCTAGGCCGAAGGCGATCAAGTCAGCCGTCGTCACTTGCGAATTCAGTTGGTCCACCGTGGATTTATGTTTGTCCGGCAGCGTCCCGGTGCGCTGCCGGATGATTTCCGTGATGCCCGAAAACGCGCCGCTCACAATAAACAAAATATGCCGCGTGTTAATCGTCTCCGGTTGCGCGCCGCCGCCGCCGCGCATGGCGGACATGGCGCTCTGCAACTGTCCCGTCATGTCATTTGGCGAAATCACCGGCACGTCGCCGTCTTCCATGAGCTTGAGCAAATTCGTCTGCACGCCGCGGCCGGAAACATCGCGCCCGCCGCTTTCACCGCGCGTGGCCAGCTTGTCCACCTCGTCGAGATAAATGATGCCGTGCTCGGCTTTCTTGACGTCGCCGCCCGCGCGCCGCACGAGATCGCGCACGAGGTCATCCACGTCGCCGCCGACATAACCGGTCTCGCTGAACTTCGTCGCGTCTGCCTTCACAAACGGCACGCCGATGAGTTCTGCCGCCGAGCGGATGAGATGCGTCTTGCCCACGCCCGTCGGCCCGAGCAGCAGCACGTTTTGCTTCTGATAAAACGGCGCGGCATTCCCCTCCAGCGTGAAGCGCACATGTTGAAAATGATCGCACAGCGCCACGCTCAGAACTTTTTTTGCCTCGCGCTGGCCGATGACGAAGCGGTTCAAATGCTTCGCGATGTCGGCGGGCTTGAGGTGGAAGCTGAATTCCGGTTTCGGCGACGCGGCGGTTTCGGCGACGCCGGCTTTGGTCGCGGCGTCAAACTTGGATTTGACCAGATGCGGCGTGCGGCTTTTCTTGGGCAAACCGTCGGTGACAGGGCCAAGTGAGCCGGGATGTCCGCTGGGAGGATTGGGCATGATGAAATTTTTTATTGTGCGTGACAATGTTGACGCACCGAAGAATAGAGGCACGCCGCCGATGGCGCAACTAGCGCGCCGGCACCGGTGCGGCGCTTTGATTCTGGCCGGCGGTTTTGATTCGCGCTGACCGGGGTGTTTCCGTATAGTCGTCGGCCAGTGAAGCCGGCGACCCGGACCACCCACAACCCGTTTGCTTTTGCGCGCCATGCCTTTGAACATTGACCCGGCTCCACCGGCGGGGACTGCGGCTCCCGCCAAGCGCAGCGATCTTGAAATC
>CAINLR010000097.1 GCA_903850425.1 uncultured Verrucomicrobia subdivision 3 bacterium | reverse complement strand
GATTTCAAGATCGCTGCGCTTGGCGGGAGCCGCAGTCCCCGCCGGTGGAGCCGGGTCAATGTTCAAAGGCATGGCGCGCAAAAGCAAACGGGTTGTGGGTGGTCCGGGTCGCCGGCTTCACTGGCCGACGACTATACGGAAGCCCCCCCGCTAGCGCGAACCAAAACCGCCGGCCGCCATCAATTCGCCGCGCCGGTGCCGGCGCGCTAGAATTCCAACCAGAATGGAACGCAACCTGATTTTCCACCAGTTCACCCGCTCGAAAGTGGCGCGCTGCGGAACCGCCGCCGTCATCCGTCTGCGGCGAGAATTTTTTCAACCACCTGCCCGTGGACATCCGTGAGCCGGAACTGCCGGCCTTGGTGCGTGTAGGTCAGTCGTTCATGATCGAATCCCAGGCAGCGAAGAATCGTGGCTTGAAGATCGTAAACCTGCACTTCGTCCTGCACGACGTGGAAGCCCATGTCGTCGGTGGCCCCATAACTCAGGCCGGGCTTGATGCCGCCGCCCGCGAGCCAGGTGGTGAACGCCGCCGGATGATGATCGCGGCCGAGACTGCGATTCAGCGCGGCGTTGCTCTCCACCATCGGGGTGCGACCGAACTCACCGCCCCAGATTACCATCGTCTCGTCGAGTAATCCGCGTTGCTTGAGATCTTTCACCAAGGCCGCAGACGCTTGGTCGGTCTCGCCGCAATTCTTTTTCAGGTTGCCGACCACGTCCGAGTGCGCGTCCCAGCCTTCGTGATAAATGTTCACGAAGCGCACGCCCCGTTCGATCATGCGCCGCGCCAGCAGACAGGCCCGCGCAAAACTTGGTTTGTCGGGATCGCAGCCATACATCTCGAGCGTTTCCTTGCTTTCCTTTTTCAAGTCCATCAACTCCGGCGCCGAGGTTTGCAGGCGGTAAGCCATTTCGTAGGACGCGATGCGCGATTCAATTTCCGGATCGCCAACAATTCCCAGGCGCGCATGATTCAATTCCTCGATGAGATCGAGCGACGCGCGTTGCAGTTTCGGGTCAACGCCCTTTGGATTGCTGACATCCAGAATCGGATCGCCTTGATTCCGAAATCGCACGCCCGCATAAATTGAAGGCATGAAGCCGCTCGACCAATTGGCCGATCCGCCGCTGATGCCGGAGCCGGTGGACATCACGACGTAAGCCGGCAAATTTTGCGACGCGCTGCCGAGACCGTAAAGCACCCACGAGCCCAGACTCGGCCGGCCCGGCTGCGCGAAACCGGTGTTCAGAAAAATTTGTCCGGGCGCGTGATTGAACTGGTCCGTCTTCATGGATTTGACGAAGCACACGTCGTCCACGATTTCCGCCAGATGCGGGAGCACTTCGGAAATTTCCGCACCGGATTGTCCGTGCTTGGTGAATTTGAATTGCGGTCCGAGCACCGCCGCGTCGGGCCGGATGAACGCGTAGCGCTGACCGGCAATCACCGAAGGCGGCAGCGGCTTGCCTTCCAGCTTCGCGAGCTCGGGTTTGTAATCAAATAAATCCAAGTGACTCGGCGCGCCCGCCATGAACAGTTGAACGACATGTTTCGCCTTGCCGGGAAAATGCGGCGCGCGCGGCTTGAGTCCTTCCGCTGCGGAAATATTCGCCGCGAAAGATTTTGAAACAAACGAATCCGTCAGCAGCGACGCGAGCGCGAGTTTGCCTAAACCGAGTCCGCACTCCTTCAGGAACCAGCGGCGCGAATTCACCTGCGGATTGCTCCAGGCGTAGAGGTGGTCGTGGCAACTCATAATTTCAGCTCTTGTTAATGGTTTCGTCGAGGTTCAGCAAGACGCGCGCAACCGTCGTCCATGCAGCTTGCTCGTTCAAGTGTGCATCGTCTTTTGCATGCATGATCTCGGTCGCCTTCAAATCACCGCTCACAAAGCGCGCGAACTGGCCTTCATAAAATTTTGCGAGCGCCGAGCGTTCCTCGCTCGACGGCGGACGCGTCAGACAACGACGAAACATCATTTCGATGCGCGCGGCAGCATCGCCGTCGGATTTCGCGGCAAGCTGACCCAGCGCGCGGGCGCATTCCATGAACGCCTCGTCGTTCAGGGACGTCAGCGCTTGCAACGGCGTGTTCGAGCGATCGCGTCGCGCCAGACAAACTTCGCCGCTCGGGCCGTCAAACGTCGCGGTCATCGCGTAGGGTGCGGTGCGTTTCGCAAACGTGTAAAGTCCCCGCCGATAGCGGTCAGGACCTTCACTGGTCTTCCATTCCAGCGGACCGTAAGCGCCCTCCGAGGAAACGCCCGGTGGCTGCGGCGGATAAACACTAGGTCCGCCGATTTTTTCCGAAAGCAAACCGCTGGCGACCAGCGCCGAGTCGCGCACCATTTCCGCGTCCATCCGGAAACGCGGCCCGCGCGCCAGCAAAATATTCAGCGGATCGCGCTCGTGCAGTTCCGCCGTCACGGTGCTCGCTTGTTGATAGGTTGCGCTCATCACCATCAGCTTGAGCATTTTCTTCTGCGACCAACCCTGCCTCGCAAATTCCACGGCGAGCCAGTCGAGCAGATCCTGATGCGAGGGCAGGTCGCCTTGGAAACCAAAATCTCCGGTCGTCGCCACGATGCCGCGACCGAACAAAGCTTCCCACTGACGATTCATGATGACGCGCGCAGTGAGGGGATTCGTTGACGACACCAGCCACTTGGCAAGCGCGAGGCGTTGCTTCGATTCGCTCTCCGGCAGCGGCGGCAAAAACGCCGGCACGCCCGGTTTCACTTCGGCTTCGGTGCTCAGAAATTCTCCGCGATGATGGACAAACGTTTTTCGCTCCTGTCCGGGCGGCCGTTCCTGCATGACGAGCGTGGTGGAAAATTTCGGCAGCGACGCGCGCAGCTTCTCGATTTCTCCGCGCGGACCGGCAAAATCGGCTGAGAGAAGCGCAAACTGACGAAGTAAAATATCGCGGTCCGACGAACTATTGGTTGAGGCGAACAAGACCTTCAGTTTTTCCTTATCGGAATATTTGCCAAGCACCGTCACCGCTTCGTTGTCGAGGGTGGAAGCTTTCGCGTTTTCGTTTGTCGTTACCCAGATCCGGAAACGCCCGAGACCGGCGGCGTAATATTTTTCGCAGGTCAAATCAAGCTGAAGTTCATTGGTGCTCGCGAGGCTTTTGGCAAATTGAAAAACCGCGTTCTGCGTTTTGCCCACGCCACCGTTGATGGACCAGCCGGTTTGCGCGTCGTCATCCAACGCCTTGGCCGCCGTGTTTTCACCATCGGCAAAACTCTGCGTCGCGGTCGTGAGCGTGACGGGCTCGCCGTCAGCTTTCAGCCTGAGAGTGGAAAGCCAGAAGTTGCCCGCCGTTCCCTCATAATAGATCGAGCCCGGACCGCGATTGGGCAACCGATCATCGGGCAACATTTCCAAACGGAGGGCGCGGATGCCGGCGGGTGGATTGTGAAATTTCACCGTGTAAGTATCACTCTTGGTGAAATCGCCGCTGCAAAAAATCGAGCTATCGTCCTGAATGGTGAGAATCGGCACGCTGCTCGTGGCGGATGCTGGCAGCAAGGTTTGCCAGTTCGCCGCCGTCGGCGATTGTTCCGCCAGCCATTGCACGCAACGTTCATCACGCGCTTCACGCAAGCGCTGCTCCGTAAAATTTTTATCGGCGGAGTCGTCACCAAAGCTGACGCGGAATCGACCGAGCGTGTGATGCTCGCCAAAATTTTGCACAAGTCGGAGCGTGATGGTTGTGGAATTGGTCAGCTCCAGCGGTTCGGCGAGCCCAAAACTGGCCTTGTGATATTTCATCGGGCCGCCCGGACCATCAACCGCCCAGCCGGTGTCGGTTTTGCCGTCAATCGCATCGGCCACGGGAAATTTATCCTGCGAAAAATCCGCCGTCGCACTGGAAAATTTTACATGGTGTGGCCCGGCTTCACTGTTCGTCGCCGGAACATCCATCTCCAATTCGCTCAGCACAAAATTGCCGTTGTCCGCGCGGCCCGGCCCGTCTTGGTCATCCGGGGTCGCCTCGATTTGAACGTGCGTGATGCGCTGCGGCGGCAACGCGAATTTCAACGTGTAAATGTCCTTGTCAGGATTCTCGCCGCTGACACGGAATTGTCCATTGGGCAGGAATTCCGCCGTCGCGCCGTTTGCGGAAAAAATTTCCGCCGTGCCGGGAAGCTGCCAGTGGCTATGAACGGGCGGTGGAAATTTTTCCGGTAACGCGACTTCGAGCGCGTCAATTTTCTCCTGAATTTTTTGGCGCCGCGCGACGATGTTGGGTTCAGCGATTCTGAAATTCGGCTCGATGGCGTTGTCGAGACACGCCATGAAGCGATAATATTCGGCGTGTTGAATGGGATCGTATTTATGCGTGTGGCATTGCGCGCAGGCCAGCGTCAAGCCGAGCCAGGTGGTGGCAGTGACATGCACGCGATCCACCATGGAAAGAAACCGATACTCCAGCGGATCAATGCCGCCTTCCTCATTCAGCATCGAGTTGCGATTGAAACCGGTGGCGATGATCTGGTCGCGTGAAGCGTTGGGCAGGAGGTCGCCGGCAATTTGCTCGACGGTGAATTCATCGAATGGCAGGTCGGCGTTCAGCGCGTTGATGACCCAATCGCGCCACGGCCAGATGGAACGCTGACGATCCTTCTCGTAGCCGTTGGTGTCAGCATAGCGCGCGAGGTCCAGCCAGCGACGCGCCCAGCGTTCGCCGTAATGCGGTGACGCGAGCAGTTGGTCCACGAGTTGTTCGAAAGCTCTGGGTGAAGCGTCATTCACAAATGCATCCGCCTGCGCCGGCGTGGGTGGCAAACCGATGAGATCAAGATAGAGCCGGCGAACCAAAGTGTATTTGTCAGCGTGCGACGAAGGTTTGAGGTTTTCCTTTTCCAGCCGTGCCAGCACGAAATGATCAATCGCATTTTGCGGCCACGATTTGTCGTCAACTCCGGGCAGGGGCGATTGCTTTGGCGCGATGAAGGCCCAATGCGGTTGGTATTCGGCCCCTTCGGCGATCCAGCGTTTGAGCATCTCCTTATCGGCCGGGGTCAGCGGATTTTTCGCGCCCGGCGGCGGCATCACGTCGTCGTCGTTAGTCGTGAAAATCCGGCGCACGACTTCGCTCTGGTCCGGTTTGCCGGGAACGATTGGCAATTCCTCGGACTTTGCGGGTTTGATGGCGTTTTCACGAACGTCCAACCGCAGCTCGGCTTTGCGCGCTCCCTCATCCTGACCGTGACACTTGAAACAATGGCTCGCGAGAATTGGCCGCACCGCCTGTGGGAATGCAAGCTTGGCCGCTGGTGCCCGCTGCCGGTTCAACGCGTCCACATCAGCGCTGTGCGCGGAACCGACCATTAGAAATGCGCCCGCGCAATGGATCACCCAAGTGGCGACCGAGCCAAACCAGAGCGGGCCGGCCGCACCCATCAGGAAAAATCTAGACCACATTTTTCGGTGGCGGCACCGGCTGAACCCGGCGGCCGGTGCGGTCCGGTCGGCGCGGGTTTTGCGTTGGCGGGCAGATTTCAACCGAGAAAGTTTGATCCGGTTTGAAACGCCAAGCAAGCGGCGAACACGGAAAATTGCGGTCCTTGCCCGCCGGTAAATGGGTTTCCCAGCCGAGGGCAGCAACTTTCCAAGACCGCCCGGTCGCCGCCTTTGACATCACCAGCCGAAGCACGCCGCTGGACGCTTGCCTGAGTAGCGGCGGATCAACTATAACTCAACCACGTCGCACGGGATTCAATGCTCAAAGCCATTCAAATGAAATATCTTTTTTACATTCTAGCGCTGGTGTCGGGCTTCGGTTCCGCCCTGGGTTTACCGGCCGAGCCAGTCCAGCTCGGCAATGAAGTCCTGGCGAACAGCAGCTTCAAAATTCTCCAAGGCAAACGCGTGGGCCTGCTCACCAATCCGTCGGGCGTGAATCGGAACTTGGAAACCACGATTGACGTTCTGCGCGCGGCGAAAGACGTCCAGCTGGTGGCGTTGTTCGGGCCGGAACATGGCATCTACGGCGACGTTTCGGCCGGCGATAAAGTTCACAGCAGCGTGGACAAACACACGGGCTTGGCGGTCCATTCGCTTTACCCCAAACACAAACCGACGCCGGCGATGCTCAAGGACCTTGACGCGCTGGTCTATGATTTGCAGGACACGGGCTGCCGTTCCTACACCTTCATCACCACGATGGGCCTGGCGATGGAGGCCTGCGGCGAAGCGGGCGTGGAATTCATCGTGCTAGACCGGCCTAATCCGCTCGGCGGCCTGCGCGTCGAGGGCAATCTTGCGGCCGAAAAATTTCGTTCCGCCGTCAGCCAATGGGAGGTGCCTTACGTCTATGGCCTGACCTGCGGCGAACTGGCGCGCATGATCAATGGCGAAGGCTGGATCAAGATGCCGTGCAAACTCACCGTCGTTCCCCTGAAAAACTGGCAGCGTTCGATGACGTGGAAAGACACCGGTCTGCCCTGGGTGCCGACCTCGCCACATGTGCCCCATGGCGATTCGCCGCTGTTCCAAGTGGCCACCGGCATGATCGGTGAACTCGGCGACACGAACGTCAGCATCGGCATCGGCTACACCCTGCCGTTTGAATGTGTGGCCGCGCCGGGCGTGGACAGGCACCAGTTGGCCGCCGCGCTGAACCGTTATCAGCTGCCGGGCGTCCGGTTTCAGCCACTGAGCTATAAGCCCTTTTACGGCCCGTTCCAAGGCGAGGAAGTCGCGGGCGTGCAGATTTATTTCACCGATGCCGCCCAGGCACCGCTGACGGCCATCAACTTTTACGCGATCGAAGCATTGCGAAAAGTTGCCGGCCTGGATGTCTTTGCCAAGGCCGTCGCCACCAAGCGGGGATTCGGCATGTTCGACAAGGTCAACGGCTCGGACCAGCCACGCCAACGGCTGCAGGCGGGCCAGACGGCGGCGGACATCGTGGCGTCGTGGAAAAATGACGAGGAAAAATTCCGCGACCGCAGCAAAAAATACCGGCTTTACTGACGCGGGTTCTGGCTGGGCAGCCCACGCAGATTGGCCAGCCATCACGGAACCGGCACAAACACCACGCAGGACGGATTGCCGATGGCCAGACTCGATCCGGTGGGGGTGAGACGGCCAGTAGCGGGATCCATTTGGAAGACGACCACGTTGTCCGAGTTCTGATTGGCGGCGAGCAGAAAACGGCCGGAGGAATCCAGGTTGAAGTTGCGCGGCGTTTTGCCGCCGCTCGGCACGTTTTCGAGGTGAGCCAGTTTGCCGGTCTTCGGATTCACTGAAAAAATATTGATGACGTCAAGGCCGCGCGTGGAGCTGTAGAGAAATCTTCCCGCAGGATGCACGACCACTTCCGCGCCGCTGAACGCCGGGTCAGCGGCTTGTCCCGCCAAGGTGCTGATGGTTTGAATTTCCGACAGCGCGCTGCGCTTAGCGCCATAGGCGAAGGCCGTAACGCTACAGCCCATTTCGTTGACGACGTAAACGAATTTGCCGTTCGGATGAAACGCGAGATGCCGCGGGCCGACGCCGGGCGTGAGCGACGTGAAGGCAGGCGTGTTGGTGGTCAGGGTCGCGGTGTTCGCGTCGAGTTTGTAAACGAGCACTTTGTCCAAGCCCAAATCGCAGGCGAGGGCGAAGCGATTGGCGGGATCGGTGACGATGCAATGCGCGTGCGGCCCGGCTTGGTTGCGGGGATTCACGCTGGAACCATGATGCTGGATGAAACTCGTGGCCTGGCCCAGGCTGCCGTCCGCGTTCACCGGAAACGCCGTGACGCTGCCGCCGCCGTAGCTGGCAGCGAGCACCGTTTTGCCGGTCCGATCAACCTCCACATGACAAAGCGTCTCGCCGCCGGAAGGTTGCCGGTTGAGTTCGGTGAGCTGGCCGGTCTTGATGTTGATGGCATACGCCGCGACGTCGCCTTCCTTTTTGCCAGTGGAACCAGTCACTTCGCTGACCGCATAGAGAAAGCGATGCGTGGAATCCACGGCGAGAAAGGACGGATTGGTGGTGCGCGCGACGAGTTGGGGTTCGGCGAGTTTGCCCGCGGCATCCATCCGCGAGACGTAGATGCCCTGGCTTTTGCCGGTGGTGTAAGTTCCCAAGTAAACCCACTGGTCCCGCACGGCAGCCGCCCGGATGGCGGGGGCGGCAGCGAGTCCATGCAGCGCCATGAAAAGCAAAAATATCCGCGTCGTGTTTGAGATCGAAAATCTGGAGTGCATCGGCGAATGATGGCGTGATCGAAGGCGGTTCGTCAAATGTGCGTGCGGCCATTTCCCAAAAGCCAGCCACGGCCGCCCACAACCATGGAACAGTTGCCGCCGAATGCCAATGCTGCCCTGTCCGTGCGCCATGATACCGGCTTCCAGGCGGTCGTGCCACCCGGGTAATTGGATAAATCGCAAGGGAAAAACCCGCAACTTGACCGGCCGGATGCCGCTCCCAGGCCGGCGGCCGTTTTGCTTTTCCATTTTATTTTTTCCCAAGCTGCGTTAGATTCGTCGCATCAAGAACGGCACGCACATCAAATTCTGGGGGGTTCGCGGCTCCATTCCCACACCGGGACCGGGCACCGTGCGTTATGGCGGCAACACCACCTGCGTGGAAATCCGCCACGGCCACGACATTATCATCCTCGACGGCGGCACCGGCCTGCGCGAACTCGGCCTGGCGCTCATGGCTGAATTCAAAAAGAAACCGCTGCCGCTCACCCTGCTCATTTCGCACACGCACTGGGACCACATCCAGGGCCTGCCGTTTTTTGCGCCGATCTACAATCCCCGCTGCCGGCTGCGCATCTGCGGTTGCGAAGGCGCGCGCAACAGCCTCGTCACCGCCCTCACCGGCCAGATGGAAAGCACCTACTTTCCCGTCCCGTTTTCCAAACTGCCCAGCAATATCGAAATCGAGGAACTGCGCGATTTTAATTTTGCCATCGGCGAAGTCCTCGTCCGCGCCAAACGCGCCAATCATCCCGGCGTCACCGTCGGTTACCGATTGATGACGCCCGACGGTTTGATCTGCTTTTTCCCCGACACCGAACCGCTTCTGGGCGGCGACGACCGCGACATGATTGAATTCATCCGCGACGCTGACGTGCTCATCCTCGATTCCCAATACGACCGGGCGGAATACAAGAAGCACACCGGCTGGGGCCACGGCTGCGTGGATGATTCCGTGTCGCTGGCCCTCAAGGCCGGCGTGAAAAAGCTCGTGCTCTTCCACCACGATCCCTACCACGACGACAAAAAAATTGATGCCTTCCTCAAGCACGCCCGCGCCCTGGTCAAGCAGCAGAAGGGCAAATTGAAAGTCGAAGCGGCGCGCGAAGGGATGGCGATTCAACTCGGTGGCCAAACCGGGCGCTGATTTCTGGTGGTGCGGGCCAGCCGCGACACGCGAGCGCGCTTGCCGAATCCCTTCTTCTCCCCAAATTATTCCGCCGCCAGACCGCAATAATTGTCGCTGGAATCACCATTTGCCGGTTGCGGTCGCGGCGGCTTTCGTGGATTTTTGTGCGCGTGAAAATTCAACGCGCCTTGCTTTCCGTTTCCGACAAAACCGGCCTGATTCCGTTCGCCCAAGCGCTCGCCGCGCAGGGTGTGGAGCTTATTTCCACCGGCGGCACGGCCAAGGCGCTGCGGGAAGCCGGCCTCGCGGTGAAGGACATCAGCGAACACACGGGCTTTCCCGAAATGCTCGATGGCCGCGTCAAGACGCTGCATCCGCTCGTTCACGGCGGCCTGCTCTACATTCGCGGCAACGCCACGCACGAGGCGGCGGTGACTGCACACGGTATTTCACCAATTGATCTGGTCGTGGTGAACCTGTATCCGTTCGAAGCGACGGTGGCCAAGCCCAATGTATGCCTGCACGATGCCATTGAAAACATTGACATCGGCGGCCCTTCGATGCTCCGCAGCGCGGCCAAAAATCACGACAGCGTGACCGTGATCGTGGACCCGGCGGACTACGCAGAAGTGGCCCGGCAGATTTCGGCAAACGGCGATACCACCTTGGAACTGCGCCGGCAACTGGCCGCCAAAGTTTTTGCGCGCACGGCGGCCTACGACGCCGCCATCGCCGTGCATCTGCAAAAGGAATTTGCCGCCGACAAAAATTCGCTGCCGTCGGTGCTGACGATTTCCGCGCCGCTGGCGCAGCCGTTACGCTACGGTGAAAATCCACATCAGTCGGCGGCGCTTTACGGCAAGTTCCACGACTATTTCAAGCAGCTGCACGGCAAGGAACTTTCTTACAACAACATTTTGGATCTCACCGCCGCTGCGGCGCTGATCGCGGAATTCCGGACCGACGGGCCGACGCTGGCGATCTTGAAGCACACGAATCCGTGCGGCGTCGGCCAGGGCGCGAGCCTGCGCGAGGCTTGGGACAAGGCGTTCGCCACGGACAAACAGGCGCCGTTCGGCGGCATCATCGCGGTCAACCAGCCGCTCGACGGCGCGTGCGCGGCGGCCATCGCGGAAATTTTCAGCGAAGTCATCGTGGCGCCGGAATTTTCGCCGGAAGCGCTGGAGATTTTGCAGAAGAAAAAAAATCTGCGCTTGTTGCAAGTTATGAAATGCCCTTTGTCCGCCTCACCGTGGGATGTGCGCAGCGTGGGCGCCGATTCGTTTCTGCGGCAACAACGCGATTTGAAAACGACGACGGTGGCCGATTTGAAAATGGTCACGAAACGGCAGCCGACAGCGGCGGAGTTGAAGGCAATGCTGTTCGGCTGGCGCGTGGTGAAACACTTGAAATCAAACGCGATTCTTTACGTCGGGGAAGGCCGGACGCTCGGCACGGGCGCGGGCCAGATGAGCCGCGTGGATTCCAGCCGCATCGCCGTCTGGAAGGCTGGCGAAGCCAAACTGCCGCTCGCGGGCAGCGTGGTGTGCAGCGATGCGTTCTTCCCGTTTCCTGACGGACTCATCGCGGCGGCAGACGCGGGCGCGACGGCGGCGATTCAGCCCGGCGGTTCAGTGAAAGACGCGGAGGTCATCGCAGCGGCGGATGCGCGCGACCTGGCGATGGCGTTCACCGGCGCGCGGCATTTCCGGCACTGAAAAAACTGGATTGGTGGATAAATGGAATCGCGGCCTGGCTACTCATCCAATGATCCAGTTATTTTGCGCCGAGCAGCCAGTGAATGAGCGCGAACTGGCCGAGCGTGACCAAAGCTACCAGCGCCCACACGAACCCTTCACGGAGGCGCAGGCCGCGCTGGCGCGGGGCGGCGAGCCAGAATTGAACTTTGGCCGAACCGAAGGAGATGATATCCCCATTGCGCAGCCGGGCGTTGGTTTGCGGTTGGTCGTTCACGGCGGCAAACGCCTCTTCAAAAGTCTGGAGGGTGAAGCCTTCGTTTTTCTGCCATTCCAGCATAAAGTGGTAGTCCCAGATACCCTCGGCATCAAGACACCAATCATTATCCGCCGCGCGACCGATGCAAAAAGGAAAACGGCGGACGACTTGGTTGTCGCCCGCCATTGGACCGGAAAGAATGCAGAGTTGAACCATTACCAACGGCGTTTGCTAACTTCGATCTGATCGCCGGGATAAACCTGCGGATCGGGAGCCGTGCCATCGAGAATGTCATTGCAGTTGAGCTTGAGTCGCTGGCCGTTGGCGCGCAGAAGCCAGACTACTTTGCGATTGGCAAAGTCCGTGAAATCCCCAGCGGAAGTGATGGCCTTGGTGACGGTCATCTGGCCGGAATAGATCTGGCGACCGGGGGCTTTGACTTCACCCCGGACGTAGAACACCCGGTCGCCGGTTTTCACTGTAACCGTCAAGTGGGTGTAAACTTTGGGGACGTAGCGCCCTTGGATTTCTTTCTGCAATTCGCCGGCGGTTTTACCCGCCGCCTTGACGGAACCGATGGTTTCCAAGGTAATGCAGCCATCTTCTTTAATGGACTCCTCGTGTGGCAGCAACGGCTCGGGCGGGCCATCAAAGCTGACCGTTACGGTGTCGCCGACATGGAAGCGGGCAACGTCCCCGTCATTGGGTCCAGTCTCCGGTATGGGAGGCGAAACACAACCGGCAAAAAACAACGCGGTCAACAGCAATAGACAAAAGGATGCAAGGTTCGTCCAACGGGCGGAATTCAATTTCATGAGCAGTAATACTTCGGGATATTTATTGGCAATCAATATTTTTGTTTGACGCCCACTTCGGTTTCGCTGGCTTCCGCCGGTTTACCCAGGAGTTTCGCGTCGGCCTTGGCTTCGGCGTCTTGTTCGCTGGCGGTGCGGGAATAATAATAGTCGTGGTAGTAGCCGCTGTAGTAGTAGTAGCCTTCGTCCTGCGACATGTTGATGTTGTTGAGAATCAGGCCGACGAAGTTGCCGCCGACTTTTTCAATCATCTGCTTCGCCCGCAGGGTCATCGGCTGCGGATAGCGGCGGTATTGGATGACCTGCATGACCAAATCCACTTCACTGGCCAGAATGGAGGCGTCGCTCACACCCAGAATCGGCGGGGAATCGAAGAAGATGAAATCATAACGCTGTTTCAGTTCGGCGATCATCTCTTTCATCTGGGCCGAACCGAGAATGCCCAGGGCGCTGCTCGGCAATTTGCCGCTGGCCATGAAATCGAGATTCGGCACGCCGGTGGTCTGCACAATTTCCGCCAGCGTGTTTTGCTTCAGCAGATAGTTGGTCAGCCCGAGATTGTTCGCGGTCTTGAAAAGTTTGTGGAGCGTGGGACGGCGCAAATCGGAGTCCACAATCAGCACGCGGTTGCCCGATTGGGCAAACACGGTGGAGAGGTTGATGGTGGTGGTGGATTTGCCTTCGCCGGCACCCGCACTGACGATGACGATGGTGTTGAGTTTCTCGTCCCGCCGCGAGAACAACAGGTTGGTGCGCAGCACGCGATAGGCCTCGGCGTGTTTGCTCTCGTTGCCCTCATCCAGCAGGTAGCCGATGTTTTGCGGGATAACGCCGAGCACCGGAGCCTGAAAGGTGCGTTCCACGTCATCAATGGTTTTCACGCTCGTGTCGAGGTATTCAATAAAGAAGGCCAAACCTACACCCATGATGATACCAAAAATCAGGCCGAGCGCGATATTGACCGGTTTGTTGGGCTTGACTGGGGTTTTGCCGGGTTCAGCGGTATCGGTCACCTGCACCATGGAGGTTTTCGGAATTTCCAAATCCAATTTCTCATTGGTAATTTTGGCAAAGAGCAAATCGTGCATTCGCATCAACTGTTCTTTTTTGATTTTCTCGTCGTAGTAAGGCTGATTTTTGGCGGCTTGCAGCGCGTCTTTGGCCTTGGCGTCATTGACGGCTTGCGTCAAACCGTCCAGCGCCGCCTTCTTGGCTTGCACTTGGGTTTCAAGGCCGGACATGATGCCAATGACGCGATCGTCAATCTGGTGATTAAGCTCATCAATCAGCGATTGAATGCGCGTCATGGTAATGCTGCTGACGGCATAATCATTGGTTTTGGTAACCCAATTTTGCTGGGCCTCGTGCAGCCGCCCCAGCAACTCCGAAAGCGCCCCGTCCGGAAACACCGAAGGCAGCACGTCGCGGAGACTACCATTGGTGATATGCTTCAGACCATCCAATTGCACCATCGACTCCTTGTAGGCACGTTCGCCTTCGATCATCAACTGGGCATAACGCCGCATCTGGTCGTCATCCAGCGTGGACGTATAGCCGGGGGAATTGGCAGTATCCACAATCCCCAGTTCACTCCGGAGTCGTTCGACATTGGTCTGCACCATCTGGATTTTGGTTTCCTGCTCGGCGAGCTGTTGCTCCAATTTTTCCAAGCCCTTCGAAGCCAATTCCTGACGTGACTTGACACGGTAATCCTTGTAAGCCTCCGCAATGGCGTTGGCGATTTTGGCCGCTTCATTTCGATCATCACTAAATACCGTAATGTTGATCATTTTGGCGTTGCGCACGGGGGCCAGACTAATGTGGCCCTTGAGGATCTCCATCGTCTCCTTCGTCTTGAGCGTCTCCCCGTTAAAGAACTTTTTGCCCCACTCCACATTCAAATTCAGCGAGGCGATGACGTTGCTCAAGACCAGTTGCGAATTCATGATCTCGAAGGTCGTCTGAATAAAATAGGCGTCATACGGACTCCACGAAGGCGTCATGCCGCCGCTCATCGGGGTGATGTCGGTCACATCATTCTCCACCTTGATCTTCGCCGTGCTGGAAAATTGTTCCGGTAGAATGAAGGTCACGGCCGTGGCGATGATGGCGGTGATCAGAAACACGGTGATGATGATCGCCTTGCGAATGCGGATCACGCGCCAGTAGTCCAAAAAGTGCAGTCTGGCTTCGGGTTGCGCGGCGGTTTTAATTTGGTCCATAGCTAAAAAAATAATGGGAGCCCATGTTAGACCGGGCTCCCGGCTGCGTGTTCAAACCTCACGTCAGCAGTTGGTGATATCCCTAATAATTCGCGCCTAAGCCAATATAAACTCGGTTGCGCTCATAGCCTCGACCACCCAGGTCTGATTTCATATTGTCGTAGTTGTAGCCCGCGTCTGCGTAGAAATGAGGGTTGATTGCGTAATTCACGTTCAAACCAAAACCGTAGGAGGAATCGCCACCGCCCGTGGAGGCACCGCCTTCAAAAGTCGAATATTGGTAACGCGCCACAGCCGTGCCCAGCAGTTTGGGCGTAAAGCGATGATTGATGTCCGCATAAACTACCGAGGATTCCTGATATTGCGTCAAACTTCCGTTGGAGCCAACCGTCGCAACATCCGTTGAGTTGATGTCATGGGTAAACCCGAGTTGAACATAACTGCCAGGAATATACGTGTAGGAAATATTCAAGTCCGCGTAAGGTGCCAGCGAGGTGGAATTTTGCAACGGATCATTGTAGCTATCCGTGTAAGACACACCCCCACGCGCCATGCCGCTCAAATTTGAGGTGAAATCGTGCTGCACCCCAACGTAGCCGTAATGCGTCATCGAATCGCGAGAATCACTTCGGTAAACCACGGAACGCGAGGCCGGGGACTGATCCACATAATTGTCCACATAATTGAAAACAGCGATCGGCTCATCGCCAGTGTAATTCACCAAACTGAAATTATACCCGACAAAAAGCATCGTCTCCTGTTGGAGATGCCATTGAAAATCGATTCCGGCTGATTGCTCAATCCGGTTCAGCAACCCGGCGTAACTGGCACCCGGCGCATTCAGCGAATTAAAACCAGACACACCAGGCGTGCTAACAGGCATCCCAAACTGCGTCCCGAACGGTGGAAACAACGGCTGCGGGCTCATCAAGCTAGCCCCTGAATTATCGTAATCGTAGTAATTATTGCCGTAATGAATCGCCGTGCTGAACAGCCGCGTCCAATCCGTGTTTAAAGTAATCAGCGCATGATTGGCCAAGTTGTCACCTTCAATGCGATACGGAATCGCCGCGCCAGCTCCTTGATTGGGCTGGAGCAAGGCCGGCTCCTGACCAATCGCCAATGTATCCGTCAACTTCACCCGCCAGCGTTCATTGAACGAATGATCCAGCCAGAGATCAAACTGGTGCGTCTGGTCAAATGCATTAACGCCCAAGTCTTGCCGCTGCTGGTAATAATACAGACCATAAATATAACGCATGCCCAAATCTGTCTGCTGCAATGGGACATTGAAGGAAATCTGCGGGGAAAGCTCGACGCCAAAACTGCCCTTCTTGGCGCTGCTGATGGCGTAGTTATCGTCGTAAAAACCGCGCAACGTCGCGGACACATTCCATGCCTTGGGCGAAATGACGTCCAAACCTGCGGCGCAGGCGCTTTGTAATCCGGTCGCACCTGCGGCGACCAGCCCGACAGAAATAAATATTTTTTTCATAACAACATGTCTGGACACCTTGCTCGACTGCCGTCGCTCCGATTCATTAAAAAGAGCTTCCCAGCCGATGACTGCCAGCGACTCTACCAAGTCGCCAAGCCTCCCGTCAAAACTTTTTTCCATAAGTTTGCGCACCGTAACAAGGTGAATTTGACACCATTACGTTTCCAAGTTGTCACCCGTCCGTTGCAGTTCTCTTGACAATTTTTGCCAGCTTAAACTGTTCACCACCTGCGCTTTTTCCAGCCAGCCCTTGCGCGCGATGCCGGCGCCCAACCGCAGAAAACCCGCGTGTTCATTGCGGTGCGCGTCGGGATTGATGACACACTTCACGCCTTGGCTCTTCGCGTAAGACCAGCGCCGCCAGTCCAGATCGAAGCGGTGCGGATTGCAATTCAACTCCAGCCAAGTCCCCGTCGCCGCGCAGGCGTCAATCACCGCCGGCACGTTTACCGGATACGGTTCGCGTTCCAATAGCAGCCGCCCCGTCAGATGCCCGATGATATGAACAAAGGGATTTTCCACCGCGCGCAAGATTCGTTTTGTATTCTCCGCCTCGCTGCTTGAAGGCACATGCAGGCTGGCCACCACCACGTCCAATTCCGACAGCAAGTCGTCGTCAAAGTCCAGCCGGTCTTTCAAAATATCCACCTCGCTGCCCGTCAACAAACGGAAGTCGCTGCCGCGCGCCGCAGTCCTCTCGTTCAATTGTCTGATCTCCATAATTTGCGCGCGCAGCCGGGTCGTATCCAACCCATTTGCCTGATAGGATGCCTGTGAGTGATCCGTGATCGCCCAATATTCGAGCCCCAGCTCCTCCATGTATTCTGCAATTTCTTCCAGCGTGTTCTTGCCGTCGCTCCAGTTCGAGTGATTGTGCAGCGCGCCCTTCAAATCCGTCCATTCGATCAGCCGGGGCAAAGCGTTTTTCTCGGCGGCCGAAAACTCGCCGTGATCCTCGCGCAGTTCCGGCGGGACAAACACTAAATCCAGCTTTTCAAAAATCTCGTCTTCCGTTTGGCACGGCACGAGCAGTTTGGCATCGCGCGTCTCCTCCTTGGACTTGAACAAGCCGTATTCATTCAGCCGCAGCCCGCGCTGGATCGCGCGTTGCCGCATGACGATATTGTGCTCCTTGCTGCCGGTGAAATATGCCAGCGCGAACGGAAATTCAGCATCACTCACCACGCGCAAGTCGCATTGGATGCCGCCCTCCAAAATCACGCTCGCCTTCGTCTCGCCTTTGGCCAGCACTTTGACAATGCCCGACTGCAAAACAAAAAACTCAATCACCGCCGCCGGTTTCTTCGAGGACGCCAGTAAATCAATGTCACCGCAAATCTCCTTGAAGCGCCGCAAACTGCCCGCCGGGCTGCACCGGATGACCTCGGGATGCTCGCGCAAATCGGCCAGCAGCGGCTCCGCCGCCCGCAACGCCCGGCTCAACAAATGTTTGCTCGCGTAGTTCCGCTTGCGCTCGATACCCTCCAAAATATTCGCCTGCGTCTTTTCGCCAAAGCCGTCCAGTTCCGCCACCTTGCCCGCCTGGCAGGCCGCTTCCAGCTTTTCAATGGAATCCACGCCGAGCATTTTATTCATCGCCTGGATTTTCTTCGGCCCTAGCCCGGAAATTTCCAGCATCTCGATCAGGCCCGGCGGAATCGAAGCCTTCAACTCATCGTAATATTTCAATTTTCCCGTCTCGACCAGCTCCGTGATTTTTTGTTCCAGCGCCTCGCCGATGCCCTTGATTTCGCCCAACCGCTTTTCGGCGACGAGCGTGGCCAGCGGCTCGCTCAAGCCCTCGATCGTCCGCGCGCCGTTCGCATAAGCGCGGGTCTTGAACGGGTTTTCACCTTTCAATTCCAACAGCACGCCGATCTCGACGAGAATCTCCGCCACTTTGTCTTTATCCATGCGCAAAATATGAAGCACCACGCTCCAAATTCCAAGCTCCAGAGAAGCCCCAAGCTTCACGCCCCAAAAACTCGGCGCGAAGTGATTGACAATTGGAGCTTGGAATTTTTTGGATGTTGGGGCTTGGTGCTTGGTGCTTTTTGGTTAAATTCCCCGCATGAGCAGCTGGCACATCCGCCCATTGCGCGACGCCGTCGAGGCGCGTGATTGCACGACGCACCTGGTCGAGTTTGGTCCATGGCATACCCTCGGCATTGCGGCGGAACGACTCTTCAACGACCTCACCAATCCCCAGCGCGAAGTTTTTGTCGCAGAATTCGGCGGTCAAATGATCGGCGTGCTGGTGCTGCACCTCGGCGGCTCATTCGACGGCTACATCCAGCTCATCGCCGTGTTTCCAGAATTTCAAAATCGAGGATTTGGCAAACAACTAATCCAGTTCGCCGAGGAAAACATTTTCCGGCGAACCCAGAATGTCTTTTTGTGCGTATCCTCATTCAATGACCGCGCGCAAAAATTCTACGAACGCCTCGGCTACCAGCGCATCGGCGATTTGGAAAATTTTTTGGTGGCCGGCCAAAACGAAATTCTGATGCGAAAAACCCGCGGCCCGCTGGTTGGATTTATTCCGCAAAAATGAAATCATCCACCATGACCAGACGGAAAAAGTTACCGGTTGCCCTGACCATCGCCGGCTCGGACAGCGGCGGCGGCGCGGGCATTCAGGCCGATCTGAAAACCTTCGCCGCGCTCAGTGTCCACGGCACCAGCGCCATCGCCTGTTTGACCGCGCAAAATCCCCAGCGTTTGCTGGCCGTCGAACCGTGCTCGTCGAAAATGTTGCGGCAGCAAATCGAAGCGGTGTTTGCTGAACTAAAACCGGCGGCGGTGAAATCGGGAATGCTGTTCACGGCGGAAAATATTTCCGTCGTCGCGGATTTTTTTCAGAACTCAAAATTAAAAACTAAAAATTTAAAACTCGTTGTAGATCCGGTGATGGTTTCCACCAGCGGCGCGCGGCTGCTGCAACCGGCAGCGGAGACCATCCTGAAGGAAAAGTTGTTGCCGCTCGCCATGCTTGTCACGCCCAATTTGGATGAGGCGGAAATTTTGGCGGAACAAAAAATCACCTCGCCGGAAGACTTGCGTTCCGCCGCGCGGAAAATTTTTGCCCGCTACGGTTGCGCCGCGCTGGTCAAGGGCGGCCACTTGAAACAATGCTCCGAAGCCCTCGATGTTTTTTTTGACGGCGCGAACGAGCTGCTGTTGTCCGCCCGGTTTGTGCGCGGCGTTTCCACGCACGGCACCGGCTGCACTTATTCCGCCGCGATCTGCGCCGCGCTCGCGCTCGGCCACGCTTTGCCGCACGCGGTGGAGCTCGGGAAAAACTTCATCACCGCCGCCATCGCCAATAGTTACCGCGTCGCAAAGCACTTCGCGCTGAATCCCACTTCGATTGATTCAACTAGAAATCCAGCGGGCGCAGGCGGAAAAACTGCGCGGCATTCGTCGCATTCAGCGGCAGGCTGTTCATGCTGTTCGTGACGCTCGCCGCCGCCAGCCCGCTGGCGTCCCAATTGGTCGAAGATAGATTCGTGGTCGCTTCCACCGTAAAGCCGTCCGGATAAACCGGCCATGTCAGTGTCAGGTTCATGCCGGATTTGGCGAGGCGCAACGTCGGCGAGACAAAGGCCCACGCCAGCGCGTAACGCTCGGTGTCGCTCACCACATTCGTTCCGCCATTCTTCAACACCTGCAAGTCGTAGCGGCCTGCCGGCAGTTGCGGCACAAAAATATGTTCGACGTTATCCACGCGGCTCGTGCTGCACGCCACCAAATTACTGTTGGCCGCATTGAACAAAAACAAGTCGAGGTTGTTGATGTTGGTCTCGCTAAATTGGCGGTTCCAGACGAGCGTGGCGGTGACGCTGCCGTTGGCGACGTTAAAAAAATAATGGTTCACCGCATCGTTGGTCGCGCTGGTGGAGTTGGTGCAGAAATCCCAGCCGCTCAAAACTGCGAGGTGGTTGGTCACGGCCACGGGCGGATGCGCGCCGCCCAGCGCCGAAAAACTGGACACGGAGAAATTTTGCTTTCCGCCGATGAGTTGTTCGTAAGCGTTGAAAAGATTCAGCACGCCCGCGCCGTGTCGCGCATCAAGCGGCGATGCGTTTGAATTGGTCCAGCCGGCCGGCTTCACCGCGCCATTCAGCAGCGCGGCCTTGAGCGTGCGCACATCGGCGGCGGAATTGGTATCGCCGCCGCCGTCGCCGCGCAAGGCCGCTTGCAACAACACGGCCACCGCGCCGGAAACCTGGGGCGTGGAAAAACTTGTCGCCGTCGAGAGCGCGGTGAGGTCAGGCTTGCAGCGGCCGTTGTCAATCGTCGGCCCGATGCTGTTGTAATAATTGCCGCCGTAATAAGCCCCGACGCTGATGCAATTGTAATCAGTGCCCGGCGAGCAGACCACGAGACTGATACTGGCGTTGCAGGCGGCGGAGACGAAAATGGTTCCGAAATAATCTTGGTAATCGTCATAGGCCGAATCCACCGCTTGCTGGTCGGCGATGGTTTGCGGACCAAAAGTATAACTCTCATTCACAATCGCGGCGGCCGGTGCGGGAGCCAGATTGAAGACGTAGTTCGTGATAAAAAAATCCGCGTCATAATTATCCACATGCGCCACGTTGGTCGCCACGCCGGCGGGATTGCCATAAAATGTGTTGCCCACGCCATTCGCATGACCCGATTCAACGCCGACGCTGTTGGGATAAACATCGGCCCTGCCGGCGGCGGAAAAATAGCTGAACAAGCTGGCCGGCTGGCCCAACGAAGTCGGCCTGACTTCAAACGTCGGCGCGGCGGCTTCCGGTTGCGCCACGCGGATGCCGGAGCCGTCCACGTTGGTCGCCTGCTGACGCAACAGTCGGACGCCGGTCTGATCCAGCGCATCGGCCGGCGCCAGGCGGTGGGCAAACAGGGCACCGGCCAAAAGCAGACGGGCAATTTTTCGGAAGGAAATATTCATCGGTCTGATTGCGCAAAACCATAGCTCACCCCCTTGGAAATTCCAAACGCCTTCTGAATAATTCTGTTTAATTGGGCCGTTTCGGTTTAATTTGCGCGCGATGTCCGCCCCGCTCGTCGTCAACGAAATCTATTTGAGCCTGCAAGGTGAAAGCACCTTTGCCGGGCTGCCGTGCATTTTCATCCGCCTCACCGCCTGCGATCTCCGCTGCTCTTATTGCGACACCGCTTACGCTTTCACGGAAGGGAAAAAGCAAACGCTCGCGGCCATCCTGGCGGAAGTGAAGCGGCAGGCCGCCCCGTTTTTGAATTCAAAATTCAACATTCAAAATTCAAAATTACCTCTGGTGGAACTCACCGGCGGCGAACCGCTGCTCCAGAAAAACTCGCTGCCGCTGATGACATCGCTCTGCGATGACGGCTTCACGGTGCTCCTCGAGACCAGCGGCGCGCATGATATTTCCAAAGTTGATCCGCGCGTCCATCGCATCATGGACTTGAAATGTCCCGCCAGCGGGGAGGTTGCGCGCAACCGTTTTGAAAACATCGCGCACCTGAAAGCCACCGATGAAATCAAGTTTGTTATCGGCACGCAGGAAGATTACGACTGGGCGAAGCAGCAGATCGCCGCGCACCAGCTGGCGGCCATTTGTCCGCTGCTGTTTTCCTGGGTGCATCCGCTCACCTCCGAGCAGCAAAGCAAGGTGTTGAAACCCGTTCCCGCCGGACTCACGCCGATCACGCGCCAACAGCTCGCCGAAAGCATCATTGCTGACGCCCTGCCCGTCCGCTTTCAAATTCAGCAGCATAAAATCATCTGGCCGCCGGAGCAGCGTGGCGTTTGAAAATGAAACCGCGGATAAACACAGATAAACACGGACGGGGGAAAGCGCAGAGACCGCAAAGAGCCGCAAAGCTTTTTTTACTCTGCGTTTCTCCGCGTCTCTGCGTCTGGTTTTTATATCCGTTCTCATCCGTGCCCATCCGTGGTTAAAAAATGAAAACTCAGGAAACCATCACCCTGCTACGCGACTACGAATCACGCAATGTGCTGTTCACCGAGCCGGATGGCTCGTGGCCAATCGTCTGGGAACGCGCGCAAGGCGTTCATGTTTGGGATGCGGAAGGGGAAAAGTATTTGGATTTGACCGCCGCGTTCGGCGTCGCCGCCGCTGGCCATGCGAATACGAAGGTCGTCCGCGCCGGACAAAGGCAGATGGCAAAACTTCTTCACGCAATGGGCGACGTGCATCCGCACGCGCTCAAAGCGCAGCTCGCGCACAAGTTGAGCCGCCTCACGTTCGAGCGTTGGTCACGCCTCACGCCTCACGCCTCACGCCTCACGGGCAAAGTCATTTTTTCCAACTCCGGTTTCGAGGCCGTCGAATCCGCGCTCAAAACGGCGATGCTCGCCACCGGCAAACGCGGCGTCATCGCGTTTGAAGGCGCGTATCACGGCCTCGGCTACGGCGCGCTGAACGCCACGCACCGCGAACATTTCCGCAGCCCGTTCCGCTCGCAATTGCGTCAGTTCGGCCACTTCGTGCCGTTCCCTTCTTCGCCGAGTAGCCGCCGCCGTGAGGAGGCTCATTCTGAAAATCGGAAATCGGAAATCGGAAATCGGAAATGTTCCGAGCCTCCGCACGTCGGCTGCTACGAGGTTGAGGAACGCATCCGCCAGCTTTTCCGCCGTGAAAAAATTGGGGCGATTCTTGTTGAACCGATTCAAGCCCGTGGCGGCTGCAATATTCCACCGCCGGAATTTCTGCCGCTGCTCCGCAAACTGTGCGACGAACACGGCGCACTGCTCATCCTCGACGAAATTTACACTGGCTTTGGCCGCACGGGAAAATGGTTCGCCTGCGAACACTCCGGCGTGGTGCCCGACCTGATCTGTCTCGGCAAAGCGCTCACCGGCGGCTTCCCACTGTCCGCCTGCGTGGGCCGCGCCGACGGGATGGATGCCGCGTGGCCCGCCTCGAACGGCGAGGCGATTCACACCAGCACCTTCCTCGGCCATCCCGTCGGCTGCGCGATGGCGCTGGCACAAATCAAAGAAATTCAGCGGCTCAAACTGTGCGGACGCAGCGCCGCGCTCGGCAAATTTTTGCTGAACGAACTCGCTTCAATTCCAAATTCAAAATTCCAAATTCAAAATTCGGCACGCGGCTGCGGCTTGATGGCGGGCGTCGAATTGACTTTGCCAAATGGAAAACCCGCCACCGAAGTCGCCTTGCACGCGATCAAGCAATTGCTGCATCGCGGCTACATTTTTCTGCCCGAGGGCGAGCACGGCAACATCATCAGCTTCACCCCACCGCTGACCATCACTAAGGCGCAACTGACGCAAGCCGTCGCCGCGCTCAAAAAAGTTTTAACCACGGATGAACACTGATAAACACGGATGGGGGCAAACGCCGAGGCGCAGAGAACGCAAAGCGTCGCAAAGAACCTTTTACGCTGCGCTTCTCCGCGTCCTCTGCACCTCTGCGTTTGGTTTTATTATCCGTGTCCATCCGCGTCCATCCATGGTTGAATTGTGCCCATGACTCTCACCGAAATGCGCTCCTTGCTGGCGAAACGCGACATCCAACTGACGCGCTCGCTCGGCCAGAATTTCTTGCACGATGGCAACCAGCTCCGCCGCATCGTGGACGCGGCGGAAATCAAACCGACCGACAAGGTTCTCGAAATCGGGCCGGGGCTGGGGCCGCTGACCGAGTTGCTTTTGGCCAAGGCCGGCGAGGTGCTGGCAATCGAAACCGACGCGCGGCTCGTGGACTTTTTGTGCGAACGGTTTGGATTGACGAGCAAGGCCGATGAATTGCCCGCGCTCACTTCCGAGGCGGGGGCGGACGCATCTGCCACCGGTAATCCTCCGCAAAATTTATTCCTGCTCCACGACGACGCCCTCAAGTTCATCAAGCGCGAGCCGCGCGACTGGACCGATTGGAAGCTCGTGGCCAACCTGCCGTATTCCGTCGCCTCGCCGATCTTGGTGGAACTGGCGCTGTCGCCCCACGGACCGGCGCGCATGGTCACCACGCTGCAACTCGAAGTCGCGCAGCGGCTGATGGCGCAGGCCGACGACGATGATTACGGTGTGCTGACGCTGCTCGTCCAACTCAACTACGAGCCGCGCGGCAGTTTCAAGATTCCGGCGGACTGTTTTTTTCCTGCGCCCGACGTGGATTCCGCCTGCGTGTGCCTGCTGCGCCGCGCCACGCCGCTGCTGCCGGAAAATCTCCAGGCCACGTTCGTCAAAATTGTGAAGCGCGGCTTCTCCCAGCGTCGCAAGATGATGATGAAGCTGCTGAAACAGGATTGGGCGGCGGACAAACTGACCGCTGCATTTACCGAGTTAGGCATCTCGCCGATGGAGCGGGCGGAGAAATTGAGCTTGGAACAGTTCGTGGCGCTGACGAAAATCTTGGTAGCAGGAAAATGAACAACAAAACAGCGAAGGCACAGAGGTCGAAGGGGGCTTGACTCAATTGCTTGTGGCTCTGATGCAAAAACTGTCTATTCTCAACAGGGCTTGAGGACGGGGGAGCTAGGCTGAGAAACCAAGTTTGAATTCTATGAAATATCTTACATACTTTTCGTGGTTTATTGTCGGAATGGTTCTTATCTCCGCGACCATTTTCAGTGCCGAAGGAACCACTGAGAAACAATTGCTATTCCTGGCCATGATTGGGTGTTCGCTGATGTTTGCATTAGCTTGCTGCGTTGCGGGCTTGTGGTTCCGCTCTCGTGATAAATTCCGCGCTTTTTATCCAGCGATGATCTGCCTTGTTGGATTGCCGGCTGGTTTGTGGGCTTGCTTCGAAAAAACGGAGAGTAAAATCGAGTCATTTGGTTAATTGTTTTTGGCTTCGAAGTCAACTGGGGACAGGAAATTAAGGGCGCTATGCAGGCGCTTGGGATTATAGAAACATTCGATGTAATCGAAGCT
>CAINLR010000096.1 GCA_903850425.1 uncultured Verrucomicrobia subdivision 3 bacterium | reverse complement strand
TCAACCCAGATGGCGCTCAATTTGCCGGTGTTGGATCAGCAGCGATTTTTTCGCGCCGTTTATCTGGGTACAAATCCTTTAACTGTCAGCCAGCCGGTTTCTATCAGTACGACCAGCCGGTTCCAGCGCACAGGTAATTCAATTGATCCAATGACCGGGGTTGTGGCTGGGAACAATGTGGCAAATACGTGGAATGTAGAACTGCCGGTATGGTGGGCTGGACAGGGATTGAGGCCATTGGGCGGGACGAACATGATTGTGGGCATCAATCGCAAAGGCTTTTGGTTTGGCACGCCAAACGTCCTCGGTCAGGGCGCGCTGTATGCTTCTGCCGATCAGGGATTGACCTGGACTTATGCCGCAACCCTGCCCAAGAAAAATGCATCCGATTTTATTGTCAGGCTCGCGACAATTCCGGCGGGAACGAACGAACTGATTTTCGCCAGCATGAATCAAGGCGGGCTTTACCTGTCCACCAACCAAGGCGTGACTTTCTCCACCAACCTGCTGCCGTCCTGGTATGTGGCGCTGACACCGCGCATGCCATTCCACAACAATCTGCTGGTGGAAGCGGTGGCGGGCAGGACTGTGGAGGACTGTAATTTGCTGATATGTTTCTACGGGCAAAGGCTGGAAGGCGGCACTTACAAAATTGGCTGCCTTTATGTTTTTCGCACGGATTTGACTTTGCGGCAGATGGCGGCGGGCGGCACGCCGCAGTTGCAGGTGGCATGGAAACAAGATTACTTTGATTTCTTTGCCCGCCATGTCGCGGGAGCCATTGCGGTAACAAACCATGCCGGCGCCGTTTCGGCGACCACGAATTCACTAACCGATGCCGCTGGAATATTTGGCGCCAACGAAACCACGCGGCCGCGCTGCATTCGCATCACCAGCGGCACCGGTGCCGGTCAGGGTCGGATGATTGTTTCCAATACCACCAACACTTTGACGATTTACACGCCGTGGCAGATTTTGCCGGACGCCACGAGCGACTATCAAATCATCAACGGCGCTCAAGCTGGGGGGGGCGGTATGCATCTGCACTGCGCCACCTGGCAGCCGCTTGCGCAAAATGGCGAAACCAATATTTTATTCATCAGTTTTGGTGACAATGCCGCCGGTCATATCTGCCGCGTTGCCAATTTTGATCAACTGGGCGTCAATCCCGCCGGCGAGGATTATTCCGGCTGGGGGTGGAATTATTCCGACTCGCAGGTGTTTGCCCTCGCCCAACAGCCGACCACCATGGTTGCAAACACGAATGGAACACTGGTTCTTTTGGCTCGCGATGCCGATGCCAGTGTGTTGGTTTCGGGGGACAACAGCTTCAGTCCCAAGGTTGCCTTCGAGGACACTTTCAATCCTTATGCTTCGGCCTATGCCGGCGTTGGCTACGATGCCGTTGTGGGCAGCAATCAAGTTGCCGTGGTGGCTAATCTCACCGAAGGCGCAATGGGGCAATATGGCATTTACGCGGGCGATCCCACCGCCCGACAACAAATGTTCCGGCTGGTACGAGGATTGAATCCAGTGACCAGCACCAATTATGTTGGCTACTATGCCGCCTACGATAATCCTCAAAGTGGCGATGTGATCGTGTCGGGCGACAGTGTCGGCAAAGGGCAGATCACCAATACCTGGCTGTTGAGGCTGCCGGTCCTGACCAACTTGCAATTCTCCTTGGTGGCCAATGCCACCACCAACCTGATTGCCAACGCAGACTTCCAGACCAATAACGGCAGCCTGCCGTCCAACTGGTATAGTTCATACCAGATTCCAGCCGGCCGGCGTGTTTACAATGCGGCTGATGTTTATGGCGGCGGCTGTGCCTGGCAAGTCACGCAAACCAACCTGAATACAAACTCACAATATGCGATCAGCTCATGGCTCACGGGGTTCTCCACCGACCGTCCGCTTTGCATTTCTTTTCCCTATCGGATTTCGGGCGCCTTCAACGCCAATTATTCCTCACCCGCGCAACTGCGCGTCCAATGGAATTCATCCACTGGCACCATCCGGCTCGATACCATAAAGGGAAACAACGTTTGGACCACCAACCAATGGCATACCGACCATTTTAGTGTTTTGCCGCCAACCAACGCCATCAAGGCCAATTTCAGTTACCAGTTTCGCAATTACACCGGTTCCGTGGATGTCGCGCTGCCCTCGGCGAACTGGTGGCGCTATGCCGCACCGGCGGTCGGTGCCCGCGCGGCCGATGTTTTGGAGCATGCCACCGCCGACGGCGACTGGTCGGGAAAGCTCAACTCGCACGTCGAGTTTCTCGTGCTGCCGCTCTGGCCGACCGATGTGAATCCATATGCGATGGAAACCGTCTGCTCCCTCCTTGCGAGCGACGGCAGCCGATGTCTGTTGACCTGGGATTACAACCTCGGTTTTCAGGCGGTTTTGCAGGACGCGCAGGGAAAGCCGCTGCTTTCGTTGAATCTCGGTCAGCTACATACGTTGACGCGGTTTGATCCATGCCGGTTCGTCGTGGATTTTCAGCACGGCGTTTTGACGGCGAAGTTGGATGCCGGCGGTGATGTCTTGCAAGCCGTCGGTGCGACCGACGCCATCAATTCATTCAGCCCGGTGAAAATCCGCCTCGGCAGCGATCAATTTACCAGCGCCAATCTCGGCTGGGAAGGTTACTACTCCTTATTAAGTTGCAAGGGTTCCTAGTTAAATCAAATTCAACACGATAAAAGCGCACAGCTTATGAGTTCACAAATAAAAATCTTCGGCACCGACGGTGTGCGCGGAACGGCCAACCTCGAACCCGTCACCGCCGAAACCGCGCTCAAGCTCGGCCGCGCGGCCGCGCACGTCTTCAAGAATCTCGAAACCCAGTCACGCAGCCGCGGCAAACACCGCATTGTCATCGGCAAAGACACGCGGCTTTCGGGCTACATGCTGGAGAATGCCATCAGCTCCGGCATCCTTTCGATGGGCGTGGATGTTTTCTTTGTCGGCCCGCTGCCCACGCCGGGCGTCGCCTATGTCACGCGCAGCCTGCGCGCCGATGCCGGCATCGTCATCACCGCCTCGCACAATCCCTACACCGACAACGGCATCAAGTTTTTCCGCGCCGACGGCTATAAGCTCGACGATAAAATTGAAGCCGAGATTGAACGCCTCGTCTTCTCCGGTGAAGTGGAAAAGATCCGCCCTTCCGCCGAGCACATCGGCCGCGCTATTCGTATTGATGACGCGCTGGGCCGCTACATCGAATACGCCAAATCGTCGTTTCCAAAAGGTCTGACGCTCGAAGGCGTGAAGATTGTTTTGGACTGCGGCCACGGCGCCGCTTACAAGGCCTCGCCCTGCGTTCTGCGCGAACTCGGCGCGGAGGTCATCGTTTACGGCAACCAGCCCGATGGCAAAAACATCAATCAAAACTGCGGCTCCATGCACCCGGAGGCGATGTGCCAGAAAGTCGTGGAAAACGGCGCGCACCTCGGCATCGCGCACGACGGCGACGCCGACCGCGTGCTGCTATGCGACGAACATGGCACACTGATCGACGGTGACGACATCATGGCCATCGCCGCGCTGGGGATGTTGCAAGAAGGTTCCCTCGCCGAAAAAACTCTCGTTGCCACCGTGATGAGCAATGCCGGCCTCGAAGCCGCCATCAAAAATGCCGGCGGCATGATGCTCCGCACCGCCGTGGGCGACAAGAACGTGATTGATGAAATGCTGAAGCATGGCTTCAACTTCGGCGGCGAGCAGAGCGGGCACCTGATTTTCCGCGACTACGGCACGACCGGCGACGGCCTCGTGGCGGCGCTGCAAATTCTGCGCATCATGAAAGCCAAAGGCCAGCCGCTCTCCACGCTGGCGAAATGCTGGATGCGTTTCCCGCAGCTCGTGACGAATGTGAAGGTGCGCGAGAAAAAGCCGTTTGAGCAGCTGGCCGGCTTGAACCAGCTCGTGGCGGATGCGGAAAAAGAATTATCGTCACAAGGCGGTCGGCTGTTGCTGCGCTACTCCGGCACAGAACCCAAGGTTCGACTGCTGGTGGAAGGTCGCGATGCCGCCATGCTAAAAACTTGGTCGGATAAAATCTGCGGCGTGATTCAAAAGCAAATCGGAACGTAGCAAACTCCGCTAAACGCACGAACAATCTGATTAGCAGTTTGTTGAAAAACGCAAATCTTCTTGTAACGGTTGGACGAGTTGAACGTCTGCCATTAGATGCGTGGAAAACCTCAAGCTCAGCCGGACTTTCTGACGGTCATCAACCTGAACCAATGTGTGCCGGCGGACCATCCGCTGCGCGCCATCAAAAGCCAGGTGGACGCCGTTCTGAAAAAACTCTCCCCGCTGTTTGACGAACTCTATGCCGATGACGGCCGCGCCAGCATTCCGCCGGAACAACTGCTCAAAGCCCGCGTGCTCACCGCCCTTTATAGTATCCGCAGTGAACGGCTCTTTTGCGAACAGCTGGGCTACAATCTGCTCTGGCTCTGGTTTCTGGATCGGGAGTTCCACGAGGGCAGTTTCGACCACAGTATCTTTGCCAAGAACTATGAGCGCGTGCTCTCCGCCGACGTGGCCAAACTCTTCTTCTTGGAAGTCTATGCCTTGAGCCGGCAGGCCGGCTGGACCAGTGACGATCATTTCACTGCCGACGGCACGCTCATCGAAGCGTGGGCGAGTTTGAAAAGCTTTGTCCGCAAGGACGGAACGGATCAGGCCAAGGTGGGGGCGGCTAAAGACGAAGACCCCGGCAATCCCACGATTAACTTTCGCGGGGAACCCCGCCGCAACGACACGCACCAAAGCACGACTGATCCGGACAGCGTGTTGTATCGGAAAGCCAGCGGGAAGGAAGCCCGGTTGTGTTTCGGCGCGCACGCCCTGATGGAAAACCGGAACGGCTTGTGCGCCGACTTCACCTTGCACAATCCCATTACCGCCAGTGAATCGGTGATCGCCCTGCAACAGGCCGATGCCCATCAACAGTTGCATGCAGGAGTGACCATCAAAACGCTCGGCGCCGACAAGAGCTATCATCAAAAAGCCTTTGTGCAAGGCTGCCGGGAACGATCGATCGCGCCGCATGTGGCGTGCAAAGATAAGGTGCAGGTGGCCGGGCTCGACGCCCGCACCACGACGCAGCGGAGTTATCAAGTCAGTTTGAAGCTCCGCAAGCGGGTCGAGGAGATATTTGCCTGGATCAAGATGGTGGGCGGATTCAGACGGAGCCGGTATCGGGGATTGGAACGAACGCAGGCCTGGGGTTACTTCGTAGCGGGGACTTACAACCTGTTGCGCACGGCGCGGCTCGCGGCGGCCTGAAATGCCGCCGGAGACCGGGCGAAAAGCCCGGCGCGAGCGGAACGCGCGGCAGGCCGCGCGTCCACCGGCCGAATTTCGGCCCCGGTTGGGACAGCGGTTACCGCTATTCCCATGCTGGATTTTGAAATTTTTACTCATGAAACGTCGCAGGGTTGAAAATTCACCCGTTGTTCAACAAACTGTTAGTGGTCATGATTGTGACTTTACAATCCAAAACAACTGCGGCACCCAGTGTGCCGCTGGCCAGACTATGTCATTGGCCGGAAGGTCGGCCGTTCGCATTGTTCCTGTCCCACGACGTGGATCAAATCCACGATCGAGAACTGTTCCGGTTGCTGGCAGACGCCAACCATATCCGTCGCCGGTTGACGAGTAGTGAACCCGGCAGCATGGGACTCGCGGGACTTCGGATGGCGCGTTCGATATTCCAGCCCAAACCAGCACAGAAGGATTTTGAAACGCTGCTGGCGATTGAAGGCCGGCACGGTTTCCGCTCCACGTTTTTTCTGC
>CAINLR010000095.1 GCA_903850425.1 uncultured Verrucomicrobia subdivision 3 bacterium | reverse complement strand
CTTTCCATCCGTTGTTGAACCAGCCCCGAGTTACTGAAGTTATCCTTCCTGCCTTTTGCTTTTCCCGCCTTTGCCCGCTGAGACCAGCAACAATCGCTACTGCCGCCCGCCGTTGCGCCGCTGGCTGACGACGCGATCGCTACTCTGGCCCATCAGCCGCCTAGGCTCCGTCCGGTGACCGGCCCGGAGTCGTGGCTAATCCCTCCTTTCCCGGCGCGCGACCAGACCCGGCCCTCAGCGCGCGGTCGGCGCGCTTTGCCTGGCCCATAATCCATGACCTATGGTGCGCTTCACGTCGGTGCCCGCGGCAGCGTGCCGCATAAGAACATGGACTTCCCGCAGCCCGGACATTTCGGCGGCGGCGTGGGGGCGGGGGGGATGGAAGCCGCCCGGACCGGCTTCGTAAACCACGACCACCTGCTCGGCCAGCGGGAGTTGTTGCTTGACGAAGTCCAGGAAGCTGGCCGGGCTGAACCGCTGGGCGGGTTGCGGCGACTGGCCATCGCCCATTCGGACCACCCGGAAATGTTCGACGTGCCAGTCCACCCCGAGTTTGAGTTGCTGGATTCGGTCTTGCGTTTGCGCATGGAGAGACGTATTCGTTTTCATAGGCATGTTTGAGTTTGGTTGTTTAACTACCACCCCTAGTTGTCGCCCGTTGCGCCAACAACTTCAACATGCCTTCTTTTTTCGTTAGGCGGCTTTGCATTATGCGCAGATTCATTATTCTTTTGCCCGTCGTTGTTCTGGGAACACTGTTACAAGGATGCTCCACGCCACAGCGAGTGGACTTCGCCGACCCGGTTCTAAATAGTCGCCATGTTCTTTTGTTCGGGCCGATTGACCAGCGAGCGGCCGAACTGACCATCCAAAAGCTGCTTTATCTTGATGACAAGAGCCACGACCCTATTGATCTTTATCTCCAAACGCCGGGCGGCGACATGAAAGGTGCGTTTGCTATCGAAGAGACGATGAGGCTTATCCACTCCCCAGTGAACACCTACGCCTTGTCAGAATGCAACTCTGGGGGGACGGTATTGCTGGCGGCTGGGACTGGCAAGAGACGCGCGTTTCACGGAGCGTGGATCATAATTCATGGGCTGGAGGTTCGTGGGAATCCCCCACCAGGATTTGTTGAAGCAGTTCAGGATACCTACACGGACTTCTGGCGCCGGCGGGCGCGATTGCCTCAGTCATGGATTCCATTGCCGTTCGGCAGCACGCGGGTTCTTTCTGCCGAGCAGGCAGTTGAATACGGCATCGTGGACGAGGTTGTTGATAGATGAGCACGCCGCCGGCCAACCACCAAAGGATTGAAAGGACCGGAGCGCGGTGAGGCTGTGACTTTGGTTGCGGGGTGAACGCGCGGAGCGTCCTGGCAATCCGTTGTTGAACCCGCCGCCGCCGGAAACCGCGTGAACGCCGCGCGTCGCCTTTACTCGTAGCGCAGCGATTCAATCGGATCAAGATTCGCGGCTTTCCACGCCGGATAGGTGCCGAAAATAATTCCCACGACGGAACACATCGCCAGTCCGATGGCGACCCAGTCGAATGGAATCACGGGCGGCAATTTCAGCAGCAGCGCCAGCAGGTTGCCGCCGAGAATACCCAGCACCACGCCGACCGCGCCGCCGACTTCGCACAGGACAATCGCCTCCATGATGAATTGCACCATGATGTTGCGCTTCTTCGCGCCGATCGCGCGGCGGATGCCGATTTCGCGCGTCCGTTCCGTGACTGACACGAGCATGATGTTCATGATGCCGACGCCCGCGGCCAGCAGCGCGATGCCGCTCACGAGCGCCACGCCGAGCCGCACGTTCTTCGTGAAATTCTGAAACTGGTCAATCATCGAGTTGTTGGAGGCAATTTCAAAATCATCCTCCTTGCCCGGCGGCACCTTGCGGAGGATGCGCATGATGCTGCGCACCTCCTCGACCGTGGCTTCGTAGCGTTCGCGGCTGGGGGCCTGCACGAGAATAGTGAGGCTGCGCGACCAGCGGCCGTAGCGGTTCAAGCAGGTGGTGATGGGCACCACGGCGAAATTATCCTGATCCCCGCCCATGGCCACGCCTTTGCCTTCGAGCACGCCGACCACGGTGTAATTGATGCCGTCCACTTTGACCAGTTCACCGAGGGGCGAGCTGTTCGGAAAAATATTCGTCGCCAGACCATAGCCCAGCACGCAAACGTGGCGGTCGCTGTCCACGTCGGCGTTCATGAGCAGGCGGCCCTCCGCGAGATTCCAATTGTGCGCGGCAAAGCTGCCGGGCGTCTCGCCGTAAAGCCGCACGGTGGGCGCGCTGTTTTTGTAGCGCGTGACAATTTCGCCGGACCAGAAGGTGGCCTCGATGCCGATGGTGGCGGGGATGTTGATTTTGTCCATCAACCGCCGGGCGTCTCGCAGGTCAATGTTCTTGCGCCGCCAGTATTTCTCAAAATCGCCGGGCGAGACGCCGATGAAGGCGGCGGGCCACTTGCGCACCATGAACGTGTCGCTGCCGAGCATGGTTAACTGCCGCTCAATGTTGCTCTGCATCACGCGCATTGCCGTCATGACGACGATGATGGAAAACACCCCGACGAGCACGCCCAGCAGCGTCAGCGCCGAACGCAGCTTGTGCGCGGCAATCGCGGCCAGCGCCATCCAGGTGATTTCGCGCAACTCCGTGAAGCTGGCCAGAAATTGTCTATTCATTGCGCAGCGCGTCCACGGGGTTCATGCGGGCCGCTCGCCACGCGGGTAGAAAGCCGGACAATACGCCGGTCAACAGGGCGGCCAACAAGGCCAGGCAGACAATGCCGGGCGACAGTTCCGCCGGCATGGCCTTGCGCATCAGCCACGTCGTGGGCCAGGCGATCAGCAGCGCAATGACGCCGCCGATGAGGCAGATGCAACCGGCTTCGATGAGAAACTGCAGCAGGATTGTCCGGTTCCGCGCGCCGATGGCCTTGCGCACGCCGATTTCGCGGGTCCGTTCGGCCACCGAAACGAACATGATGTTCATGATGCCGATGCCGCCGACGAATAGCGACAGGCCGGTGATAAACAGCCCGACGGCCTCGATGGTGCCGGCGACTTTGTGGAAAAAATCCAGAATCTGGTCCTGCTGGTTGATCGCGAAGTTGTCCCCATCGCCCGGAGCGATGTGGCGGTAACGCCGCAGCACCGTGCGTAGTTCTTCCTTGGCGTCGGCCAGTTCGGCGACGCTGCGAGCCTTGACTTGAATCTGGTAATCCGGTTTGGCCCAGAACGCGCGGGTGAACTGCGAAATCGGCACGATGATTTGATTGTCCGCCCCGCCGTTCTCGGCGAAACCACCCTGTTTGGCGAGCACCCCCACCACGCGGAAATCATGGTGATTGGCGGAAATGGTCTCGCCGACGGGCGAATCGCCTAGAAACAGATTGGTGGCAATGTCGGAGCCGATCACGCACACGGGCCTTCCGCCATCGCACTCCGCCGCGCTCAGGAAACGGCCGTCCGCCAGGGTCAGGCCACCCGTCACCAGGAATTGTTCGGTGGTGCCGCGCACCGGGGCGCTGTCCGTGCTGCGTTTCTTGTATTTGACCGGTGCGTCATTCTGCGCGACCGGCGCCACCGCAATGGCCAGTTTCATCTCGCGCAACAAAGCGCTGGCTTCGCCGGCCGCGGTGGATGACGGATTGGTGCCATTCTCGTCGGGTTGCATCTGCCGCTCGACGGTATCGGATTCTTCCAGGGTGATCCGCGGATTCTTCATCGCCCGCATCCACTCTTGAACCGAATTGATGAACCAACTGAAGCGATCTACATAAAGCATGTCCGCGCCGATGGTGGACACGCTGTTCATGAACGACTGGTTGAGTCCCTGGATCGCCGTGCCCATGAGCGTCACGGTGACGATGCCGATGATGATGCCCAGCGTGGTGAGCACCGAACGCAGCTTGTTCGCCAAAATGGCGCCCCAGGAAATCGCCAGGCCTTCGCGGAGTTCGGTGAGGAAGTTCATCCGGCAAAACTCTTTTTGACCAGCTCATCGCTCGCAATAAGTCCGTCACGGATGCGGATGACGCGCTGCGCATGCAGGGCGACTTCTTCTTCGTGCGTGACAACGATGATCGTATTGCCGTGATCGGCGAGGAGCTGGAACAAGGCCATGATTTCCGTGCCGGTTTTGGAATCGAGATTACCCGTCGGCTCGTCCGCCAGCAGGATGGATGGCTTGTTGACGAGCGCGCGGGCGACGGCCACGCGTTGGCGTTGTCCGCCAGAAAGTTCGTTGGGTTTGTGATGCACGCGGTCGGCGAGGCCCACGCTGGTCAGCGCTTCCATCGCCAGCCGGCGTCGTTCCTTCGCACGGATGCCCGCATAGACCAAGGGCAATTCCACATTCCGCAACGCGTCAGAGCGGGGGAGCAGGTTGAAGGTCTGGAAGACAAAACCGATTTCGCGGTTGCGGATTTCAGCGAGCTGATTGTCATTCATTTCGCTCACGCGGGCACCATTGAGCTCATATTCGCCGCCCGTCGGCGTGTCGAGACAGCCAAGCAGGTTCATGAGCGTGGACTTGCCCGAACCGGAAGGGCCCATGATGGCGACGTATTCGCCGTGCTGGATGTCCAGCGAGACTTCGCGCAGCGCATGGACAGTTTCGGTGCCCATCTGGTAGCGCCGCGAAATGTTCTGGAGGCGGATCAGGCTCATTGGTCAGAGGCGGACATAAATTAACCGGCGGGTGCGGCCAGTGGTCAGGCCTTGGGTTTCTCCGCTTCCTTGTCGGTGGCGACGCCTTTTTGAATGCGCTTGCCGTCGTCCAGATCGTGGCCGATGGCCCGGTAGCCGCCCGTGACAATTTCATCGCCCTCCTTCAAACCGTCCGTGATTTCCCAGTAATTGTCATCGCTGATGCCGATTTTCACCGGCACGGATTTGACCTGGTCGCCGGTGACGACAAACACCACTTCCACGGGTTTGAGCTTCTCGTCGCCTTTCTTGTCGGCCTTCATGGCGTTGGTTTCCGCCGGGCTGGCGCCATTGGTGGCCGTCACCGCCGCCATGGTGTTGGTCGGAACGGCGTTGGTGGCTGCCCCGGACAATTTGTTCTTATCCTTGGACTTCGGCACGCGCGTCGTGACACTGGCAATCGGCGCGGAAATGACGTTGGAATGCGTGCGGGTTTCGACGGTGGCGCTGACCGACATGCCCGGCCGGAATTCCGCGCCTTCCGTGAGCCGGATGCGCACTTGAAACTGCGTGGCCGACGACGAAGACGATGAGGAACTCGCATACGCCGCCGACGTGTTCAAACCCTCGGACGAGTTCGCCACATCCGTGACCGTGCCGGCAAATTTTTTGTCCTTAAACGAATCCACCTCTAGCCGCGCTTTCTGGCCGACCTGCAACAGCACGATGTCCATCTCGCCGATGTCCACGCGCGCCTCCATTTTACTCAGGTCCGAAATCGTCATGATCTCCGTGCCCGCATTTTGCACCGTGCCCAGCACGCGTTCGCCGAGCTGCGAATTCAGCTTGGTGATCGTGCCGTCCAATGGCGCTTCAATCGTCGTCTTGTCCATGGAATCCTGCGCGCTATCCACTGCGGCCTTGGCGAGCTCCACGGAATGACCGGCACTCTCCAACTGTGCGCGGGCGATGTCCAGCCCCACCTTGTAGGTGATGAAGTCTGAATCCGAAATCAGCTTGCGATCAAACAACTCCTTGTTGCGCTTGAATTCCGCCTCGGCTTTTTCGAGGTTGGCCGCGCTCGTTGTCACCGAGGCGAGGGACGACTGGTAGCTCGCCTTGGATTGGTTCAGATATGCCAGCGGCGTCTTGGGGTTGATCTTGAGCAGCAGATCACCCTTGTGGACGAATTGGCCTTCCTTGACGGGCAGCTCGATGATCTCGCCGCTGACCTCCGCGCTGATGTGAACCTGCAACACCGGATATATTTTTCCGTTGGCGATCACCGTTTCCGTGATGGTGTGCCGGACGATTTTCTCCGTCTGCACCGTCACGGCCTTTTCGTTTTTATGCAGCGCATAGAACATGGCCACGCCCAGGGCAATGAGGCCGAGGAGGGAAAAGATAATTAATTTCTTGTGCCCCTTGCGACGGGGTTTCGGAGCGTCGAGCTTCGGGGGCAGAACAGGCGGAGTATTCACGCGGCGAGCCTGCCGCAACTGGCCGCTAATGTCCAGCGCGAGGATTGTTCCGCCGAAATGGCCAGGCCGTTATCGCGGAGCTCCCGTGTCCGCTGGTTCTGCCACGTTTTCTGTTCCAGAGAGTGAGCAGGATGGCATCCGGTATTTGCACGCTTTGGCATTCCCATTGATGCCTGTTCTTCGTGCTGCTGGCGCTCCGGACTTTTTCATTCACATTACATATCATCACCCCCAGCCGCGCGCTTTGGGATTTGATTCAGAGGAATTGCCGTTGCTCGCAGAGTTTGGAGGCACTGTGTCTATAGATTGCTGGCTGGAGAGAGGACGATGACAAAAACGCAGCCAACATAGAATGAGCAGGCAGCGGCCCGGTGCCCGTGACAGGGTTTCTCGACTCTGCCAATGAAAACTAAAACCACCAAAACTCCGCCCGCTGTCGTTCTTCTTCCCGCTGCTCCGATGCCGGCCGCAGGCTTCACCATCGGCGTGGACCGCGGTGATCGCCGCCATTACGTCTGCGTCCGGGATACCGCCGAGCCAGGCCGGTTGATGCAGGCAAAACAAAACCGGCGAAGGTGCGGACACCTTCGCCGGTGCAAAAAGGGCAGGGGGATCAGACTTTGCCGAGGCTTTCTTCGACCACTTGCTTGAAGTTGTTTTCACCCGGCTTGACGATGCCGAATTCGCGCTGGGCGTTCTCGGCGGAGTCGCTGGCGTGTGCGGCGTTGACCATGATGGTGGAGCCGAATTCGCGGCGGATGCTTCCGGGCGGGGCCTTGGACGGATCGGTCGGCCCGAGGACGTCACGGATTTTGTTCACGGCACCGACGCCTTCATAAACGAGGGCGATACATTTTTCAGTGCCGGGCTTGGCCCAGTCGGTTTCGGGAATGTCGCCGGGCGCGTGGCCGGACATGAAGCGAACAATGCTGTCGAATTGATTGTCCCCTTGGATCGGGCCGAGGATGTCGCCGAGCGACTTCTGGGCATCGGCCGAAATCTTGAAGCCGAATTCCTTTTCCAGAATGTCCTTTGCCTTGGCACTGACGCCATCTTTGAGCTTGGTGCGGAGGAATTCGCGGACGGGGCCGTAGAATTCCATCGCCTGCGCGGTGCTCATGGGCAGGACACGGGCACCGATGATGTAAAGGCCGGTGCGGGAGAAGAAATCAATGACGTTGCCGGGGCGGCCGGTGGGGAAACGGAAATTGTCGGGCTTGATCAGCACCAGCGTGCGCTCAGGCTTGTCGTTGGGTCCGTAGTTGATGACGTTTTCCAGAATGCCGCCATCGGCGTCGGAGTAGCGTGCCCACATCTTCAATTTGCGATCGGCTTCCTCGACGTTGGGCGAGGCCAGCACCGCCGGCTCGAAGTAACGGACACCACCTTCATCGTCCATGATCAGGTCGCTGTAGGTGTCGCGAATGGTTTCCCCATTGCGGCGGTCGGGACTGAGGTTGCCGACGACGGAACGGACTTTGCGCACGGCTTCGTCACCGCGAAACAGCATCATCATGACGCGGCGGCGGCGGCCGGTCTTCGGGTCGGGCGCGAGGTTCTTGAGGACGTATTGCTGGAGCAGTTCCTGGATTTTCCGGTCCTGCGGGTCGTGGGCGGAAATGATGGTGTCGGCGTATTCCTTCACGAGTTCCGGACTGGGAGCGAACATACGCAGGCCGGCCAGATCCAGCCCGGTGCGGGTGATCAGGCGGGTGAGAATGCCGCCGGTGCGGGATTTATAAAGGGAATACGGGGTGATGATGACGTAAGCGAGCTGTTGGGACATAAATTATAACTGGGGCGGGGTGGTGGGTGTTTCGGGTGTAGCTGCGGTTGGCGTGGGGGTGGCGGCGGCTTTGCCTAAAATCTTAAACATGACGGTGCCGCAAGTGGGGCATTTACCTTTGATGGCTTTGCGCCCATTTTTCATGGTTTCCTCAACGCCGTCGGCGATGGGCTTTTTGGCTTTGCATTTGACGCAATATCCTTCAGACATAAATTTTTCTACCGGCCAAGCTTCATGCGTTAGTCGGTGGTTGAGTGTAGCGAGTCAGACCAGCCCGCGTCAATCTTCAAGGAAACCAGCCGTTTGCAGCAGAAAAAAGGCGAGGAGTGAACCTCGCCTTGGATGGAAATGTTCCGGGCGGGTTACTTGGCCGCTTTCGGAGCCACGACGCGGGCACGTTCTTTGACCAAGGTCGCACCCTTGCCGACGCGCTTGCGCAGGTAGGTGAGCTTGGCGCGGCGGACGGAGCCGTGGCGCTCGACTTCGACTTTGTCAACGCGCGGCGAGTGAATGGGGAAGATGCGTTCCACGCCTTCGCCATAGCTGATGCGGCGGACGGTGAACGTCTCGTTCAAGCCCGTGCCGCGTTTGCCCATGACGACGCCTGAGAAAATCTGGATGCGTTCCTTGTCGCCTTCCACAACCTTGGTATGCACTTTCACCGAGTCGCCGACGGAGAAAATTGCCTCCTCTTTGCGAAACTGCGCCGATTGAATTTTTTTCAACAATGTCTGGTTCATAAATTATTTTTTGTGATGCGTGATGCGTGATGCGTGAAAGTCTTCTGGTCACGCATCACGCATCACTCGTCAAATCTTTATTTCAACAAATCCGGACGCTTTGCCTGCGTCCGCAATCTGGCCTGTTCGCGCCGCCATTTTTCAATCTCGGCGTGGTTGCCCGAAAGCAATATCTCCGGCACTTTCATCCCGCGAAATTCCGCCGGCCGCGTGTATTGCGGGTATTCCAGCATTCCGTGGCTGAACGATTCGTCGAGCGAACTCGTATCGTCGCCCAAAACGCCCGGCAATAGCCGCGTCACGGCGTCCACCACAATCATCGCGGGCAGGGCGCCGTTCGTCAGCACATAATCACCAACGGACAATGCGTCATCCACCAACGCGGCGCGCACCCGCTCGTCAAAACCCTCGTAATGCCCGGTGACGAGTAACAAATCTTCCAATTGCGCCAGTTCGCGCGCGATGGCCTGATCAAACTTCCGCCCGCTTGGCGAAAATAGAATCACACGCGTTTTTTCACGCCGCAGACTTTCCACGGCTTCAAACAGCGGCTCCACCTTCATCAACATCCCCGGTCCGCCGCCAAACGGACGATCATCCACCGTCCGATGCTTGTCATGCGTCCAATCGCGCAGGTCATGGATTTTCAGATCCAAAAAACCCTTGGCGCGTGCCCGCTTGATGATGCTTTCATCCAACGGCCCGGCAAACATCGCCGGAAACAAAGTCAGCACGTCAATCTTCACAAATGCAAAATCAAAAATTAAACATTAAAAATGCCGGCGCCGGGCCGCGCTCCATTTTACATTCTTAATTTTGCATTTTTAATTCTTCCCGTCTTCCACAATTTCCAGCGAGCAGCGCAATCCCTTTTTCGCGCTGCCCGCCAGCAGCAGGGAACGGATCGCATTGATGGTCACGCCCTGGCGACCGATGATCTTGCCCACGTCCGACGGATGCAGTCGCAATTCGTAAACCGTCACGGCATTGCGCACCACCGGTGTGACGCTCGCCACGTCCGGATGTTGCACGAGTCCCTTGACGACGTATTCGACGAACTCCTGCATGACGCGGAAAATCGTTTAAGCGGCGGCGGGCGCGGCTTTGACGGACTTCTTGATGAAGCTCGCCACGGTGTCGCTCGGCTGCGCGCCTTTGCTCAACCAGTATTGCGCGCGGTCCAGTTTCAGGGTGTAATTATCACCCGGCTTGAGGGGATGATACGTGCCGAGTTCCTCAATGAACTTGCCATCACGCGGACTGCGGCTGTCGGCCACCACGATGCGGAACACCGGGGTGTTCTTGGTGCCGACACGTTTCATGCGAATTTTTACTGACATAAATTTTTCAAAAGGACGTGGAAACTATCGGGCCGCATCCCGTTTTGCAAGCTCTGTTTTGAATAATAATTGGATCGCGGAGACGAGGACGCCAAAAACGTCACTTGCTGAATGCGTGCCGGGATGTTTTCTTGAGGCCATGACTCGGCCCTATGAAGAATTGATCGAGGGCGCAACCTTCCCGCGTTGCGCCCCCGTGGCGCGCCACGAGCAGATTTGCGACCGCTTGCACCGGGAGATGGCTGCCAGCGTGGCCGGTCTGGCCGCCATGCAATTGCTGCCGACACGCACCCGCATCCAGATCGCCCGCACCACGGCCTTTTGCCCGGACCTGGCGCTGGTGGCGGCCGCCACGGGCAAGCTCGTGCTGGCCGTGGAAATCATCAGTCGCGACGATCATCGCGTGGATACTGTGAACAAGAAGGAGATCTACGATCAAGTCCGCGTGCCGCGCCTGTGGATGATTGACCCGCGCTACGACAATGTGGAGGTGTATCACAGCACCGAGTTTGGCCTGCAATTGAAAGGCATTCTCGGCGGCCGCGAAGTGCTGGCGGAGAAGCTGGTGCCGCAGTTTAAAATCGTGGTGATGGATTTGTTCACGGTCTAGGTTATTATTTTAGTTGAACAAAAGCATTAGACGTGTTGTCTTAAACCCGTAGTCCCAAAACCAAATCAATAAAATCATGAAAAAATCAATCGTCACAGTGCTGACCGGCTTGGTGCTGGTCGGCCTTGCCTCGCAGGGGTTCGCCGCTGAAACGGAAACTTCCATCACCGGGAACATGGTCTGTGGAAAATGCAAACTGCATGAAACGAAGGCCTGCCAGAATGTCATTCAGGTGGAGAAGGGCGGCAAGACCGTCAATTATTATCTGGTCAAAAACGACGTGAGCGACGCGATGCATGAAGACGTCTGTCACGGCGATTCCAAGAAAGTGACCGCCACCGGCAAGCTGGAAGAGAAAGATGGAAAGCAAATGCTGACCGTCACCAAGCTGGAAGCCGTAAAATAATCGGCCTCATTCTTCGATCAACCGCCGCTGGAAATTTTTCCGGCGGCGGTTGGTCTTGCCTCCTCCCCAGGAAAACGGGGCTGATGGCGGACCGACTGTTCTGCTTGCAAAAAACCAACGGGCATGTCATTCATTCTGGCCGGTCGCAGAAATAAACCACGAGCAATCAATTGACACCGCCCAATCAGCCATGAAGTCAAAAAAAATTCATCCTCGGTGCCTGCGCGGCGATGGCGTTATCCCCGTCAGCCTTGAACGCGCAAGCATTGTTCTCGGATAATTTCGACGTCAACGATACGGCGAACTGGAACGTGAATTCCGGCGGTGGTGCGAGTGTGAACACGGCCAATATTTTCTTCGACTATAGCAGTGTCGGCATCCCCTCCGCTCCGCATTCTACGGGTGGCACGACTTGGGGTGTGAAGCTCAACGCCAACAACACCGTCGCCGGGCAGGCGCTGGGCGGGGTGAGCATCTCGCCTACTGGTCAGAGTTTCACGGGTGATTATCAATTGCGTTTCGACATGTGGGCGAATTTCATCGGCCCGGGCCCGGCCGGCGGCAGCGGCTCAACGCAGATCACTGGCGGTGGCATCGGCACGTCCGGGACAACCGCCAACTATGCGGGCTCGGCCAATGGCATTTGGTTTGCCGGCACCGGCGATGGTAATTCCTCGGCTGATTTTCGCGCCTACACTCCTGCGGCCCAAGGCAGCCAGCCCGCTAACAGTGGAGTTTACGTGGCCGGTTCGGTCAACAATTCAGCCACTTTCTACACTGCGCTTTTCCCCGCCCACACGGCGCCCGCCGCGCAGATTACGCTTTACCCGTCGCAAACTGGTAGCACGCTGGCCGGTGCGCTGGGCTGGTCGTGGCATGATATCACCATCACCAAGGTGGGAAACGCGGTGACTTGGAACATTGATGGGACGTTGATTGCTTCTTTGGACATTTCCACCAATGGGGTTCTCGGCGGCAACAACATTTTGTTGGTGCAAAGTGACATCAATACGACGGCTTCGACGGATGCAAATGGGACGGCTCTGAATTTCGGTTTGTTTGACAATGTGGTCGTCACGCAGATTCCCGAACCGGCCACCGGCGCGCTGGCCGTTTTGGGTGCATCCGGCTGGTTGTTGGCTCGCCGCCACCGCCGTCAAGCTTAAGTCGCAGGTTGCAAGTCCAACGGCAATCCGCCCCTTTCGCCGCCGTCAGAATTCACTTCTGGCGGCGGTTGAATTTTACACAATCTGCATAGCTCACGCCGCTGCCGCCAAAGATGTCCAGGGCGGAACCAATTGTCAGATCCACTTTCCCGCCGCCAACCCCGGTGACCGTTTCCAAGTCCGCCAGCGAGTTTGCGCCGCCGGCGTAAGTCATCGGAATCGGCGACCACTGGCCGAGCTTGGCGACGAGTTCGCTGTCAATGCCCCGGCATAAACCTTCCACGTCCACGGCATGAATTAAAAATTCCGAGCAGAAGCTGGAAAACTTTTTCAGCGTCTCAGCGTTCACGACGAGTTCGGTGAATTTCCGCCAGCGGTCGGTGACGACGAAGTATTTCTCCCCGCGTTTGCGGCAACTTAGATCGAGCACCAGCCGATGTTTGCCAATGGCATTCACGAGTTCGCCGAGCCGTTCCCAATCCACGCCGCTCTCGCGAAAAACCCAACTGGTGACGATGACGTGTGACGCGCCGGCCTCAAGCCAGCCGCGCGCGTTCGCTGCGTTGACGCCGCCGCCAAGGTGCAGTCCGCCAGGAAAAGCGGCGAGGGCGGCGCGCGCCTCAGTTTCGTTGCCCGCACCGAGTTGGATGACGTGGCCACCGAAGAGCCTATCGCGCTGATACAATTCGGCGAACCACGCTGCCGATTTTTCGGAGACAAAATTAGTGCGCAAGCCCGCGTCGCCGAGCGTGCCGCCGACGATTTGCTTTACTTTGCCTTCATGCAGGTCAATGCACGGACGAAACATGCTGCCAGCGTAAAGTTGCCACGCGGAAGTGCAAAGGGGAAAGTGGCGGCAGCGGCCGCCAAGCCGAAGCCACCCATCATGACGAAAACCAGCAAACCGAAAATAATGGCGACCATGCGTCGCCAGTAGTTGCCGAGCGCGCGGCGGGCGCAAGCAAATATTGGGTGACGGGTTTGCGGAGGGATGTCGGCCGCAATCGCCAGCCGCTATGGTTGGTAAAATTCAAAATTTGATCACCGCGCGCAAGCCCAGCACGACGGCGGTTTCACCGGAACTGGAATTTGAAACGGCTACCGGATTGAATAAAAATTGCGCGTCCGCCTGAAGTGTCAGCCAGCGCGTGGCCTGCGCACTGTAAGTCAGTTCCAGCGCGGACTGCGACGCCGGCACGCCGCCGGAACCGGGCGCGCGGCGAAAATCCCCGCTGAATTTCGTCCAGGAAAAAGCGATGCCCGCGACGTCGTTGTCGCGTCCCGGCAACGGCGCGAACCAGTTCAAGCCCGCGTCGGCATAAACGGTCACGATGCTGCGATCAGTTTGCGGGCTGATGCCGGCGCGTGTGAACAGGCCGAGCACAGTTTTCCCGGTGTCCGGGGCGAGCAACGCAAAATCGTTGACGGCGTAAAAACTGTGAATGCCATTTTTGGCGGCGTCGGAAAAACCGGCGTTGATCCGGGCGTAGTCATCAAAGAGGCCGCTGTGATAAGTGCCGCCGAGCCGGAAAGTGCCGGCATGTTTTTCGATGGCGTAAGCAAGGTCGCCTTCATAAAAGACGCCGATGCCGGTTTCGTCACGGAGACTCCAGTCAAAGCCGTGATTGCTTTCGGTGTCGGTGCCGGGCTGCCCGTCGTAAACGCCAGCCTGCAAATCAATTTCCCCCGACGGCTTCACCGAAACGAACGCGCCCGGCCCGGCCACCGGATACATCGGGAACGGCGGTTCGTAACCGCAGCAGGCCGCGAGCCGCGTGCCCGTTTGCGAAGGCATCGCGCCGAAGGCCGAGTTGAGAAACAGTCCGGCATAATCCGAGCGCATGAAATCATCGTCCACGGCAATCTGGCCGGTCTTGAAAATCACGGCGTCATTTTTCCACGACTGGCGGTAATACAAATTGAACAGCCGGAAATGATCCGCCGCGATGAGTCCGCTGACGGGATTGGCCGCGCCGGTTTTTTCGGCGAAGCAACCGTGTCCGAAAATTTGCAGCCAGTGAAATTCCGCCAGGAAACTGCCGCCCGGCCAGCCGCCAAGTTTCGCTGTGTCGAGCTGGACGCCGAAGTCCAGTTGTGTGTCGCCCTGTGCGCCGGTCTGCAATCCGCCGGCGGCGTTGCCCCAGAACTCGCCGGTCAGCGTGGCGAACGGCGCGACGCCGTGGCTTGCGAGCTTCGTCCGCGCACTCCAGCCGCCGGTCAACGTGGTTGGCGCGGCTTCCATTTCATCGCCGTGCGCCGGACACGCGCTTGCGAAAAACGCGAGACCGAAAAAAAATTCCGCCAACGGTTTCAACCATTTCAAATCTGCTGCCGGCACATTCATATCATGCGTGCATTATCGCGCATGATGTTTCGCCCGCGCTGCCTGCGGTTTGCGAATGGTTGTCGGCGGCTTGCGCGCAAAATAAAGCCGGGAAAAAGCAATGGTTAGCGACCACTGGAAGCCGCAATTGTTGGGCTGGCGCATCCGGCCTTATGTTTTATAGTTAAAATCATTATGCCGGTTCCCCGCTGTTTTCGGTGGAATTAGAATTGGGGGAAGCGGAGTTTGCCGGCGGAATAAGCAGCCCAATCAATCGTAGGCGAATCGTCGGGGTGTTACCGGTGCGGCGCTGGGTATCCGTCGGTCAGCGTGAGCAAAAATGCGACCAAATCGTTTTCCTCCGCATCGGTCATGCCCAAGTCGCCCAGTTCGTCGTGATTGACCGTTGCCGGCACTTCACTTTCCGGCCAGCCAGCCGCCGGCACGTCGCGCGTGTTGTAGAAATGCACAATGTCCTTGAGCGTTTTGAAATAACCGTTGTGGCCGTAAGGCGCGGTGAGCGCGAGATTACGTAGCGTGGGAACTTTGAACCGCCCGGCTTGCTCAGCGGCGTGGTCGGGATCAAATTTCGCGACAGTGTTGGCCAGACCGTAGTCCACGAAATTTTGGCCGTCAGGATTCAGGCTCGGCGGCAGTTTTAGATATGGGCTGCTCCAATTTTTCGAAATGCCGATGTTGTCATAAGTAAAATCCGTGAACATCGGGCCAGGCTGCCCGGCCGCCGCGCCGCTCGGATGACATGCAAAACAATTGGCCTTGTCATTGTAGAGCGCTAGTCCACGGAGTTCTTTTGCGGTCAACTTCACTGTGCCTTTCAAATAATAATCAAACTTGGACGTGAACGGGCTGAAGCGCGGCGTCTGTTCAAATGCGGCAATCGCCTTGGTGATTTGTTGGTAGGCGAGTTGATGATTGTTGGGGTTCAATGATGCGGCCCCGAAAACCTTGTGGAACAGCGGCATATATTCCGCCGCGCGAACTTTGGCCACGACCGCCTGCTGGTCGGGGTTGTGCATTTCGACCGGATTGAGAAAGGGAAATTGCGCCTGCTCGGCGAGCGAATTCACGCGCCCATCCCAGAACAATCCGCCGACGTAAGTTTCATCGTCCGCGTCGTAATGCAGCGGCGGAATAAATTTGGCGTAAGCCGCCGTCGGCGCGTTGCGAAAGCCAGTGCGAGATTTGATCGCGCCGCGCGAACCAGACAATGAATGATCCGGGTCGGCAAAGCCGGCGGCCGGCGTGTGGCAACTGGCGCATGACTGCCCGGGCGGCGTGGACAGCGACGTGTCGAAATAAATTTTCCGGCCCAGCCGTTCGAGGTCGGTTCGTTCGTTCGGCGAGGCTGAGTTTACATTTTGCGCGGGCGCAGGCATGACGCACAGTGCCGCGCATACAAGAGCAAACTGGATTTTTCCAAGAATCATTCCGGCGTGTTTCATAGTGCTAAAAGTCTGCCGCAAAGAAAAATGGCGTGCTAGCGCCGGCTTGCGGATTATTGTCGCGGGTTTGCGGTGCGGGCAAATTATCTTACCCCGCCGGGATTTTCACCAGCAGTTCACCCTTTTCATTGGTGAAAATTTCATACGCCGGCAAATCGCGCCGCGCCGGGCCTTCGGTCACTTTGCCGTCCACGTCGAACGTCGAGCCGTGGCACGGACAATAAAAAGTTTCATCCGCTTCCGCATCGAGCTTGCATTTGCGATGCGTGCAAATCGCGGAGAGCGCAACAAGATTTGCGCCGCGCCGCACGAGGAAAAAGCCCCGGTCGCGATAGCGCGCGTAAACACCGTCAGCCAGATATTGTGAAGCCGGTCCGGCGTTGACGATGTTCTCGTGATTGCCGGCAGACAAATTTGCGCCGCCGGGCGTTGATACGCACCCGGCGGCGAACGCCGCGCTCAAAACCAGAAAAGTGCGGCGGTTGACGCGCATGTCAAAATTCAAAAACCAGACTGGTCATGATGCCCCAGTGTGTCTCCGTGCGCGCGCCGTTGTCCACGGGAAAAACAAACAGGATTCCCGGCCGTGGCTGGATGCGCCCAATGGCCTTGAGATTTGCGCGCAAGCCGACGCCGCCGAGGAGACTGTTTTGGCCGGCGGCATCTTTGTTCAATTGTGTTTCGCCGGACAATTCAACAACGGGGATTATTTTTTCCACGCCCGGCAGTGGCAAAATTTTGCGCGGAATGTCGTAGCCGAAGGTGAAGCCGTATTCAAACGTGTTCACGCCGCCATCCTCGCCGGGGCCGAACAGCATGGAATAACCGAAAATGGACTGCACGGTGAAGTTGCCGATTTTCGTGTCGTTGAAAATTTTCGGGACGAACTCGGTGTTGTGGCTCACGTCCGAGGTCGTGGGAATGCCAAGTTCCACGCCCGCGCCAAAGGTCGTGTCAAAGCGGTTGTTCCGCGAAACGAATTGATAAAACGGATACCGCGCGCCGACGTCAATGTTCGCCATGCCTTTCGTGATTTCATCCGCTTCCACATCGCGCTCGTAGGGCACTTCAAGCTCCAGCGTCATCAGGCCGATGCCATATTCAATCTCCGCCTTGGCGTTGTCGCTGTGGCTGCTGCCGTTGGCGGTGTGCAGCCAGTCGAGCCGGAATTCGCCGGTTTCCAAGTCGGAGTCATCCACCAAAAACGGTTCTGGATAGACACCCTGGCCGTAGCTGCTGCGATGATCGAGTCCGTTGAACCAACCGTAACGCGTGTTCGCCGCGATCGGCTCATCGGCCAGAAGTTTGCCGCCGGCGAACGTGGCCAGCGCTGTCATCATCAAAACGTGAAACAAGATTTTTTTCATCGCGGAGAGCATAGCCATTGCGGCAACTCCTCGCTGTCGCCTGTTTGCGATTTATTGCCGGTGTCTTGCGCGTCGCCGCCGCGCCGCTAGAATTCCACGATGATGGAAGCGTCACAAATCGGTTTGTTGCTCGGCACGGGCCTGGTGGCGGGCTTTGTGGACTCGATTGCAGGCGGTGGCGGGTTGATCACCGTGCCAGTGCTGTTGAGCCTTTGCCCGGACCCGATTATCGCGCTCGGCACGAACAAACTGCAATCCACGTTTGGTTCCACCAGCGCCACGTTTCACTATGCTCGCGCCGGGATGTTGAATTACCGCGAAGTCCGTCGCGCCTGGCTGCTGGCGTTTCTTGGGGCGCTGTGCGGGACCTTTCTGGTGCAGCAATTTGATTCCCATTTGCTGAAGCGCATCGTGCCCGTGGCGCTATTTGCAGTGGCGGTTTTCGTCTGGCTGCGTCCGCAACTTGGCGCGCAGGACATCCATCCACGCATCTCGCGGGGGAAGTTTGACTTTATCTTCGCGTTCGGCATCGGTGTCTATGACGGATTTCTCGGGCCGGGCACGGGAACTTTTCTGGCGCTGGCGTTCATGCTCGGACTGGGCTTCAACCTGACGCGTGCCACGGCCAACACCAAGGCGCTCAACTGGGCGAGCAACGTCGCGTCGCTCATTTTGTTTTTAATGGTGGGAAAAATCTGGTTCGCGGCGGGCCTCATCATGGGCGCGGGCCAGTGGCTGGGCGCGCGGGCGGGCAGCAAAATGGTTGTCACGCGCGGCACCCGTTTCATCCGGCCCGTCTTCCTCACCATGGTCGTCCTCCTCACGCTCAAGCTGATTTACGACACTTATCTGAAGCCGCCGGCCTAGCACATTGGTTGCATTCCCAGCCTTGGCAGTTCAACCGGGATGATGCATCAGCGATCGAACCTGGCCAGGATCAAAAACTATTCTGGCCGCTTCGGGCTGGGTGCCGCCGGTTCGCGTTCGCGGTGGATGTAGAGGTAATAGCCAAAACCAAAAAAACCGATCCCCAGCAGCACCGCCGCCAATATCGGCTTCAGCCCCTTGATCGGTTCCTTTGGCTTGGCCGGGGGAGCGGCGGCGGGCTGCAGCACCACGACTTGTTGGCGGGCTTGAAATTCCGCCGCCATGCTGGCGATGATTTTGGCCCGGTTCGTTTGCATCTGACGATACCGCTCCTGCCCCACGCGCAATTGTTCTTGATACGACTGATTGGCTTCAAACAACTCGACATTGCGGCGCTTCTGCGCTTCATACTCGTTGATGGGTTTGGGTCCTTCCGAGATGGCGGCGCGGGCACCCAAGCCTATGGCGAGCGTGATCAGCAGCGCGGTCAGCCCAAGGCAGCGGGACCGGAAAATGCGATGGGGTAGGGCGGGGGTCACAGGCCGGTGGCGTCGGGCGGCAGTTCGACAAAGCTGTTTACGGCGAGCGGCTTGCCCCAAGGCAGGCCCAGGTTGATAAAGCGATTCGGGTTGTTGCTATAGCGGCTGTGGACGCGTGAGTCATAAATAAAAGTGAGCTGGCTCTGAAAAATAATCTGTTCATTGCGCGAAACAATGACGCCGTGGAAAGTTGAGGTGCTTTGGGCCAGCCGCATGGCTGCCGCGTGGTCGGTATAAAATATTCCCTCCAAGGTGCCCATGTTGTCGGTCGCCACCTGATTGAAGGCGACGACATTTCCACTGCCATCCGTTGGATATCCCAGGATTTTTGCGGCGCGGGTGTTATCCATGTTTATGTCGCGGGAGTAATTGTAGTTGGCGTTGACCAAGCCGTTGCCATCGTCATCATACCAAGTGCTCGTCGTGCCATCTGGGTGGAGAAACGGGATGTTGTCGTCGCCGGTGCCGGCAATCCCGTCCATGCCGAGGTGCGATTCATCGCCCACCACTGCGAGGCCCGATCCGGGATAATTGTAACACTTGCTGACCCAATCGGAATCCGTCACGTCGCCGGCAAAAATCGAGCCTTTCACGGCATAGGCGACCAGATCCTTGGCAATGTTTTGTTGCACCCAATTGTCACGGTTGGTCACAACCATGGTTTCCGGGGGGCTGCTGAAGTCCGGGCCATTGGCATAGGTGGTGTTATTGGCGATGTAGAGATTCCCGCCGACATACAGAGTGCCCTGGCCGGTGACTTTTCCTTGGATGACCACGTCGCCCGGAATCACCACGGTGCCTTTAATGGTAACCGGTTTGGCGGCGGTGCCGGCGAGATAGATTCCCGGCTTGCTGGCGTCGTTTTGCACCCCGAGCACGAACTGGGTGGTGCCGAGCCAGATGCCATTGCTGCTCGTATTCGCCATCGCCGTGGCGATGTAATTGCTGAAATCTAGCAAATTCGGCATGGTGACGCGGGGGGCGCCTTGATGCACGAGATTGGTGATATCGCTGCCGGCCAACCCACCAAAGGGCATCGTCGAAATGTTCTGGATGGCGACTTCATTTTGCTGCACTTCGTTGGCGGCGTAAATGGCCCCGTTGACCGTGGGGCCACTGCGGAAATCAAAATCCCAGTTGGCGCGTTGCGCCCCTTGGCCCGTGATGCTGCTCCCCCACCACCAGCCCCAGTTGTTCAAAAAATATTCATAGTCGAACACCAGGCTGGGCGGCCGGGTCGTAATCTGGGTCTGAATGGTGCGGATCTTGTCGTTGATCCGGGCGGAGGCGGTGATGATGAAAACATTGTTCATGGAAGTGGCCGGTTGCTGCACTTTCACCCAGGCCCCGCGGAAGGCCGGATCGTTGGTGATTGAAACCAGGGCGCTCAATGGCAGAGTGCCCAGCGCGGTCGAGTTCGTGCGGGTGGTGCCAGCGGCTTGCCCCGAGTCAAAGGCCTTTTGCGCCGCCCAGACCACGGCGCTTTCCGCACTGAAGAACGCCTTGTTCCAATCCGTCCGCCCGTAGGCATTTTTCAGGGAATTGCTACTGACCAGAAGCATGGCGGCGGTGATGACGCACACGATCCCGCCGATGACGACGACCGTCATCAGCGCGGAGCCTTGCGCGGACGGACTTTTGGTGGCGGTGGTATTCATGGTGAGTGAGAATTTAAGGCTTAATCATTTCGCATTTGAACGGAAAAGCTGCGATAGATGCTGGCCGGATTATTGGTCGGGTTCGATTGCGAATAGCCGCGGTCATCCATTTGGAAGCGGACATTCACGAGCGAACTATTCTTCGAGCCATCGGGGTTGAAAGAGGTGGAGAAGCAGAGGTTGGTCAACGCCGCCGTCTGGCTGTTGGTCATCCACAGTTGCTGGGTTGAAGGGGTCAAAACATTCGGCGTGTAGAGGACTCGCCCCGACGCCCGGGTGTATTGGATCAGCCCGGTGAGGTAGCCTCCATTGGTGGGGCAAAACACAAAAATGGTCCCGTAGCCCAGCAGGTTTCCGCTGGCGTCCAAGAGGCCGCTCGAATAGTCCGGCGTGATGCCTTGATTGGCGCTGGCACTGCGCAGGCACGCAGTGATGTTCGCCTGCAACCCGTAAGCTTTCTGTTCGACGGTCGCGTTGACCATTCCTTTCCGTTGCTCCTTGGCGGCTTGGAGCAGTAGCAGAATCACCGTTCCGCCCAGCACCAAGCCGATGCCCAGAGCCATCATCAATTCAATCAGTGAGAAGGCTCGCTGGCCGCCGGTCGCCGACAAATGAGTGCGGAAGAATTTCATAACGTCGGCACATTTACGGTTCGCAAGAAATCAACTTGCACTTCCAGCCGTCCGCCGCGGACGAGCGGTGCGTCCCAATCCACTTTGACGTTGATCTCCTTATCATGCACGGAACCCGCCACGCTTTGCTGGGTCAAATTCACCAGCATCTTCGGATTGCGATTGCTCAACCACAACAAATCGGGATAAAAAGTTTGGAAATTGGTGGTGTCCAGCGCCACCCAGGAAGTGTTGGCCGGGATGACGATCAGCGGCGCGCCACTGACCCCGTTGTAAAGCGAGTTGATCGGCTGGCCCTGCGCCACCGAGCCGAAGGGCAGGGCCTTAATGTTTTCAACATATTTGATCAGGAAGTCCATGACGATCGCCTCTTCCTTGGCTTTGCGGATGCTGACCTGGTCAATGACGATGGCCGTCAGGCAGCCGGCCACGAAAATGCCCAGAATGCCCACCGAGATCAGGGCTTCAACCAGCGTGAAGGCCATCCGCCCATTGCTTTGGTGGATGCCAGCGCGGGTAGTCCGACCTGGAACCGTCGGGCGCAAATCGTTTCGGGAAGTCCACCAACGGGTGAGCAACCCGTCACCCCGCGCCAAGCCGTGATCTTCCCAGCCCGTCGGCCTTGGCCGGCTCCGTTTTTCGGAGATGTCCGGCACGAAACCCATGGGCTTGCCGGCAAAGAACCGCTTTGCGGCGGCGCTCACAGTGGCCAAAAAGCGTCTTGAGTATAGTTTCACGTTTAATTATCAACATTAGTCTAGCACGCCTTGTGCCATAAAAAAAACTCTTTAATTTTAGCAGTGGCGGCTTTCACAATCATAAAACAGCGTCGTTTCGCAGAGCTTTACCATATTTGTTAAACCTCGCAACCACTAATCCCGCGAAGCCCAAGGCCAGGCCCCGTGGCCCCGTGAAGCAATAATTTTGACTTGTGATCGCAACGTCTTTTCCGCATAAAGCGCAGATGAATTCCCTTCGCCGATTGGTTCCGTTTTTTTTGTGCGTCACGTTTGGTCTCTTGAACTTTCAAAGTCGCGCCGCGGACAATCCGTTTCTGGGCTATTGGTCGTTGCACCTGCCCGGTGGCGGCACCGGCTGGCTCGGCGTCAGCGGCAGCGGCACCCGTCTCCAGGCCGAAATGCTCTGGGGCGGCGGCAGTGTTTTTCCGCTGGACAGCGCGAGCGTTCAACAAGACAAATTGATCGTCACGCGCCGGCATAAAACCAATCGCAAAGACGCCGATGGCAAGCCGATCATGGTCACCGAAACCCTTGCCGCTACGCTCGACGGCGACAATATTAAATTCGTCACCGTCACACCCAAGGACGGTGGTGGTGAAAATCGCGCGGAATTTTCCGGACACCGCCAGCCGCCGCTGCCGTCTGCGCCGGACCTAAGCGCCGTGAAATTCGGCCCGCCGATTCAACTCTTCAACGGCACCAATCTCGACGGCTGGCGGTTAGTGGAGAAGGGGGCGGTCAACGGCTGGCGTGCCACCGACGGGATTCTGGTGAACGACATTGCCGAAGTTCCCGGGCAGTCGCGCCGGCACTTCGGCAATCTGCGCACCGAGGCCGAGTTTGAAGATTTCTCCCTGCACGCTGAGGCGCGGGTCGCGAAGGACGGCAACAGCGGCATTTATTTGCGCGGCATTTACGAGGTGCAGGTGTTCGACAGCTTCGGCAAGCCGACGGACACGCACAACATGGGGGCCATTTACAGCCGCATCAAACCGTTAGTGGCGGCGGAAAAACCGGCGGGCGAATGGCAGACGCTCGACATCATTCTGGCGCAGCGCCATGTCACCGTGACGCTCAACGGAAAGTTGATCCTAGACAACCAGCCCGTCCTCGGTCCGACCGGCGGCGCGCTGTGGCCCGAAGTGGATCGTCCCGGCCCGATCTACCTGCAAGGCGACCACACTGGGATCGAATACCGCAATCTGGTTTTGCGACCGGTGTTGCAAAACTGACTCGTCAACGCGCGCTTCTCGAATTGAGTAGCGTGGAGATTGAAACAAGCCGGGCAGCTGACTAACTGCCAGGTCTGAAACCGCGCATGTCCATTCGCCGCAAAGGGGGATTGGGGCGGGTATCACTGTTAATGGAGATTATCTCCACGCGAAAGCAATGGCGGGCCGCGACCAGTCCGGCGGCCTTTACCTCACCGAGGACGGTGGTCAAACTTGGGCGCGCATCGGCCGCCAAGGACCGCAGACTTTCGGCGGCTATTTTCACCCGCAGCACGCTGGTTGGATTTACCTGACCTTGACCGAAGATGCGCCTGGCGCGGGGCTTTGGCTTTCACGCGACAATGCCAAATCCTGGCGGGCCTTTGATGACCTGCCGTTCTCGAACATCCAGCGGGTGGAGTTTGATCCCACCGACGACAGCGTCATCCGCGTGACCACCTTTGGCGGCAGCGTGTGGCGCGGGCCCGCCACGCCGGCTGAACCATGAATGATCCGTGGGCTAGCCGCGCTCGGTTAGCCTATTTTCGCTTCAGCGATGCTGCCAGGATTTGGACCCACTCCTCAAACGATTCGGCGGGCCGGTTGTTATCCACTTTGAGGAATGATGGCTCATATGGGCGCGGCGTGCCGCCAAACCAGTTCAGCCAACCTCGGCGGGGAATCCACACCAAGGGAACATCGTCTTCCTTAATGACGAAGGTCGTCCCGACCGGGAAATCCGCAGGCTTGGGAAGTGGCGCATCATCGCTCATAGTGTTTACTTTGGTGCTTGTCGCTCTTTGTCAGGCCAGAATAAGCCTGGAGTGAACAAACCGATACAAGAAAGACAAATGCCAGATTGAAAAATGTGCGCTTCATATTTCGTGTGAGGGCAACCCGAAAACTCACCCGCGCCGCTGCCGTCCAGCCTTGCACTGGAAAGTCAGCGCGGCGGCGAGTGCGATGCCTTTGCAAGCCTGCCGCCACATTTTTTGCCGCCCGCAGCGCTCGACTTCGCGGAGAGCAGTTCCAACCGTAGAGTGCCCACCCTGCAAATGGGGTTGACAAGTTTTGAAAGTGTATTAGTGTATTCATACACAATGCAACTGCACATCACCACCGACGGCGTGCCCATTTATTTGCAGATTGCCAACCAGGTGAAGTATCTGGTGGCGGCCGGTCGGCTCGCGCCGGGTGAGGAGATTCCGCCCATTCGGGTGCTGGCTCATCAACTCCTAATCAATCCCAACACCGTTGCCCGCGCTTATCTGGAACTCGAACGCGCCGGCGTCGTGGTGAAGCGCCACGGTTCGGGCACTTACATTTCCGACAATGGTTCGCCGCTCGCGCGGAAGGAACGGCTGAAAATTATATCTCACCGGGTGGATGCCCTGCTGGCCGAAGCCGCCCACATGCAGGTCGCTCCCGACGATTTATTCAAGCTCATCAAAGACCGCCACCAATCCATGCAACTGGAGGAAAATAAATGAACGCATCCGACAATTCTCCCCTCATCGAAACTTCCGGGTTAAGCCGGCAGTTTGGCCAGAAACTGGCGCTCAATAATGTTTCGCTGAAAATTCCGCGCGGGCGCGTTTTTGGATTAGTCGGCGAAAATGGCGCGGGCAAAACGACGCTCATAAAACATGTTCTTGGTTTGCTGCGAGCCGAAAGCGGTTCGGTTCGCGTTTTTGGTTTTGACCCGGTGACCGACCCGGTCGCCGTTCTCAGTCGCATCGGCTATCTGTCGGAAAACCGCGATCTTCCACCCTGGATGCGCGTGGATGAACTGCTCCGCTATACCCAGGCGTTCTATCCCAAGTGGGACCCGGCTTTCGCGGAGGAGTTGCGCAATCAGTTTGGTCTGGATCCTGCCGCCAAAATCAAAAATCTTTCGCGCGGTGAAAATGCCAAGGCCGGTTTGTTGATCGCGCTGGCTTTTCGCCCCGAACTGCTCCTCCTCGATGAGCCCAGCTCCGGCCTCGACCCGATGGTTCGCCGCGACATTTTGGAGGCCATCATCCGCACCGTTGCCGATGAAGGGCGCACCGTTTTCTTCTCGTCGCATTTGCTCGAGGAGGTGGAGCGGGTGGCGGACGACATCGCGATGATGTTTGCGGGCGAAGTGGTTTTGACGGGAACGCTCGATGACATCAAGGAGAATCATCACCGGTTGATCCTTCATTTTGAATCGCCGCCGGCCGGCGCGCCGGGAATTCCGGGCGTCCTGAGCCTGACCGGTTCCGGACGGGAATGGACGGCGATCTGCAACGGCAGCCGCTCGGCAGTGATGGCGGGCGTCGCGCGCGTCGGCGGCCAAGTCGTGGCGGAAGATACCGCTTCGTTGGATGAAATTTTCGTCGCGCGTGCCGGCGCAAAAGCCGCCCGAAAGGAATAACATGAACTCGCCATCCGCAGCATTGACGTGGGAAATCTGGTGCCGGCACCGGAAGCGCTTGCTCACGGTTCTTTTCGTTCTTCTGGGCTTCGCTTTGTTTTATTCAAAACTCTGCGCGTCTATCGGGTTGAACCTGAACAGTTCCAATGCACTCGACTTTCTCGCCGAGAATGCCGCGCGGATGCATGGCACCCGGGCGGAAATTTCCCAAATGCTGGCCTGGTTTATTTTCATCTGCGCTCCGGCGGCCTGTATGATCTGCTCGCTGCTATATGTGATATGGATTTTTACGTTTACCGATTTGAATCCACGCGAGCCTTTTTCGTTTCCGAAACGGTTGTTCACGCTGCCGATCGCGACAAGATTTTTGGCAACGCGATTGATCGCCAGCGGCACGGCCGCCGTCTTATTGGTTTATCTGGGATGGACGCGGCTGGTTCACCTGCCGCACATTCCCGTGTTCGACGGATTCAGCGATGGCCTCGCGTGGATTACTTTGCTGATCCTGTCGCAAGCCATCGTCTGGTCACTTGATGCCTTTCCATTCACCCGCATGTTACTGCTGCTTGTGATTACATTCTCCCTCCTCGCGCATCCAGATTTTCAATGGGCTCGCTCCCTTTCGGCGCATCAAACGCCGATTCAATTGTCGCTCATCGTGATTGGTTGCGCCCTTGGCTTTGTTGGCTTGGAAAAAATCCGACATGGCGGCTGGCAGCGATGGCTGTGGGAATGGCGGATCCCTTTTGCCAGCACGCGAACGGAGTTAAGTGGGCCAAAATCTTTTCGCTCCGCAGCCCAAGCCCAGTTTTGGTTTGAATGGCGGCGGCAAGGCCGCAAAGTATTTTACACCGTCTGTGCGCTCACAGTCGCCCCGGTCCTGGTGATGATTCCCGAGCTAATCCTTCATCCGGGTTCCGTTAGCGGAGATACCACCTGCAGCCTATGTGTCTATCTCCTGGCCGTCCCGCTCTTCATCCACTTTTTCCAAGGGGTTTCCCATGAACGAACGATGCCGCAGTTCACCGCCAATCGCCCGCTCAACAACGGCGAGATCATTGTGGCGCAGTGGCAGGTCATGGCCTTGAGCACGGCTCTTTCCTGGCTTGTGACTTTATTTTTTCTGGGCGTCGTCATTCTCATCGGAGATCTAAGTTTCATCAGCTCCTTGTTGTCGCCGGAATATCTGCACTACATCCGCCCGCTGATCCCGGTCATTTTGCTGGGCTTGGTCATCTGCACGTGGGCTTCCGGAGCGGACAGGGTGTGGGTGGGCGCGACGATAGGAACCTGGATTCACCGGGTTTACGGAGCTATGACCTTCGCCGTGTTTGGCCTGGGTCTGGCATGGCTGTTTGCCGTCACGCATCGAAACACGCTTTTTCGGGAAACTTTTTTCCAGATGCTCCCTGGCCTGCTTGCATTCTTGGTTGTGTTAAAGCTGTTCCTGGCACAGTGGACGTTTCGCGCTGCTTTCAAAAAGCAACTGATCGCCCGCCGCACGCTGATCCAATACCTGTTCATTTGGTCGTCGCTCGCGGTCGTCTTTCTGGCCCCAGTCATCATCGTGTGCCATCAAGAGAGTGGCACGCTGACGCTTTGTCTCGGCATTATCTTGATGCTGCCGCTGGCGAGAATTGGCTTTGCGCCCCTGGCTTTGAATCTCGGACGCCATCGTTGAGGGTTGGTGAGCGGAGGCGGCCGCGTGCACGCGCCTGCAGGCCGACACCGCCGAACTGGACGCTTTACTTCCGGCCAGCTTAGACCAAGCATTCCGGGGAGAATTGTAATCGCATGCTATCACCATCCAACCATTCCCGGGAGCGCCGGCACGGCATCAAGCTAGAGCCCATGCCCAATCAGCGGCATGGTTGGCGTGAAGCAGAGCGGCGCAATCCGGTCCTTTGTTTTCAATTCAATCCAGACCTCAAGTTTAGCGCCACCTCCCGGCACAACATGCCTTGGGCACATGCACCGTTGCAAAGTGATTCGTCCGGAAAAAGGGCGGAAGGCTAAATCATGGATACGCCCCAAGTCAGCACTTTATTGGATGGGTTGTTGCGGCAATATCCCGACACGCCGAAGAGCCGTGCCAAACAGTGGATCGAGGCGGGGCGGGTGCGCGTCAACGGCGTCGTCATCCGTAAACCGCATCACCGCCTCACGGATCCGGGCGCTACACTGGAGCTGGGCGGCAGCCATGCCACCACGCTGGATTGCGGTTCCGGGTGGCAGATTCATCCGAGTGTTTCGTTGCTGTATCTGGATTCCGCCCTGGCCATCGTCAACAAATGGCCGGGCCTCATCTCCGTGCCGGCGTCGAACTGCCATCTTTCCGCGCTCAGCATCCTCGCCGATTTGCTGGCGGGAAAATTGAAAGCCCAGGACCGAGGTATCGCCGGGAAATCATTGCCGCCCGCCTATCGCCGGCTCGCGCCCTTGCCGGTTCATCGCCTCGACCAATATACTAGTGGCATTTTTTGCATGGCCACGAACCCCGCCGCGCGTCACCACCTCATCGAGCAATTAAAAACACACACCATGAGGCGGCAATATGTGGCGTTTGTGGAAGGGCGTCCGGGCACGCCCACCGGCACCTGGCGGCACTGGCTGCAATTGAGCCGGGACGAACTGCGCCAGCACGTGCTTTCGGCAACGCCGGCAAAAGCTCCCGGAGGCGAGGCCCAGGAAGCCATCACGCATTACGAAGTCATCCACGAGTATCCGCGCGCCGACGGCAAAGGCGTCGTCACCAAATTGCGGCTCCGGCTGGAGACCGGTCGCAAACATCAAATCCGCGCCCAAGCGGCCCACGCGGGGCTGCCCTTGATTGGCGACCGCACGTATCATCCGGCTTGGCGTGGAGAGCATTCCGCCGGCACGGCCATTGATTTTCCGCGTCAAGCCTTGCACGCCGAAGTCCTCACGCTGGAACATCCCGAACATCTTGGCCAGCGCCGGTCCTGGACCGCCGAACTGCCCAAAGACTTGCGCCAACTCGAAACCGCCTTGCGCTGCTCCCAACTGTAAGGCTGATGGTGAAGGCAGTGTTTTGAAAGGCACATTTGGCAGCGGCTGCAGGTCGTTGGAGACGATCGGCACGGAACCTGGCCGGACGCATTTCGCAGCGTGCGCCACGACATTATAGGCCGGGTTGCGCAGCACTTTGGCCGTAATCCGATTGTCGCGCCGGCCGCTTCGTTCCCGCACGAGCCGAAAATAGTTCGCAGTTTTTTTGATTTCCTTGTGCACGCCGTGAATGCCCGCATCACCAGCGCGGAATCGCTTGCCAAATCTGCCCGATCCATTATTGGATAGGGCATGAACGTCACCGTCTCCGGTCGCACCGAACCCTTCCGCACCGTCGCCTTCGACGCCGGCAAGAACTCCGTCTTGCTCATCGAGCAACGGTTGCTCCCGCACGAATTCAAAATCGTCGCCACCAAAAACTTCCGGGCGACCGCCCGCGCGATCGCCGACATGGTGGTGCGCGGCGCCGGGGCGATTGGAGCCACGGCGGCTTACGGCCTGGCGCAAGGTGCCCGGGCTTTTCGCGGGCGCGACCTGAAGACATTTTTCGCGCACGTCGAATTTGTTTATCAAACGCTCAGCGATGCGCGGCCCACCGCCGTGGATCCGGTCAATGCCATGAGCGCTGTGCGCGCCGCGATGCGCACCGGTGAAACGGTCGCGGAGCAGCAAGCCCTCGCCCTCGCTGCCGCCGAGGAATTCGCCAACGAGGATGCTCGTCATTGCGCCGAAATTGGTGAGCATGGTGCCAAGCTGATTCGCAACGGCATGAACATCCTGACCCACTGCAATGCCGGTTGGCTCGCGTTCGTGGACATCGGCAGCGCCACTGCCCCCCTGTATGCCGCACAGGCGCAAGGCAAACAATTCCACGTCTTCTGCGACGAAACCCGACCTCGCTCGCAGGGTGCCACCCTTACCGCGTGGGAACTCGCGCAGCAAAAGATTTCGCATCACATCATTGCCGACAACGCCGCTGGCCATTTGATGCAGCACGGCGAGATTGACCTGGTCATCGTCGGCAGCGACCGCACGCTGGGCCGCACCGGCGAAGTCGCGAATAAAATCGGCACTTACACCAAAGCCGTTTTGGCCGCGCGCCATAAAATCCCCTTTTACGTCGCCATTCCACTTTCGACGATTGACTGGAAAATAAAACGCGGCTTCGACATTCCCATCGAAGAGCGGCACGAAAGCGAAGTCCTTGGCGCGTGGGGCGTCAACCCGCGCGGCCAGCGCGAATATGTCCGCGTGGCTAACTCCACCAGCGGTGCGCGCAATCCAGGTTTCGATGTGACGCCCTCGGACTTGATCACCGGCCTCATCACGCCCGCCGGAATAATCAAGCCAGCGGAATTATGGAAACACCGACGACAGTTGGGCCTCCGCGATTGAATGGCGATTGAACTTGCACCGGGAGAAAAAGAAAATTAGGCTGTGAGTTCCCGGTGGCGGGATAGCCAAGTGGTAAGGCACGGCTCTGCAAAAGCTGCATCGTCGGTTCGATTCCGACTCTCGCCTCCAAGCTTTAATGCTTGTGCATTAGTGTCTTACGGGGCGGCAGGTGGTCATTGCCAGTGAAATTGCCAGTAAAGCGGTGCCCGTTCGCGGAACTTCGCTTAACTCAGTAGCTACTCATGGCCAACTCACCACCTGCTCAATCACGAGGAGTCGTCGAACAAAATAACATTGCCGGCAGCAAGACAATGTTATGAAACCCCAGTTCAGCCTCTACCGCCGCAACGGCATCTACTACGCCCAGGACACGCAGAACGGCAAACAGGCGAGCCTGCGCACGCGCGATGAAGCCGCCGCCAAGGCCCTGCTTCATTCCAAGAACGAGGCGTCCCGGCAACCCATCCTCAACCGCCAGATTGCGCTGGCGTATCTCAGCGCCACCGATGCTGAAGCCGCCAAACGCCAGTGGCGTTTCGTCATGGACGAGATGACCGCCACCAAACAAACCGTCACCCGCGACCGCTACGTCACCGCCTGGGCGGACCACGCCTTGGACCTCATCCGCGATTTGCCGTTGCTGGATACCCGCGCCGATCACCTCCTCAAAGTCCTGCGCACCGGCACCGTGTCCACCAATGTCTATCTGCGCCGGCTGCACAACTTCGCCCTGGATATGAACTGGCTGCCCAAATCGCTCGTGCCGCGCCGGCAATGGCCCAAGCCGGTGTATCAGGAGAAACGCGCCGTGACGCTGGCCGAGCATGAAGCCATCCTCGCGCGGGAACGCAATCCCGAGCGCCGGGCCTTCTATCAACTGGCATGGCACCTGGGCGCGGCGCAGACGGATCTGGCCATGCTCACGGCCGAGGACGTGGATTGGGAACAAAAGGTCATCAGCTTTTTCCGGCGCAAGACCAAGAGCGTGGCGCGGCTGCATTTTGGCGCGGGCTTGGCGGCGGTCTTACAGGACCTGCCGGGCAGCGGCCCGCTGTTTCCGTATCTTGCCACGGTGCGGGCGGGGGACCGCGCCACCGAGTTCAAGCAGCGCTGCCGGGGATTGGCAATCAAAGGCGTGACGCTGCATTCGTATCGATATGCGTAGGCTGAGCGCGCAAAAACGGCCGGTTATCCCGAACGTTTCGCACAAGAGGCGCTGGGGCACAACAGCTCGGCCGTGCATCGTTCCTACGCCAGCCGTCATCCACGATGACGCGCCGGCCTTGGAACGTCTTGATTTGAGTTTCACCCTGGCTATCCGGGATGAAGTCAATCAGGTCGAGCTTGCGCAGCGCGGCTTCGGTGGCCGAGTGCATCGCCACGGCCACGAGCCGGTCGCCGCGATCACCGAGCCGTTGCGTCGCGTCCACGAAGGTCGCGCCGTTGAGCCGCGTGGCGGCCGTCTGCGCGGCGACGGATTCACTCTGAATCGCCAACAGATTGCCCGCCATGCTCGCCGCGCCGAACACGCCGGTGAGGGAGTTGATGAGCATGTATTGGTTCTGGCGGTTCCAGTATTCGGCGAGGAAATCCGCCAGCGCCAAGGCCGGATCATCACCCGAGACTTGCGTTGCCAGATGATTCCACGACCACGCATTGCCGTCGTTCTGGATGCGGGCGATGTCCTGGTCGGCGACCAGTTTCGCCGGCACGAGCGGTGCCGAATCGGAAAGCGGCTGGCGGTTGCCCGTCAGATCATTCCAGTGCGGCATGTTGACTTGCGTGCCGCCCAGCGCGGCCCGCGTGTCATAGTCCGGCGTGCGGATGACAATGCCGGATTGGAATAGGTCGGATTTCTCCGCCGTCCGTTGGAGAACGTAACCAGCGAACTGCGCTGGCACGATGATGTCTGCAAGTTGTGTCTTGGCCATAATGTTTTAATTTTCTATTTCACCGCCGAGGCGCTGAGGCGCAGAGTTTTCAGATTCAGTTTTTGTTTTCTCCGCGTCTCCGCGTCTCTGCGGTTGATCTCACGCCGCGGCCTTGAGTCGCGCCGCCGTCGCGGGATCGGTTTTCTGCAATTTCATTTGCTCCGTGAGATTGAACGATTCCTTGCGGAACGGATTTTTCACGGACCGGTTACTAGCGGCACCGCCACCAGAGCCCGCAGCACCGCTGCCAGCATTTGCTTCGAATAAGTGCGGTGCGTCAGACACCAACGCATCCACCCATTCGGCCAAAGTCATCGGCGACACGCCATCCTTGCCCATGCGGGCAGTCTGGCCGTCAGCCTCGAAAGATTGCGGCACGCCATTGACGAGCTTGAACGTCTGGCGAGCGCGAGAAGTAATGTCCGTAATCGCCGTCGGCCGCAGGCCACGTTTTGTGGCTTCAGTGACGACGGCTTGATCAATCTGAATCGCCGTCAGGCGACCAGTGAGCGCGTCACGTTCGGCAACCACGACGCCATGCGTCTTGTCCCATTCGGCGCGGGCGGCTTTCAGTCGCGCCTCAATGACCTTGTCCACTTCACCGGCCTTGATCTGCGCCGCCTCTTCCAGCTTGAGCTTTTCTTCCTGCATCTTCATGGTGGCCGTCCGCAAGGACCGCACGTCGTCAGGGTCAATGCCATCAAAGCGTTTCAGTTGGTTGGTGAGCGTGATGTTGTTCTGGCGGAACTCATCCAGCTTGGTCTGACTCACGACACCATCGGCATCGAGCAGCCAAGCGCCATCGCGCTCGACATACAGGGATTGATGTTCAGCAGGAATTTCCTGCTTGGTTGCGAATTTGTATTTCAGGGCCATAAATTTTCTCTGTGTTCTCTGCGTTCTCTGCGGTTAAGTCAGTTCGTGTTGACCGGCGTGGCGTTCACATCACCGGGCGCAGTCGGCGGGATTGCTGGTGCCCGCGTGGCAGCACTTTCAGCTTTCCCATTTTCTGCTTTCTGCTTTTGCAGTAGTTGGATTTCCTCATCGTTGGTGCGACCGGGGGCGATGACCTCACCAGCGCGGAAGAGGTCGAGCATGGTTGCCTGACTGATGGCACCAGCTTGCCATGCGGCCACGAGTGCGGTGATTTCCAATGCCGACATGCCGGTGATGCTGAAGTCATTGTTCAGCGTGACCAAGACCAGGTCAGGACCGATGGCATCCGGGATTGCTTCCGTCGAGTTCCACCAATAGACCCAGCGCAAGACTTGTGTGAGCGATGCGCTGACGCTGAGAGAGACCGTGTTGAGAATGGAGTTCTCGCCGCTCTGCCGCAGTTCGATGGCCGCAGCCGTTTCGCCGACGCGCTTCTTGGATTCCAGCATTCGCGTGCCGAGGACGGCCATGAGTTGTTCGTCACGATCCATCGCGCGTTCGAAGGTGGCCAGACCTTGACCATGAAATTCAAGATAGCCCGCCGTCGCGCCGGGCGTTTCAGCGACCCAGGCCGTGCTGCTACCAATGCGCAGACTGGAGTTCTTGTCGAAGCCAGATACCCAGGCGGTAGGCAATGCGGTGTAGTGCATCCCATGTTTGTAGTCAGCATCCAGACGGTAGTGATCCAGATTCTTGGCAATGATGTCGTCGAGCGGGATCTTGTCCACTTCCGGCAGCGAGTGACGCGGCCCATGAAAGACAAAGGGAATGAGCGGCAGCGGTTTGCCCCGGCGCACCGGCACCTTCGTTTCCACCAACTGCCATTCCCTTTTGCCCGTGCTGCCGCGCTGCCAAATCTCCACGACACATTGCCATTCGGCGCTTGTCCCTCGCCCGCGGGAGCGGGAGAGGGTGGCCGCAGGCCGGGTGAGGGTTGAACGGGAAGAACCATTTTTACGCCCCCCGGTGGCAGGTCCAGCTTCGACAGGTTCAAGTCGCAACACGCGAATTTGCTCCACCGGCTCGCACACAAACCCATCATCCTTGCCGGATGCCACGTCTTCACGCAGCACCACCAGCGAAAGCACCTGCCGCCCGTTCACCATGGACGTGCGCCAATTCAGGATGTCTTCCGCCTTGTAACGCACCGCATACGCACGCGGCACACCATCGCTTTCCCAGTCCACCAACGTCCCCGCTCGACCCACGAGGATGATTTCCGCCACCAACATTTTTGCGTAGGCCGATAGCGTCGTGCCCAGCAAATCGCAATTGTTCAAAAACTCCTTCAACGCCGCCGCCAAGCGCGAAGCACTATTTGGCAATTGGCGATTGGAAATTGGCAATGGGTCTTGAGGGAGTTTTACGACCGGTTCCCGCCGGAAGATCAGGCCCGTGAATCCGTCCGCCGTCCGCGCCGTGGCATTGAAAAACGACGCCCGCTGTTTATACGCCGCATACTCCGTATCATCCTGGCAATCCAGCCGCGGCAGATAACGCTGCCCCGCCGCCTTCACGGCATCCTCGCCGGCATAGACATCCCGCGCCCGCATCCACGGCAGGATATTGGCATCGTAGTCTGGATGAGTGGAGTTAACAGGCATAGGCATTGGGCAGAATCTTGACGGTGCGGCATGGTGGCCGTCCGCAAGGACCGTCATAATCAGGATGAGTGCTATTCACCGGCATGATTTCAGGTTTTCAAATTGGCCCCACCGCAAGGTGTTTCGTGTATTTCGCGGTTAATAAAATTTGCGACGCCCCACCTTGGGGCCTGCCGCCTCGCCATCCACTTCCGCCTCGGCTTTCAGCCGACGCGCCTTTTTGGGATCATCGCGGAGCAGTTGCATTTGCGCCGTGAGATTCCACGTCTTGCTGCGGAACGGATTCCGCTGCGGCAGTTCGTTATCATTGCCCGTGCCGCTGGCACTTTCGTTTTCAGCCATAATTTTTTTATTTTCTCCCTCTCCGCGCTGGGGAGAGGGCCGGGGTGAGGTGCCCCGCGTCCGTGTTATACACCACGTTTTTCCAAATATTTCCGACCGCAAAAAACGTGTGTTGTCACACGCTGCCACAAACCGCCACACGCCGACCGACGCCGCCAAAAAACCTGCAAAAATAAATTTGACGTGTTTTCATTCAGGTTTCAGGTCTCAGATTTCTGGTCTGGCTTTCGGCACTTTAGCACGCCTTTTTGAAATATTTTCACCGCGCCCAAACCGCTTGCGAACAGTCGCGAACAGCACCCCCCGCCAGCCGAACAGTCACGAACAAAATTCCGCAAAAAATAATTTGACGGGGTTTGGAAATCGCAAAAAAGTTATTTCAACTGTTACCCGCTTGCAGTCATGCAGCAGATGATGTCAAATCTATGCAAATGAGCTTTGCTGTTCTGGAACTTTGCGCAGGCGGTGGCGGTCAGGCCCTCGGTCTTGAGATGGCCGGCTTCCATCATGCCGCCGCCGTGGAATACGAGGCACAATATTGCACCACGTTGCGAAAAAACCGCCCACACTGGAATGTGATTCAGCAGGACATCCGACATCTCAGGCATGAAGATTTCACCGGAATTGACCTTCTTGCCGCCGGCGTGCCATGCCCGCCATTTAGCATCGCCAGCAAACAACTTGGCGCCGATGATTCACGCGACATGTTTCCCGCAGCTTTGGACCTTGTTGATCACATTAGGCCGCGTGCCGTCCTTTTTGAAAATGTCCCAGGATTTGCTTCCGCCAAGTTTTAAGAAAAGGCTTCAACCGCGACTTTAATTCTGTTCGTAGCAAACAACTGGCAGTCCCGATAAATTTTATCTAATTCCTGTCGAAGCGAATTATGTGCCTTGTGGTTTAAAATAATTGATTCCTTGTAGCGCGCACGAAATTGTAAAATCTTTTGCCGTGCTGCTTTTAGATTTTCCCCTTTCATTTCGTCCGGCCAAATTGAACTCCAATAGGCGCAGGTTTTACAGTTTGCGTCACATTTTGTTCCATCATGCGAAAGAAATGATTCCCAGCCGGTTGTTGCCAAGGTGAGTTTGTGAAGCTGGTCGTCGCGGCGTTTCTCGTTATTACATTTCTTGCAAGAAACAACCACGTTGCCGGGGATGTGTAAACCCGCTCGAAATCGGTTCATCCCGTCTGGATGTTCGACTGCTGCGCGGTCGCTTTCCAATGATCGGCCGCAGTAACAACAATGGCCGCCAAATTCGGACTCAACAGCGTGAACATATTTTGGATCGGCAACACTCAACCCAACCTTTGCAGTAATTTTACGGCTGACTTCATGGAGAAACATGCTGACGAGCTTGTTTGCCACGTCTGATTTGGCTCGCCCGGTCGCTTTGCGCAAGTATTTCGCGGTTTGAAAGCTCATGGAGTTACTTGTGCTTTCGTGCGGTTTGAGACCGTCCTCCAATGCCTAAAAGCCAGTTGGCATCAACCTTCAGTATTCTAGCCAGCGCCTTTATTTCAAAATCAAAAACACAACGAATGCCCGTTTCAATTTTTGCAATTGCTACGCGGTCCAGCTGTAATCCGTTGGCTGCGAGCTTTCCGGAAAGTTGATCTTGCGTCAGCGGGGGAAAGTGAGATTGCCGCGCCTCTTTAACGCGTTTGCCAACGATATTGCGGCTCTGTGGCATTTTGTCGCCTGCTGTCATCTTGCGTTTTTATCAGAAAGGCGGTTTGATAATGTTCCTTAAAAGAACAACAGAGTTCTTGGCAGACTATAGTCTGTGGAAGTTGGTTTTTGTAAATGCGATATTCTGGTTCAAATATGGGTAAATTCAGGTTCAAACCCAGCAAAGATATAGACGATGCTGGCCAAACAAATGCCGTGCGCGCCGATCGGGCTGAGCAAGCCATACGCGAAGCATTTGAAATTTTCCCGTCAGACGAACTGCAATCTTATAACGCAGCAGACCTGTTCAGTGACATTTTTCACCTATGCGATCGCAACGGTTGGGAAGTGGACGAGATGATTGAAATGGCGAAAGCTAACTGGAAGGAGGAAAGATGAGTTTTTGCAGCAGGGAGTCAGTCATTGATAATCCCGAAGCAGCCGACCAAATGCCCTGCCATGCAGGATTAACTGCGGTTGTTGATGAGCGAATTCCACTTTACAAGGCAAACCACGGCAGCGCCGTGATCTGGTCATGCAGTTGCAGCGGTCGCGGGCAGCGGCAAACCACATAGCCATGCTTCGCCTCTTTCTTTTTTTCTTGCAGGAACGGCAGCAGATGCCGCGCATCGTTCAAGGTGGGATGCTCTGTCCATTTCGCTTCGATGGGCGTCAGGCTGCCGCCATGTTCGACAATGAAATCCACTTCTGCACCATCGCGGGAGCGTTGATGATACAGCTTGCCTTCGCCGAGATATTGCAGGCGCTGCCACAACTCGATGCCCACCCATTGTTCAAAGATCGGTCCCGGATTCGCTTTCACCGTATCGCTGGATGGAACCAGTCCCGCCGCCGCGTGCCGCACGCCTAGATCAAAAAATAAAAATTTCGGCGTCGAGAGCAGGTTCTTGCGCGGACTCTTGGAGTAGGCTGGCACCCGGATGCCTATGAACATATCTTCTAACAATTGATAATAGCCCTTCACCGTCGGTTGGGAGATGCCGGCCTCCTGCGAGATGTTTGAATAGTTCAAAATCTGTCCCGACTCGACAGCCGCCAGTTGCAGGAAGCGCACGAACGCGCCCCAATCTTTCACCAATGCCTCGCGGCGAATTTCCTCCTCCAGATGCACGAACGCGTAAGCCTTCAACAACCCTTGCCGATCCTGCTTGTCCGCCGTCACGATGCCCGGCAACGCGCCATACGTCAGCCGCGTCTGCAAATCCCACTCTGGAAACGGATGTTTCGCCTGTTTCCCATCACTCCACGGAAAAGGCAGCGGCGAGGTTGCGTGCGGGATTTTAGCCTCCTTCGCCGGATGTTCGGCCAGCGTCAGCGGATACAAGTGATGCACCAGACTGCGGCCAGGCAGCAGGTTGGCACCAGTCAACCGCAACTTTCTGGCCGAACTGCCGCATAGCACAAAGCGCCACCGTGTTTTGTCCGCGTCGTAAAGCGCCTGCACCGCGTCAAAGATGGAAGGCACGGATTGCGCCTCATCCACGAAGACGAACTGGCCTTTTTTATTCGTCGGCAGGCTCCGGCAGGCTTGGGCAAACTCGCCCGGATTAGCCAGATGCCGCGAGCGTTCCTGCGGGTCTGCCAGATTGAAGCGCAGGGCGTCGGCGGGAATCAGCCCATTCAGCAAGGTGGATTTGCCCGTCTGCCGGGCTCCGAACAGCAGATGGACATAGGGCCGGCTTAACTTCGCCTGCATTTCATTGGCATACCATCGATCAAACATTGGCTTAAGATATATCGCCTTTTTCTAAAGGCAACTTTAGATTTATCGCTCACTGTGTTTGAGTTGCTTTTTGTGCGCTCGCCTTGCGTTGCGCTGCCGTCAGCATTTTCGCCCGCGCCTTGCCGCCTTTCAATCCACCGAGTCGGCCCAGCGCCACGGCAGCAGGATTTTTTTCTTTCACCATCGGTTTTTGCGTCGGTTTCATCTTGCCGCTGACGTTAGCAGTTTAGTTGTTCATCCGCCATTCGGCTTTTTTTGCTCAGAGATTTCTTTTCGTCGCCTTGTCACGGCCTCGCCGAAAACACCAGCCCGCAATTGCGCGGCTCCTTCTGAAGACTACTTCCACGCAGGAGGGCTGGCGGCTCGGCTTTTTCGCGAACAAGGCGACCGACGGATGAGGGGCGAGCAGTGCATAAAAAAAAGACTATGAAAACTACATCACAAAAAAAATCGAACAGGCTCCCTCAAGAATCGAAGCAATCACAGCAGGCTGCCGTGCAGCCTACCAGCACACCGCAGCCGGAGCGCGTGGACACGCGTTTGCCGATTGATACCGAGGCGCGGAAAGCTAATCGCACGTTACCGACCGACAAGGTTTTGGCCTTGTTGCACACCGTCAATCCCGACCTGTTCAATCTCGCCGAGGTTGTAGGAAAATGGATTTGGGTGCAGTTCAAAGAGCAGCCCGCCGCCAGTCTCAGACAGCAGTTGGCGCAGCTTGGCTTCCATTGGAATCGCGAGCGGCAGGCTTGGCAGCACCCGTGCGGCGCATTCCGCTTGCGTGACTCCGGCGACCCGCACGAAAAATATTCCTCCTACTATCCCGGCGACGAGCGGCCCGCGTGACCTTGGAGGATTTATGATTACCAATCTTTTCACCCTGCGCATTGGCGATGTCGTTGAGTATGCCGGCCAGCCGTGCCGAGTCATCCGCGTGAGCGAGTCCGCCGCCGTGGTGGCGGTAGTGCAGAAGCCGCGCACCATCATTCCCCGATTCGGGAAGCCGGTGACCATTCAGCCCAGCCCCAAGCTGGAGCGTATTTCGCCACAGTCGGAAATTCCCATCCTTAACCGCTAATCCTCCCCAATTATGAATACAGAACAAAATGACTCCCCGTTTGGTCCCGTTATTTATTCCTACACCCGCAAGCAAGCCGTCGCCGATGGCGTGCAGGTGGACGTGACTAAGACCGCCAAGGAAGCCGGCATCAGCTTTCCGGTGTTCCTGACGCGCACGGTGTTTGACGCCTATGTCGCCGTGCCGGAAGGCGTGACCGGCCAGGATGAAGCCGGAAGGCTTTGGGATGTTTGCTGGATGCTGAGATTTGCCATCCTGCGCAGTCGCAGCGGCCAAGACCGCGTTCCCGTCGCCTTGTATGTCCGCAACGACAATCACCGCGCCAAGCTGGTGAAGTTGATTGCCCAATCCCAAGTGGCGAAACCTGCGGCCGCGCGAGTTCAAAGCCAAACTGGTGAAGGCGGCGGTCCACTTCTTCCCTGGCCTCGCCATCACGCCCGGCACGGCCGTGGCGCTGGTCCTTCTACTGTGGGCAAGTCCCTGCGAACGCCCGCCAGGGGAATCTGAGACTCGGAGCTAAGTCACGAGTATTACCAATTCTCACCCATGACAAAAACCATCAACAGTCGCAACAAGGGCAAAGTCGGCGAACGCGAATTTGCATCACTGTTGCGCGAGCACGGGTTTGATGCGCGGCGCGGGCAGCAGTTCAGCGGCTCGGCGGAGTCCCCCGACGTGGTCAGCGACGCGCTCGCCTGGCTGCATGTCGAAGTGAAGCGGGTTCAAAATCTGAATCTCACCGATGCGTGTGTGCAAGCCGAAGGCGACCAAGCGAAGCTTGGATCCAATGGGGAGAAAAAACTGGCATGGATTGTAGCGCACCGCCGCAATCACGCGCCGTGGCTGATCACGATGCGGGCGGAGACGTTCTTCCGCTTGCTGCGCGGGGAGCTGCCGCCGGGGGATGGGACGAATGGGACCAGTGCGACAAATGATGGCGCGCACGGAGGTCCGATCCGGACGGGCACGCACCCCACCACCGAAAACAATTTGGCCGGGGAGGTGTGTCTTCGGCCAGCAACAAAACAACAACCAAGCAACTGAAAGAAGAAAACGTATGAGCAACATGATCCTGCAATGCAATGAAGGTGGCAATTTTGAGCCGCATCCCGAAGGGATTCATCCGGCGGTGTGTGTGGGTGTCCTGGATCTCGGTCTGGTGGAGAGCGAGTTCCAAGGTCAGCGCAGTCTGAAGCCGAAGGTGAAAATCACCTTCGAGTCGGAAGCAAAAACCAGCGAGGGCAAACCCTGCACGGTGTCGAAAAGTTTCACGGCGTCGCTGTTCCCGAAGTCGAATCTGTCAGGTTTCATCGGCAAGTGGCGCGGCCGGCCGGTGCTGCCGGGCGAAACGATCAGCTTGGATAAACTGATTGGCGCGTGCTGCACGCTGGTGATCTCGCATCAGAAAAATCTGAGTGGCAAGACTTACGCCGCGATTGATGCAGTGAGCAAGCCGACGCGGAAGGTCACGCCCAGCGGGACATACGATCCGGCGGCGGCGCGGCAGCGTTACGCGGATTGGAAAGCGAAACAAGCGAACGGGGGAACACCGAACATTCAACATTCAACGCCGACCATCCAACCGGGGAATGTGCCCGGCGGGCCGCCGGCCACGGCAGGCGGGTCGCCTGTTCCACCCAGCAACAAAAGCAACGCGGCGACCACGCCGCCCGGTGCGAGCCGCACTGGCAATGACTTCGATCCCGAAGTCGGATTTTGAGCCGCAAAAAGGCGCAAACGACACAAACGAAAACTTCGACGTGATTCCATAGATGCCCCCTCACCCCAGCCCTCTCTCCCGATGGGGGGAGAGGGAGGCAAGGCCAGAGCCTCCTCACGTCGGCTGCTACAAAGTCCTTACGGACGGTCACCATTTAAAAAATTATGAAATTATTCTCTCCTGATTCGGCGCATTGGTATCAGCGCGACGGTGCGCCGTTGCACACGGTGTTGTCACTCAAGGGCGAGCCGCGCGCAACGACGCTGCGCGATGCCCGCAAGCTCGGCCTCTTGCCGAGTGTCACCAACATCCTGGGCGTGATCGCCAAGCCGGGACTCACTTCCTGGATGCAGGAACAGGCGGTGTTGGCGGCGCTCACGCTGCCGCGCATTGCCGGCGAAAGCGAAGATGCGTTTGCCAGACGGGTCGTGACGGACTCGCTCACGACGCGCGATGGCGCGGCGGATTTCGGCACGGCGTTTCATCACGGCGCGGAACAGATCGCCAAGTCGCTGGAGGTGGATCGCGCCGAATTGCTGTCACCCTGGCTCAATCTATATCGCGATTGGTTTCAAGGCAACGTAGTGTTGTGTTCTCGAATACAGTGGACATAACATGATATTTGTTTAAACTGGGTGCATGGCAAGACCCATACGCGGTTTGGAACTGGATTCGGATCAACGCACGGCGTTGGAAGCGTCGGTGCGGGCACCAACGACACCG
>CAINLR010000094.1 GCA_903850425.1 uncultured Verrucomicrobia subdivision 3 bacterium | reverse complement strand
CTGGTGCGGGCAATGGAAACCTACTTGGCGGAGCGAAATCTGGCGCCCAAGCGATACGTCTGGCGCAAGAAGGGTGAGGAAATTCTGGCCAAGATTTCCAAAGCCCGGGCGGCCCAAGTCGCCACATCACCGTTATGACCCATCATTTACAGAACACTACACTAGGGGCCGGAGGCGGGACGTTTATTTGGCATCACATGACGCCGAGTTATCTTCAAGCATCCAGATGGATGATGCCTTGCCGCACGGCCTCGATGGCTGCCTGAGTGCGATCCAGAACACCCAGCTTGGTCAGCATATTGGCAATGTGCATTTTCACTGTGGCTTCAGATATGTTCATGCTGTCAACAATTTCCTTGTTGCTGCGTCCGGCGACGATTTCCTTGAGCACTTGCAGTTCCCTGGGCGAAAGCGAGTGCCGCTTGCGCCGGGCATTGAGCTTGGCCGCGATGGCGGGCGGAAAATAGGTGTCGCCGTTGACGAGATGTCTTAACGCCGACAGGAGTTCCTCGACGTCGGCTGATTTTGAAACGTAGCCGCGGGCACCCGCCTCGACGGAGCGCCAAATGTCTTCTTCCCCCTCATACATGCTATGCAGCAGAACCTTCACGTTTGGATGCAAAGCAAGCAAACGACTGGTAGCCGCAGCGCCATCCGCTCCAGGCATTTGGAAGTCCATGATGACCACATCGGCATGGCGTTGTGGATAAATCGCTAACGCCTCCTCACTGTTGCCGGCTTGGCCGACCACCTTGAAATCGGGTTCCCCGTTTATGGCTTCGACCAAACCCAATCGAATCATCACATGGTCGTCCACAATCAAAATGCGAGTCTTCTTTTTCACGAGTAAGATTCTTTCGGACCGCGGTTGCTGTCGGATGAAGTGGGTGTTCGCAGGCTGACTTTGGTGCCGGCTCCGGGACGGCTTTCAATGATCAGCCGCGAGTGCTGCTGATTGGCCCGTTCCTGCATTCCTAATAAACCGAAGTGCCCGCGTGGAGGCGCGCTGGCCGCATCAAAACCACACCCGTCATCTTGAACCGACAGGGTGACGAAATCTGGCCCGTAGTCCACGGTGATTTCAATCTTGCTGGGGAACGCGTGATGAATGGCGTTGGTGACGGCTTCCTGCGCCACCCGGAACAAATTACTTTCGAGCCGCGCATCGAGTCGGGCGACTGAACCCTGCTCGCTGAGAGTCAACTGGATATTCGCCTCGGTCGCGGCTGGGGCAAGCAATTCTCGGATCGCCCGGGGCAGTCCGCCTTGTTCCAGCGCGACGCTGCGCAAATCCCGGATGGAAGTGCGCGCTTCCGAACGACAATGCCGGATCATTTCCTGGGCCAGCGTGAGCGCCGAATCGGCTTGGGTGGGATCCTGACTCAACCGACGGCGGGCATTGCTGATTTGGATGGCGACACCGCCCATCTCTTGCTCGATGCTATCATGCAACTCCCGAGCGATGCGCTGCCGCTCCTGCAAAGTGGCTTCGCGTTGGATTTGGCCGCCAATGATCTTAGTCTGGGCAGCCACCCGCCGACGCAAGCTCAAAATCCAGCCCATACCCAGAATTCCGAAGCCAACTGCAACCGCCAGCACGGTCAATGATCGCTGCGGCGTCCACCAGGAAGGCCGGCTGAGGATAATCAAATCGCGTGGACTTGTGAGATGAAGTCGAAAACCATCCACTGATGCCGGCAGGGCCAGCGCGTGCGTAGTGGTGAGCTCACAAGTGCCGACCATATTGATTGCGCATCCAGGCACCAGCTTGGCAGGCAAGGAAAAAGGCTTCGGCAGTATCACCTCAAAAAAATGATTCTGCACCTGACAATGCATCACCACTCCCTCCGGGTTTTCCTGAGCGCCCAGATACACGGCATTGGCCACTTTAACCAGTTCCGCCTGCAAGCTGGGCAGATTGGTCATCGCCGTCACCATGTCAACGGGTTCTGGTGGCTCCCCGGAACGTAGAGTAATTACTTCGCGGGCGCGCAAAACCGGACGAAACGGGGCAATCGTGGCATACCCCACCACTTCCACATGATCACCCAACTGGTTGGTCTTGCCGCCGGCCAACAGCACGCGCAGACTGCCACCTTCGCCACGCAGGCAGAGTTCGTTCTTGGCGACATAGGTGACGATGCCACCCACGCGCACCATGCTCGCGGAAGCGGTATCGGTGCGCAACAAGTCGCCCACTGCCAACGATACCGGAGCGTTCGTTCCCTGATGTTCGTCCATTGCCTGGATGTATTTCAGCGACGGCACATAAAAAAAACGTCCGGTCGTCTGCCGTTGCTGATTGAACACTGTGGCCGCCACTCCTTCAAAAGTGACTTGCCGCATCATCAATGCCTGCACATCGCGGACATTCGCCTCGCTCGCTTGCATGACCACCTTGAACGTCCAGCCGTAGAGTTCAAGTGTCATCACCAACTGGTCTATGGGATCTATTTCGGCACTGACGATGTCCCCGGTCACCTTCACCCACTGACAATCCAACTCGGGAGAAAAAAGATTCTCCGGTGTTACGGGCGTAGCCTGGGGCAGGACCACGCTGCCTTCGTTGGTCAACGACAGGCAAAGCAATCTCGGAAAGTATTCTCCCGGGTCAGTCATGGCTTTGAGCCGAACCCGGTCGCTCGCATGGAGAACCATGTTGGACTGGATCACCGTTGGGATGCTGACATAAACGCCTTCGCCTTGGTCGTGGATAAAAAACCCGCTCGGCAACATCGCATACGTTACCGTCGCCTCAACTTCAACGACTCTTCGTTGAGCGGCCTGGGTCGAGGTTAAATCCCGCAGGGATTTGATTGAGGTCAGCGCCTCCTGCGCGGACGCCGAGGCCACGGCAGCCAAAACGATGGCAACTAACGCGCGGAAAAGCGTTGGTAACATCGTTGGTGGCATTCGCCAGTGATACCGGCTTCTCTCCCGCCAAGGAAGTGAAAACGGATGCCGTTGCTATAAGAGCAACATGCTGCGAATCTCGCAATCCGCGTTTTGTGCAATAAACTAAAGCGTTTTGTGCAAGGGTGTCAATTGATTGGATAAAAGACACATTGTATAATGGGTGGCAAACCGGTGGGAAGCCACCTTCCGCGCGCCGTCATTTCCGGGGTTGGAAAACGCTTCAACCGCCGTAAAAACCGCGTGAGCAGGCGTGCAGGCGTGGAAAACCGGTGAATAGGCTTGACGAGGACCTGGCCCGCCGGAGTTCTGGTTCCTTGACCTGGCGACGAAGATGAACCCAAACCTGCAATACGCCCAAGGCGGCACCGGACGGCATTCCGGAAGCGGCACCGGGATCATTGACAGCGTAGCACTGATCGGCATCACGGAATCGGCGGAGCTGCTGGCCAGCTCGAAAACGTGGACGCCGGAATTGCAACGCGGGCTGCGGGAATGGTTTCGCGATTATTTGCACTGGTTGCAGACGAGCCAGAACGGCCTCGCCGAAGCGAAGGCGGCCAACAATCACGGCAGTTGGTATCTCGCGCAGACGGCGGCATATGCGCTGTTCGTCGGGGACAAGGAAGCGGCGCGCAAGGCGGTGGAGTTGGGGCGCGAACGCATCGCAAAACAGATTGAACCTGACGGTCGTCAGCCGCTCGAATTGAAACGGACGAAATCGTATTCTTACACGCTGTATAACCTGAGGGCACTGTTCACGCTCGCTGAGATCGCGCAGCGCGTGGACGTGGATTTATTTGGCTATCGCACGCCAGATGGGCGGAGTTTGCGCGGCGCGCTCGATTATGTCGCGCCGTATCTCAGTGCGGAGAAGCCATGGCCGGACAAACAAATTGAGGCCATCAAGCATCCCGACCGCGCTTTGGCCAGCCTGTTGCGTCGGGCGGCGATTGCGTATCACGAGCCGAAGTTCGAGGCGCTGTTGCAGAACAGTGAACTCGCTGACAGCCGGTTCCAGCTTCTCTGGCCGAGACAATAATCAACCGTGCGGCGGGCGCACTCTGTTCCGTGGCGCAGGCGTGAACACAACCTCGTGCGCGAACAGGGAGATCCATTCGCGGACAACGGCTTGGTCATCAGCCGTGCCGCCCAAGAACTTGTAGGTTTGGCAGCGTGCCGCAAAGTCAGGGCGCCTGGTAAATATGCCAGCCGCGGTCCCACGCCCGAAAACTGAAATACAGGGTCGGCATTATTTTCTTGGGGTCCACGGCAAAGATGTTGTCGCGCGATTCCGTTTCGTAACCAGCGGGCGGCGGCGTGAACAGCTCAAAGGTGCCGGAGGACCGGATGTGTTCCATTTCATTCATGGGGCGATCAGATTCGTGATTCATGCCGCCAGTCAGACGCTGGATGATGTTCGGGCTGTTGCCGGCCCACGCGGCGGTTTTTTGCCGCATCGCCTGCCGCCGTCCATTCCGAGTTGTTCACAGCGCGGCGGCGTTACGGGCAAACGGGCTGGAGCCGGGGCACAAAGCTCTATTCACCGTCCAGAAACACACTCGGTTCCGCCGTCTTGCGACCATCGTGGGGTGGACACCTCGCGGTTTTCACCATGGCCAGCGCCGGTCCCATAGGTTCAATCAGTTCTGGTAAATAGTTCTGTTCGGGTATGTCATAAAAGTGGCCGTCGCCACTGGCTGTCCCGCAACGGTCGAGCACCCGGCAAATCTAGGATTTTGAACCTCGTTCGCGCCAGCGGCCGATTCGCTTCGCCGTGCCGCGATCTATCAGTTCGATCCCGCGAATCTCTCACCCGATAGCTAAGAAAAAGAGCCCGCGCTTTCGCCGGCTCATTTCTGTTGCCCGTCAATTCCACGCCGCCACTTTGTCCAAGGCGACGGTGAATGCCCGCGACTTGATGCGTGCGGATTCGCCGAACCACGCCGAGGTGAGGCGTTGACTGGCGTTCTGCCGGGTCTGGCGATGATCAATCCATTCGGTGACGCCATTGAACCCGGCCCACAAGGTTCCGGCGACGCCAGCCAGGCGGTTGCCTTTGCCCTGATCGAAGAAGAACTCGCTCCAGCTGCGATCGCGTTGCACCAGCAACTGTTTGTCTGGTTCCGTGACCTCGGGATACACGGCCGCCAGATATTCACTCAAACGACTGGTATCGAGTTGCACCCGGCTCATGGCTTGGAACGATTGTTCGAGATCCGCGAAGCGG
>CAINLR010000093.1 GCA_903850425.1 uncultured Verrucomicrobia subdivision 3 bacterium | reverse complement strand
GTAGTGGCGCGCACCAAGGCACGCAACTCGACGGCTTGTGCCGCCGTGAGTTCAAGGTGGGGGGCGTGGCGTGACATCGTTCACCCACAATAATCCCCATTAGCAGTTGTGTCACGCTTTTAAGGGACACTACACTAGCTGGAAGAACTGGCCGATCGAAGCGAGCGATTTAAGCCGATACTCAACCTTGACGCTGAGATTAGCCCATGTTCTGCGAGAAATGAATCTTCCAGACATTTCAACCAACCGGTATGTGGGAATTGTCTTAGTCAGCCGAAAGGGGATGGAAGGTGTGGTGGACCCAGAACGTGCCAAAATGCGCGCTGGATATGACGTCGTTGACGCCAAAATCTGGGATTGGATAACCGACGATACTCGCATCGCCCGGCATTCCCGTTCTGAAATGCTTATCAGCAACAAACTGCGTGGTGTTGTGAGGGACATTCCTCCCATTACCAACTACGACTCTGCGTTGAAGTGTTCACGCGAAGGTTTCGACCCCGCGAAGCTGCCGTTCTGTGGGTTCACTTTTGCGGGCGCCATCTGGTCGGCTCCGCCGCAAAACGCGTTCCCTGCCCCTTGAGTTTGGATTTGTCGCTGGGTTTATTCTTTTGCGCCAAATCACCTTTTACCGAAGCCCAAAAAGAATGGATAACAGGAAGTGGGAAAAACATTTTGAGCCGGGTGCTGGCGTCGGGTGAACCCATGATGAAACGTCCTGGTTTTGGATCGCACCACGAACGGAGTCAACCCGCTCGCTGAGCACGCCGGGTCCAATCTCCTGGAGCTCGGGAAGGATTATCCAGCGGATATTCGGTTTTGCGGGGGCTTGGGAACATGGGTGGCCCAAGTCATGCCTGATTCCGGCTGATAATGGACGGTTTTCCCCGGAACGGAGGGAATGCGGATCAGGGTATTACAGCCGGGACACTGAATTTGCCTCCCGGAGAACTGTTCATCGCAGGCCAGGTGCTGTTTGCAGTGTGAACACTCAAATTTGAATTCGCTCATGGAGATTTGATAAGGCTGTTTGGATGGTTTAACAAGATTTTCCTTCGCCGCAAGCAATCAGGGAATCTCTTTTTCCAGCGGGCTGACTCTAAGGCGAATAGCCTTCGTCATAATGGAAATGGAGATATTGATTGCGATCTTGCGCAGCCCGCCCCATCGCTTGAGGACGCAGGCGATTGTGACTGCGATAAAACGGCAAGCGGCTGCCCGTTTGATTTTGCAACCATTCTTATACATAAAGCGATGGAACCTGCCGCCACAGCCAACGCGTGAACAGGCAATTCCATTCTTGCACGGAACGCTGTTGGCCGTAAAATTGGGCCGTTCAAAAACCATCCCGCTCACTTATGAATTACAAAATCTCTCAGCGCGCCGCGTCGCTCGCGCCGTCCCTCACTCTAGCCATTGATTCCAAAGCCAAGGCGATGAAAGCCGCCGGCGAAGATGTGGTCGGCTTCGGGGCCGGCGAACCGGATTTCGACACGCCGCAGCACATCAAGGACGCCTGCGCCAAGGCGCTCGCTGCCGGCTTCACCAAATACACGCCGAGCGCCGGCATTCCCGAATTGCGCGAGGCCATCGCCGCCAAATTTCTGCGCGAGAACGGCCTCACTTACAAACCGTCCCAAATCATCGTGTCGTGCGGCGGCAAACATTCCTGCTACAACGTCATTCTCGCGACGTGCGAGGCGGGCGACGAAGTCATCATCCCCGCGCCGTATTGGTTGAGCTATCCCGAGATGGTCAAGCTCGCGGGCGCGAAGCCGGTGATTTTGCAGACGACCGACAAGACGGAATTCAAGGTGACGCCAGAGCAATTGCGCGCCGCCATCACGCCGAACACGCGTCTGTTCATCTTGAATTCGCCGAGCAATCCGACCGGCTCCGTTTATACGCCGGAGGAAACCAAAGCGCTCGGCGACATCTGCGTGGAGAAAAACGTGCTCATCATGAGCGACGAAATCTACGAACACCTGCTCTACGACGGCGCGAAGGTAAAGAGCGTCGCGAGCTTCTCGCAAGCGCATTACGACCACACCATCATCGTCCACGGTTTGGCGAAAGCGTATTCCATGACCGGCTGGCGGCTGGGTTTTCTCGCCGCGCCGGAGCCGATTGCCAAAGCCATTGACGCCGTGCAAAGCCACAGCACGAGCAACCCGACGTCGTTCGCTCAAAAAGGCGGCGTCGCCGCACTCAACGGCTCGCAAGAACATCTGCCAGTCTGGCTCGCGGAATATGATAAGCGCCGCCGCTACGCGCACGCGAAGTTGAATTCCATTCCCGGGCTCACCTGCGTGAACGCCAAGGGCGCGTTCTATCTATTCCCGAACATTTCCCAGACCGGGCTCAAGTCCGCCGAGTTCTGCGCGAAATTGCTGGAGCAGGAAAAAGTCGCCGCCGTGCCCGGCATCGCCTTCGGCGCGGACGATTACATCCGCCTGAGCTACGCAACAAGCCTGGCGAACATTGAGAAAGGGCTGGAGCGCCTCGACAAATTCTGCCGGACGCTGGTGAAATAAATTTTTCCAGCGAATCACGAAGGCCGCGAGCAATCGCGGCCTTTGTCTTTGGTTGCAGGGCAGGCTTAGCGCCCTTCGGGATTCGCGACAGTTCGCGCAGTGCGTGGCAACCCCGTTTGATTCCGTGTCCAGCGGTGCCCATCCGTGGTTAAGCGCGGCGGTTCGGTGCAGCAGTGATTCTTTACGGCCGACTCGCCATCGGCACAAAAAGTTTGCGGTTGCTGTCATTTTGCGGGTCATCGGGGCGGGGATAATCGCGCCAGAGCCAGCGGAGCATTTCGGGCAGCATCGCACCGCCTTGTTTGTTCGAGTGCGTGCCGATGCCCCAGCAATAATTCAGGTCGTAGCCTTTCTCGGTCAGCGCGGCAGCCATTTTGATATTTTGGGCGTGCCAATCCCATTTTGGATCGTAGGCACTTTGGCCGCGACGGGTGCCGCGATTGTCATTTGAACCGTCTTGCAGAAAAATTCGGATGGGTTTGGGTTCGTTCGCGCGGATGAAATCGGGATAAGCATGGCCACCGCGAATGTTGGTAAAACTGCCAATGGTGCTGATGACCTTGCGGAATTGATCGGGCCGCTGCCACGCAACGGTGAACGCGCAAATCGCCCCGGAACTCGCGCCGGCGATGGCGCGGTCGGCGGGATTTTTCGAGAGGTTGTAATCCTTTTCCAGCGCGGGCAGAAGTTCGTTCACGATGAGCTTTGCGTAAATGTCATTCAGCGCATTGTATTCCGTGGCGCGGCCATTAATGTCATCGCCCCAGTTGGTCGAGGAAGATTCCGGCTGCGCGGGCGTGTGGCCGGGATTGATGAAGACGCCAATGGTCACGGGCATTTCGCGACGGTAAATCAAGTTGTCGAAAACATTTGGCACACGATAGTCACCGTTGGTATTGAGGAAAGCGTGGCCGTCCTGAAAAATCATGAGGCAGGCGGGCTGGGTGCGGTCGTATTGCGCGGGGACGTAAATCCAATAGTGGCGCGTGGTGTTGGTGAAGACCCCGCTGGCGAGTGTGAGCGGGCCGATGACCTGGCCATGCGGCACGCCATCATGCGCTTGCGAGTCGGGGCCGAGGAGATAAACGTCATCCGTGGGCGCGGCCCCGGCGGGCAGCGCCAGCAGCGTGACGAGCAGCGTGGAAAAAATGCGGATGAAAGATGTTGGCCGAAACCTAATAATGTTTTGCATAAGTGCGCGGTGGTTGCTGGGCGGGAATGAAACCCTTTGCGGCCGGGCGAAGCAAGCGCATCTTGAGTTGGCCGCTTTTTGAAAACGGTTTCGTTTCAGCCCCGTGAACGCAACGCTAGAAACTTCCGAAGTCCGTCAGCACCGACTCGCACTCGCGCGCTCGGCGTTCAAGGAGTATTACGCCTCGGGCTTCTGGTCTTCTGAGCACCATCATTTGGTGCAAGACCAATAACTGCATTGGATCATCCGCAATCTCCGGCTGCCTGGCGGGCAGCGCGGCTATCGCATCGTTGCATGAATCATGCCGCCAGGAGATTTTGAGGGGAAGTGATGCGGGTGCTGGCAGCCAGCCACAATTGTCTCATCCGTCGCGCCCGTTCGGCTGGAAGTGCTGGATCGCGCCACGCACGAAGCCTTGGAACGGCTGATCGCCGCCGGGTTGATTGCGCCGGTGAGCCGTGCATCGCGTCCCTTGCATCCGGTGGCGGAAACATTGTCGCCGTTGAGCGCGGCGGAACTTGCCCGCGCCAAAGCGCACCGCGACCTGGCCGGGCGTAAACTCAAGATGGCCCGCCTGCTCACGGATGGCGAGATGGCCGATGAAGCGCGCGGTCCGCTGCTCGATGCCGCCCACGCCGTCAGCCGCGCGTTGGCGGTAGAGAGCCGTCTGCCCGAACCGGTGGCGCTGGAGGACGCGCTGTTACCGCCGCTGGCGGCCGTCTGGGGTGTCACCATCACCATTCTCCAAAATTTTGTGAACCAGCCAGCGGCCGACGGAGTGGTGTTGCTTCAGGCCTTGGAGAGTTGGTTGAAAGTCATACCAACCGAGATTGACTGTCCGTTTTGAAATGGCAACGCGCTTCCATTCGGTCAACGGCCGAGGTTGTGGCCATCCCGACCTTGCCGGCTGTGTGCTCACGTTCACGAATCCACTCAAGCACGTTCCTCATCAGCCTCTGGATTCCTTGCATCCAATCCAGCGCGGCGGGATTGGCGATCTGACGGGGTCTCGCGAGATGCGGGTGTTCGATGTGACGTTGCCCCAGTCCGCTACAAACCGCTGGCGGACGCGGGGACCATGTAGGATCATGCCGCTGCCCGCCCGCGACGGTCCGCGACATAACCATGAACACAAAGATCGGAAATCAACACGGCAAGGCCTTCGCAACCACTTCGGGACGCACCCGGCGGCGCAGTGCTGAGGCTGTCCGCCGCGCAGTCCGAACACTCCAATTTGCCGGGTTGTTTTTCGCAGCGTGGCTGTTCCCGTCGATCGCCAGCGACGCTTCAGAGAACTATGCCGTGGTGGTTTCCGCCCCGACCGCGTCGGACGCCGGCTGGGCGCAGGTTGTGCAAGCGCTCAAGGCCAAGCATTCCGCGCAGCTCATCCTTTTTACCAACGACGTGACGGAAGTGTTGCCAGCCTTGCGCGCGGGCTTTCCGCGCTATGCCTGCTTTGTGGCGCGGCCCACGGAAGTTACGCGCGAGTTTGTGGCGGCAGTTCACCGGCTCACGCGCCGATTGAATGATGATCCTTACACGGATTGTTTCTGGGGTATTCTCACCGGCTACGATGCGACGAATGCACTGGCCATCGCGCGGCAGGAACAGCCGCTGACCATTCGCAAGGTGGCTTCCGCCACCACCCTGCCAATGGACATGATCGAAGCCGGCGTTTGTTTCAGCGAACTGCAAAAGAACTGGATGTTGAAGAAAGACAAGGGCGGCGAGCCAAAGGAACTGAAAGGCCCCGATGACACCACGCAATCCATCGTGGATGCGTTGAACACTTATGCGCCGGACTTGTTTGTCACCTCCGGCCACGCCACCGAGCACGATTGGATGATCGGCTACCGCTATCGCAACGGCTTTTTCAAGCACGCGGACGGCAAGCTATTCGGCCTGGACACGCGGCAACAGCAGTTTCCGGTGGCGTCGCCCAATCCAAAAATTTACCTGCCGATCGGCAATTGTCTGATGGGGCACATTGACCGGGCCGACTGCATGGCGACATCGTGGATGAACAGCGCCGGGGTCTGCCAGATGCTCGGCTATACCGTGGAAACCTGGTATGGCTACATGGGCTGGGGCGTAATGGATTACTTCATTGACCAGCCCGGCCGTTATACGTTTAACGAGGCCTTCTTTGCCAACGAACAGGCGCTCACCTTCCGATTGGCCACTTACTTTCCCGCCGCGCTCAACGCCGAAGCCAAGATTGATGTTAACTCAGCCACGCCGGTGAAACTCACCGACCAAGCCCTCGCCGCCGGTCTCACGGCGAATGATGCGCGCGGCCTGTTGTATGATCGCGACACGGTGGCGTTTTATGGGGACCCGGCCTGGGCGGCGCGCATGGCTGACCGGCCCAAGTATTTTGAGCAGACACTCACGGTCAAAGGCGACACCTACACATTCTCCATCAAGCCCAATCGCGGCGCGGATAGCTTCAAGGCCGTTGACCCGAATGGTTCCCAGCGCGGCGGCCGGCCGTTTATCGCGTTCCTGCCGCACCGGGTGCGCGATGCTAAAATCATTTCCGGCGCGGAATGGAAGCCGGTGATCACGGAAAATTTCATTCTCATGCCAAATCCAGGCGTGTGCGATGTGAAGCGGGACTATCGCGTCGTATTTACGGCTGCAAATCGCGATTCAAAGTGAACCCGTCGCCTGTGATGGGTGAAGTTCACGGCGTAAAACAAGAAGCCCGGCGCAGGACACGCCGGGCTTGGTTTTGATTGAGAGGTTGTTTAACGCCGCGAGGACAGCAGCCGCAGCACATACCAGAGCATCAGCGCGACCGAGGCGAAGAGTTCCAACGCCGCCGCGACATAGCGGTCTTCCGGGTAGTGATGCAGCACGTTGGACGTGTCATAGAGAATCGCTCCGCCGGCCAGCGCGATCATGCCGACCGAGAAAAAGGTGCCCAATTGAAACCCGAACAGCGCGCCACCAACGATCAGCACCATGGCAACGATGCCGCCCCACATGAGAATGCTGCGCATAAACGAAAAATCTTTCCGCGTGGAAAAAACGAGCAGCGTCAGCGACGCAAACGCCAGCAGCGTGATGAGCGCGGCGCTGGTGATGGCCCCCGGCGCATATTTATCCGCGATAAACAGCAGCGGCACGAAGATGATGGCTTGGGCCAGGACGTAGCCAGTCAGCGCGGCGTATTGCGCCAGGGCCGAGCTGGCGCGGTGCGCCGCCGCCCGCGCGATCCACGACACCACGACGAATCCGCCCAGCACCAGCAGCCACGAGGTGCCGAGCAGCGCCTGGGTGATGGTTGCCGCGAGTCCGGATTTAAACAGGAAAATTTCAATCAAGGTGAACGCCGCGATGGCACCCATGAGATGGCCATAAGTCCGGGCGATGAAACGCCCGCGGCTTTGTTCGTTCAATTCGATGACCGGAATGCCGGAAGAATAATTGTCTGAATTCATACCGCGCGAGCATAGCGACTCGGGTTCGGCTGTCAACGCAGTGCTGCCGCAAACCCCATTTGCTCGCGCGGGAGAAAAGTTGGAAATCATGCTCCATTTGGGCATACTGCGCCGCATGCCAGCGATACGATGAAACCCCTGCTCCTCCTGATTTTTATGGCCCACACGCTTGTTACCGCTGCTGAGTTCCCGGCGCTTGACACGGCCCACGCCGACAAATTCGCTCGGCTGGCACTGGCGGGATTGGATCGCGAGTATCCCAACAAACCGGGCGAAGTGCTGGCGGGCGCGCAGGATTTGAAATCACCGCGCGCGATGCATCCGGCTTTCTTCGGGTGCTTCGATTGGCATTCCTCCGTGCATGGCCACTGGATGCTGGTGCGTTTACTGCGGCAATTTCCCGGCATGACGAACGCCCCGGAAATCCGCACGCGGCTCGCCGCACACCTGACCGCAGCGAATCTCGCCAGCGAAGCCGCCTACTTTGAGCCGAAGGATAACCGCAGTTTTGAACGCATGTATGGCTGGGCCTGGGCGCTGCGGCTCGCAGCGGAATTGCACGCCTGGAATGATCCTGACTCGCAGCAGTGGGCGCAGAACCTCGCGCCGCTGGAGCAAAAACTCGTGGCGTTGACGAAGGATTATCTGCCGCGCCTGACGTATCCTATTCGCACGGGCGTGCATCCCGACACGGCGTTCGCCCTGGCGCAAATTCTGGATTACGCCCGCACGGTTGGTAACACCGAGTTGGAGCAACTCATCGTGGCGCGCGCGAAAAGTTATTATTCCGCTGACCGCGATTATCCGACGAGCTACGAGCCTTCCGGCGAAGACTTTTTCTCGCCCGGCTTAAACGTGGCTGATCTGATGCGGCGCGTGTTGTCGCGCGATGAATTCTCTTGCTGGCTGGATGGCTATCTGCCGGGCCTGCACGCTGGCAAACTCGGTGCCTGGGCCACGGCGGCGGAAGTGAGCGACCTCACCGACGCGCGCATCGTGCACCTCGTTGGACTCAACCTGACTCGGGCTTGGACGATGCAAGGCGTGGTGTCGGTTTTGGTGCCGGAAGATCCGCGCCGAAAAGTTTTGGAAGCCGCCGCGCACGCGCACACGGTGGCTGGATTGAAACTCGTTTTCAGCGGCAATTACGAAGGCGAACACTGGCTGGCGACTTTTGCGGTGTATCTCCTTTCTGAAGCCGGACAGTCGGCGAAACGTTGACGCATGAACCAGGAGCCTTCACCCACAGCCTGCATTTTACCCGCCACCGAGGCGGACCTTCCCGCCATCGCCCACCTCGCTGGCGTCATCTGGCGCGCGGTTTATCCGACGATTGTGACGATCGAACAGATCGAGTTCATGCTGGCGCGGATGTATGCGCTGGACAAGTTGCGCGACGAAATCCGGGCGCAGGGAATCCGCTTTTACCGGTTGATTGTGGACGGACAACTAATGGGTTACTCCTCGATCGGTCCGACCGGAACGCCCGGAGTTTGCAAGTTGCACAAGCTATATCTCCGGCCGGAGCTGCACGGTCGCGGCTTGGGGAGCCGGCTGCTGCAACATGCCGAGGCCGAAGCGCGAGGGCTTGGGGCGACCCGGCTGATTCTGGCCGTCAACAAGCGCAACGCCCGCGCCATTGCGGCCTATCAGCGCAACGGTTTTACCGTGGCGGAATCGGTCCTCACGGAATTTGGCGGCGGGTTCGTGATGGATGATTTTATCATGGCGAAACATCTCAAAGCGGTCGCCCCCGTTTTTTCGTAACGGTCAAACGAACGCCGACGTCTGTTGCGGTAAGTATTATTATGGCCACATTTCAATCTGTGAATCGTCGTCAATTTTTTAAGGCTGCCGCCGTCATTGGGGCCGCCCCATTCATTCTGCCCAGCTCGCTCTGGTCGGCCGAGACTCCCGCCAACAGCAAGATCAACCTTGGTTTCATTGGCATTGGCAAGCAGGGCAACGGACTGCTAGGCGCGTGCCTGCCGCGCAATGATTTTCGCGTGCTGGCCGTGAGCGACGTGGATTCCACCCGGCGGAACCTGGCGAAGAAGAAAGTGGAAACCGCTTACAACAAGGGCAAGACCGCGGGCACCGGCTTCGTCTGTGCCGATTACAGCGATTTCCGCGAACTGCTCGCGCGCAAGGATATCGACGCTGTGGTCGTCGCCACGCCGGATCACTGGCACGCGCTCATTGCCATCGCCGCCCTCAACGCGGGCAAGGATGTCTATTGCGAAAAGCCCATGACGCACACGATTCTCGAAGGCAGGGCGATGGTGAATGCCGTCCGCGCGAACAAACGGATTCTTCAAGTGGGCTCCATGCAGCGTTCGATGGGCGAATTTCGCGCCGCGTGCGAACTCGTTCGCAATGGCGTGCTCGGCACCGTGGCCAAAGTGGATGCCGCCGTCGCCGGTCCGCCGGTGTTCTGCGATCTGCCGGAAGAACCCGCCGAGCCGGGACTCGATTGGGATCTCTGGCTCGGGCCGGCTCCGAAGCGGCCTTACAATTCCATCTTGAGCCCACGCGGGATGCCGAAAGGTTATCCGCAATGGCGGCAGTATCGCGAATACGGTGGTGGCAAGGTGTGCGATTGGGGCGCACACCATTTCGACATCGTGCAATGGGCCTTCGGTTACGACACCAGCGGCCCGGTGGAGTTTTTCCCCGTGGCCGATCCGAAAGCGCAATCCGGCGTGCGCTGGCGTTATCCCAACGGCACGGAAGTGACGCATCAACCCGGCAACGGCGTCACGTTCTATGGCGACAAAGGCAAACTCTATGTGAACCGCGGCAAGTTTCAGCTGTGGCTCGGCGACACGCTGAAGTCCGGGGTGATGGATGACTACTCGCCCTTGCTCAAGGAATTGTTGCCCCCGGATGCCGTGCGCCTTTATCGCAGCACCAATCACATCACGGATTGGGTGAAGTGCATGCGCTCGCGCGAGCTGCCGTGCTGCGATGTGGAGACTGGCCATCGTTCCGCCACGGTTTGCAATCTGGCGAACATGGTTTATTTCAGCGGCAAAGGTTTGAAGTGGAATTCCGAGAAGGAAGCGTTCGTAGCTGGCACTGGCGAAGCGTCCTGGCTCACCCGCGAATACCGCGCGCCGTGGAAACTTGCCTGAGGTCGCTCGTCATTGTTCGCTCGACATCCAATTCGTTGGCGTGAAGAATCGCCGCCCATGACAACCGATTGGTCCCGAGCGATTCAGCGCGAATACATAGGCGGCGATGTGCGTTTTGATTTTCCCGCCCGGCCGCTGGGCTGGGGCCGGCTGATGGGCGTGTTTCTGATTGGCTTCAGTGTCTTATTCGACTGGAGTCCCGCCAAAGGCATATTCGAAAGCGTGACCCGGCTCGCCAAAACGGACCAGGCGCAATTCGAGTTTTTTGCCCTGGCCTTCCAAATATTATTCGTGCTGGGCGGCCTCATGCCGATGGTGTTTGGCCTGGGAATACTATTCGGCCGGTGCCGCGTAGCTTGGAAAGAAGGTCAGCTTCAGGCCATGGAAGTGCTGGGCCCGCTCCGTTGGAAACGTCGGTTGTCGCGCCAGCCGGTTGCCCGATTGGAAGTGGCAGCGGCCACTGCCTCGGACAGCGGCAGGCAATCCGCGCCGAAGCAGTTTGAAAATTTTTCCAGCCTGGTCGCCGTGTTTGAGGATGGTTCCAAACAGTTGATGGTATTGGGCTATCCGAAGGAATGGTTGCTCGGCGTGGCGGAGGAGTTGAAGGGTTATGTCGGTGGCCGAAAAAATCCCATCGCGCCGGTCAAAGTCGAAGTCGTCGCGAACACCTTGCTGACCGCCGACGCTGGCGACGTGCCGCAACAACCCGCTGGCAGCCGGATGCAATTGGTTGAACAAGTCAACGGTCTGCGGATCACCGTGCCGCCGGTCGGCATTTGGCGCGGGTCCAAAGGTTTGTTTCTTGGCGCCCTTATATGGTGCTCGTTCATCGCTTTCTTCACCTTCATGTTTGTCCTCCCCGGCGTCAGGAAAGAGGGATCGTTTGGGGGCGTCGCGCTCATCCTCTCGGGCTTCTGGTTCGTGGGTTTGGCCCTGCTGGCATTTGCCGTGAACATGGGCCGGCGCTCCGCCGAATTGGTGGTCGAAGGTAACTCGCTGCGCGTGGAGACCAAGGGGCTTTTCGGAACTAAACAACGCAGTTTGAGCCGCAGTGACATCACCGCCATTCGCACCGACCACAGCGGCATGGAGGTGAACAGCAAGCCGGTGATGGAGTTGCAGATTCATCCGCGCACAGGGAAAAAGTTCGGTTTGCTGGCCGGACAAAATGAGCATGAACTGCGCTGGATCGCCACCCGTTTGCGCCAGCGGCTGGAAGTGCCCGCGCGTTGAGCAACAATTTTTCCGAGTTCACAACCGTTGGCTGCTGACTTGGTTTGCCAGGTGAAAACCAAATCAAGTCCGCCATGGCTCATGGCCCGAGTTGAATGCGATAAAACCGCTGGATGAAATTGCTGGCCCCGGCATCATTCCAAGTAAACGGCAACACGGCTGGGTTGGTGGTAAACAGGGTTGACCAGTCGGTCAAATTGGTGGAAGCCTGCACAAGGTAACTTTGGCCGGCGCTGCCGTTGACGCTAAAACTGAAAACGCCGCGGTTGAAAACCACGGTGGAAATCTCCGGCCGGACGATGTCGGAGGAAACTGTCAGCCGCGCCACCGAACTCGTAATGGCACCCGCCGCGTTTGTGATGACCACGGAGTAGCTGCCGGCGTTGGTCGCCTGCACGTTTGGCAGCGAGAGCGACGAGTTCGTTGCCTCGGCCAGAAAAGTATTCGTGTTAAAAAACCAACGGTAACTCAACGGCGCGCTGCCGCTCACCACCACGATGAAGTTCGCCGGGTTGCCCGGCGCGAGCGTCAGGCTTTGCGGCTGGGCCACGATGATTGGCGCGGTCGGTGCGTAAGTTGTCAGCAGCCAGTTGGTCTTGTTCCACGTCACCGCGCCCGCGCCCGCGCCCGCCGCAAGCAGCGACTGGAGCTGGCTTGGATCATCCATGGTGTAAGTGTAAGGCAGCCCGCCGCCGGGCAGATTCCACGCGAAGGGAATCGCCGGCGCCTGCACCGGGCCGAGCGTGCTCGCGCCGCCGGGGTCCGTGCTGTTGCCGCGAAAAAACGCGCCGTCCATCTGGTAAATGGTATCGAGCGCGAGAATTTTTCCGGTGTAAGCCGGGTTCGACGGATCGGTCTGGTTGTTGCGCAGCGGCGTGAGGCAGTCCAGGTAAACGGATTTTTCCACCAGCACCGCGCCGCTTTCCGTCGCGATGCTGCCGTTGAGAAACGGATTAAAGCTGTAAGTGTTGTTCAGCGTATTCTGGTTGGCTGGAGTCATCGCCGCCGCCCGGGTGTCGCGCAGTCGCTTCGCCGCCAGACCGAGCGTGTCGTCCACATAGATATTGTAGTTGTGGACATTACCGCCGCGCAATCGCGGCAGCCGGTCCCACGGATTCATGAACCACTCGTGATGCAGCGTGATGGTGTGCAGCGCGTTGACCAGCGCATTGGCGGGTTTGCTCACACCATCGTTGGCGCCGATGAGATGTGTCTTGTCGTGGCCCTGGCTGACGGTGACGATGTCCTCGGTGCTGAATCCATTGTTGCGAAGAAAATTAAACATCGCGTAACTCGTTTTATTGGATTCGAGCGCAGCAATCTGCTGGCGCACCCAACTGTTCGGGTTGGTCGCGCCGTCGTCGCCGGTGTATTTGCACCAGGAAATCGTGATGCCGGAACTGCCCTGCTTGATGTCCACCAGCCCATCGTAAGTCTTGGTAAAAGTGCAGTGATCCAGCCAGATGTTGGTCACCGTGCCGCCGTTGCCAAGGTCAATGAAGTCCCAGTCGTTCTTGTCGTAGCCGCCCTTGCTCGCCTCGTCCCATTCCCACAGTTCATCAAACTTCAAATTGCGCACGATAATATTTGCGGTGCTCTTGATGTTGAAACAGCCATGCCGGATCGTCGCGCCGTTCGCGGAAAAAATCGTCAGCCCGCTCTTGGGTTTGATGTCAATCAGACTCACGCCGGTCGCGAGCAGGCGCGGATGCAACTGCGCCGGATTGTGCGCGCGAAACGGAGTCGAGGCGAGCGTCTGCACCGCGCTGCCCACCTCGTTCCAGCCGAGATCGAGGTCGTTCATGATTTCGATGACCTTCACCGAACCCTCAGTTTTATAGGCCGCAACGAACGCATTCGCCAGATCGAGCGCGGTATAAACTTTCCGATACGCCGCATTGGTTTCCGCGATCACGCCGCCGCCGGTGGTGCCGTTGCCAAAGCCGGTCAGATTGTAAGCCGAGTTTGGAATCACCACGCCCGACGCGATGGTCAACGTCGCCGCGCTGCTCGTCGCCGTGCCAACGCTGTTGGAGGCTAGGAGTGAGTAACTGCCCGCATCCGAATTCTGCACGTTGGTAAAATTCAGCGTGGTCGTGGTTGCGCCGGCAATCGGCGAGCCGTTTTTCAGCCACTGATAATAAATCGGCGCGGTGCCGGAAGCCGCGCCGCTGAAACTGGCGCTGCCGCCCGCCAACACGATGACGGAAGCCGGCGGCGAGACAAACGTCGGCGCGAGGGCATTGGTATTGAGCAGCAGCAGGGCCGCTGAACTCGTCGCCGAACCGGCCAGATTGTTGACGATGACAGAGTAGGTTCCGACGTTCGTCGCCTGGACATTGTAAATCGTCAGCGTTGAATTGTTCGCGCCAAAGACGGGGGTGTTGGTGTTAAAAAACCATTGATAACTCAACGGCGTCGAACCGTTCGCCGACACGTTGAAGGTTGCGCCCGCGCCAGGCAGCACGGTCAGGCTCTGCGGCTCGGCGAGAATCGTCGGCGCCAGCGGCACGGTCACGGTGAGCTGCGCCACGGCGCTCGTGTCCGCGCCATACAAATTCGTCACGATGACCGAGTAGTTGCCGGCATTCGTCAGTTGCAGATTGCTCAGCGCGAGGGAGGCATTGGTCGCGCCACCGAGCGGCGTGTTGGTGTTGAAATACCATTGATAATTCAAGGGCGGGCTGCCGTCGGACACGACGTTGAAAAACGCGCTCTGCCCCGTGTAAGCCGCCACATCCGCCGGCGAAACGCTGATGGCCGGCGGCGCGCCCACACCCGTAAAATCCACGCGCACTTCGTTGAAGGTGATGTTGGTCGCCGAACTGGCAGCGGACGCCGGACGGAAACCGATGCCGTCGAAATTGAAGGTTGTCGCGTTCGTGTCCAGCACCGAAGTCGAGAGCGTCGCGCCGCCGGAAACATTCTGCCACGTCACCGTGATGAACAGGCTGGTGGAATTCGTCCGGAACAAAACAAACTGCAACGAGTATTGTCCGCTGTTGGTGAAGCCCTGAAAACCATTCGTGCTGCCGGGCCCGGTGAGGAGCGACTTATGATCTCCGCTCGTGCCGAGCAAGGAAGCCGAAGCCAGGTTCGTGCGGCTGCGGATGTCCATCGGGCTGGAGTTGTTGAACGTCACGCCAAAGTTTTGAAACAAGGAATAGCCTTGCACGCCACTGCCCTGACCGCTGTTGCTGGACAGGTCCGCCGTCGCCCATTTTGGCGCGAGCGTGGAGTCCGCAAAGTCATAAACGCCCAGCTTAAAACCTTGCGAGCTGTTCTGCGCCGCGACGTTGTTGAAAGTGAACTTAACCGTGACGGTCAGGGTGTCCCCCACCCCGAGGCTCACCGGCGAACTGGCGTTCACGCCAAAATAACTGACACCGAGTATCGCCGTCGTGCCGTTGACCACGGACAGCGCGTTCGCCGCGGTCGTCCACGAACCGCTGCTGGACACATACCACGCGGCATCCGTCGGGAGGCTTTGATTAATGCGCGTGCCATCGGCGAACGTGTCGTCCAGCAGGGTCGTCGCGCCGCAGGAAAAAACCGCCAGCCAGCCGCCAATGCCGCCGGCAATATGGCGGCTCCTGAAAATGGTTTTGCGGGCGGATGAAATAAAGGATGCGAGGCTCATGCGTTGGAAAAATAAATTTGATCGCGTGTAAATTACTTTCAAAGTGGATCGAAGTCATCCCCGCCGCCCTGCAATTACCATTGAAATATAGGCACTGCGGCTGCGGCAGGCGGCTGGGGCGTCCGCGACCCCGCCGCCGGGCAGAGTGCGGATTGCGCCCGCTGCCGGCGCCAGTTCGCCTGCGCGTTGGACTAACGAAACCCAAACCGCTACGATTGCGTCTCGTTGAGTAACTGAATGCTTGGACGTTTCAAACTGCCGCTCTGGATTCTGCCGCTGGCCATCGCCGGCCTGGTGGCGGTGTTGGGCTGGTGGGGCAATGCGCGGCTGCGCGACACGATTGAGAGTCAGTTGCGGGCGCAATTGACCGCGACGCTGAATGCCAACGTCACCGCCCTCGGAATCTGGTCCACCAATCAGACCCGGCTCGCCACTTCGCTGGCCGAGGATCCGAACGTGCGGAAACTCGCCAATCAAATTTTTCAAGCCCCGCCGCCGGTCCGGCGGGAATTCCGGTCCCCGCCGGAACTGGAACACTTCGTCACAGATTTTCGGCCGCGGCTGGCGCAACTGGGCTATGAGGTCGCCCAGTTGGTGAACACCAATTTCATGGTGGTGGCCAATTCGGTGCGGGCGCAATGGGCTGGAAATATTGAGCTTTCGGACGCACACACGAATAAATTTGCCGAGCTGTTCGCGGCCGGCCAGCCGGTCATCATCACGCCCTTCAAGCCGGAATTGCTGATGCAACGCCGCGCCGGCCGCAACGGTCCCGGCCCCGGACGCACGAACGACCTGCGCCGCTTAAATCGTCCGCCGCCGCTGAATCCCGGCCGCAGCCGGCGCGGGGATGAAACCTTGATGCAGGTGGCCGCGCCGGTGCATGACGATGCCCGAGCCGTCGTGGGCGCGCTGGCCTTGATCATCAATCCGGACAAGGAATTTTCCCGGATTCTCTCCGTGGCGCGTTCGGGAACTTCCGGCGAGACTTACGCGTTTGACCAGACGGGGCTGTTGATTTCCCACAGCCGGTTCGACGATCAACTCCGGCAACTCGGACTCCTCGGCGCCACCAACACCAGTTCCGCGCTGAATGTTCGCCTGCATGATCCCGGCGGCGATCTGGCCACAGGATTTCAGGCCACCAACACGGAGGCCGCCGCGCGGCCCTTGACGAGACTGGTCGCCCGCGCGGTGGATGGCGAAGATGCGGTGGATGTGGTGCCGGCCCGCGACTATCGCGGCGTGCCCGTGGTGGGCGCTTCATGCTGGCTGCCGCAATTCGGCTTTGGCGTGGCCACGCAGATTGATGCGGCCGAGGCTTATCGCCCGTTGCGAGTTTTGCAATCGGTCTTCGTGGGGCTCTTTCTCTTTCTGCTGCTCTGCGCGACGGGACTGTTTCTGGTTTCCAATCTCACCTGGCGTCGGCGCTTAAGTGAAGCGGAACTCAAGTTGAAACAACTCGGCCAATACACGCTGGAGGAAAAAATCGGTGAAGGCGGCATGGGCGTGGTCTATCGCGCCCGGCACGCACTGCTGCGCCGCGACACGGCCGTTAAACTACTCTTGCCCGATCGCGCCGACCCGGAGTCTATCGCACGCTTTGAACGCGAAGTATGCCTGACCTGCCAGCTCACACATCCGAACACGATTCAGGTTTACGACTACGGCCACACGCCCGATGGCATTTTCTATTACGCCATGGAGTATCTGCGCGGCCTCAACCTGCACGAATTGATCGCGCATTATGGTCCGCAACCCGAAGGTCGCGTGATTCATATCCTCACCCAAATCTGCGATTCATTGGCCGAGGCGCACGCCCTGGGACTCATCCATCGCGACATCAAGCCGGGAAATGTTTTTCTGTGCCGGCGTGGCGGCGTGGCGGACTGCGTGAAAGTTCTTGATTTCGGGCTCGTGCGGGAATACCACGCCGGTGCATTGGAACCCGTGAATCTGGCCGATGAGAAAGTCGTCGAAGGCACGCCGTGGTTCACGCCGCCGGAAGCGATCAACGGTTCCGCGCCCATTGATCCGCGCAGCGACCTCTATTCCCTGGGCGCGCTCGGTTACTACCTGTTGACCGGCCAATATATTTTCGATGCGGAAACTGTCGTGGAAATCCATGCGAAGCAATTGAACTCGGCACCCATTCCGCCGAGTCAGCGCACCACGAACCCCATCAGCGCGGAAATGGAAACACACTTGCTCGATTGTCTGGCCAAGGCCGCGGCCGCGCGGCCCCAATCCGCCAGCGATTTGCGCGCCCGGTTGCTGGCCTGTCCCGCAGCGGCCGACTGGCCGGTGACGGCGAGGTCTGACTGGTGGGATGCCTACGAACGACAACCCATCGCCAGCCCGGCTGAAACGGGCGGCGGCGCATCCACGCCGATGGCCACGGTGCGAATTGACCTGGCCAGCCGGGTGGAATAGTCGGAGCGGGAGCTTGGCTTGGTAATTCTATTTCGCGATCCAGCTGAGACGGACCGGCCTTTTTCATTAGCACCGGGCTTCAGCGCGGTGACCGGTTCAAGGCTGGAGACGCGAGCCGTTTTAACGGCTTTTGCCACTTACACCAAGCCGTTAAAACGGCTGACTCTCGCTGCCGATAGGTCACTCCGGGCTGAAGCCCGGTGCTAAAAACAGGCACCACTTGAACGCTCAAGTTGATAAGCCGGTGTCCTGCAAGTTGGCCGCGACGTGATTGCAGTTGGTCGTTGCGCGCAAGGACGGAGGGCTTGGCTCAGTGCCCCGTCACGCCGATGTCCCGGGAAATTTTTTCGGCCGCCTCCGGGTCCACCCATTTCACCAGCGCCAGAAAGTTGATGAGCGCCGGGCTGTCCGCCTTCACTTTGAAAAGATTCTTCAGCGCCTGCACCACTTTGGTGTAGGTGGTGGCATATTTTTCGTGCGTGAGCCGGTTGGAGAACGATTCCAAAACCGCGCGGGCAAAGGGGTCGGTCTGGCCGTCGGGCAGATACGGCAGCAGGCAGAATACGCGGACGAACACCATCGGGTCGGACTCGGCGAGCGTGAGCCAGCTCTGCTTGACTTCGTCGTCGTCAAATTTCGCGTGCAACCGGTCGCGGATGGCCGCCGTGACTTCATTGGGGGTGGCGCGGTTGCTGATCAAGGTTCTGATGTGTGCCCAGCCCGTCGCGCCCGCCGGGTCGGGGGCGCCCGCCGCCTCGACCTTGGGTGTGATTTCCGACTCGGGCAAACCGAGTTGTTTGGCAATGGCTTTGCCGAGCGGTTCCGCTTCTTCCTTGCGCAGCTTGCCCGAGTTGATCATCGCGCGGATGAGGACCTTCTGCCGGTCGGCGGCCAGCAAGCGCAGGACGGTGATGAAGGTTTCGGCGCGCGGAATTTTTTCGAGCGCCAGCAGATGCCGCACGAACTCGGCGGTCAGCGGATCGTGCTCGTTGAAGCTCGCCGCGCGAAAAGTGAGGATCAGCCGTTGCGTTTTGGCCAGGCCGCTGGCCTTGCCGAAATTGTTGATGACCGCGTGGCGGTAGTCGGCGCTGATGATGAACGCCAGCAATGCCTCGGCCTGGAGGATCAGTTTTTCATCCGGAATGTTGGATTCGCTGGTGACCACGATTTGTTCGATCAAGGGCGGCAGGCGCTGCGCGAAAACCACGTCCGGCGACTCGGTGTTCTGGTTCTCGTAGTAATGCAGCAGTTCGAGGACGAAGGACAGTTTTAGAAACGCGTTTTTTTGCGCGCGCGCCGTGCGGCTCTGGCGAATCCGCTCGTGCAACGCCACGAGTTCCGTTCGCCGGGCGGCGCACACGTTGGGATGTTGCTGGAGCAGCCCCTCAAAATCGGGCGCGAACCCAAGCAGCACTTCCGCCAGTTTCGGACGCGGATTGAATTTCGGGTCGGTCGTCAGGTCCTTGAAAAAAACCAGCGACTCCTCGCCGTATTCCTTCACGATTTTTTCGCGCGGGATCTGGCCTTTCACGAAACAACGGCTGGCGCGGACGACCGTCGGCGTAAAGAAAGACTCGGGCGAGGTGATCAACCCTTGCAGCATCGCCGCCTCCAGCGGCGCGTCCAGCCGGATGAGTTCCTCGACGAGCGGCGGGATGGCGGCATTCAGCTCGCGCTTGGTTTTGTCCAGCGTCTTGAGAATCGCGGGCTGCAGCATGGCGTCATCGTTTTTGCCGTGGACCAGCGCGGCGCAGACATCGCCGACCTGCACGTTATGTTCCACCAACCGCGAGACGATCACGCCCACGTCATTCAGCGGCAGTTTGCTCACCAGCGTCGTGAGCAGGTTCACCAAATCGGCGTGGGATTTTTTGCGATGTTCAATCGCGCGTTCCAGCAACTGGCGCAGGGACTTGTTTTCGTGTTCGAGCGCGCTGTTCCCCGTCTCCAGTTGCTCGACGCGCAGGGTCAGGTCGTGCCACGACTTTTGAATTTCGTCCATGGAGGCGACCGGACTGATGCCATTCTCGGTTGGTGACATGCAGGCATATTCATCCATCAGCGGAATTCTTGCCATCCCTTTTTTGCGAATTGAATCGCCGACGAAGTCGTCGGCTCATTGCGGTGGGCAGGCTGTAAGCCTGCCCTCCGCTACCGGGATCTGCTTTCTGAGTTCGGTGGAAGTAAATTTCCCTCGCCATCTTTACTTGCCCAGGGAACAGTCCGCCGTCCGCTCGACGAAGTGCAGCAGGTTGCCTTCGGCATCCTCGAAGAACAAAACTCTGCCGCCGCCGGCGGCGGGCCGGACTTCTTCCGTGAACTTCACGCCGCGCGTTTCCAACTCCGCTTTCGCCGCCGCGATGGACGGCACGCGCAGCGCCAGGTGACGGAACCCCGCGAGCTTGTTATTGCCGCGCTCCGGCAACGGCACCTCCGCTTGATAGATCTCAAACCACACGCTGCCCAACGCAATCAGGCACGTCGGCGGTGTCTGGCCGTTGTCGAAAACCGGTTTCGCGCCGAGGACGCGTTCATACCAGCTTTTCAGCGCGACGGGATTGGTGGCGGGGATGGCGATGTGTTCGACGGTGATATTCATGACTGAATTAAAAATTAAAAATTAAAAATTAAAAACACAATTCACCGCCTAATTTCACATTCACAACACCACACGAACGTGTATCATCACCCCATCAACTTATGAACACCGAATCCTTTCTCCAACAACGGCTCATCTGCGTGGCGGTCATTGACCATGCGGACGACGCGGTGCCGCTGGCCGAAGCGCTGCTCGCGGGCGGATTGAATTGCATCGAAGTCACCTTCCGCACCGCCAGCGCAGCGGAAGCCATCAAGCGCATCCGCACCGCACTGCCCAGCGCCATCGTGGGCGCGGGCACGTTGCTGACGCCATATCAAGTCCAGCAGGCGGTGGCTGCCGGCGCGCAATTCGGCGTTTCGCCCGGCTTGAATGAAGCGGTTATCAGCGCGGCGGCGACCAGCGGCCTACCGTTGTTTCCCGGCATCATGACGCCGACCGAAGTGGACCGCGCGCTGAATTTGAAGTGCAAGTATCTGAAGTTTTTTCCCGCCGAAGCCGCCGGTGGCGTGGCCATGCTCAAGGCACTCGCGGGTCCGTTCGGTCACACCGGCGTGAAGTTTATTCCGACCGGCGGCATTACGGCGACGACGCTGCCGAACTATCTCGCGGTGCCGCAAGTGGCTGCCGTCGGCGGCTCCTGGATGGCCGAGCGCAAACTCGTGGCGGAGAAAGCGTGGAGCAAAATCACCACGCTCACCGCCGAGGCCATGAAGGTGGTGGCGGCGGCGAAGGCTTGAACGGAGCGCGGCTGTGTCTGCAGCTCCAGCCGCAGCGCGTGGTTCAAGCGGGAAGCATGCAGTTCAACCAGATCATCGTGGCCGATCCCAGCTCTTCCTGCGCTTAGAATTATTGGCCTGATGGGCTGCTCTGGTGCTCGCATCTTTCGATGCGGAGATTTGGGCTTGCGGAGATTTGGGCTGCGCAGCAGCGCAGCCCCACCTGGTTGGTAGGGCGGAGCTGCCGCTCCGCCTACTTTTCTTCAACCTATTCCCGAATAAAAATGCCGCTTGAATGGATAGCGTGCTGCAACTGGTGCTTTGCACACAGCCGCGCTCCAATTTAATTCCCCACCGTCACCTGCAACGGTTGGTCGCGGCGCTCGGCGAAGCGCTTCAGATAACTTTCCCACTGCACATGGTTCGTGAAGTCGCCGCTGCGATCCCAGCACGCGCCGAAGTAGTAGGTGAACGGCTTGTCCACCTCCGCCTGCGTGACGGCGAGTTGCGTGCGGATGGGCGGATAACCCTCATGCGTCGGCTGCGGCACGGCGGCGTGCTTCACGCTGTCCGGCATGTCGGGAGCGTCGTTGGTGAATTCCTTCACGGCGCCTTTGGGCAGCAGAAACGCCACGGCGGTGGTGCCCTTGGGCTGATCTTCCGGCTGCCAATAAGTCATCCAGCCTTCGGCCTGATCGTGCGCGATGAATTCCTCGCGGTTCGTCGGGCAGGCGCGCTCGGCCAGGCCCACACCGAGGGTCAGCGGCGATTTGTCGTCGCTGGAAATCGTGCTACTCACCTTCGTCAGCCACGAGCCGGCGTCAATGCTGAAGCGTTTCACTTCGGAAACCTTGCGGCCATTGCCGGCGTCCCACGCGTCGTAGGTCAGCTCAAATTCCGAGCGGATCGGGCCGGTGGTGATGAGCTTCCAGTTTTTCCAGTTGCTCGACACGAAAAGTTTTTTGCCGTCCCAAATGCCGAGACCGCCGCAGCCGCGGCTTTTGCCGACGCGATAATCATCCATGAACGAGCCGTTGTCCTCGTGATAATGTTTCGTGGCATACATCGTGTCCACGATGAGGCCGCGATCTTTTTTGATCCAGACGTCCGCGCCGCTGCTGACGGTGCCCTCGGCCTTGATGAGCGCCTGGCCGTAGATGCGATGCGCAATGCGGTCGCTCTCCCACGCAAAATCGTCGAAGCGTTCGGGCACATAACGGGCAAACGTCTTCACGATGGGCGGCGGCACGGCGGCCAATGCACGAGATTCAAAAAGTAAAAATGTTTTTGATTCTTCGGGCGCTAAATCAACTTGAAACAAAACTCCTGGGGCGTTCGTGTTTTGGAGCCTCTTTACTATTTGAGAATCAAGTATCCGCGAAGTTTTACCTTCCAAAATAGAAACCTGATCCAGAATCATTGAGCTACTACTACCAAGCTGCAATTCAACTGTTTCACCTTCCCGGTAAAATTTGGACGGGTTTGAAACTCTAAACTTCAATAAAGCTTCCGGCTCTTTGGTAAATTGTCCCATCACCGCCATCCGATAAATCTCACTCCCCGCGAGCAGGAACGCGCCGACGCCGTAAACTTCCGTGGAGTCCTCCGCAAACTTTTTCGGGTCCGCGCCGATGGGCTGGACGTGCGTCAGCTTGCCATCCGCATCCACGCAGCCGACTAGCGCCGCCCACGCCTTGCGCACGGCGGGTTCAAACGTCGCGCGGTCGAGCAGCCCTTGATTCACGCCCCAGGCCAGCGCGTAGGTGTAGAAGCCGGAGCCGCTGGTTTCCTTGAGCGGATAACTGTCCGGGTCGAGCAGGCTTGCGCGCCAAAGTCCGTCCGGCTGCTGGCAGGTCAGAATCTTGGCGGACATGTCCTTGAACAATTGCTCGAAGCGCGCACGGTCCGGATGATTCGTCGGCAGGTATTGCAGCGTGCGGACGAGGCCGCCCATCACCCAGCCATTGCCGCGGCCCCAGAAAACTTTTTTGCCATTGGCCTCGGTCTTCTTGAAGTAAGTGCTGTCGCGGAAATAGAGATGCTCGTCTTTGTCGTAGAGATAATCCGTGGTGTGCCACCATTCCTTGACCGCGAAGTCTAAATACTTCTCGTCGCCGGTGGCGGTGTAAAGCCGCACCCACGAGGGCGGCCCCATGAAGAGCGCGTCGCACCAGGCCCAGTATTCCTGAGCCTTGGCCTTGGGCTGCGTGAAATCGAGGCTCGGCGCGGTCGGCGGATTCGCGAGGATGTCATCAAAGCGCGCCTGCAATGGCGCAATCATCTTCGGCTCGCGCCAGAGAAAATAGAGCTCGGCGTAGGTCTGGCCCACGCAATGATCATCCGCATGGAACTTGCGCGGACCGGGCTTCCAGCCGTTGGTCTCGCCCATCGCGCGCATGGCGTTGCGATACTTGGCGTCGCCGGAAATTCCCGCGAGCGCCATCATGCCCGCGTCGCCCGCGCCCTGCGTCCAGTCATCGGCGCGGTGTTTGGACGGATTCGCGAGTTGCCAATCGGCCACACGCTGCATCACGTTAAGGACTGTAGCGGGGGTGATCGCATCCGCCGGGTTGGTCGTGACCAACGGCTTCGGTATGACCGGCTCGGTGGCGGGCAACTGCGCGCCGGCGGGAACCAAGTTGAAGAACAACAATCCCGCGCCGAGCGCGGCGGTGAGGAGGCGAAGTGGTTTCATGTGCTGGCCATTCCAATAGCAGAAGCCCTTTTCATTGTCGAAACGATAAAATGGGGAACGGGACAACGCGCAAGGTCGGAATAGTTTGGCCATGCCACTCGGTGCATCAATCGCCCGGTTATCCGGAGAAAAGCGCCAGAGGACTGGCGCAGTCCAAGACGCTCCGCGGCCGCAATGTGACGGAACCTCGCGCGAGCGTCCTGGAGTGCGGCGGCCCTCCGCCGCTTTCCCCCCGCGGCACAATGACTGCCTGTTGCTAGTTTGAGTTCCCACGAAGCAATTGCTGCATTTCAATCCCCGCCAAGATAAACGGCCCAATACCCTTGAGATCGTTGTTCACGATCGACTCGCCGATGTAATACTCAAAACTGCCGTCGCGATATTTGCCGTTGCTGGGCGAGCCACCGAGGCCGGCGACGGAACAGCATTGCGTGAGCGACCAGCGCGTTTCGCCATCGGGCTTGATGAATTGTGCGATGACGCCGGCATAGCCCTTCTCAATCGCCGGGGTATATTCGCGCGACAGGTAACCGTGATTCACGCCTTTCGCCAGCGCATAGACGAACATCGCGGACGCCGTGGCTTCAAGATAATTTCCGTTGCGATCGCCCTGATCCATCACCTGCCACCAGACGCCGGTCTGGGCGTCCTGCCACTTCACGACGCCTTTGGCCAGCTTCTGCAGCGTGGCGATGATCTGCGGACGCGCCGAATGGTTCGTCGGGAAATTATCCAGCACATCCACCAGCGCCATCGCATACCAGCCCATCGCGCGGCCCCAAAAATTGGAGGAACAACCGGTCGCCGGATTCGCCCACGGCTGAACCTTGACCGCATCCCAGCCGTGGTAATTCAAACCGGTCTTGGCGTCGTAGGTGTGTTGATCAATCAGGCGAATTTGTTTGGCCACTTCGTCGTAAGCCGCGGCCGGATCCTTGAGGTTTGGCCCCATCGCGGCAAAAAACGGTGCGGCCATGTAAATGCCATCGAGCCACATTTGATTGGTGTATCTCTGCTTGTGCCAGAAGCCGCCATCGAACGTGCGCGGCTGATGCTCAAACTGGAGCACGAGTTTTGCGCAGCCGAAGAAATAGCGCTCATCGTGATTGGTGCCGGTCTGCCACAAGGCAAGCATCGTTTTCGCCGGATTCAAAGCGTCCAGTTGAAATTCGTCCCGACGATACGTCGCGATCTCGCCGAACTTTGAGACAAATGAGCCAATGGCATTGGTGACGAAAGGCACATAGCGCGCATCGGGCGCAACCTCGTTCAACTTGAGCAACGACAGCGTGAACAGTCCGGCGGTGTAATCCCATTTCGCCTTGCCGCCCGGTTTCCACGCCAGCGAATCGCCTCGGCGCGTCATCTCGGAAACCGCGAGCCGCTGCGACCATTCAAGTGGAGTCGCGCCGGAGAATTTTTGCGGCGCGGCAGCGTGGGTGACGCAGGAAGCGGACAATAATACCAAAGTGAGAATGATGAATGATGAATGATGAAAAAAACGACGGCCAAGCGGCTGACCATTCATCATTCTGCATTCTTCATTCATAATTGCCTTTATCGCGCCAGCCAGCCGCCGTCCACGTTCATGATGGTGCCGTTCATGTAATCGGCAGCCGACGACGCGAGGAACAAAATCGGTTCGGCGATGTCTTCCGGCGTCGCCCAGCGGGCTTCGGGAATGCGGGCGAGAATGGATTCCGCGCGTTTCTCATCTTCGCGCAGTGGACGCGTGTTTTCGGTGGCGACGTAGCCGGGCGCGATGGCGTTGAAGTTACAGCGTTCCTTGGCGAGTTCGTTCGCAAACGCTTTGGTGATGCCGGCAATGCCGCTCTTGGCCGCCGTGTAGCCGGGCACGAAGATTCCGCCTTGGAACGACAGCATCGAGGCGATGTTGACGACTTTCAGCCGCGGTGCTGGCGCACGGCCTCCATTTTCCCGGTCGGCTTGCTCGCGTCCGCCGGTAACCCACCATTTGGCGACGGCCTGCGTGAGGAAGAATGGCGCGGACAAATTGATTTGCAGCAGCGCGTTCCAGTCGGCTTCGGGATGATCCACGATGGGCGCGCGGCGGATGATGCCGGCGTTATTCACGAGAATGTCCACGCGGCCGGCGTCGGCGATGATCTTGGCGATGAGATCCGCAGCCCCCTTTTGGGTGAGCTTGCCGAAGTCTTCGGTGTAGGAATTGAACTTCGCGCCCAGCGCCTTGGCCTTCGTGCCGGTCTCGGTCTGGTCGCCAATGTCCACGCTGACGACGTGTGCGCCTTCGCGGGCAAACGCCAGCGCAATGCCTTGCCCGATGCCCCGGCTTGCGCCAGTGACGATGGCTACTTTGTTTTCGAATCGTTTTGTATTCATAAAATAAATTTTGAATTAGTCATGTAGCGGCGGTCTATGACCGCCGAAGGCGACGCTCACAGAGCGCCGCTACACGTTTCAGCGCAAATCCACCGGCTTCACCGCGTCCATGTCGTCGAAGACCTGATTTTCGCCGGCCATGCCCCAAATGAATTTGTAATTGCCGGTGCCGCAGCCGAAGTGCATGGACCAGTTCGGCGACAACGCCACTTCGTCGTTCTTCAAGAACACATGCCGCGTCTCGGTCGGTTCGCCGAAGAAATGCGACAGCACCTTGTCACCAAGGTCGAAGTAAAAATAAATTTCTGTGCGTCGCCAATGCGTGTGCGGCGGGAAGGAATTCCACACGCTGCCCGGCTCCAGCGCCGTGAGCCCCATCACCAATTGGCAGCTTTGGAGGCCGCCTTGATGGATGAACTTGTAGATCGTGCGCTTGTTCGCGGTTTCCTGCGCACCGAGATTCACCGGCGCGGCTTCGGCAGCTTTCATCATCGCGGCGGGATGCGCGGCGTGCGCGGGACACGAAAGGAAATAAAACTTCGCCGGATTCTTCGCGTCGTCGCTCGTGAACGAAACCGCCTCGGTTCCCATCGGCACATAAGCGCAGTCTCGGTTCTCCAGCGCGAAGCTCTTGCCATCGGCCACGACTTTGCCCGCGCCGCCGACATTGATCGCGCCCAGCTCACGACGTTCCAGAAAAAAGGCGCGGCCAGTTTCCTTGTGGTTCGGCAGTTCGATGGCTTTGTCCGTCGGCATCACGCCGCCAACGACGAGGCGGTCGAGGTCGGTGAAGTGGCCGGAGATTTCGCCCGGCACGAAGAGATTTGAAATCTGAAACGTGTCGCGCAATTCCTGGGTGGACATGCCGATCAAGTCCTGCGGACGCGGCGTGCGGCGGATGGAATTTTCAAGCATGGCGAGAGCTTGGCAAAAACAAAACCGGACGACAAGCGATTGCCGCAAGCTGAAAGCAACTTGAGTTTTCGGCCGCTTTCCCCGGGCGCCTCCGCACCACGCCCCGGAGATACCGCTGTGTCGCCCTCGACCAACCGCCGTAGTTCGCCAAGCCCGCAGGCCTCTGGCCAATATCAACCATCCCTCGTTGCGAAGTGGCGGCGGCTGGACGGCGACCCAGCCGCGCTCCGCTTGAGTTCCGTTCGCAGGGCGGTATCCGGCTCGATGCTAACTGGCCCGCTGCTACCATTTGACAAGCCACCAGTTCCAGTTACTTTGACGTGCATGAAAACTTATGCGCTATCTTTAGCCACTGCCTTTATGACCACGCTCGCTGCCCATTCCGCGTCCATCTACGACCTTTCGGTCAAAGATATTGACGGCAAAACCGCCGACCTCAGCGCCTACAAAGGCAAGGTGACGCTCATCGTCAACGTCGCCTCCCATTGCGGCTACACCAAGCAATACGCGGCCCTCGAAGCCACCTACACGAAATACGCCGACAAGGGCTTCGCCATTCTCGGCTTTCCCTGCAACCAGTTCGGCGCGCAAGAACCCGGCAGCAACGAGGAGATCAAACAATTCTGCACCAGCAAGTTCTCCGTCACCTTCCCGCTGTTCGACAAGATCGAAGTGAACGGCGCGAACCGCCATCCGCTTTACGAGCAACTCGCAGGCAAAGACGCACCCTTCCCCGGCAACATCAAATGGAACTTCACCAAGTTTCTCATCGGCAAAGATGGCAAAATCATCCAGCGCTTTGAATCCAAAGTGACACCCGACTCGCCCGAAGTCATCGCCGCCATCGAAGCGGCGCTCGCGGCGAAATAATTCGGCACGGCGGTGCGGCGGTTTTGTCAGGGCGTGCGCTTTCTCCCTTTCCATGAACCGGATTGGAGCGCCGAGCACCGTCTCGGCCAGTTACCCCGCCACCTGCGCAACTCGCCGAGACGCTGCTCGGCGCTCCGGCTCAGGGCAGCTTCAATTTCTCCGGCTCGCTCGTAATTCCCTGGGCTTCCTCCACGAGGGCGCGGATGCGTTGCGCATCTTTTTTGGTGTGACCGTGGCTGGCGAACGGGTCCGTGCCGCCGCTGGATTCGATCAAAATGTCCGACCACCAGATGCCCGTCTTGATGTGGACCGACGCGACTTTGCCAATGCTGATGCTGATCTCGTCCTTGCTGAACCACGACCGTTTGTGGCGGATGACCGCCCGATCCGTCACCTCGATGACCGTGGGGAACAGATGGTTTCCCCGCGTCCAGCGACTGGCCTTGAAGGTTTCAGGATTCATGCCGCCACTGTGATTCAGACCGGCGGTTTAAGCAACTGACTTTTGCCGGCACTTGGTGCGGATGCAGAAAAGCCATTGCTCAAATCGTGTCAGGTTCACCGGGAGCGGCGACGAATGCTTGAACCGGGCTAATTCGCTAGAACTGGTCTCTCAACTTTCCTTTGGGATTGGCCACAACCCAGCGCGAGGGATGATTGCCGCCTTTTCCGGTGCGTGCTCGTTGCTCATTTTCAAACGCAAGCATGCTGGACAGTATTTTGCTTTAAGAATACAGTTGGCACCATGAATCTGATAGGCTGCAAACCAAGTTGGCTGACCTAATCTTTAGGCGTCGCTACGCGCTTATGAGTAATAACATCACAATCGCATTGGACGACCAGGACTCATCCGAAACCTACTCCGAGTCCGAACGGAACAGCTTGCAGTTGCGTGTTGGAGTAGGAGGTCAGTGGTATTCGAGTCGGGACAGCATCGTTGACCTGTCGCTGTCGCGCGAGGCGATAATTGGTTTAGCCACTGCACTATTACGCGCCGCGCATCAGCCCATCGGCAACCCTGCATTCGTCGAGCTGCATCCGAGCACGCCGACGCACTCTACGCTGGCATTCGGAGTTTACCTGCACCCGAAGAGCTGCCGCCGCAACATCCGCGAGCAGGACTTCGGAGTGTTGGAGCGCTTACTGCAATGACCGCAACGCCTAATACCAGATCGCCTGCAAATTTCAGTAGCGGATTTTGTCGGCCTTGGTTTTCCACTCCCCAAACACTTTCAGCGCCTCCGGGCGCAGCAGTTGTTTCATCGGAATGAGGCGCTTGGCAATGGGCTTGGCCACTTCGCGGTAGATCAAATCATCATCAAAAGCAATGGCCGCGGCATCTTTGCGCGTGTTGGCGTAATAGACTTTCTGAAACCGCGCCCAGTAGATTGCCGCTAGGCACATCGGACACGGCTCGCAACTGGTGTAGAGTTCGCAGTCGTCGAGCTGAAACGTCTTCAGCCGCCGGCACGCGTCGCGGATGGCGGTCACTTCGGCATGGGCGGTCGGGTCGTTGGTGGACGTCACCTGATTCCAGCCGCGCCCGACGATCTGGCCACGCCGCACCACCACGGCACCGAACGGCCCGCCGCAATTGGCCCGCATCTTGGCAAGCGAGAGCCGGATGGCGGCGCGCATGAATTCAGATTTCATGCGGAAAATATAACCACGGATGGACGCGGATGGACACGGATTTTTTGGGAGGCAATGTGAACAAGCACCAACTTCCAAGCTCCAGAGAAAATCCAAGCTCCAAAACCCGAACTGCGTGATGCAGTGCTTCTCAATTTCTTGCAACTACATCTGGCCTCATTAGCACCCGGCTTCAGCCGGGTGATGGCTGCGGGCATGAGTCAAAACGGTTTCAACCGTTTGCCGCGCCGCCACCGCGCAGGTTCCGGGACAAGCCGTTGAAACGGCTTTGGCCCTCGCCGTGCCCGCCGCACCGGGCTGAAGCCCGGTGCTAATGAGACGCTGCCAGAAAGTGAAATGCTCACTGCGGGCGACCGTGCGTAGATTGGAGCTTGGGATTTGGATCTTCGGTTTAGCGCTTGGTGCTTTTTCCAAACAGCAATCGCAAGCTGTTCATCACCACGATGACCGTGCTGCCTTCGTGGCCGACCACGCCGAGCGTCAGCGGGATTTTGCCGAACATCGCGAACGTGACCAGCACCACGACGGTGCCGAGCGAGATGAAGAGGTTTTGTTTGATGATCCGGCGTGCACGCTGGCTGAGGCGGAAGGCGGCGAGGAAATTCTCCAGGCGGTCGTGCATCAGCACCACGTCGGCCTGTTCGAGCGCGGCGTCGGAACCGCGGGCGCCCATGGCCACGCCGATGTGCGCGGCCGCCAGGCTCGGGGCGTCGTTCACACCGTCGCCGATCATCGCGACCTTCTTCCCCTGCCCGCTGAGTTCACGGATGGCGGCAACTTTGTCGTCGGGCTTCAAGCCGGCGCGAACGTCGTCCAGTTTCAATTCGGTGCGGAGATGTTCGCCGGCGGCTTTGTTGTCGCCGGTCAGCACCACGCTGCGCAAGCCGGCGTGGCGCAGTTCGTCAATGACCTGCGCGGCCTGCGGGCGGATGTCGTCCCGCAAAATAATGCGGCCCAGCAATTCGCCCTGCGCCACCCAGACCTCGGACGTGCCAGCTTCAGTCTTGGTGTCGAGATAGTTTGGGCTGCGCTGCCGCTCCGCCTGATTTTCAACCCACTCGCGTTTGCCGAGAAAAATTTCCTGGCCGTCGCGCTGCGCCTTCAGACCTTCGCCGGTAACGGATTCATAGTGCGGAAAATCAATGACTGCCAGCGCCTGTTGCTTGCCGTAGCGCGTGATGGCGCGGGCGAGCGGATGCGTGGACAATTTTTCCAGCGAGTAGGCGAGTTGCGCGATCTCGCTCTCGCGTCCGGGCGGAAAGCTCTCAATTTTTTCCACGCGCAGTTCACCGGTGGTGAGCGTGCCGGTTTTGTCGAGGCACACCACGTTGATGTCGGCGAGCTTCTCCACGGCGGCACCGCCGCGAAAGAGAATGCCGTGCCGCGCGGCCCACGCGATGGCCGCCAGCACCGCCGAGGGAATGGAGAGCACCAGTGCGCACGGCGACGAGACGACCAGCAGCGTCATGGTGCGATAGAATGCGCTGTGAACTTCTGCCGTGGAAGTGAACGCGGGGAAACTAAACGCATACCGCCACACGAAAAACATCGCGAGCGACAAGCCCAACACGCCGTAAGTGTAATAGGTGCTGAACTTGTCGGCAAACTGCTGCGCGGGGGCTTTGCGTTGCTGCGCTTCATGGATGAGCGTGATGATTTTTTGCAGCGAACTCTCAGCGGCGGGTTTGGTGACGAGCACTTCCACTGCGCCCCAAAGATTGATCGTGCCGGCCAATGCGGTGTCGCCAACGGCCTTTTCCACGGGCGCGGCTTCGCCGGTGAGATTGGATTCGTCTGCTGCGGTTTTGCCCTTGGAGATTTCCGCGTCCACGGGAAATTGTGCGCCGGGCTTGATGAGCAGTCGCGCGCCAGCCTGAATGCTCTCGACGGGCACTTCGCTTTCGTTGCCATTGGCATCCAGCGCGGTCGCGGTTTTCGGTGCGTCGCGGAAGAGCGAGCGGATTTCCTTTTGTGTCCGGCCCAGCGCGTAATGCTCCAGTGCGCCTGAGAACGAAAACAGGAACAGCAACGTCGCGCCTTCCGCCCACGCACCGATGCACGCGGCTCCGACGGCCACAGCGAGCATGAGAAAATGCACGTCCAGCACTCGTTTCTGCAAGCGTTCCCAGACTTCTTCGGCGGGATAAAATCCACCGGCGATGTAAGCGGCGATGAATGCGGCGACTTTGAATTGAACCGGCAATACGAAGGCTGCCAGCAGACCGCACCCACCGCAGAGAATTGCCGCGACGAGCTGGAGCTTCCACTCGTCGGTGTGATGATCGTCGTGATCGGGCTCGGGAATCTCGATGGTTCGCGGCTCGATGTGCGGAAATGGCAGGTCGCGCCAGCGCCAGAATTTCGGGGCGGTCGGGCAGGTGACGCGGGCAATGGTGGTGGCGTCGCCCGTGCGCTGGATGGTGAACTGTTTGCGCTCCGCCTCGGAGAGCGGCGCGGCGCACTGGCCGCAATCCTGCTGGCCACTCAGCAGCGAACAACTGCGGGCGGGGGCGGATTTTTGCGCCGACTGGAGTTTTTCGGTGAGCCGCCGGGTCAGTTGCTCGACATCAGTGCGCCCGAGCGTGGCGACAGAAATTTTTTTCCGCGTGGCGTCAATGGTCACCGCTTCCAGCGTCGGTTCCTCCGCCAGCGTATCGGCCACCGAGCGCGCGAGACATTTTTCAGAAATACGTTTGTCAGCTACTGAACTCATCATCTGACTTGTAACAGCATTTGCGCGGCGGCGCGAAATAAAAAACCCGCCTATCGCGGACTCACCGAAACGGCGGTCCACGCGCGGCGAACAGCCGGATGAATGACGATTATCCGCCTAAATTATGGCTGCCATTTGAGGCGATAGTAAGCGGAGGCGGGCGGCCCGGCCAAATCGCTGAAGGTATCGCTGGCGCTGATGGAACCATTGCTGGCTGCGGTGTTCGTGGAGATCGGCACCCAGGCTTCGGGCGCGAGACTGACCGTCCGTTCGATCACGTAGTTGTAACCGGGAATGGCTTGAAAACTCAGCGCCGCCGTGCCGCCCGAGACCGCAATGCTACCAGTCATCTGGCCAGAAACTGGCGTGGCAACAACCGAGATCGTCACCGTGCCGGTGGCGGTGGCACCGTAAGCATCGCTAACCGTGTAAGTAAACTGGTCGTCCACCGAGTTGGGGTTGCTGTAGAAAATGAAACCACCGCTGGTGGTCGGCGTCGCGCCATTGGTGCTCACGCCCACGCCGGTCAACGTCACCGCGTCGCCGTCGGCGTCCGCGACATTCGCAGCGAGGAGGTCGGCGATGCTGATTTTCACGGAGGCGATGCCGGCGCTGCGCGCATAGTTGGTGTTGCCGGCCGTCGGCGGTTGATTGGGCACGACCAAATTAATGTGACCCGCCGCGTCGTCCACCAGCGCCGCCGCGTGAACCGGGGCCACGTCAAACACGATGGCCGGACTAAACGAGCCGCCGACCGTGCCGTAAGTGAACAAGGTGTTGGTGCCGGGCAACAGCGGCGTGCCGGAAGTAACCTGCACCACGCTGGCGTTCGGCGTGAGCAGGCCCGCCACGGCGACTTTGTTGCTCGCGCCGCCGGTTGTCGTCACGGCAAAGGTGTTTGTCGAAAGCGCATTCAACGTAAGCGCGCTGTTGAAACTCAAGGTGCCGACGTTGGCGTTGCCCGCGGCGATCACCGCACCGGCAGCAGTCGAGGCTGCACCCGCCACGGTGCCGATGCCGCTGATCGCTTGGCCCGCAGCGAGTGTGAAGCCACCCGACACAGCAGAAACATCCAACGTGGCAGCACCCGCGGGAAGCGCAATCACGGCGCTGTTGGCAATGGAACCGATGCCATTCAGCGCCAGCGTGCCCGCGGAGACCGTCGTGCTGCCCGTGTAATTATTCGCGCCCGCCAGCGTCACCGTGCCAGCGCCTTGTTTGAGCAAGCCGCCGTCGGGCGTGCTGCCCAAGCCCGCGTCATGTGTGAGTGGTTGCGCGACGGTGATGGCGAAACCGTTGTCATTGATCTTCGCGCCGCCGGTGGAAACTTTCGCGGTGAGGCCGGCGAACGCGGGAAAGAACGAAGCGTTGGCCGCATTCGCCTTCAAGACGCCACCGTTCAAATTAAGCGTCGCTGTGCCGCCGGCGAGGGACATCGCGACGCTGTTCACCGTCAACGTGCCGCCGTTGAGGTTGAACGTGCTGGCCGCGCCCGCACCGGTGGTGGTGGAACCATCCAGGTCAAAGGAAGTGCCGCAGGTGATGGCCGCATTGTCCTGCAGTGTCAGCGCCATGGTGCCGGAGGCTTTGCCACCGCCAAGTGAGGCGGACGTGCCGAAGCTCATGCTAGCACTGTCTTTCAACGTCATGCTGCTGTTGACGCCAGTGGCATTCGGACGTTCCAACAAGCCGGAGCCGGCGAACAAAGCGGTCGTGCCTGCAAAGTTCACCGTGCCGCGTGAAACGACAAAGATGGAAGTGCCCAGCCCCATCGCACTGTTGCTGATGGTCAAGGTGCCGCCCGTTCCAGCGCAACGAAATTGATCAGCGTTGGGACAGTTGATCGGTCCGGTCCAAGTCGCAAAGGCACCGGTGCCGGGCACGTCCAGTTGGGAATCGGTGGTGTCAGTGGAGGTTTGCTGCCACGTATTATTGACGACGACGCCGTCGGTCAGTTGCACCACGCCGCCACTGCGCGAGAGCGTGCCCGCGCCGAGCGCATTATTATTGCTGACGACGAGCGCGCCCGCGCTCAGTGTGATGCCACCGCTGAACGTGTTCGTGGCCGTCAGCGTGAGCGCTCCGGAGCCGGCCTTGGTGAACGCGCGACCGGCGATGTCCTGGCCAATGACGCCGTTGATCGTCGTCGCCGTCGTGTCTATCGTCAGCGTCGGCGATGCGGTCGTAATGGTCCAGTTGCCGCCAAAGGTCAACGGCCCAGCGCCGGATGCGCCGAGCGTGACGCCACCATTGAGAGTGACATTGTTGCCGGGCGCACGCGCGGCTGTCGTGTCGGTCTTGATCGTGCCGCCGTTCAGCAAAACCGTGCCAACACCGAGGCCGCTGCTCTTGTTGATCGCCATCGTGCCGGCGTTGAGAACCAAGCCGCCATAGGTGTGATCAATGCCGTTCTGCGTCAGTTCAAGTGTGCCCGCGCCATTCTTCGTCAACGTGCCCGCGCCTTGAATGATGTCGCCGTAGGTGAAGGTGGTTCCTGAGGCCACATCAATCGTGCCGCCGCTCGCGCCGATGGTGATGTCGCGTGTCGCTGCGCCAGTGAACGTCGCCGTGGTGGCGAGCGTGCCGCCATTGATCGTGACCTGATCGGCCACGGTGGCAACCGGCGCGGTGCCAAGTTTCGCATCGGCATTCACGCTCACCGTGCCGCCGGTGATAATGGTTTTGCCGGTGTTGGTGTTCGCGCCGGTGATGACCAGCGTGCCGCTGCCCGCTTTGGTCAGATTGAAACCGCCGCCGACCGTGCCGCTCAGGGTCGTGTTGCCACTGCCGCCAATCGTGGAATCGGCTGCGAGCATGGCGACGCCGCCGTGGTTCGCGCTGCCGCTGTTATTGACAAGCGCGCCGTTGCCGCCGATGCCCGTGCCGGTGATGGTCGTGAGTTCGCCACCGATCGTCTGACCGTTCAGGTCGAGCGTCGCGCCATTGGCAACGACCGTGAGGCCCGCCGTCGTGCCGAGCGCGGTGGCGCTGCCGAGTTTCAACGTGCCGGTCTGGACGAGCACATTGCCTGAGAAAGTGTTTGCGCCGCTGAGAGTCAACGTGTCGCCGGATTGTTTCGTCAAGGTGCCCGTGCCGCTGATGTTATTGGCCACGGTGTTGTCGTCGGGCAAATTGTAAATCAGCGCGGAATTGTTGGCCACGACGCCGACGCCGAGGCTGCCGGAGGTGGTGCCATTGCCGACCTGCACCGTGCCGGCGTCAATGTTGACGGAGCCGGAGAAATCATTCGTCGTGAGCACCGTCAACGTGCCGGTGTTGGTCTTGGTGAGACTCGCGGTGGACGTCAATTTGCCGGTGCCGCTGAACACGTAATTGTTCGTGGCATTCACCGTCACGGCTTGCGGGATCAAACTGCCCGCCAAATTCACGGTCTGGTTGGTCGAAGCGTCGTTGAACGTGACGATGTCATTCGTGTTGAACACGGCGACGGCCACGCCATTGAGAAAATTCGAGCTGGTGCCGTTGTCCCAGAAATTATTCGCACCGTCGCCCGCCCAAGTGAGATTCGCGCTACCGCTGGGCGCCGTGACGACGAGATCAATTTCGCCGGGAATGTTCGTGCTTAAGGTCGCCGTCTGACCCGTGCCGGAAGTGAAACCGACGAGCGTGAGATTGTTCGTGTCGCCGGTGAGCGTGCCGGCATATTTGATGAGCTTGTAGGTGCCGTTGGCGAGGCTGCCGTTCAGCAAGTTGAGGACGATGTAATTGTTGCCGCCCAACGCAAGGTTACCGGCGACGAGGACTTCATCATTCACGTTTGCGCCCTCGGTGTTGACGTTGCCGAGGTCAAAGAGGTTGGTCGCGCCCGTCACCGTCAGGCTGTTGGCCAGCGACAACGTGCCCGCGCTGCCGGCACCGCCGGGACGAAGCAGGCCACCGCTCGCGACCGTCACCGCGCCCGTGACCGTGCCGCTGCCGCCGAGCAACTGGCCGGAACCCAGAATTAATCCGCCGCCGAAAGTGGAGACGTCCAGCGTGGTGCTGGCAGCGACGGTGAAGTTCGTGCTGCCGGGTTGCGAGCCGAGCAGCAGCGTGCCGCCGCTGACCGTGGTGTCGCCGTTGTAAGTGTTGGCACCGGTGAGGCTGACACTGCCAAGGCCAATCTTGGCCACCGCCAGCGCGCCCGCACTATTTGCCACCGCTCCGCCAAAAGCACTGGTTTGATCATTCGCGCCCACGGACAAGGTCGGTGTGCCGGCTGCCGAATTATCCACGCTCCCCGCGCCGGTCAGACCATTGATGGTTTCGCTGAACGAATTCAAATCAAACGTGCCGCTGACGGCCAGATTGCCTTTGCCCGCGCCGTCGGGAATCGCGCCGGCTGCGCCGAGTTTCAACACGCCCGCGCTGATCGTGGTGTCGCCCGCGTAGGAATTCGCGCCGCCCAAAGTGAGCGTGCCGGCCCCGGTTTTGGTCAGCGAACCCACCCCGGAAATGATGCCGTTCAAGCTGATGTTGTGCGCGACTGCCGACGCATCGGCCGCTTGGATGGTGAACGGCGTGCCCACCGGACCACTCAACTGCATGGCGACTGAACTGGACCAATCAGCACTCGCGCCGAGCAAACCGCTATACAAGGAACAATTCGCAACATACGAACCGCCACCGACCAGCGCGATGCCGCCACTGCCAACATATAAACTTCCGCTGCCTTTGACAATCACCCAACCCGTTCCGCCGAGCGTGTCGCCGCTCGCACCGTAAGATATTTTCCCGACCGTCGCCGTGCCGCCACTGACGTAAAATTCAGCAAAGTTGGCGACGCCATTGTTCGGACTCAATTGCAAGCCAACCGCAGTGTCAGTCACCGTCAAGGCGCCACCGGACACCTGACAGGGATTCCAGCGGCTGGAGCCAATGTTCTTGCCCACCACCAACGCGCCGCTCGTGGTCAGGCTGCCGGCAGCCACCAGCAGGCTGGAAGACGAATTGGCCTTGGTGCCGACGCCAATGGTAATCGAAGTCGCCGATACGGTCGCCCCATTGACATAGATGCCACCCGAGGACGAAGCATTGACGGGTGCCGTCGCCGTTGGCGCCGTCGTGAAACTGGTCGTGCGCGCGGTGGTGAGGCTCCCCAAATTAACGGTGCCGCCGAGCAAGGCCAACAGATAACCATCATTGCTAAAATTCTCGGTGTAGTTGCCCAAAGTGACTGTGCCAGTATAGCCGTTATTGATGGTCAAACTATAGGTGGTGGAGCCCGAGGCGGTGATACCCGAACCAAACGTCAAGGTGCGACCGGATTGAACATTCCAGGTCTGGGTTCCACCGGGTGCAAACGTGCAATTGATCGTCGCGTTCTGATTTGCCGCCGTCATGTTAATGCCCGCAGTGCCCAGCGTCAGCGTGTTGCCGCTGGCAATCGTCAGCGGGCCAGTCATGTTGTTATCCAGCAGCAGTCCACCCAGCGTCAGGTTTGCGCCGCCCAGCGTCAGCGCCGCCAAGGTGGCCGCCGCGGGGGTGGCCGCAAACTCGCCCACGTCCGTCGCCGCCGGTGCCGCACTCCAGTTGGCGGTGGTGGCGGCCATCGAAGTGGTGTCCAGTTTGGTCACGTTGGCTGCGGGAGTATTCCACGCGCCCGCCAGCAACAGCAGGCTGGCCAGCTGCCGCCGGGTGCGTGGGCGGATGAAATTATGCAATAAAGACAACGGGGCGAGCTGGCGGAGGCGGCGGAGACAGGCGGTTTTCATGTTGGTTTTTTGGGTTGCGAACAATCCACCCCCAATCCAGCAGATAAAAAAATCCGACTCGCAGGGAATCGGTTCCTTCTGGGCGGGCGATTTGGGTGTGGCGTCAGTTGAAATTACTTTAAACAGGAACCTGCCAACATCACCAGTTCTGGGGATGCAACCGCCGCACCCGGCGCGTCCCTACCCACCAAGAACTGTGTCAAGATGCGCCCTGGATGAGCGGTCCCGGCTCGCACAGGCTTAGTCCGTTCGCGTATTTCGCGTATCTCGCGGTTCCAACTGCGGCATTCAGGTTCAAAATTGGCCAACGCGGTTTCAGCGCCGGCTGGGCCGAACGCTTCCGCCAGCGGCTGTGGATTTTCCCGGGTGCCCGCCAACGCGTTGGGAGGTCGTAGTGGATTTTGCTGGGTGCCTTCCAACGCTTGCGAAGGTCACTGTATATTTCCACAGGTGCCTTCGAAAGACTTCGGAGGTCGTTATGGATTTTCCCAGGTCGCTTCCAACGCTTGCGAAGGCCCTACTGACTTTCCACAGGTGCCTCCGAACGCTTTCGGAGGTCACTGTGGATTTCCGTAGGTGGCTTCGACAAGCGCCGGCGCTGCCTTTAGCCCTTGATTTGAAGCGTTTTAAGCAAAATCCGCCGCCGGTGGGTAATTATTGCCGGTTTTGGCAGACGCCCGCCGGTTCGGGCCAAAATAAAGGACAGCGTCCGGCGGCGGCAACGCCCGGCGAGGCGCGAGTCTGGCCACATTTCTTCCGCCCTCGCTGCGCTGAAAGGCGGGGGACGCCGCCGCGCAGCTTCCCTCCCAACCAACGACAATGTCGAGATGCACCCAATTGTGACGTTTTCGTAACATTTTACTTGTCAAACACCTTAAGACTTGTTGTTGTATCTCTGATCCCTTTCAAATGCCTACCGCAATCGAGCGGCAAGTGATGATTTCAATTCATCTGCTTACTCACGGCGCGATGGCACCATGCAAGGGTATTGACGAATCCATGGCTCTGCGCAAAACGACAATTGTTGGTTTGAGTAGTCCTTTAGGGCATAAGAACCAGCGGGTGTCTAAAAATGCGAGGAAACCATTGGGTCCGACCGAAATAATAACAACAACTGCCAGTCAAACCCTCAGAAGTAGATTATTATGAAACCATCCACCTCCATGGATCAAACGCGGTGTCCGGAGAGCACCTCCAGTTCAGGCAAACTCAAACCACGACCACAAAGCTGGCGAACCGCGTGGGCTTCGCTCGCCCTCGGCCTCGCCTGCGGCGTCGCGCTTTGCCTCCCGTTGTCTAGCGGAGCAGCGAACTATACGAGCAAAACAAGCGTCGGTGCCGGCAATAGTTGGCTCGGCAATTATTGGTCGCCCAATGCCGATGGGAGCGGAACCCTCGTCGGGCCGCCGACGGCCGGCAATACTTACGAGTTGATCTCGAACGGTAGCACCCTCCAAAACGGAGGTGACACGCGCACACGCAATCCCGCCACTCCCGGGGTGCAGACCTTTCCGGGCGATTCCCTGATGTTGGACACGAACAGCGATATTCGGATGAAGCAATCCGGCGCGGTTCTGAATTTTCCGGGTCCCGGCGGCGGCCAACCCGGCCTGATCCTCAATGGCGGCGGCCTCAACCTCGGCGACGACGGCAAGTATTGGCTTGATGGCATCATTGAGGTGAGACAGCAATCCTATATCTTTCCCGGCACCTCTGGCGCGGCGGCGGACAACCGTGGCTTGAACATAACGGGCAAACTCATTGGCACTGGCAACTTGGCGATGATCAACGGGGGCTTGATCAACGTGGTGGAGATTTCGGGTGCCAACAATACCTTCTCCGGCCAGTGTATCGTCAAATCCGGCTATCTGCTTGGCTCTGGCAACGGCTCGCTCGGCACCAACAGCATTACGATTGATCCCAATTGGACCGTCCCGGCCGCCAATGGGGCTTGGGCCGTCGCCAGTGGTTACAACAAGGCGGTGTTGAGCATCGCCTACGACCTCAATAGCGCCGGCACACTGACCATCGCCAACGGCGGCCAGCTCGTCCTCTACCATAACCACTGTTTCAGCGCCGTTACCATCAACGGCACGGCTCTGTCGGCCGGTTCCCATTCCTACGCCGAACTGGCGGCGGCCTATCCGAACAACATTTTGGGCAATGGCTACGGGCATATCACCGTCCAGCCCTACGGCACCGCGCCCAGCTTCCCGCCGCCCACGACCATCCCGCAGCAATGGCTCAGCACCGATGTCGGCGGCCCCGCCCACGCCGGCTCTGTCACTGACAACGGCAATGGCACCTTGGACATTTTCGGCGGCGGCGACGACATCTGGAACGCCACATCCCGATTCCACTATTATTATGCTTGGGCCTCTGGGACGAATTGGGATATTACCATCCAGATCAAGGGACTCTCCGGCCCCGACTACTGGACCAAGGCAGAGTTGCTGGTTTCTCCGTCCGACCCGAGCGTCGGTCCCCAGGGCAATGACGCGTTCATTGCCATGATGGACAACCAGCCTAACTATACCCTGGCACCGATTCTGGCTGGCAATAATGCCGGCGGCGTGGACCAGTTCCGCACGGCAAAAGGTGGCGGAGCCGACTGGTTGCAGGTCGGCAACTCGCCCTATCCGGATTACCCGGCCAATTGGTTGCGGATCACCCGCAACGGCAGCGCCTTCGATCTTTACCGCAGCAGCGACGGCAATTACTGGCGGAAATACATCACGATTGACACCGCCAAGACTGACGTGGTCGGCGGCGGCGGCACCAAATTCGGCACGGCTTGGCCCAACCTGGTGACGGTCGGCTTGGCCGTGACCGCGCACAACGATGGCAGCGCGCAACTCGGCGATGCGACCATCGCGAACCTGCAGGCGACGTTCCCGCCCGCTCAGGCACCGACCATCGTCGCGCCGGTTAAGCCGATCGCAGCGGGCGTCACGAACTCCTACGGCTGCGAAGCCTCGCTTTCGTTTGTCTGCACTAACAACGCCTTCCCAGCCCAATCACTGGTGCCGATCAACTACCAGTGGTATAAAAACGGCAGTCCCATTGCCGGTGCCACCAACAACGGCTACTATACTTGGTTGCTGGATAACAATGATGACGGTGCGAACTACTCCTGCACCGCCACGCTCGCTCCGCCCTATAATTCCATCAGCTCCAGCAGCGGCAACGCCTACATCCACGTATTGCCTGGTATCTATTACACCAATGGCCTGAAACAAGAGATGTTCAGCGGCTCTACCTCTCGCGGCGCGGCAAACCAGAATAATGTCCCCGCGGCCAGTTGGATTGGCTTGGAGCCGGCGGTGGACGATCCGGGTAACTACGGCAACAACTATGTCAACCGCTTGAGTGGCTGGTTTATCCCGCCCACTACCGATAGTTATACGTTTTTCGTAGCCTGCGATGACGACACCGACCTGTTCCTGAGCACTGACGCCACGATGGGCAACAAAACCATTATCGCCCAGGAGGGCGGCTGGAGCGGAACACACTCCTGGCTGAGCATCGGCGGCGGCGCCAGTGTCACATCCCAAAAGCGTTCCGATCAATGGTCGCCCGATGGCGGAGCCACGGTGCCTTATGCCAGTGGCATCCCGCTCACTGCCGGCCAGCCCTACTTCATTGAGCTGGTCCATTACAATGGCGGCGGTGGCGACAACTTTGCGGTGACTTACCAGACGGCGACCATGATGGCCGACCCCAACTGGTCCGCCAACTTCACCAACGGCGTGCCGAGTTTGATGCAAGCCGCCAGCAATTGCCTCGCATTTGTCACCCGGCCGCCGACTACCATTTCTTGGGTCACGCAGCCGATCAATACGACGGCGACGCTTGGCCTGGCCGGCACGTTCTCCGCCCAGGCGACGAGCGACAGTGAGTTGACATTGAAATACCAATGGTATCGCGATGGCGTGCTTATCCCCGGCGCGACCAGCAGTTCCTACTCCATCGCCTCAGTGACTACCGGTGACAGTGGCGCTGGATTTACCGTGGTGGCCTCCACGGCGGAAAGCGAGCTTTCCATCACCAGTTCACCGCCGGCCATTCTGAACGTGGCTGCGCCGGTTCTGGAATCGGGCTGGGCCAAAATGGAATATTGGTATTCGCCCAACCCCGGCGTGCCCTCCTTCCGCCTGGCGCAGACCAACAGTTCGGGTGTCGCCACCAATTATGCCCTGAACAGCACCTATTCCACGCCCGCAAATTACACGATCTTCGAGCCTATTTTCGAAGGTAACTCCAAGGCGCAAGCTCCTAATGGTTATACCAGCCGGCTCAGCACCTACTTCTATCCGCCCACCACCGGCGACTATGTGTTCTTCGTTAACAGCGACGATCCCGGCGACCTGTATGTCAGCACCAATTCCAGCGCCAGCAACGCGGTCATGGTGGCGCAGGAGACTGGTTGGAGCAACCCCTGGCAGTGGCAGGCGGTTGGGGGCAATGGCAGTTTGACCTCGATGAAACGGTCTGACCAATGGCAAGCCCCCGACGGCTCCACGCCTTGGTCTGCCGGCATCCATTTGATCGCTGGCCAACCTTACTATGTTGCCATTATCCACTCGGACGGCGGCGGCGGAAATAATTGCGAGGCCACCTTCAAATTGATCAGCGATCCTGACCCGGTCAACGGCACTTATAGCCAGATGAAGGGCAGCCTTATCAAGACCTATGTGTCACGCTGCTTCTCGATGGGCTTCAGCCAGCCACCTACAAATGTGATGGCCGCGTTCAACGGCACGGCCACACTCACCGCCAAAGGCGCGACTGACTCCAAGAGCGCCATCGGGGACGAGACTGACCCGTCCGCACAATGGACCAATAACTTTATTGAGTATCAGTGGACGCGCAACGGAACGCCGATCACCGGTGCCAACAACAGCACCTTGACCTTTGGGCCAGTGTCGCCGGAAGACAGCACGGCCAACTTTGTCTGCCAGATTCGGGCGTTAGGGTATGTGGATAACAGCCTGAATCCGCTCTGGCTCAGTAGCAGCGCGGTGCACATCAACATCAGCGGTAGCCCCGTGTATGAAACGAATTTCGTCCTGCACGCCTACTATGGGTTGAATCCGCCGCGCAACTCTATCCGGGACGGCACGGCCGGCAATCCGGACTGGCTGATGGCCGAGCCGGCCTTCGAGGCGAGTATCGACAACCCGTCGCTCGGGAACAACTTTAGTGATGAGTTGATCGGCTTCTTCATCCCGCCGACCACGGGCGACTATGTGTTCTTCTGCAATTCGGACGATGGGGCCGAGCTCTACCTGAGCACGGACAATTCGGCGATCAACAAGCGCTTGATTGCCCAGGAAACCGGCTACTCCACCGGCCCGCTGAATTGGGGCTTATCCAACGGCAACGCCGTCCAGACCCGTTCGGATACCTTCGTGGATCCGACCACGGGCACGACGCCGTATGCAGCCGGCATCCACCTCCTCCAAGGCCAGAAATACTACATGACCATCGTCCACAGTCAGGGCACCGGCGGCACCCATAGCTGCGTGACGGCAAAACTGATCGGCGACGCCGATCCGGCGACGGGCTCGCTCAGCACGATGCGGGGCACCCAGATCAGTTGTTATGTGCCGAAATGCACTTATGTAACCGTCACGAATTCGCCGCAGAGCGTCACGACCAATAGCTACAGCACCGTTACGTTCACCGCTGCAGGCGCGACGGATTCGACCGTGCCCGTGGGCAACGAACACGACTGGCGCACGCAGTTCAACAACTTCCTGTTCTATCAATGGTATAAGAACGGCCAGCCGATTTCCGGCGCGAACGCCTCCACACTGACGCTCGCCAATGTGTTGCCGAGCGACAACGGCACGGTCATCGTTGCCAAGATGCGGGCGCTGGGCTATGCCGATGGCTCAGGCAATGCCTTGTGGGCTCAAAGCGCGCCGGCCACGCTGACCGTCATCACTTCGGCCCCGCCGACCCTCGTTCACTCGGGCTACTACACCAACTACGGCACCAGCAGTGGCTCCTCCGGCCAACCGGGCGTCACGCTGCATTTCAGCAGCCCGATGGATCCGACACCCTTGCTGAACCCGGCGAATTATGTGCTGGGCGGCGGTTTAACCATCGCCAGCATTCTGGTCAACAGCAATAGTTACAGCAGTGTCACGCTGCTCGTCAACGGCACGCCTACCTGGCCGTTGAGCGTGACCGTCAATAACGTGCAGGCCTTGGGCGGTGGACCGGCCCTGGCCGGCAGCCACACCATGAACGTCACCCCAGCGGTGCTCAACTCCGCCGACATCGGCGGTGCCAACGACCCCGTCGTGGCCAGCTACATTGACGTGTTCGGGGCCAACGCCTACCTGGTTTCGTGCGAAGGCAGCGATATCTGGAACGGTGCGGACGGGTTCAACTACCTCTACGAACAGCGGACGGGTGACTTCGACGTGGTGGTGCGCCAGAAGAGCATCACCAAGGCCTCCAATTGGACCAAGGGCGGCCTGATGATTCGCGAGTCGCTTGATCCGGGCAGCCGCCAGTGGAGTATTTTCAATACGCCGCTCAGTGCCGACAACCTCCAGAGCGCCGCCGCTGATGGCACCGGGGCGAACCTGATTCAATGCGTGGGTCGCACGGCCAGCGGTGGGGCTAGCGTGGATTGGGTCCCCGCTTCGGCCGTTCCGCCAACTTATCCCAACGCCTGGGTGCGGTTGACTCGCCAGACGGTCACCAACGGTGATACCACCGTCCATTGCCTCATCAACGGCTATTACTCATCCGATGGCGTGAGTTGGACTCAAATGGGCGCCTACGACACGACCACCAACGGTGACTCTACGGTCCTGCCCGACACGGTGTATGTGGGCATTGCCTCCACGGCGCACCACAATGACTTAGTTGGCGCCTGGCCGTTGCTCTACCTCAACACGGCGGAATTTGACAACTACAATTCCGCCTACATTTCGACACCTCCCTCGATCAGCTTCAGCGTCGGGGCTGGAGGCACCAGTCTGGTGCTCTCTTGGGGCGCAGGCCACTTGGAATGGAGCCCTGTCCTCGGGGCCGGGGCCGTGTGGACACCGGTCGGGCTAAGCTCGCCGGCCACCATCCCGATTACAACTACCAATGTTTCCCAGTTCTTCCGGGTCGTAGTCCCGTAACGAACGGACGCAGGCCAGGCCTGCTTGAACACTGAAAGCTCACGAGAGCCGCAGATTAAACCTGCGGCTCTCTTTTTATTGGTGCAACAATCCGCTGCTCCCAGCATTCGGTTTGAAGTCCAACGCCTGCCGGTTCGGCGGGTCCAGGCGCAACCCAAGACCTCGTCGAATTGCCCCAGCGCTTCATCGCGCGGCCCAGTTTGCAAAGGGCCCTGCCGAGACTGGAGTGCACTTTCACATCGCTTGGATTCAAACGCCACACCGGCTCGAATTCCGCTGCGTCGCCATTTCTTCTTCCTGCTGCGCCAATTTATCAGCGAGCCAGTAATTCGGCGGCCGACGGACCGCCTCGCGCAGGCGCGCGAGCAAATCCGGGCGGCGGTTCTGTTTCCAAAGCATTTCACGGCAATAAGGAAGCGCGCCGGCAGCCTGTGGCCACTCTATGCCACCTGACATCCCCCTCGTTTGCTTTAGCATTTCCCGGCCGCCCACCCGTTGCACAACCCGGTCATGCAGTAAATTAGTTTGCAGATTAACTGGCGTCTCGATTTGCGGGCAAGTTGCATCTGTGTCATCATAGCGCGAATCAATTTTTCCGTGTCAACCAACTGTTAATGAAACTCAAAGTCGTATCCGCCTGGGCCGGCCTGGCCCTTGCTCTCATTTCGTGTTCCGCCGCCGACCTGACTCACCGTTATCCTTTTAGTGTGGACGCCAGCGATACCGTGGGCGGCGCTCACGGCCAACTGGTCGGCGGGGCAACCATCACCAGCGGCGCCGTGGTGCTCAATGGCTCCACCGCCTATGTCAACCTGCCGAACAATATCGTCACCGGCTATACTTCCGTCACCATTGAAGCCTGGGTCACGGACACCGGCAGCGGCACTTGGGCGCGCATCTTCGATTTCGGCAACAGTTCCGGGGGCGAGGACTTTCTGCTCGGCTCCGGCACTTCCGGCACGCAATACATGTTTCTGACGCCGCGCAGCGGTTCCGGGACTTTGCTGGGGAATTATACCACGCCCAGCAGTTCCGGTAGTGTCGAGTGGTCCGGCACCGCGCTCCCCACCGGCGTGCCGCAACACGTTGTCTGGGCTTCTGATGCCACCGCGCAAACCGCTTGGCTCTATGTGAACGGGGTTTTGGTGGCGAGCAACCCGAATATGCCCCTGACGCCCGCTTCCCTCGGCAACACCGCCAACGATTGGATTGGCCGCTCGCAATGGCCGGATCCATTGTTCAAAGGCAGCATCAGCGATTTCCGAATCTACAATGGTGCCCTAAGTCCATTGCAAGTCGCCGTTGACTTGAGTGCCGGCCCCGGGAAACTCGTCACCGATCCCGGGACACTACAATCTATCGGCTTACAGGTCGCGACTACAATGATGCAAGGTGCCACTCAGTCGGCCGCAGTCAGCGGTAACTTTGCCAATGTTACCAATGTGAATCTGCTGCTCGCCTCGGGTGTGGTGTTTAGTTCAAACAACACCAACGTCGTCACCGTCAGTTCCACCGGACGCATCACGGCGACCGGCCCCGGCGTGGCCACCGTGACCGCGAGTTACGCAGGAGTTACTGGGTCACAAACCATTTATGTTTCCGATCCGCCGCAGACGCTCGTGCATCGGTATAGTTTCACCACGAACGCCAATGACTCCGAAGGCGTCGCGCACGGGACGCTCGCGGGCGGCGCAACGATTGCCAACAGTAACGTCGTGCTCAATGGTTCCAGCGCCTATGTGGATTTGCCGAACAATCTCTTCACCAATCTGAACTCAGTCACATTGGAAGCCTGGTTCACCGACAACGGCGGCGGCGGCTGGGCGCGGCTGTGGGATTTTGGCAACAGCACCGGCGGTGAAGGTGGTCAAGGCAGCGGCACCAGCTATATGTTTCTGTCCGTGCCCAGCGGTTTCGGCGGTGTGCGCGGAGCCTACAACCTTGGCTCCGGCGAACAAGTGTTGGACCTCGCCACGCGGCCCTCGCTGGGCGTGGAGCATCATCTGGTCTGGACCCAGGACGGCAACGCCCAATTGGCCAGGATATATCTCGATGGCGCATTGATGGGTGAGAACAACAGTTTCACCTTCACCCCCGCCGCGATAGGCAACACCGTCAACGACTGGCTGGGCCGATCCCAATACAATGATCCCTATTTCTACGGTTCGATCAATGAGTTCCGCATCTACTCCGCCGCCTTGTCCGCCGCCGAAGTAACCCAGGACTATCAACTCGGCCCCAATAGTTCGGCGCAGACCGGGCCGGTGAAAATCACCGTGCAACCACCGAATATCAGCGTCACCGAACTACAGCCCGCCACTTTCAATGTGAACTATACCGGTCACCGGCCAGTAACCTGCCAATGGTTTCGCAATGGCACCCCGATCGCCGGCGCGACCAACTCCAGCTATCAACTGGCGGCCCCGTTGCCGGCGGATAGCGGCGCAGTCTTCTCCGTCGCCCTGACCAATAGTGTGACTAGTATAGTCTTCAGCACGCTTAGTTCCAATGCCGTGCTCGCGGTATTTCCCGAGACAAATCGCCCGGTCGTCACGCGCAGCTTCAACATCGGCACCACGAACGTCCAACTCGTCTATTCGAAAATGGTTACCGCCGCCAGCGCAACGAATGTGGCCAACTACGTTTTCACCAATGGCCTCGCAGTGGCGGGCGCTTCCTTGAATGCCGACAACCTGACCGTGGTATTGGCGACCGCACCGCTGGTTTTCGGCTCGAACTATTCACTCGTCATCAATAGTGTGCGCGACCGGGCGACGACCCCGAACACCATTGCCACCAATACGCTGGTGACGTTCCAGGCGCTGCCGTATGCGCCACAAGACTTGGGCAATCCAACAACCCCTTCGACCGTGACGGTGGCGGGCAATGGCCTCAACGTCACCGCCGCCGGCAGTGACTTCGGCGGTAATTCGGATCAGGGTAATTTCTCCTATCAACTCTACACGGGCAACTTTGATGTGAGTGTCCGGCTGGCCGGCTTGGGCTTGTCCGATGCTTTTGCCAAAGCCGGTTTGATGGCGCGCGAAACCTTGGCCAGCAGCAGCCGATTCGCCGCTACGATGGCGACGCCGACGATGAACGGCGCCAGCTTCCTCTGGCGCGATCCCACGGGTAACACCACCAGTTCGAGCGGTAATTTTCCGGCGAACTACCCCAACACCTGGCTGCGGCTGCAACGCTCCGGCAATAACTTCATCGGCTACGCCAGTTATGACGGGCAAACTTGGACCCAACTCGGCAGCGACACAATTGCCATGCCGAGCCAGATATACCTGGGATTCTCCGTGAGCAGCCGCAGCCAAACCCAAGTCACCACGGCACAGTTCAGAGACTATGCCAACGTGACCAATGCCCTCATCGGCACGACGGTCAATCCGCACGAAGCCATCGGCCCGAGCAGTCGCACGGCCCCGGTGGCAATTTCGGAAATCATGTATAAGCCCGCGCCGCGCACCGACGGGAAAAATCTGGAGTTCATCGAACTCTACAATTCCAATCCCTGGTTTCAGGACCTCAGCGGCTATCAGGTTATCTGTGCGGACATGAGCTACAAATTTCCCGCCGGGACGACTTTGCCCGGCGGCGGGTATCTGGTCTTGGCGGCGATGCCGGCTGACATCCAGAGTATTTATGGCATCACCAACGTCATGGGGCCATATACGGGCAGTCTTAAAAAAGCAGAGACGCTCCAACTGCTGGACGAGCAAGGCGCGGTGCTGCTCACCATTCCCTACTCGAACATCTATCCCTGGCCGGTGGCCGCCGACGGCTCGGGTCATTCCATCGTTCTGGCCAATCCAACTTACGGCGAAGGTGACGCACAAGCGTGGGACATCAGCGATATAGTGGGAGGTTCGCCCGGACAAATGGAATCGTTCCGGCCCAGCCCGCTGCGCGCCGTAGTCATCAATGAAATCCTGCCGCATTCGGAAAGTCCCGCCGTGCCACAGTTCATCGAACTTTATAATCACAGCCTGACCAGCGTGGATGTTTCGGGCTGTATCTTGACGGATGACCCGGCGACCAACAAATTCGTCATTCCTGCCACCACGCTGATCGGGCCGGGAGGATTGGTATCTTTCACGAAACCGCAACTAGGCTTTACTCTCAACGGCGCGGGCGGGACAGTCTATCTCCTCCAATCTGATCGCAGTCGGACCCTCGACGCCGTTCAATTCGGAGCGCAGGCGGATGGGGTTTCCTACGGCCGCTGGCCGGACGGGGCCAAGGAGTTTTATGCGTTCACCCGCCGCACTCCGGGCACGAACAACAGTTCCATCTTGACGGGTGACATTGTCATCAACGAATTGATGTATGCCCCGATCAGCGGCAACGATGATGACCAATATATCGAGCTATACAACCAGGGCACGAACACCGTGAACTTGGCGGGCTGGCAGTTCACCGCCGGCGTCACGTTTACTTTTCCCAGTATCACGATTGCGCCAAATGCTTATCTGGTGGTCGCGCGCAACCCGGCCAATCTGTTCGCCAAGTATGCCAACCTGAACAGCGGAAACACCATTGGCAGTTATGGCGGCAAACTAGCGCACAGCGGCGAGCAGGTGACCTTGTCCATGCCGCAAACGCTCAACACTAACACTGTCATCCTAGTCAGCGAAGACCAGGTGACTTATGGCACGGGCGGGCGTTGGGGGCAATGGTCTAGCGGCGGCGGCAGCAGCCTGGAGTTGAAGGATCCGCGCGCGAACCACCGGCTCGCCGCCAACTGGGCGGACAGTGATGACACGCAAAAGTCGGTCTGGACCAACATTGAAACTACCGCCATCCTCGACAACGGAGCCAACTACGATCCTTCGATTGGTTATGCCCAAATTGGGTTGCTGGATGCGGGCGAATGTCTGGTGGACAATCTCGAAGTCAAGTCCGGCACGACCAACTATGTCATCAACCCCACGTTTGAAAGCGGCACGAATGGCTGGACGTTTCAAGGTTGTCAAACACGTTCCAGCCTTGAAAACACGGGCTATCTCAGCGGTCATTCCCTGCACATCCGTTGCAGCGACCGGCTATGGACCGGCGTCAATTCCTGTGAACTGGCGCTGAACACCAACGCCCTGGCCGCCGGCCAAACCGCCACGTTGCGGTTCAAGGCGCGCTGGCTGCATGGCTGGCCGGAAGCGTTGTTACGCTTGAACGGAAACTGGCTAGAGGCGACCGGTCCTTTGCCCGTTCCAACCAATCTCGGCACCCCTGGACTGGCGAACAGTCAGTTCGTTACCAATAGTGGTCCGGCGATCTACCAGGTCACTCATTCGCCTAGTCTGCCGGCGGCGAATCAACCCGCATTGGTCACAGCTCAAGTGCATGATCCCAACGGCGTGCAAACTCTCACCCTCTATTACCGGATTGATCCGGCTGTCACATATACTTCCGTGTTGATGAAGGATGACGGCACGGCGGGTGATTTGGTGGCCGGAGATGGCATTTACAGCGCGACCATTCCGGCGCAGTCCGCCAATACTCTGGTGGCCTATTACCTTTCCGCCACGGACAGCAACTCGGTCGCCACACGCTTTCCGGCATTGCTCAATGACAATGCGCCGACGCGCGAGTGTCTGGTGATGTTCGGCGATGGCAGTCCCGGGGGGAGTTTCGGCGCCTACCATCTCTGGCTCACGCAAGCCAACGTGAACCGCTGGGCCAGCCTGTCGGATTTAAGCAACGAGATGAATGATGGCACCATGGTTTGTGGCCGGCGCGTCATTTACAACATGCAGGCGCGGTTTGCCGGCAGTCCCTACCACCAGGGCTTTGATACGCCGGTGGGCAACCTGTGCCACTACAAATGGATTTTTAACGACGACGACAAATTTCTGGGCGCAACCTCGTTCAATAAAATTCATCAGCCGGGCAACGGCGCGGGCGATGATGCCAGCATTCAACGCGAGCAACTGGCCAACGGTTTTCTGCGGGCGCTCGGCGTGCCGTGGCTCAACCGTCGCTATGTGGCGGTCTATGTCAACGGCAACCGCCGCGGCACGTTGATGGAAGATGCGCAGACACCCGGTGCAGATGTGGTGAAAGAACACTTTCCGAACGACCCGGATGGCTATCTCTACAAGATGCAACCGTGGTTTGAATTCGGGCCGTTCCCTTCGGGCAGCTCCATTTCCTTCAATAATAATTCCTGGTGCAATCTGAATGCTTACACGACCACCGGCGGCGCGAAAAAGCCGGCGCGCTACCGGTATAGCTGGGAGATTCGCCGCACGCCGGATTCGGCCAGTGACTTCACCCCGGTGTTCTCCATGGTGGATGCGGCCAACTCCATTAACTCGCCCAACTTTGTGGGGAACATGGAAAACGTGGCGAACATGGAAAACTGGATGCGCGTCTTTGCGGCCAATCACGCCGCAGGCAACTGGGATTCCTTCGGCGCGCCCAACGGCCAGAACCTCTACGGCTACATGGGCACGCTGGGCACGAAGTATTCCCTGATGATGTTTGATTTTAATATTTCCATTGGCAACAGCGGCTCCTGGGGACCGGGCCAAAACCTGCTGGCCTACGACGGCGGGAATCAGGGTCTCGTCAACCTCTACAACACGCCTGCCTTCCTGCGCATGTATTGGCGCGCGCTGGGGGAACTCGTCAACGGGCCGCTCAACACCGCCAACAGCGGGCCTTTGATCGAAGCCAAATACAACGCTTTTGCCGCCAACGGCCTGAATGTGGAAAATCCCACCGCCAACATCGAACCTTGGCTCACCTCGGCGCAAAGCAGCATCGCGTCGCAACTGGCGGCGGTGAACGCCACGAGTTTTTTGGTGAATGCCAGCGTGGTGGTCAGTAATAATCTGGCGTATCTGACGGGCATTGCCCCGGTGAATGTGGCGTCGGTCTGGATCAATGGCGTGGCGTACCCGCTGACGTGGACGAGCTTGACCACTTGGGCCGTCACGGTGCCGCTGCAAAATGGCACGAACAATTACAACGCAGTCGGCGTGGATCGCAGTGGCCAGGTGATTGCGGGTGACAGCGGCAATGTGAGTGTCGTCTATGGCGGCACGAATGCTTCGCCGGTCGGCCAGTTGGTCATCAACGAAATCATGTATGCACCGGCGGTCAACAACGCGCAGTATGTCGAACTGTATAATAACTCGACTAACACGACCTTTGATTTGTCGGGCTGGCAGTTACAGGGCTTGGCTTACACCTTTCCGGCGGGCGCGACCATCGCCCCGACGAACTATCTGGTCTTGGCGGCCAACAGCGTATCCTTCGCCGCCACTTATGGCGCAACCAATCCGGTGTTCGATACGTTCAGCGGCACGCTTTCCCCGGATGGCGAGACCCTCGCGCTGATACCGCCGGGCACCAATGTCGCGGTGGCGAAGGTGAAATATGAAAACCGGTTGCCGTGGAACACCAACGCCAATGCCACTGGCGCAGCCTTGCAACTGGTGGATTCGCATCAAGACAACTGGCGGGCCGGCAATTGGAGCGCCGTGCTGCCCAACACGCCGATCGCGCCCCGCTGGGTGTATGTCACTGCCACCGGCACGGCGTCGTCTTCCCTGTTGTATCTCTATTTGCAGTCCGCCGGCGACATCTACTTGGATGACTTGAAACTCGTCGCCGGCAGTGTTGCGGAGTCTGGCGTGAATACGTTGACGAACGGTGGATTCGAAACCACCTTTCCCGGCCCTTGGACGGTTTCCGCGAACTTGTCCGGCTCCGCCGTGAGCACCTTGGTCAAACATTCCGGCAATGCCAGTCTGCATCTGGTTGCCACCGCCGGCGGCAGCAGTCAAGGCACCGCCATCTGGCAGACGATCTCGCCCACCTTGACCGGGAATGCCACCTATACTTTGAGTTTTTGGTATTTGCAAAGCACCAACGGCGGTCCGCTAACCGTGCGCCTGTCGGGTTCCGGCATTCTTGCGACCGTGAGTCCCGCGCCAACGACAACCATCCTGGCAGCCACCACGCCTGATCAGGCAAACAGTATCGCCGCATCGCTGACACTCTTCCCTTCGCTGTGGCTCAACGAAGTGCAGGCCGACAATCTTAACGGTCTCACTAATCGGGCCGGCCAGCACACGCCCTGGCTCGAGCTCTACAATCCCAGCACAAATTCAATTTCACTGAATGGCCTGTATCTCGCAAACAACTACACCAACTTACTGCAGTGGGCATTCCCGACCAATGCCACGATCAACCCCGGCCAGTTCAAAGTCATCTTTGCCGATACGCTGACCAACCTTTCAACCACCAACGAACTCCACGCCAGTTTTGCGTTGCCCAGTCACACCGGCTCGCTCGCGCTGACCCGATTGGTCTATACCAATGGTCAGCAGCAAGTGCTCGACTATCTGGACTACCAAAACATCAACCTCAATGACACCTACGGCTCCTACCCGGATGGCCAGAGTTTCAGCCGCCAGGAATTTTTTCAGGCCACGCCCGGCAGCGCCAACAACAGCACCGCCACGCCGCCACCGTCCTTTATCGCTTATACGCAGCCGGGGTTAGTCTATACCCAGAACTTCGATTCGCTACCTAATCCCGGAGCACTATCAGTGAACGCCGATAACCCCGTAACGAACAATGGTGTGATCTACTCGCTGGCCAATCCTTACGACTTCGCTTTTCCAGTAATTGCCAGCGGCAAGAGCGGCGGGCTGGGCATCTCCGCACTCGCCGGCTGGTATGGTGCGAGCGTTTCGTCGGCGCAATTCGGCGCAACCAGTGGTGATCAGACGACCGGCGGCGACATCAGTTTCGGCCTGCCCAGCAGTGCCAATCGCGCGCTCGGCCTGCTCGCCACCAGTTCCACGAAAGGCACCGCGTTTGGCGCGCGGTTTATCAACGGCTCCACCACGACCTTGACGCGGATCAGTCTGCAGGTTACCGGCGAAGTCTGGCGGCAGTCTAACCTGGCCAAGACTTTGAAGTGCTATTATTTCATTGACGCGACCGGCACGAATACTTTCCCGACCAACGCAACAGCCTATGTTCCCGCGCTGAATGTGAACCTGCCCACGGTGCCGGCGGCGACTGGCGGAGTAGCCGTGGATGGCACTACGCCGCTGAACCAGACTAATCTCAGCGTCCTAAACCAGAGTATCACCAATTGGCCGCCGGGCGCGGCGTTGTGGCTTGTCTGGCAGATGACGGATTCCACCGGCAAAGCCCAGGGCCTGGGGATAGACAACCTCAGTTTCTCCGCCAGTGTCCCCCTGCCCGTCCCGCTAGACATCGAGACTTCCGGCACCAATTTGTTCCTCAGTTGGCCAGGCGCAATCGGTCAAAGTTATCAAGTAGAATACAAAGACGATCTAACGGCCCCGGCTTGGATACCACAAGGCAGTACCGTGACTGGCTCCGGCGGCACGCTGACCAGCACCAATGATTTTGGCGCGGCGACACAACGCTACTTCCGCCTGCGACTAGTGAATTAATGCCCCATTCTGGATTGACATTTCAGGTCGGCGTTAAAGCACTACGGCCAGCCGCTGGCGGGTTAGCGCAGATTCCATTCGTTCACCAGGTGTTTTGGAATCTCGGAGAGAAAACGCGAAGGCGATTGAAACATGTCGCTGCCGGAATTGCCAAAGCCGCCGCGGATGAGCGGATAAGTGAGGTAGAGTTCGTTCTTCGCGCGCGTCACGGCGACGTAAAACAACCGCCGTTCCTCCTCTTCGCCTTCGCTGCTTTCCATCGAGCGGGTGGAGGGAAACATGCCGTCGCACAACATGATCACGAACACCGCATCGAACTCCAGTCCCTTGGCCTGATGGATGGTGGAGAGCTTGAGCTTCTCCGCATCGTCCTTGGCGGCGTTGCCGTCCTCGGCTTCGACGTTCGTGAGCAGTGCGAGCTGCGTGAGAAATTCCTCCACGCTGCCGAATTGAAACGCGAACTCCGCGAGTTGCTGCAACTCCTCCAGCCGCCGCTCGTAGTTGGCGTATGTTTCCTTCAAGTAATCGTCGTAGCCGGCGTCCATCACAAGCCGCAGCATTTTCGAAGCGCTCTTGCGAACGGCGGGATCTTCAAGCTGCGAAATCGTGGCGACAAACTGCGCCCAGGCGACGGCGGCTTTTTTCGGAACCGCTTTCGCGCAAGCCTGCAAGGCCGCCGCGAGCTGATGGGAGTTAGGAGACGGAAGTTGGGGAAGACTGCTTGACGATTGTTCTTTCCCCATCTCCGATCTGCCATCTGCCATCTGCTTGGAGAAATAATGAAACAGTTTATCCGCGCCTTTGGCGGCGACGCCGGGGAGCAATTGCACCAGCCGCTTGAACGAAATTTCGTCGCGCGGATTGGCGACCAGCTTCAAATAAGCCGTGGCGTCCTTGATGTGCGCCTGCTCGAAAAAGCGAATGCCGCTCGTGATGGAAAACGGAATCTGCTGCCGCGTGAGTTCGAGTTGCAACTCCAGCGCGTGAAAATGCGAGCGATACAGCACGGCCACCTGGTTCAAGTTGACGCCTTCCTCGCGCAGTTCCAAAACCCGCTGCGCGATGAGAGCCGATTGTTGCCCTGCATCCTGACACGCGACCAGCGCGGGCTTCACGCCGGACTTGCGCGCCGGCGCGAGTTCCTTGGCGAACTGATTCACGTTCGCGGCGATGGCGGCGTTGGCGAGGTTGAGGATTTCCGGCGTGCTACGGTAATTCGTTTCGATCTTGAAAACGTTCGCGCCGGGATAGCGCTTGGGAAATTCCAAGATGTTCGCGAAGTTCGCGCCACGCCACGCGTAGATGCTCTGCGCGTCGTCGCCCACCACCGTGACGTTGTGATGCTTCGCAGCCAGCAGATCAATCAAGTCGCTCTGGAGCTTGTTCGTGTCCTGATACTCGTCCACCAGGATGAATTGAAACCGGCGCTGATAGTGTTCACGCACCTCGGCATTGTCCTGCAGCAGTTTCAACCAGAGCGCGAGCAGGTCGTCGAAGTCCATCGCATTGGTCGAGCGTTTGCGTGCCGTGTAGCGCTTGGCCAGATCGACGATCTGCGCGGCGAACTGCGAAAAATAACTGAACTGGCCGTCCACCAGTTCCTCGGTGGTCTTGTGCGTGTTGGCGGTGAGCGAAAAAATTTCATTCAGCACCGCCGGCTTGGGAAAATGCGTGCCCTTGGTTTCAATGCCGGCGTCGGCCACGCAAGCCTTGATCAAATCCTGAGCATCGTCGCGGTCGAGGATGGTGAAATCTTTTTGGTAGCCGACCACGTCGGCGTGCAGGCGCAACACCCGCGCGCCGATGGAGTGAAACGTGCCGCCCCAGAGCGAGCGCAGTTCTTGTCCGAGCAAATCCGAAATGCGCCGCATCATTTCGCCGGCCGCCTTGTTCGTGAAGGTGAGCAATAAAATGCGGTCGGCGGGAATGCCTTGTTCCAACAGATACGCCACGCGATAAGTAAGCGTCCGGGTCTTGCCGGAACCCGCGCCGGCGATCACGAGTGCCGGGCCGGGCGGCGCGGTGACGGCGGCGAGTTGCTGGGCATTGAGTTCCTGCGCGTAATCAATCTGGAGATTGACCTCCGGCCGATAGGGTTTCAGGACGTATTCGCGCGACATCGCAGGGAATTGAACGAGCAAATGGACGAAGACGAAAGAAAAATCCCGCCCGAAAGAAATTCTCGCGGCCCTTTTGCCAGCGGTGAAGCTGGGCTTGACCGCCACGACTCGCTGAGCTTGCCGCTGCGACTAGGCGAATTTGATGTGGGTCTCCACCATTCCCTTGTGTTCGCCGCTGGCAAAACCAAACTCTATTTTGATCACACCCTCACTGGGCATGATGTAAAACGAAGTGCCGCGAATGATGGCCGGCGTGGTCAGGGCGCACGCAGCCCCCGCGTCGCACAACCACGATTTTAATCCGCCGGCGAGCATGTTCGTCACCTCACCCAGCACGTCATTGACATCGGCATCGCCGGGGACTTCTTCCGCCGGCAAGCCCAGCATGGCCCCGGCGATTTGGGCGGCCAGCGGAGCCGGGACGTGCAAATACACCGAGCCGCTCACGGTCTCACCCACGAAACCCACCGACCCGCTGACGCGTTCTTGCGCGTCGCCCGGGCAGATTTCAGCCAGCGGCACCGCCGGCAAAGTGAGCATCGTGGAAAACACTTCCGCCAGATGCCGGACGAGAAATTCGCGGACCGCCGCGGCGGCGATGGGTTGGTTGTTATGCGACAAGATGCCTTTTTATCGGCCAAATCATCGGCCACTTAAGGGTTAGTTGAGGGAGATTCATTCCGGGCATAAGCCGCTGGCACGCCAGTTTGTCTTTCGACGCGCGCCGGGTTCAACGGTGCTTTCGCACACGCTTGTCCCGCCAGCTCAAAACAAGCAGCGCCGTCGTGACGATGCCGGTGATGGCAACGCAAAATGGCGCAAGGTCGCGGTCCAGCGGAATTGAACCGCGCGCGGGCAATCGGAGTTGCGCGGTCAACAGATCACCGTTGCCGCCGAATTTCGTTTGAGCCACGACGCTGCCGCCGCCGGTCACCGCTTGAGAAATGCCCGAACTTGCCAGCCGGAAAATGGGGATGCCGTATTCCGCCGCCCGGACGGGCGCGACGCGGGCGTGCAGTTCGTGTTGATGCCGTCCCCATTCCGCCACGTCCATCGTCGGGACGATCAGGAGTTGCGCGCCTTGCTTTACCAGTTCGTCCGTCACGCGCGTGTAGCTCAAATCGTAGCAGATGCAGAGGCCGATCTTGCCCCAGGGCGAATTCCAAACTTCCTGTTTTGGCGCGGGCAGGCCGTCGTGAAAAAATTGAATCGGCACGAGCTTGACCTGTTTGAAGACAATCTCGCCATTCGTGCCAATGACGAAGGCGGTGTTGAAATAAACGTCGTTGGTGACGACGTCTTTGCCGCCGACCACGAGGTAGCGCGCGTGATCGCGACACCAGTTTGTCAGCGCCGCCGGAACGCCGCCGTCAAGAGTGTATTCGCTCAGGACGAAAATGGGCGCGTTGGTATTTTTGGCCAGCGCTTGATCGAGGATTTTGGGGAGGACGTGCTCGGGCGGGAATTCCATTTGGACGCCAACGAGGGTAACCGGCGTTGTTTTCCACTTGGATTTAGCGAGCGTTGGAAGATAAAAAGCCAACAGAGCCAACACAATTCCGAGAATCAAAATGCTTTCGAACCAAGTCACCTTGAACGCGCGCCAATAATAGAACCCAACAATTATTCCAAATGCCAGGAAGCCGACGCCATACATGCCAAAAACTGGGAGCGGAAACGCAAAGCCAATGTTCAGCCACGAAAACCGCAAGTAATAGAGTTCGCTGCGGAAATATTCGATGCCCGTCCAAACGATTGGAATTAGCCACGCGGTTCTGGAGGGTCCCCAGCGCCGGCGGCTGCCGCAAACAATCGCCGCGAACAGCCCGACCCAAAACGCCAGCACCAGCCAGAGCACAATCGCAAATGGACCAAAGATGCGCCACATGAAGAACAGTTGCGGCGCGTAGCAGAGATAAGCCGTGACGAGCCCAAAATAAAACGCCCGGCGAACGCTGGATTGATTGGTCAATTGGACGAGTCCCAAGGCATAGCCAAAAATAAACAGCCCTGCCGCCGGAAATTTCAGCGAGGTGTAAGCGAGATGAAAACACGCCACCGCCAGCGCCGACCACAGAAAAGACTTTTTCCAGCCCAACGGTTCCGCTTCAAGTTTGATGAGGTTGTTCATATTTACCTTTCCGCATTCTGCATGCTTCGCTTTCGTTGCCTGACGTTAACCGAATGGCGGCAGGAACTTGAATCGAAAAATACAACGACCTCATCGGCCGGAGCGATGCTGGCAAGACTTGTAGGCTTGTATCCCGGCCGGTTTTCGAGAATAACTCCGGCATGGAACAAAACAAAACCGTGCTCGCGTTTCTCGACGACATTTATGAAGACTTGGAACTCTGGTATCCCAAGCTGCGTTTGGAGGAATCCGGCTACACGCTGAAATGCGCCGCGCCGGAAATCAAAACCTACGCCGGCAAACACGGTTATCCCGCGGCGTCGGATCTGCTGTTGCAGGACGCGAAGAGCCACGATTTTTGCGGACTGCTCGTGCCCGGTGGTTTCATGCCGGACAAGTTGCGTCGCGACGCGAAGGTGTTGTCGCTCACGCGTGAGTTTTTTGAGCAAGGCAAACTCGTTGCCTTCATCTGCCACGGCGGCTGGATTCCGATCTCGGCTAAAATTCTCAATGGCAAACGCGTCACCGGCTCGCTGGGCATCAAGGACGATTTGGAAAATGCCGGCGGCATCTGGGTGAATGAACCGGTGGTGGTGGATGGCAATCTGATTTCCAGCCGCACGCCGCGCGACCTCGCGCCGTTCGGGGCGGCGATGGTGAAGTTTCTCGACGCCCGTTTTCGTCATTGAATTTTCCGCCGTAGTTTCTAGTATTTCGCCAATGGAAAGTTCGCAACCAACGCAGTTCGCCCAATACATCCCGGTTTTGTTTCTGCTGGCCGCCGCCGTCGGTTTCGCGGGCGGGTCGCTGGTGATCTCCGTGCTGCTCGGCAAATTTGCCAAATCCTTCAAGGCCAAGGACGCCCCCTACGAATGCGGCAAGGATCCGATCGGCGAAGGCACCTCGCGCTTCTCGGTGAAATTCTATCTCGTGGCGATGCTGTTCATTCTGTTCGATATCGAAGTGGTGTTCATGTATCCGTGGGCCGTCGTGTATCGCGATATGTTGGCCGAACACGCCACCCGCAACCTCATCCTCGGCTCGATGATTTCGTTCCTCGGCATCCTGTTCGCGGGCTACATTTACGCGTTGCAGAAAAAAGCTTTCGACTGGAAAGGCTGAGGGCCGTTCTGATTAACACCGCAGCTTTAGCCCGGTGGAGAAAACAACTAAACGTGGCGAACCGTTTCAACGGTTTTATGTCGCGCGCCAAAGCCGTTAAAACGGCTTTGCATTCGTCGCAGTCCCACGCCACCGGGCTGAAGCCACGGTGCTAATCAGCAACTGGAACGAGGCGGCATACTCAGGCCAAACCCTGAATTACATTTTATGACATCCATCAAATTCGGCACCTCTGGTTGGCGCGAGATCATTGCGCGCGATTTCACTTTTGAGAATGTCCGCGTGGCCACGCAGGGCATTGCGGATTACTTGAACGCTGAACTCCGCAAGCCGGACTCGGCCGTGTCTGGCCGCAAGCCGATTTTGATCCTTGGCCACGACGCACGGTTTCTGGGCCGGGAATTTTCCCTCGCCGCCGCCGAAGTGTTGGCGGCGAACGGTATCGAGCCGCTGCTCTGTGATCGCGAAACCCCCACGCCGGTCATCGCCCACACGATCCGCCACAAGAAAGCGATCGGCGGCATCAACATGACCGCCAGCCACAATCCGGCGGAGTATCAGGGGCTGAAGTTTTCCACTTACAACGGCGCGCCAGCCACGCCGGAAGTGACCAATCAGATCGAAGCAAACATTGTCAAGCTGCAGACGGCGCATTGGACGTTTAACGCGGCGCAATTCGGCACATTCACCTGCAAGGAAATCAACCCGCAGCCGGAATATTTCAAGGCGCTCCACAAGTTCATCAAATTCGACGTCATTAAAAAGGCGAAGATGAAGATCGCCGTGGAGCTGATGTATGGCACCGGGCGCGGCTATCTCGACACGTTGCTGGAAAAAAACGGCGTGCAAGTCACGCGTTTTCACGATGAGAAAAATCCGTTATTCGGCGGGATTCATCCCGAACCAAACGCGCATGGCATGGCAGCCGTCAGCAAGTTGGTCCGCAGCGGCAAGGCGCAGATGGGCCTCGGCCTCGACGGCGACGCGGACCGCTTTGGCATTGTGGACAAGGACGGGACGTGGCTGACGCCGAATCAAGTTCTCGCGCTCGCGTTGTATCATTTGAAGAAGAACCGCGGCTGGACCGGCGCGGTCGTGCGCACCGTGCCGACGAGTCATCAAGTGGACGCCGTGGCGGAATTGCTGGGCGTGAAAGTCCATGAGACGCCCGTCGGCTTCAAATACATCGGCGCGCTCATGGAGAGCGAACCGATCATCGTCGGCGGCGAGGAATCCGGCGGCTTGAGCGTCAAAGGTCATGTGCCGGAGAAGGATGGCATTCTCGCGTGTCTGCTCATGGCGGAGCTCGTGGCGACCGAGAAGAAATCGCTCGGCCAAATCCTGAAGGAACTCTCCAAAAAGATTGGCAATTTTTACAGCGACCGCATCAACATCTCCTTCGCGCCCGAGAAGAAAGCGGAGTTGCTCACCAAGCTCGGCAGCGGCCTGACCAGCATTGGTTCGTTCACGGTGGAAAAGTTCATCACGACCGACGGCTACAAATTTCTGCTGCCGAACAAGGAGTGGGTCGCCTTTCGCGCCAGCGGCACCGAACCGCTCATCCGCTGCTACATCGAGGCCAAGACGCCGGCTGGATTGAAGAAACTTCAGGTGGCGTGCCGCGCGTTGCTGGCGGCGTGACTAATTGCCTCCAGTCCATTGACCGCCGTTGAATGGGGCGGTTCAGCTCGGTCCTTTCATGCGGGAGGGTCATCCATCCGCTCGCAAAACTCAGCTTCACAACTCGGTGCCGACCGGGGGCTGGTGAAAGGCGGCCACCACGTTCGGGCGCAGCATGAACACCAGCAGCAGGACGGGATAGATCAGCCCGAAGCAACCGCCGACCGTTCCGCCAATGGCGCCGCCGATCGCCGCCGCCGCCTCGGGACCTTGCTTCGCCTGCGCCTGCTCCAACAACGGACGCATCAGGAAAAAATAATTCACCACCGAGCCGACGACGACCATGCCGATGGCGTAAATCGCATAACCGATGGCCAGCAGCCGCGCCCACGGCTTGAGCAGCAGCAGACCGATGCCCGAGGCCAGCTTGGCTCCGGTCGCCAGGAACCCCAGACCGATGGTCAGCTTGATCCACATCCCATACGCCGGGTTGTCATGGATCAACTGAATGACCGGATTGTGGGCCAGGGCGGATTGCGGCAGGAACAACACCACTGAGGCCATCAGCCCGATGATGCCGAACACGGCAAACACAATGTTGAGCACGCCGAACACCGTCACTGCGGTTGGTCTTTGCATAATTGGAGCTTCCATGTTGAGTTGGTTCACGGTTCAATAAATCTTCAGGGCGTGGCCGTGGCGCGGAAAAACTGCCGGGGCAAACCGATCGTGTTGGTGAAATCAATCGTGCCATTGGTCGAGGTAGTATTGGTATAGATGGCGGTCCAACTCGTCAAGTTCGTCGAGACCTGAAGGACGCATTCGCGGTTCGCGCCCGTGGTCAGGTGCAGTTGAAAAGTCCCGGCATTGGTCGTCGTCATCACGGCCAGCCAGATGGGTGGGTTCAGCGCGTTCTTCAAGTTAAGCCGGCCACCGGTCACGCATTTCCCCGCCAGCGATGGCAACGGGTCGGTGGCGTTCAGCAACCGCTGGATAATCTGCTGATAGTTCTCTGTGGGATACTTCACCAGCATCAGCGCCAAGGCACCCGACACATAGGGTGCCGCGAACGACGTGCCGGTCTGGGAATAGTAAAAGCTGTCGGTGGCGCCAAACGTGGTGTAGATGCCTTCGCCCGGCGCCACGAGATCAACATTGGTGGCTCCAAAATTCGAGGTCGCGGCGAGCGTGTTGGTGCGCGTGTCGGAAGCGACTGTCACGATGTTGTCCATCGCATAGCTGGCCGGATAGGTCGGGGCCAGGTCAATGTTGGTGCCGCTGTTGCCGCTGGCGGCGACGATAATGATCCCGGCATCGCGCAGGCTGATCACGGCATTGGACAAGGCTAGCGAGTTGGTGAAGCCCCAACTGGCGTTGACAATGCGCGCTCCATTCGTCCGGGAATACTCCAGGCAGGCCACCACGTCCGAGACACTTCCCAGACCAAAATTGTTGAAGCATTTGCAGGCCATGATTTGCACCTTCCAAGCCACGCCGGTGACGCCCTTGCCATTGTTGCCCACGGCCCCGAGCACGCCGGCGACGGAAGTCCCATGCGCATTGTCGTCCATGGGATCGCTGGTCTGCGTGAGCGCATTCCAGCCGTGACCGCCGTCGTTCGGGTTGACCCACATGTTCGCGGCCAGATCTTCATGCGTGTAGCGGACCCCGGTGTCCAATACCGCCACCACAATATTGCTGGCCGAGGTCAAGACGTCCCAGGCCTCCGGCGCACGGATTTGGTTCAACCCCCAAAGCGTGCCATCCAAGTAGCGCGGATCATTCGGCGTCGTGCTGTAGATATGTCCGAAATAATCCGGCTCGGCGAACTCCACCAGACCACTCTGTTGATAAGTGGCAATGAGTTTCGGCACCGTTTCCCCCGCCGGCAGGGTGATGACTTGCGTGCCACCCACGGCGGCAAAAGTGCTTTTTACAATGGCACCATGCACCGCATGAAACGTCGCGAGCTCAGCGCGACTGCTGCCAGCCTTGGGTTGGATGAGGATTTGATCCATCCGATACTCCAACGTGACCGCACTCCATGCAGACGAAACGAAAACGAGGCTGGCCACTGCCAATGCCGTGAGTCTTTTCATGAGGTTAGGAGTTAAGCCGGTTGGTTATTCCGCCACCTGTGGTTCCAATGGCAACGGAGTCAGGGCCTGCGGCACGGGGAACACATTATATTGCGGGCCAAACTGCGCCAGATAATAGAGGGGATAAGCCCGCTTGAACACCAGCACCGGCAGCAGCAGCACCGTGCCGACGAAGGGCACCAGCATCAAGCAGCCGGCGAGGCAACACGTTAATAATATCGCGAGCAATACAACGACTCCAATGGCCATTGTGAGGACGATCTGAAATAAAATATACAACGTGAAACTCCCCGGGTTGCCCGCCAGCAGCTGGTTCAATTCGCGCCAGGCCGCCAGACAGTTTCCGCCGCGCAGAAACTGGATCGGCACCACAAAGTCCACCGTGAACTTGTGGATGAGCGCGAACCCCAGCGCCAGCAGCAGAAACAACAGTCCCAAGCCCAGCGCCGACATCACGCCCGCGACGTTCGGTTCGCCTTGCAGCACCATCCGCAGAATGACGATGGCGATGAAGACCAGCAATGGCACCATCAAGACTAGTCCGATCAAGCTCATCAGGAGACGGAACCGGAACAGGCTGTTGGCCACGCCCGCAAATTTCCGCCACGGCACCTCCACCTCCGCCCGGTTCAAGGCGACGCAGTGCAGGAACATGAACTTGCCCCGACTACTCAGCCACAATACGAGCAGCCATAACGCGACGATCGCCACCAACAAGATGATTCCGAGCGGGAGGATCCAGTAGAGATTCACCAGCACATAGTCGCTCGCCTCATGGTAGAAATGCCGGAGTTGTTCCCCGCCATTGTTGCCGTCGAAATGATGGTTGCCGTCGTTGAAACCATTGAAGCCGCCACCGCCGCCGCCCGATTCGCCGAAGCCGGCCAGCCACGCGCCGAAGCCGATGACAATCCACTTGGTCAGATCAAACGGCTTGAAGAGAATCAGTTTCACCCGTTCGTAAGCGGGCTCGAGAGCTTCGGTCACGCTGATTTCGCGCGGGTGACTGGAGGGCGGTTCAATGGTCATAATCGGTCCTTTCGCAACACGGCGATCATACAACCGGACGGAAACACGAAACAATAAAAACCGGTGCGGCGTTACGCCTCATATAATTCCCGCACCGAACTGCGGATGAGCACGACGAGCGTAAAGACTCCCAGCACTATTCCCAACGGGATATGCAGGCAATTGATCACGGCGACGATCAATGAAAACGTCCGGCCTTTCCGATAACTGAGACAAAATCCGGAAATCAGGTTCAGCACCAACGAAATCATCCACCACACGCCGACGACCAGATAGACCCACTTGAAGATGGCGAAGAGCTCAGCCGGCGACGGACCTTGTTTTGGCGCTTCCAGCAATTTGGCGTTGGTCAAAACCGCATGCATCAAGGCGCAATGGCCCAACAATAACACCAGCCCGAGCAGCGCCAGACCGGCACCGATGAAATGAAAGACGGCGAGTAGCTTTACATGGTCCGCATCAACCTTGCGCTGATCGCGGGTCAGGGGCGGGAGTTCATTCATAACTTGTTCAGTTTTTTGCGTTGATGGCGCGGCGGCTCAAACCACTAATGAGCAGAAATCATACTTCAATCTCAGTCAGACCATTGATGACTTTTTGTGTCTCCAAACTGACTGTAATCACCCGCCCAAGCAAGCACACAATATACTCTTTGTCGTCCATGCGGTTCGGGTCACTGGCAAGGTTGCCCTAGTCGTCTCTCGCCACGCGGTATTGGTCTATCACCCATTCACGGGCGCTGCGGTTGCCGAGCTTGTAGCGGTGGAGCTTTCTCGCAGCCCTTTTGCGGACGCGCCTGCAAAGATCGCGTAAGTATTCCTTGGCCACCGCAGTAATACCAACCGGAGAGTTCGGTTGATCAAATATGCCGATCACGGCATCGCGCACGAGTTTGCCTCCGCACAGCGACCATGAACCAAATGTGGCGACACAGTTGCCGGAACCTTGGCTGCGACGCTTGTCTTTAAACTCGTGATAGAATGTAATCACCTGACCGATGAGGCGCACGATGACGGCAATGACAACTGGTAATTCTAATTCGCGATCAAGATGAGACGAACCGGTTTTGTTTCATTAGCACTGGGCTTCAGCCCGGTGGCCGGTTCAAGGCTGGAGCCGCGAGCCGTTTTAACGGCTTTGGCCAATGCAACCAAGCCGTTGAAACGGCTGACGCGTGCTGGCGGATGGGGCACACCGGGCTGAAGCCCGGTGCTAATAGCCGGCCCAACTGGCACGCGAATTAGAATCAGTCGCCCTCAGTTCGAATGCGCGGCGGCAGGATCGAGGATTTTCCGGGCGGCGGCGCGGACGGATTCGACGAGTTCCTTCGGCTTGAGAACCATGGCATCGCCGCCCCAGCTCAAGACCCAGCGCTGCACTTCGGCGAGGCTGGACAGTTTCATTTTCAATTCCGTTCCCCCGCCCTTCAACTCGCGCAAGGTCTGCGACGAATGCCATTTTTTCTCGCGAATGTAATCAGCAGCGCGGGCGTTGAAACGGACGACGACTTCAAATTCGCCGGCTCCGGAGTAAACGCCGAAGCTGTCGCGCAACCGCTTCTCCAGCGAAAAATTTTGCGTGCGCTCGAAGGTTTTCCCCGTTGGTTTCACCGACTGAATGCGCGCGGGAACGAAGGTGCGGAGATCGTGGCGCGCGTGGTCGTAGGCAAAGAGATACCATTCGCCATTGATGTTCGCCAAATGATACGCGTCCACGAGGCGCTTCTCCGCCGGGTGGCCGGGCTTGCGATAATGCAGTTCCAACTGCTGCCGCTGCGCGACGGCTTTGGCGAGCGCGTCGAAAACTGCCAGATTGAGAATCGGCTCGGCGCGCGTGCGGAAGGAGATGGTCTGTTCGATGTCGGCGAGGTTGAGCGAAATGGTGTCGGGCAGCGCCTGCTCCATTTTTTTGATCGCGCTCAACAGCGGCTTCTCGAAGCTCGTGCCGCGATACTGTTGCAAGGCTTTTTCCGCCACGACCAGCGCCACGATTTCGCCCTCGGTAATCTGCATGGTCGGAAACGCACTGACTTCGCCATTGTAAAAATAACCATTGTTGCTGGGGGCGAATTCGATCGGCAGGTTGAGCCGGTCGCGCATGAACTCGATGTCGCGGTGAATGGTCTTGGTGGAGACTTCAACCTCGCGCGCGAGCTTGCTGGCATTGGGAAATCCGCCCGCCTGCAACGCTTGATGAATGCGCAACATCCGCTCCAGCGGTGGGCGGGAGTGCAAGGACGATGCGACAACATTTTTTTTTCGGCGATTCAGAGTGCGCACCGTTCCAGCATGGGGCGTGCTGCCAGCCTGTCCAGAATAATTTTGGTCAAATGCAAAAACCCACGGGGAAGTTATCCAATTGACATTAATATCTCTTTATATTATTATTTGATAACTTTATAAGAGGAAGTCGGCCCATGAAAAAGAAAATTTTCACCCTCTGCACGGGTAACACCGCATTGGCGGCATTTTTGTTCACCCTTTTTATCCCCGCAGCGGGAGCGCAAAATCTGACCCTGCCTAATGAATACCGGCGCGTGATCAATTCGCTTTTCGTCACCGGCTCGTATGGCAGCAGTTATTTTGAAACCGACACCAATGTCGCCGGCTCGTTCAACGTGAGCAACACCCAGTCCACACCGGGCTTTTATCCAGATATTTCGGTCGCCGGCACCACCCTGCAAAATTCTACCATCACGGCAACGCCCACCAGCTTGAGCGTCACCGGCCAGGTGGAGATTTCATCCAGCGGCTCGGTCTTCGGGCTTGCCTCGGCGTCTCGGACGGGTTTGTCGGAAATGGTTATTGGGATCACGATCGACCGCTACTTCACATATTCGTTGCAGGTGACCACGACGATGAATACAAATTCGGCCGAAACGGTTCCCATCGCGATCGTCGGTATCAGCGATAATGGTGATTCCGTATCGTCACTGCCTGACATTGTGGCGTATGGCAGCCAGGCGTATCCTGGCGGTGTCGCCACCGCTCCGTCGGCCAGCGGCACGAACACGGGTGTCCTCACCGCCGGCACCTATTATCTTGTTGCCCGCGTCCACAGCCAGACCGTTGTGGATCCGAACAATGCGACGATGACGGAACATTTTCTGGCCACGTTCAACTTGACTGTCACTTATGTGCCGCAACCGCCGGACAAGGTGACGTTCACACCGAACGGAACAGGCGCGTTCAACCTGGAGTGGAACGCGCCGCAGCCGGGAAACTACCGGGTATTGTCCTCCACCAACCTGATTAACTGGGTCGAAGCCATTCCCGCCGCTACTTGGCCTTACGGCCTGAACACAAACACGGTCAGCTCTATTCCCGGTTCGAACCGGGGCTTTTTCCGTGTCGAATATGTGCCGTGATTTCAGGAAGCGCGGTGACTCGAGTGTCACGAATCACGAATCAGAAACTTTTGCGCCTCACGTCGCCATCTTCGCCAGAAACTCGTCGTTGGTCTTGAATTTCTTGAGCGCGGCAGTGAGCGTTTCCATCGCCTCGATGGGATTCAAATCCACCATCGTGCGGCGGAGTTTGCGAATGGCTTCGAGATTTTTGGCCGCAAATAACTTTTCCTCTTTGCGCGTGCCGCTCTTGGGGATGTCCAACGCGGGATACAGACGACGGTCAGAAAGTTTGCGGTCCAGGATCAACTCCATATTGCCGGTGCCTTTGAACTCCTGGAAAATCAACTCATCCATGCGCGACCCAGTATCCACGAGCGCGGTGGCGAGAATCGTGAGCGAGCCGCCGTTTTCAATTTTGCGCGCGGAGGCGAACATCTTGCGCGGAATTTCCAGCGCGCGCGCATCCACGCCGCCGGACATCGTGCGCCCGCTGCCGCTGTGGACGCTGTTGTAAGCGCGGGCCACGCGAGTCAGTGAATCGAGCAACACAAACACGTCCTTGCCGGATTCGACGATGCGGCGACAGCGTTCGATCATGAAGCGCGAGAGGCGGACGTGCGTATCCAAATCCATGTCGTTGGAAGACGCGACAACTTCGGCCTGCACCGAACGTTGAAAATCGGTGACTTCTTCCGGGCGCTCATCAATCAGCAGCACCATCGCGTGAACTTCCGGATGGTTGGTGGTGATGGCGTTGCAAATCTGTTTGAGAATGGTGGTTTTACCCGTGCGCGGCGGGGCGACGATGATGCCGCGCGTGCCTTTGCCGATGGGCGTGACGAGGTCAATGACGCGCGTCTCAATCAACTCGGGCGTGGTCTCGAGCTTGAATTTTTCAATGGGATCAATGCTCGTCAGGTTTTCAAAGCGCACGGCCTTGGTGTAATCCTGAAACGCCATCTCGTTGACCCGTTCCACGGTCTTGAGCTGGGGACTGGTGCCGCGATGCGGCGGCTGCGTGGTGCCTTCGACATGGCTGCCTTCGCGCAAGAAATTGCGGCGGATCGTGTCCGGCGTGACGAAGATGTCCGTCGGCTTGGGATGAAAATGATTTTGCTGCGTGCGCAGAAAGCCGAAGCCCTTCTCGGAAATCTCGAGATAGCCGGAACCATAATTGGCGGACTTCTCACCGTTGTTGTCTGAACTGCTCATAATGTGTGGTGTGCGAAGGCCGGAATAAATCCCGATACTGCTGGTTTGAATTGTTGAACTTGGGAAGCAGCTTCGCCAAACGAAGCTCTCAAAACCTTCGACGGACTCTTAATTACGCGGAAATGCCAGCAAACGCAACAAGTATTTTGTGACAAACAAAACCAAACGCGCAGACTGGATTCAATCTGCGCGTTTGCATCACTGGATATTAAACCGAAATCAGCCGCCCACTTCCGCGCGGGCTTCGGCGGCCAGAGCGGTGCTCAAATAACGCTCACCCGTTGAGCAGGCCACCGTGACAATGAGCTTTCCCTTGTTTTCCGGGCGTTGGGCCACTTCGATGGCGGCAACGACATTCGCGCCCGTGGAAATCCCAACCAGAATCCCCTCTTCCTTGGCCAAACGCCGTGCCATGGCGAAGGCGTCATCATTGCTCACTTGAACGCATTCCAGAATCTGGGCGTTCCCCGCCGTATCTTTCAGGTGCAAATTTTTGGGAACAAAGCCCGCGCCCGTGCCTTGAATTTTATGCGGACCGGGCTTGACCGGCTGGCCGGCGAGGGTCTGCGAAATCACTGGCGAATCTTTCGGCTCCACCGCGATCGCTTGAAACGACGCCTTGCGGGGCTTGAGCACTTCGGTGACGCCGGTAAGCGTTCCACCCGTGCCAACGGCGGCGATAAAAATATCCACCTTGCCGTCGGTGTCCGCCCAGATCTCCTCCGCAGTGGTTTTTTTGTGGATGGCCGGATTCGCCGGGTTTTCAAACTGCTGCGGAATCCAGGAGTTCGGTGTTTCTTTGGCGAGCGCTTCGGCGCGGGCAATCGCGCCTTTCATACCTTCCGCGCCAGGCGTCAGAACGAGTTTCGCCCCCAGCATCGCCAACAGCGTGCGGCGTTCGAGGGACATTGTTTCCGGCATCGTCAAAATAATCTTGTAGCCTTTCGCCGCCGCCACGAATGCGAGCGCGATGCCCGTATTGCCGCTGGTTGGCTCAATGATGACCGTGTCCTTTTTGAGCACGCCGCTTTTTTCGGCGTCTTCAATCATGGCCATGCCGATGCGATCCTTGACGCTGCCGAGCGGATTAAAAAACTCGCACTTAAGCAGGATCGTGGCCTCCAAGCCCGCCGTGACTTTGTTCAGCTTGACCAGCGGAGTGTGACCGACCGTTTCAATGATGTTGTTGTAAATGCGTCCCATAATTATTTTGTGGTTAAATTTTGGTCAAGTTGCGACGAAAGTTGCCAACGGGCAAGCCATATTTCTTTCGATTGGAAAACCTCGAACATTCAACATTCAACATTCAACTCAGAACGCCCAACGCGCCGCTGGTCGCCGCCGGTTTTTTGAATTGGAGGTTGAATGGTCAATGTTGAATGTTTCCCCATCCCAACAAACAATAAGTCCCGGCCTAACCTTGCGGTCAGACCGGGACAAATGGGGGATGGGAGTTCGCCATGCTCTCTTTCCCGAACCGGCATTAGGCGCGCCCTTGCGGGGCTGCCGGCTTCCCGACGCCATTCTCCACGGCAAGCGGAGTTATCGGCCTCGTAGCAGGGCCGTCCGGCACTTTGCAGCGCGCGGAACTTTTGAGTGAGGCTTTTCAGCTCGCTTCGGCTGGTGGTTGCGCCACCGGCCTGCGAACCAGGTCAAGACACGCCTGTAATTTTTCGTTCGCGTCTTAACCATTAGCCCTGGGTCGGCCGCTGCTTTTGACAGCGCGTTTGCCCATGGCCACGGGTCTCGCCTCTCGTCTCTCAAGTTGCTTTTCTTTCACAGTTCAGCGGTGTCGTTTTTAACATCGCCGACGCTTGGAAGTTTTTCACGGAACCTGCCGAGTTCCCGTGTTCTTCCCGGTGCGTGCGCTCCTTTTGTCCGCCTTTCGGCGTCTTTCTTTGGGCGGTTCCAATTTAATTTGAACCCGCCAGAGTCGCCCGCAACGTGCTGATCCACAGTAGCAACTTTACACCCTCTGGGTGACTGCGATTCATCCGGGCTCGAAACCGGTCCGGACTACTTGACTCGGTCGGGAATGGTTTCTAATCATTCCTCGCCGCCAAGTCCCTCATTCGCATTTGACGGTGTGCGAACACCGCCAGAGGAACCGGTGAATTCTGCCTCGTCGCACGTTGCCGCGCGGTTTGGAGGAGCCGTGTCAACCAGCCTGACCCGGCTTTTCCCCAGTCGCCTGGGATTATCCTGAAACGAAACAACTTCAATTTTACTCTCCGCTGCCCGCTTCGTTCTTTCAATGAACTGAGAACATACTATCACAATTCTTCATTTCGACTACGAAATGATATGCACAACTTATCCACCGAAAGTGCGCAGTGAACAACCGGCGGACAATTCAATTCCGCCTTTGAAATCAAGGCTTCCGCCGTTGTCATGGATTAAGTTATTCACCGAAAAAATGCAGGAAAAATCCGGCGGTGAACAAGTCGCCGCCGGATATTATGATTTGTTCGGCAGAAGTCAGCCCAGATGATTCGCCGCGTCGGCTACGCCGGCGACCACTTCATCACGCGTTTTCAAATTGCGGATGCGAACGTAAGCGTCATTGTCCAACCGCGCGGTGTGGGCCACTTTCAAATCCTGCGCCCGCTTGAATTGTTTGTCGGCTTTTGTGGGCGTGAGCGGATAATCCACAGCAAAACCAGCCGCGCGCAAGTCGTGAACTAACTTTAATGAAATTCCACGCAACGTTTCGTCCTCGATCAAGACGAACACATCCATCGGCGAATCAAATTTCGGCAGGCGACCGCGGGCCTTGAGCAATTCTGACAGCACCACGTCGCCCATGCCAAAGCCGAGCGCGGGGAGATCCACTTTGCCGCCGCTGATGAGCTTGACGAGATTATTGTAGCGACCGCCGCCAGCAATAGCGCGGAATTCACCCTTGCGATCAAAGGCCTCGAAGACCACGCCGGTGTAATACGCCAGTCCGCGGATCACCTTGTAATCAATTTTTACAAAGTCTTTCAAGCCGCGCGCGGCGAGATTGGTCAAAATGCTTTGCAATTCCACCGTCGGCGTGCCGGATTCGATAAACGCATTAACCTTCTCCAGCGAAAAACCGAGCGCGGTTAATTTCTTTTCGGATTCTTCCGGCGAATTGCGCTCCAGCTTGTCGATGATCTGGAAAAACTCATATTCATGCGCGCAGTCGCCGCCACCATGCTTGAAAAAATCCTGCCACGCATTGCGGCTGCTCAAGCGGATGACAAAATCCTCGGACGTCAGGCCAAACACACGCAAGGTATCAATCAACAACGCGATCAATTCCGCGTCCGCCGCGGGATCCGTCTCGCCGATGAGGTCGGCATTGAATTGAAAATGTTCGCGCAGGCGGCCTTTCTGCTGCCGTTCGTAGCGGAACAATTGCGGGATGGCGAACCACTTGATTGGCTTCTTGTAATTGCGTTCGTGGGCGGCGACCATGCGCGCCAGCGTGGGCGTCATTTCCGGGCGCAGGGCGATTTCGCGGTCGCCCTTGTCCTTGAAGTTATAGAGCTGGCCGACGATCTCCTCGCCGCTTTTGGTCGTGAACAATTCCAGCGGTTCCAGCGGCGGGCCGTCATATTCGCGGAAGCCATAGCGCTTAGCGACCGTGCGCCATTGTTCAAAAATGAACTGGCGCACGTCCGCGCTCCACACATCGGTATGCGGGAGCGGTTCAGGATAAAAATCGCGAAAACCGGGCAGTCGTTCCATCTGACCAGCGTAAAAAATTGGGAACGAAAAGTGAAGACGAATCAGTTTTTGCCCACTGCCGGAGCCGATCAAAGCCGAAAAAAAGTTTCAACCAAAAGGGAAGCCCAAGCTTGGAACTTAAGCCTCCGGTGCCAGACCAGCGAGGAAGCTGCGAGTTATTTTTTCGGCGTGAGCTTCAAGACTTCGGCGCGCATTTCCTTGCCGGCCTTGAATTTGACGGTCGCGCGGGCGGGAATCGGCACGTCCGTATCCGGCTTGTTCGGATTGCGCCCAACGCGCGCCTTGCGGATCTTCACCTCAAATACGCCGAAGTTCCGCAATTCCACCTTGCCGCCTTCTGTGGCGAGGGCTTCGGCGATGTAATCCAGAGTTTTCTGCACCACGTCGAACACCTGGGTCTGAACCAACCCGGTTTCTTCACTGATGCGCATCACGAGGTCGCGTTTGGTCAAGGTCATAGTTTTGTCTTGTTCGGGTTTTCGGATTTAGTCACTGGCAAACCTCCCAGTGAACACTGGTCAAATTCTCGTCCGTCCCATGGGCGCAAAGCAAGGTGAAATATCCGCCCCGGCACCACCGGCCAGGCCAATCCACCCTGGCCAACTCCAAGCCGATGACCGTCGCCAGTCTTAACATCTGGTTCTGCTTGAAGTTAGAGGATTTCATCTTTGGTAGCGAGACCATCAACCGCGATTTCTTGGTAAATGTCCAGCAAAAAGTGAATCGAAAAGTGAATCCCCCCAATGCTTTAATGCGGTGTGCTGGTGATTTTCCCGCCGACTGCTTAATCGGTCGGGGTCAACAGAACGGAATTGAGGTTGATCGCCTTCCAGAGGGCGGGGTCTTTCGCCCGGACTGTCACCACCAGGTCACCCGGCTGTTTGATTCGGATCTGCCCCAGATCAATCGCCTGGAACTTGTCCCAACTGCCGGTCGCTGGAATTTTGGCGGCCAAGGTTGCACCGCGTGCTTCCACGACCAGTTCTGCGTCGCTGAATACGGTCGCGACCGTGGCCCGGATTTGATACGCTCCCGGCTTGGCGACCCGCGCGTTCCACGAAACCGATTCGCTGCCTTTGTCCCAGTAACCGATGCAGGATTTGCCGCCCTGTTCTTCGAGCTTGAGTTGCTCTCCGTGCAAGGTGGCGTCGTCGGCTGAAAAAGTGAGCCGGCCTTGTGAATCTGGCGTGACGACCACCGCCGTTGGGGCCATCGGCACCGGCTGGAGGTGGCTGCCGGCAATCTTGAGAGCGCAGGTCACAGCGCTGATTTTTTTGTCAGGCAATTCCACGGTCAAGCCTTCAACCGTCTGCGTGAATTTCAATTTACCCTGATAGCCGAGCAGTTCGACGCGTTTGATTTTATTCACGGCGGCGTCATCGGTTTTGGCGAGCGACCTGATGACAACTTTGTTTTCCGCCGGCCAGCCGAGCGCAATCGCATAAAGCGTTTTGCCTTTTGTGGTGAAGCGGATGTCCTTGGCACTGTAGGCGAAATTCTCCTTGAACGCACCGCCTTTGGCCTTCACTGAACCTTCGCCATAAACCAGCCACGGCCGCGTGCCGTAAATCGCTTCGCCGTTGATCGCCGTCCAGTCCGCGAGTTCGTGCAGCATTGTCTCCACTTCGGGATCCAGCGAACCGTCCGGCCGCAGCACGACGTTGAGCAGCAAATTCCCATTCTTGCTCGTGATGTCCACCAGCATGTGAACGGTCCAGCTCAGCGGCTGGTATTTCCAGTGCCGATTGTAGAACCAGTCGCCGATGGAGGTGTCCGTCTGCCAGGGATGCGGATTGATCTCGCCATTCACGCCACGCTCGTAGTCCTGCACCCAGCGGCCGTCAGAAGGCTGTTTGCAATTGTAGATGGCGGTGAGTTTGCCGTGATGTTGTTTGAGACTGTCGTTGTAAAGATTCGCAATCTGGCTCAAGCCGACTTCGTTGCCAAACGCCACGCCGCCGTCGCTGTAAAGCAGGTCCGGATGATAATTGTCCACCAGTTCCTTGACTTCATTGAACCACTGCTGCTGCCAACGGGGATTTTTGGAATACCAGCCGGTGTCGCCTGGCTCGGCGGGAAAGTGATAGAGACCCCAGTTGTTGGAATTGGCTCCGTCATAAGGCACGCCGGCCAAGGGACCGGTTTTGTCAGCTTTGTGCGCGTCTTGAAACCAGGTGAAGCTTGCGCCGAGATGCTCGGAAACGCCGAAGGGCAGACCATTCTTCTTCGCGGCCTTCTGCCAGTCCGCCACGACATCGCGATGCGGGCCGTAGTTCACCGCGTTCCATTGGTGCAAGGGAGAATTCCACAGGAAAAAATTATCGTGATGGGTGCCCATGCTGACGAAATATTTCGCGCCGGCTTTTTTGTAAAGGGCCATCAACTTCTCCGGTTCCCACTTTTCCGCTTTCCATAACGGAATAATGTCTTTCCAGCCGTTCGTCGAGGGATGGCCATAGCGCGCGAGGTGATCTTGATAGTCCGGGGAACCTTGCTCATACATTTTACGCGCATACCAGTCGCCTTCCATCGGCACAGCCTGAGGCCCCCAATGCGCCCAGATGCCAAACTTGGCGTCGCGGAACCAGTCGGGGCAAGTATAATTGGTCAGCGATGCCATCGTGCCGGCATATTGCCCGGGCGTGATAGCAAGGTCCATCGCCGACAGGCCGAGCGGCATGATCAAGGCGAACGCGAGGGGCAGAGCAGTGGGTTTCATTTTCATGTTTATGATGGTGCATCCAGAAATACCGCCGGCCAGCCGACGAACACGGACAGTTTCAGGCACCGTGTCTAGGCCTGAAATTTCAGGCGGACATTTGGACGAAAGGTGTTTTACAGGTTCCGGACTCCTGCAATCAAGCCGAGACTAAATTGTTTTTGGCTGGGCGAAAAGCCAATACGTCAAACTGCGGGCACCAGCCCATCATCCGCCTTGCTACTCCGGCGCATTATGCGTATGATTTAGCGGTTAAATTAAGTAAACGATAAATCTATGTCAGGCGTTTCGAAATACTGTTTCCATCACGCTGGTCTGGGCCGATGGCAGCTCCTGTTACTGATTGGCAGTTCCGCAATTCAGGGTTGGAGTGACACCATCCCGGTGACGAATACAGCCGATAGTGGCGAGGGATCCTTCCGTCAGGCCATCTTGACCGCCAATGCCAATCCCGGCTTGGACACGATTGTTTTCCAAATCAACGGCACCCCACCCTTCACCATTTTCTTGACCACCACTTTGCCCGCCATCAGTGATCCCGTGGTCATTGACGCCACGACCCAGCCGGGTTACAGCGGCCAGCCGGTGATCGAACTCAATGGCGCGGGCAGCGGCCCGAACGCTGGGTTGCGTTTCGCCCTCGGCTCCAGCTTCAGCACGCTGCGCGGAATGGCGCTCAACCAGTTTCCGGTTCAAACCATCGAGCTGCTCAGCGCCTCCAACCGAATCCAAGGCAATTTCATCGGCACCGATATCACCGGCACGCAGGCGCGCGGGAGTGGCAACGGCAGTCACGCCATTTCCATCAAGAGCGATGGCAATCTGATTGGCGGCACCACCGCTGGCGATGGCAATTTGATTTCTGGCGGCAATGACTGCGGCATTTATCTCCTTAACGCCAATAATAACTCCGTGCAAGGCAATCTGATTGGGGTCACGGTGGATGGCACCCTGTCCCTCAGCAATCTGAACCACGGCATCGTCATCAATGGCGGAACCGGCAATCTCCTAGGCGGCCCGGAGCCGGCGGCGGGCAACCTCATTTCCGGCAACGGCCAGAGCGGTATTTCCTTAACCGGCGCCACCGCCACAGGCAATGTGATTCAAGGCAATCGCATTGGCACAGACCGTGCGGGCGGCAGCGCCCTGAGCAACGTGGGCGGGGATGGCATCACCCTCAGCAGCGCGCCCGGCAATTTGATTTACAGTAATTTGATTTCAGGTAATGGCCGGGCCGGTATTTCCATCAGCGGTGCCGGAGCTTCCGGCAACCGGCTGCTCGCCAATTTTGTCGGCACGGACGTCAATGGATGCACGAATCTCGGCAATCAATTCGCCGGCGTGGAAATCATCGGCGCCGGTGGCAACCAGATTGGCGGCACGAATGCCGGCGACGGCAATGTCCTTTCTGGCAATATGCTGGATGGCATCGCGCTGACTGGCGGCACCGCGACCAACCTAATTCAAGGCAACCTCATCGGGCTTTCCGCCGCCGGCACCAACGCCGTGCGCAACGGCCAAAATGGCATCTCGATCAATGGCGGATCTGCCAACATCGTCGGCGGCATGGTCGCCAGCGCGCGGAATATCATTTCCGGCAATGCCGTTTACGGCGTCGGGATTTTGCAGTTGACGGACAGCGGCAACACCGTGCTGGGAAATTACATCGGCACCGATGTGACTGGCACCCGCGCCATTCGCAACACGCAATCCGGCGTGCAGATTCAAGCCATCGCCAACACGATTGGAGGCACCGCTGCCGGGGCCGGCAATGTGATCTCCGGCAACGGCCAGCAGGGGATCTTTCTAGCGGGATCCAACGGCGAGGTGAGCGGCAATCTTATTCAGGGCAATTACATCGGCGTGGACGCCACGGGCGCAGTCCGTTTGGGCAACGGCAACGCCGGCATCGGCCTCGCCAACGCAGCCAATAATATCATCGGGGGGACCACCGCCAGCGCGCGCAACGTGATTTCAGCGAACGGCAATGTGGGCGGCGTCTTTTTCGCCTACGCGGGCACGACCGGCAATCAGCTGCTGGGAAACTACATTGGCACCGATGCGTCCGGCACGGTGGCCTTGGGCAACCTGAGCGACGGAGTGTCGCTCCAGCAGGCGTCGGCAAATTTCATCGGCGGCAGCAGTGCGGGCGCGGGCAACCTGATTTCAGGCAACGGCGTGGACGGCATTTACTTGACGGAAGCTTCTTGGAACGTCATTCAAGGCAACTTCATCGGCACCGCCGCTGATGGCACCAATGCGCTTGGGAATGTTTATCACAACGTCGAATTTCAACCAGATGCCAATCACAACACGGTTGGCGGGGTGTCCCCGGGTGCGGGCAACCGCATCGCTTTCGCCCAGACTTCGCTGCGCTCCGGCGTCCGGGTCCGTCCCGGCAGCATGAACAATTTAATCAGCGGAAATTCCATCTTTGGCAATGCCCTTCAAGGAATTGATCTGGACGTTTTCGGCGTCACTGGCATTTACGACTGCGAGAGCGGCCAGCCGGCCAACGCCGCCAACGGCGGCCAGAATTTCCCGATCTTGTCATCGGCTGACAGCGGCACCAGCACGCACATTAGCGGCTCGTTGAATGCCAAAACCGGTCACGCCTACACGCTGCAGTTTTTTGCCAGCCCGACCGGTAATGCCACCGGCTATGGGCAAGGTCAGGTTTTTCTCGGCGAAACCAGTGTGACCCTGGGGGCAACTTGCACCTCCAGTTTCAACGCCGATCTGCCGGTTTCCGTGGCTCCCGGATGGGTGGTGGCGGCCACCGCCACGGATGACGCCAACAATACCTCTGAGTTCTCCGCGTGGGTTACGGTCGCCCCAGTTTCAGGGGCGCAACTGACCTTGGCCAGTTCGGCAAACCCGGCCGGCTATCTGGACACGCTCACATTCTCGGCAAACATCACACCCCCAGACGCGATCGGGCAGGTTACCTTTTTCGTCGGAGCCACGCCGATTAGCACGAACCTTGTTAGCGCTGCAGTCGCAGCTAGCGACAGCATCAACAATCTGCCGCGCGGGACGAATCTCATTGTCGCAATCTACAGCGGCGATGTTAATTATCCCGGCCGCACCAACTCACTGGCCCAAATCGTCACCAACCATCCACCCTTGGCGGCCAACACCAGCTACTATCGCGGGGCCATGGTCCCTTACGAAATCAATTTCAGTGAACTGCTGACCCATGCCACCGACGCGGACGGCGACACGCTGGCCGTCAGCTTGGGCACCAGCACCAACGGCATCACTTTGTCGGCGGACGGAAACCGGGCGCTTTACTCCAATACCAACCACGTCAACGACCAGTTTGATTACACCGTCAGTGATGGCTTCGGCGGCAGCGCGACGGCCAGGGTGGCCATTATTTCCGAGCCGTTTGTCACCGACCAAAACGCGGCGATCGCCGTCAGCGGCAGCACCGTCACCGTGAGCTTCGCGGGCATTCCCGGCTATTCCTACGCGGTCCAGCGCTCAACCAATCTGACCGATTGGGTGACCCTCGTGACCACGAACACGCCAGCGGATGGCCGCTTCGATTGCACCGACGCTTTCGGGGATCTCGGCGGGGTGCCAACCGCGGCCTATTACCGGCTGCAATGGAACCCCTGAAGTTGAGCCGTTAAACACCATCTTTCCGACGTGTCGAAATATTTTTTCCAGGACTCCGGTCTGGGCCGGTGGGGGTGGCTGATACTGGTGATCAGTCTCGGCAGCACGGGTTGGGGCAACACCATCCTGGTGATAAATACCAACCTCAGCGGCGCGGGTTCCTTCAGCCAGGCCATCTTGACGGCCAATACCAACCCCGGTTTGGATACGATTGCTTTCCAAATCAGCGGCTCCCCGCCCTTCACCATTTCACCGACCGCCACCCTGCCCGCCATCAGTGATCCTGTGGTCATTGACGCCACGACCCAGCCGGGTTACAGCGGCAAACCGATCATTGAATTGAATGGTGCGGCCAGTGGCGTGAACGGTGGTTTGCGGTTCAACGTTGGTTCCAGTTTCAGCACCCTGCGCGGCATGGCGCTCAATCGTTTTCCGGTCCAGACCATCGAGTTGAACAGCGCTTCCAACCGCATCCAGGGAAATTTTATCGGGACCGATGTGACCGGCACGTTGGCGCGCGGGAGCGGCAGCGGAAGTCATGGCATCCTCGTAAAGAGTGCGGGTAATCTCATTGGCGGAACCAACAATGGCGACGGCAATCTGATTTCCGGCGGCAATGACAACGGCATTTACCTGCTGAACGCGAATCACAATATCGTGCAGGGCAATCTCATTGGGGTCGGCTATTCCGGCACCACCGCCCTGAGCAACTGGAACAACGGAATCGTCATCAGCGGCAGCAGCGGCAATCTCATCGGCGGCCCGGTTCCCGCAGCGCGCAACCTGATTTCCGGCAACGGCACGAGCGGCATTTACCTGATCAATGCGGGAGCCACGGGAAATGTGATTCAAGGCAATCGGATTGGCACTTCCACTTCTGGCAGCAACGTCCTCAGCAACGTCGCCGGCGACGGCATCACCGTTGATGGTGCGCCCGGCAATGTGATCTGGAGCAATCTGATTTCCGGCAATGGCCAGGCCGGGGTTTCCATTCAAGGCACCGGCGCAACCGGCAACCAGGTGCTCGGAAATTACGTGGGCACCGACGTCAATGGGCGAACCAATCTCGGCAATCATCTCGCCGGCGTGGAGATCATCGGCGCCGGCAGCAATCAGATTGGTGGCACGAACGCGGGCGATGGCAATGTCATTTCGGGAAATAGCCTGGACGGCATTGCCCTGACCGGTGGCACGGCGACGAATACCATCCAAGGCAATTTCATCGGACTTTCCGCAGCCGGCACCAATGCCTTGCCCAATGGCCAAAATGGCATCTCCATCAACGGCGGCACCAATAACATCGTCGGCGGCGTCCTCGCAGGCGCAAGGAATGTCATTTCCGGCAATGCCGCATTTGGCGTCGGTATTTTGCAACTCGCGGACCGAGGCAACACCGTGCTGGGAAATTACATCGGCGCCGATGTCACTGGAATCAAAGCTGTCGGCAACGTGCTGTCCGGCGTGCAGATTCAAGGTTGCGCCAACACGATCGGCGGCACTGCCGCCGGAGCCGGCAATGTGATTTCCGGGAACGGCCAAGAGGGAATTTTCCTGACGGGGACCAATGGCAACGTCACGGGCAACGTCATTCAGGGCAATTTTATCGGCGTGGACGCCACGGGTGCAGGCAGCTTGGGCAACCTCAACGGCGGCATCGGCGTTTCTGGCGCGGCCAGCAATGTGATCGGTGGAACCACGTCCGCTGCGCGCAACGTGATCTCGGCGAACGGCAATATCGGCGGTGTCTTCTTCGCCTATGCGGGCACGATGGGCAATCAGTTGCTGGGAAATTACATCGGCACCGATGCGTCCGGCACCCTGGCCATGGGCAACTTGAACGATGGGGTTTTTCTCTCGCTGCAAGCCGCCACAAACTTCATCGGTGGCAGCACGCCGGGCGCGGGAAACCTGATTTCGGCTAATGGCGTGGACGGCATTTTCCTGACCAACGCCTCGTGGAATGTCATTCAGGGAAATTACATCGGCACCAAGGCCGACGGGAGCAGTGCGCTGGGCAATACTTTTCACAATGTCGAACTTGAAGCAAACGCGACCAATAACACGATCGGCGGCACGACGCCAGGCGCGGGCAACCGCATTGCCTTCGCCCAAACTTCCCTGCGCTCCGGCATCCGCGTCCGCCCCGGCAGCCGGAACAATTGGATCAGCGGCAATGCCATCTTTGGCAATGCCCTGCTGGGAATTGACCTGGATGTTTTTGGGGTGACGGCCAACGTGGATTGCGAAACCGGGGTGGCGAATAATGCCAATGCCGGCCAGAATTACCCAATCCTGACCAATGTTATCAGCGGTAGCAGCCTGCGCCTTCGCGGAACCATGAACGCCAAAACCGGCCAGACCTACACGCTGCAGTTTTTTGCCAGCCCATCCGGCAATGCATCGGGTTATGGTGAAGGCCAAATTTATCTAGGCCAAACCAATGTGACTTTGGGTTCGACCTGCTCGTCCAATTTCACCGCCAACCTGCCGGTGTCGGTGTCTCCGGGCTGGGTGGTCACGGCCACCGCCACCGACGCCGCCAAGAACACCTCTGAGTTTTCAGCTTGGATTGCCATCCTCGCCGTTCCTCCGCTTCAAATTACCCAGCCCAACTCCAATCACCTCGCCTTGGCCTGGACCAACAACGGCGGCAGCTTTGCGTTGCAACAAACCGCCAGTCTGACGCCGCCGGTCAACTGGTCAGCGATCACGAACCTCCCGGTGTTGACCAATAATTCCTGGATCACAACTCTGGGCACCACCAACAGTAATGTTTTTTACCGGCTGATTGCGCCATGAAAAAAAATCTGCCGCCTAGTTTTCTGGCATTAGTCTGGCTGGTGGTATGCTTGCACGCCGCGCTGCCGGCCAGGTCCGCGAGCTTTGCCACGATCGTAACCAATGGTCCAGCGACCAATCGTATCAATCTCGTGCTTTTTTCCGAAGGTTACACGAACGGTCAAATGGGCAGTTTTCTATCCGACGCCACCAACGCGGCGACCGTGTTCTTAAGTTCCCAACCGTATGCGGAATATTCTAATTACTTCAATGTCTTCGCCATCTTCACGAATTCGGCCCACGCTGGGTCAACCCACTTGGTTCCCGGCACCATTCCGGGTGCCTACACCAACGGCTATACGTATTTCAACAGCAGCTATGACAATTATAGCGATTTCTTCATCACCCTGCCGCCGAACGCGACCGATGCCAGCTACAGTCACGGTCAAGGCAAAGTAGATTCACTGTTGCAGAATTATTTTTCCAGCATCAGCACAAATAATTTCATGGCCGCGTTGTTGGTCAATGACCTTACCCCTGGTGGCTCCGACAATTCCGGTAACGCGGCCATCAGTTCCGTGGCGGACACTAGGATTGTGGTGCATGAATCCGGCCATGTTCTGGGTAATCTCGGCGATGAATACACGTCGGCCTACCTCGGATATCCGGATGTTGAGGAACCCAACACCACGACCAACACCGCTTATTCACTGATAAAATGGAATGCGTGGATTACCACCAACACGCCGCTGCCCACGCCAAACAGCACCATTTATCAAGCCACCGTCGGGTTGTTTCAAGGCGCTCATTATCACACCAGCGGTTGGTATCGACCGTTTGCGAATTGTCGCATGCAATACTACGGCGATGCCTTTTGCCCGGTCTGCCAGGAAACTTTGGTGCTGGCGATTTATGCCAAAACCCGACCAGTGGAAACTCGAAGCCCGGCGACCAACAGCCTGACCATCACCTTAAACCAAATGCTGACCTTCAGCCTTGCGCTGCTCCAACCCGCAACCCACTCCCTGAATGTCCAGTGGCGCACCAACTTCGTCGCCATTGGCGGCGCGACCAATCCGGTGCTGAATCTCCTGCCCGCGCCGCTGGGGAATGGCACGAATCGCGTGGACGCCATTGTCTGGGATGCCACCGACCTCGTTCGGAAAGATACAAAAAACTTCCTGAAACAGACCAATACTTGGACGCTGAACGTCGCGGTGCCCATCTTGATGATTGACTCGCCCAAGTGGCAAACCAACGGGAGTTTTACGTTCCGAGTGACGGGAACCGCTCCGGCCGGCGTCGTCATTCAAGCCTCGACGAATTTAACGCAATGGACGCCGCTGAAAACCAATACATTGAGCAACGGCCAGTTGTTTTATACCAATTTGGGAGCGGCCGCTATTCCCAGACGTTTTTACCGCGCCAAAACGCCGCCGTAAATCCAGACACAAACGCCAACTGGCAGGCCGACGCAATTCGATCGCCAAGGCACGGCTGGCTTAGACGAGAGTGGCCAGTGATCGAGTCGGTAGCATGGCGGAGCATGATTGTTGGAGCGAGGCTCGGACCCGCCAAGAATGAACTGATCATCCTCCCAGATTATTTCCCTTCGAGGCTCAGGAAACCAATACAAAAAAAGCGGCGGCTTGATTCAAACGCTTGATGCGCTGAGAAGCCGCCGCAAAATTTGATCCGGGGATTAGCGCTTCCGCTTTAGCATACTGACGCCGAACAGCAGCACGCTGCCAATGACGCCCAACCCATAGACCGAAGGCTCAGGCACGCCTTGAAAAACCACGAGGAAATTGGCGGGAACACTATTGGTATACACGTTCCATTGACTACTGAAAGTGTTATATTCCCAATAAGTTCCATAGTTGGTTCCGGTGGAGGTATTCGCCAAGGGAAATTGAATATTATTGGTGCCCATATTCGCGAAGGTAATGGTGAAGAAGAAATCGGTTGGCAATTTATTACCGGCCAACCCGGTGTTTAACGGAACGGCAGCACCGGTGTATAAATCAAACGCATTGTAACTCCAATCATGAGCTCCATTCCCAGGAATTAGTGTTGACCCGGTATTATAGAAAAAGCCACTGTTAAAAATCAGTGTTCCCGGTGATAGATAGCCTTGCGGAGAAATTGTCCCGCCGTTGGTGCTATAAAACTTAACGTCAATGCCCAACCCCGCATTCAGTGTTAGATTGGAACTGTAATATTCGAATTGAAAATTCGTCAGATACCAGCCCGAACCCAATGTGACTTCGTTGCCAATCTCTAATCCGTTTGGAGCTGTCAACAAATTGGTGTTGTAAGCGGTAGTATTGTCGAAAATCGTGTAAGCCGATGCAGTGAAGCCAAGCGCCATTAAGGCACCCGCGCAAACTAACTTGTTTAAGTTTTTATTCATATGGCCCTTCGTTGATTGTTCTAAAATTATTATACTATTTCCAACTCGCGCCAAGTAAGCCGCAATCGGCGTTTTGTGTCAATGTTATTTTTAGATTTATTTTTGGATTTCATCGTCAATTTGGTCGTTTCGCTGCAAAAACGGCGGGAAGCCTGCGTTGCGGTTGCTGGGGCAGATGCGGCGGCACGCAAATCAAGTTGCCGGCCTTGAGCAGACTGGGTTTGCCAGCGCGGGAAAATCCGCATTCGCCAGACCGAATTTGGATGACCGCGGTTGCGTGGAGATGTGTTCGGTCAATTCCTGGTCTTCGGAAAACCCAAACCGCACCCCGCGGGAATTCGCTGTCCGCAGTGGGGTTCGGCGGACAATGCGGTTCGAGGCAAACTTGGTTTCCGCCGCCAGCGCCAGGATTTTCGCCGCGCCACAATCAATGACCGATTGGTCATTCACAGGCGCAAGCGACTCGGCAGGCAGTCGAGGGCATTTGACCGGAGCGAGACGCTTGGCGGATCGCTCCGCGCTCAGCGCGTTGCTAGTCCGGCAGCCCGGGCGGCGGCAACGATTTCAGTCAGGGATGGACAAAGCCGGAACCAAAAACTAAGCTCGCCAGACTCGGACCACCTCCGGGCGGTGATCCAAGAGAACACGTCGCCAGAGAAATGATCCAATCAAAAATAATTTTCAATTATGAACCGTCATTCCCATTCCGTTCGGTCCGCTTTTTTGTTGCTGACAGCCTTCACACTCGCGGTGGCCAACGCGGCGCCGGATGCGGCACCGCCCCAACCGCGCGCGACGGGCGCGACGGAAAAATTGGCTGGCGCAGCCACCCCGCCCGCTTCGCTGCCGCGCAAAATTGCGGCCGTGGAAGGCATCAATGAATACGCGTTTGACAATGGTCTGCATGTGCTGTTGTTCCCCGACGAGTCGCAATCAAAAATCACGGTGAACCTGACGGTGCTGGTCGGTTCGCGCGTGGAAGGCTACGGCGAAACGGGCATGGCGCACCTGTTGGAGCACATGGTGTTCAAGGGCACGCCGCGCCATCCGAAAATTCCGAAGGCGTTGCAGGATCACGGCGCGCAGTTCAACGGCAGCACGTCGAGCGACCGGGTGAATTATTTTGAGACGCTCGCGGCCAACGACGAGAACCTCGAGTTCGCCATTGACCTGGAAGCCGACCGCCTGGTGAACAGTTACATTAAAGGCGAGGATTTGCGTTCGGAAATGACCGTCGTGCGCAATGAGTTTGAGCGCGGGGAAAATTCGCCGGGCAACCTGCTCGGCAAACGGCTGGCCGCCGCCGCCTACCATTGGCACAACTACGGCAAGCCCACCATTGGCAACCGCAGCGATATTGAAAACGTGCCGGTGGACAACCTGAAAAGATTCTACGAGAAATATTATCAGCCGGACAATGTCTTCCTCATCGTCGCCGGCAAGTTCGATGAAGCCAGGGCGCTGGGGCTGGTGCAAAAATATTTTGGCGGCATCCCGCGGCCGGCGCGAGTCCTGAACAATGCTTACACCGTGGAACCGCCGCAGGATGGGGAACGCTCGGTGGTGTTGCGCCGCGTGGGCGATGTCGGCATGGTCTCCGCCGCGTATCACATCCCGGCGGGGTCGCACGCGGACATCGCCGCGCTGGAAGTGCTCGCGCGCATTTTGAGCACGCAGCCTTCCGGCCGGCTTTACCGTGCGCTGGTGGAAACCAAGCTGGCCACGAGCGCTTTTGCCGGGGCCGACGCGGAACATGATCCGGGCTTGTTCTCCGTGGATGCGGAAGTGCCCCGGGACAATTCGCTCGAGGCCGTTCGCGACGGGCTGTTTTCGACCGTGGAGTCCATCGGCACCAACGGCGTGACCGCTGAGGAAGTGGCCCGCGCGCGTCAGCAGATTCTCAAGGCGCGGGAATTGGCGGCCAACGACACCAGCCGCATCGCGGTTGCCTTGAGCGAGTGGGCGGCGCAAGGCGACTGGCGGCTATATTTCATCCATCGCGACCGGATCGAGCAAGTCACACCCGCCGCCGTGCAAGCGGTGGCGGCCAAGTATCTTCAGCGCGACAATCGCACGGTGGGATTTTTCATTCCGACGGATAAATCCGAACTGGTGGAAATTCCAGCCGCCCCCGATCTCCCGGCGCTGATGGCGGATTATCACGGACGATCCGCCATCGCGGCGGGCGAGGCGTTCGAGGCGACGCCCGAGAACATCGAAGCGCGCGTGCTGCGTTCGACCTTGCCAGAGGGAATCAAAGTGACGTTGCTGCCCAAGAAATCGCGCGGCGAAGAAGTGCGGCTGTTGCTCACATTGCGCTACGGCAACGAGGACAATCTCAAAGGCCTGGAAGTGCCGGCCGGCCTGCTGCCCGAACTCATGTTGCGCGGCACCAAACAGCTTCCTTATCAGGAATACCGCGACGCGCTCGACCAGCTTAATGCCGTAATTTCCGCCGGCGGCGGTGGGCGCGGCGGGCGCGGCGGCCGCGGCGGCGGCGGCGGCGGGGCTTTGGGCGAAGTGACTTTTTCCATTCAAGCCAAACGCGCGACCTTGCCGGCAGTGCTGAAAATTTTCCGGCAGGTGCTACGCGAGCCCGCGCTGCCGGCGGACCAGTTTGAATTGATGAAAGGTGAGCGCATCTCCGGCCTGCAACAATTGCGCACCGAGCCGAGCGCGCTGGCGGCCCGCTACTTGCAGCGCCAACTGAATCCTTATCCCAAAGGCGACGTGCGCTATGTGCCCACGGTGGAAGAGTCGCTGGAAAATTATAACCAGGCCAGTTACGCCGACGTGGTCCGACTCTATCAAAACTATCTGGGCTCCCAGGCGGGCGAACTGACCATCGTGGGCGATTTCGACAGCGAAACCAATCTCGCCAGCCTCAAGGAAACGCTATCCGGCTGGAAAGCGGCGCAACCATATGCGCGCATCGCCAGTTCAGTTCCCGACGGATTGGCCGGCGGACGACAGGAAATCAATACGCCCGACAAGGCCAATGCCACTTACATGGCTGGGCTGTTGTTTCCGTTGCGCGATGATGCGGCTGACTATCCGGCGTTGCTGATCGGGAATCATATCCTGGGCAGCGGCGCATTGTCCTCGCGGCTGGGCGACCGGATCCGGCAAAAAGAAGGCCTCTCCTACGGCGTCAATTCAAGCTTGAGCGTTTCCGCCTGGGATCAGCGGGCGAGTTTCAGCATCGCCGCCATTGCCAATCCCAACAATGTCGCACGCGTGGACCTCGCGGCGCATGAGGAATTGGAACGACTCCTGCGCGACGGGGTCACGCCGGAAGAATTGGCCAAGGCCAAGGCCGGGTATCTGCAAACGCGCAAGATCAGTCGGGCCGACGATCCGTCATTGGCGGGAATGTTATCGCATCTCCGTAGCCTGGACCGGACGGCGGCCTTCGAATCCACGCTGGACCATAATCTCGAAGCCTTGACTCCTGACCAGGTGAATGCGGCGTTGCGAAAATACATTGATCCGAAAAAACTATTCATCGTCACCGGCGGCGACTTCAAAACGAACCGTCCGCCGGAACCGCCGGTCGTGCCCAAGGCGTAGCTCGTCTCTGGCTCGGAACCGGCGGAGCGTGGCTAGCGTAGTGGCATGGGCGTCCCTGCCCGTGCCACTGCGATTTGGTTGCGGCTCCGCCGGCTTTGCTCCGCGTCTTGGCACCGGGCGTTGAGTTCTGACGGCATCGTCACGCGTTCGCTAATAAATAAACTGCCGATGGTGTAAGGTCACTTGGAATTTTTTACGGTCTTGTGGTTTTTATCCAGCGTTTTGGACGGCTCGCGCGCTTCCATTTTCTTTTTCAATTCATCCAAGTCGCGGCGTAGATTGCGATCGGCTTTCTGTAAATCCAACACTTCCGCGCGCAGGTTCTTGAAGTCATCCACCGGTTTGCGAGCCGCGCGCAACGCCGTGAGGGCCTGTTCCGCAGCGGTGCGCTCCGGGCTGACCAGCGCGGCGGTGGCGAACGTCTCCAGCATTGCAATGGCTTTTGAATCGCCCAGCGTCCCGAGCGCTTCGATGGCCCGAAGACGGGTGTTTTTTTTCAGACTGTTCACCTGTCCGATCAGGAATTCGCGCACGCCGTCCTTCTTCTCCTCGTTGCGCGCCAGATAGGCCACGGTGCCGAGGCCTTGGGCGAATATGCGTGCCGGCATTTCGTTCTCGCGCTTGGCTAACGTCTGCAAGAGCGGGACCAGGTAAGCGGGATCATCCTGCGCGCGGATCGCGCCGATGGCCGCGCCCGCGAGGTCTTCGTGAAAGGATTCGGAGTTCAGGTATTTGATCAACGTCGCGTGAACTTCTGGTTGATCGTAAGCCGCGAGATTGCGCAGGGCATCGGCCACAATCGCGGGGTTCTGCTCGTTCCCGAGCACCTGGCCCGCGAACTCTCCCGCCGTGTCGCGAAAAAATCCCCCGATGGCCGCCACCACCGCGCTGCGCACGCGCGCGTCCGGTTGTTTGGCCGAATCCAGCAACGCGGTCAGCGCCTCGTCCGTGTGAATACTCTGCAAGGCCTTCGCCGCCTCGACGCGCACGCCGTAAAAAGCATCGGTGTTGAGCGTCCGCTTTATCTTCGCCACCGTCTGCTGATCGTGGTTGTTGGCGAGTTGTTCCAGCGCGAGCAAACGTCCAATCATGTCCGCCGGATCGGCCAGTTGGGCGAACAGCATTTCGTTCGGCAGATTAAACGTGGTCTTCGCGAGCAGCGTGTAGTCGGGATCCACGCGCACGATTTCGGGCGCGGCGGCAAGTGGAAAATAAAATTCGGCGGCCGCTTCCTTGATTTCAACCGGGCGATCCACCGTGCCGAATTTGCCCTTGAACCGGAGCGTCAGCGGAAATTTGAAGAGCAGAACATTCTTGCCCAACTCCTGATTTTGGCGGATGGAAACTTTCGCCAGCTTCGTCAGCTCGTCCCATGAATACTCCACGCTCAGTTCCGGGTGGTGCGCGTGATACAGCCATTGATCGAAGAACTGGTCATACGAACGCCCGGTCAGTTCCTCGATCACCGCGCGCAAATCCTCCGTCGTCACATTGCCGTAGCGATGGCGCTCCAAATACGTCCTGATGCAGCGGCGATAAAGCTCCGCGCCCAGTTGCGAACGCAGCATGTGCAGCACCCATCCGCCTTTGGGATAAGCGAGGTAGCCAAACATTTCAGACGGCTCGTCGTAGTTCCGCCGCACAATCGGATTCACGTCATTCGCCATGCCCGTCACATGCCGCGCACTGCCATAGAGATCGTAAAGCAGCGCCTCATGTCCGTTTTTATAACCATCGAACAGCACCTGATAATACGTCGCAAAACCCTCGTTCAACCAGATGTGGCTCCAGTCCTTGCAGGTCACCAAATCGCCGAACCATTGGTGCGCCATTTCATGCGCGACCAAACTCTGACTGCTGTGAATGTTCTCGGTGGCGGCGGTGAACAGCGTCGCATCGGTCAGCGTCGTCGCGCTCGTGTTCTCCATGCCGCCGGCGACGAAATCATTCACGCACGTTTGAGCATACTTCGCCCACGGAAACGGCACGCCGATTTCCTCCTCGAAAAAACTCATGATCTCGTCCGTGTCCCGAAACGAATTCGCGGCTTCGTCAAATTCCGACGGCGGCGTCAGAAACGCCAGCGGCACGTCCTTGTGCTTGCCTTCAATTTTCTTGAAATAACCCGCCACTAACGAAATCAAATAGTTCGCGTGCGGCTGTTCCTGCGACCAATGAAACTCGGTCAAGCCCGTCGCCGCATCGTTGGTTTGCGCCACCAGCCGGCCGTTGGAAATCACCGTCATGCCCGCCGGCACATGGCAGGTGAGTTCCGAGGTGAATTTCTCGTTGGGCGAATCAAAACACGGATACCAATGCCGCGCCGTGATTTCTTCGCCCTGTGAAAAGCAATGCGTGTCGCCCGGCTTGTAACCCATTTCCGGCGTGCGGAAATACAAGCCCGAGTCCGGCTCGGCGTGATAGGTGATCGTCACACTCGCCATCTGCTCCGCCGCGATCGGTGCCGCGAACGTGATAATCAACTGATCCGTCGTGACCTGAAATCCTTGGATTTTTTCCGTCGCCGTGACGGACTCCACGTCCAGGCCGACCGCATCCAATTTCAATTCCTGCGCCGGCTGGACGAGCGGCTTGAATTGCCACGTCGCCTTGCCCGCCACAGTTCGATGCTTAAAGTCGGGGGTGACCTCCAAGGCCAGGTGCCGCACCGCCACCGTCCGGTCCGGCGCATAATTCAACCGCCCGGACGCCGCCGCCGGCGCCAAAAAACTTGCGGACTTGATACACTCGACCGCCAGCGCCTCCGTCCCGGCAGCCGCCGCAGCGAGCGGTCTCAAAATAATTCCTAGCGTTATGAGGCAATAAAAAAGTGTTTTCATTTGATGGACTGGACAGGTTCAAGCACCGGCTGGCCGGCTCGCGCCTGCCGCCTCCGCGCGGACAAATTGACCCGCCGGCCACGCGGGGTCAAGAAATCGCTGGCGGATGTTGGATGTTGGATGTTTCGGGCTGTGGTCCGCCGGAGTTAACAGGTGCCGGTTTTCCGAGGTCAGCCACCCAGTCCCAGCCGGCGACCTTGGACGCCAATGGCAGACTGTTCAGGGTGGTGCCCCAATTGAGCGTCAGCCCATAGAACAGCAAGGCGGCCAAGGCCACATAGCGGGGAAGGCGTTGATGAAACACAGCCATGCGGCAATTGTTTTGGAAATTCCGGACAAAATCCATGCCCAAATGCCTGCCAAGATATTTCAGATAAAAGTCCTACGGCAAGTCCTGCGAGCCAAGAACATGGCGCAGACACCAATGTGACGGAGTGAATACGGTGCCGCGAGCGTAACCTATTCGGTGTGGCCGTGAACCAACTGAAGTGTTCGGGTTGAAAACAAAAACGGGCGTCCGAAATCTCTTCGGACGCCCGGTGTAATTCTATTTTGGTATCAGGCCAGCAACGGATTTTCCGATTCGGCCGGCTCTTCCATTGGCTCGGGTTCCGGTTCGTCAGGAATATCCACCAGCGCCTTGAGCGTGACCTTGCGGTGCATGTCAAAGCCGGTGCCAGCCGGAATGATGTGACCCATGATCACGTTTTCCTTGAAGCCGCGCAGCGAGTCCACCTTGGAACGCGTGGCCGCTTCGGTCAACACGCGGGTGGTGTCTTGGAAGGACGCCGCGCTGAGGAAGCTGTCGGTTTCGAGCGACGCCTTGGTGATGCCGAGCAACACCGGTGACGCTTCGGCGGGCTTGCCGCCCAGCTTCTCGACGCGTTCGTTCTCGGCTTCGAATTCCAGTTTTTCAACCTGTTCGCCCCAGAGGAACTGCGTGTCGCCGGCTTCGGTGACGCGGACCTTGCGCAACATCTGACGCACGATGATTTCGATATGCTTGTCGTTGATCGTCACACCTTGCAGACGATAAACTTCCTGCACTTCGCCGACCAAATGTTCCTGCAATTCCTGGGGTCCGCAGACATCCAGAATTTCGTGCGGGTCCATCGGGCCTTCGGTGAGCTGCTGGCCTTTCTTGACCATGTCGCCTTTGAAGACGATGACGTGCTTGCCAATCGGGATGAGATGTTCCTCTTCGAGGCCGGACACCTGGTCCTTGATGAGAATGCAGCGCTTGCCGCGCACACTCGCACCAAAGTCCACAATACCGTCAATCTTGGAGATTTCCGACGCGTCTTTCGGGCGGCGGGCTTCGAACAACTCGGCGACACGCGGCAGACCGCCGGTGATGTCGCGCGTCTTGGCCTGTTTGCGCGGCGTCTTGGCGATGAGCGTGCCGGGCACGATCTCGTCGCTTTCATTGACGACAATGTGCGCGCCGGAGGGGATCGGATAATTCGCCACCACTTCGCCGTGCTTGTCGTGCATGATGATCTGCGGATGCAAATCTTCCTTGTGGTCAATGATGACCATGGCCTCTTCGCCGGTGGCTTCGTCCACTTCCTGTTTCATCGTCACGCCTTCGATGATGTCATGGAACTTAACTTTGCCGGCCTTCTCGGAAAGAATCGGCACGTTATGCGGATCCCATTGAACGAACGTGTCGTTCTTCTTGATCTTGCCGCCGTCCTTGATGGAAACGACTGCGCCGATGATGATCGTGTGGCTTTCCAGTTCACGGCCGTCTTCGCCGAGAATGGAAATGGAACCGTTCTTGTTCAAAACGATGTTGTGGCCGTCTTCCAAAGGCACATAGCGCAGATCGTTGTAACGAAGCACACCGTCGTGTTTGGACTTGATTTGCGGCTGCTTGAACACGCCCGCCGCCACACCACCGGTATGGAACGTGCGCATCGTGAGCTGCGTGCCGGGTTCGCCAATGGACTGCGCGGCGATGATGCCGACCGCTTCGCCGAGTTTCACCAGCGCGCCGGTCGCAAGACTGCGGCCATAGCAGTGAACACAGATGCCGTGTTTGCTTTCGCAAGTGAGCACGGAACGGATGCGAATGCGGTCAATGCCGGAGGTATCAATCGCCTTGGCCTTGATCTCATCAATCTCTTCGCTGGCACGAATGAGGAATTCCTTCGGGCTGGTCGGATTCACGAGATCGTCGCACGCGAAACGGCCGACGAGACGTTCGGACAATTTCACCACCTCGTCTTCGCCTTCGAACACGGCAGAAACCCAGATGCCGTTGGTCGTGCCGCAATCCACCTGCTGGATGATGACATCCTGCGACACATCCACGAGCTTGCGGGTCATGTAGCCGGAGTCGGCGGTCTTCAGCGCCGTATCGGCCAGACCTTTACGCGCACCGTGCGTCGAGATGAAATATTCCAAGACGGACAGACCTTCGCGGAAGTTCGCCAGAATCGGCTTCTCGATGATTTCGCCGCTGGGCTTGGCCATCAAACCGCGGAGACCCGCGAGCTGACGGACCTGTTGCTTGTTACCGCGCGCGCCGGAATCCACCATCAAGTAAACCGGGTTGAATTCCTTCTTGCCCTGGTTCTGTTCCAAGGTCTTGAACATAACGCTCGAGATCTTGTCGGTGCAATGCGTCCACACGTCAACGATCTTGTTGTAACGTTCGCCGGACGTAATCACGCCCTTGCGATATTGTTTTTCAACTTCGCGAATTTCCTTGTGCGCGTTTTCGATCTGCTCATCGCGTTCTTTCGGGACGATCATGTCGTCAATGCCGATGGACACGCCGGACTTCGTCGCCTCGCGGAAACCAAGTTCTTTGAGCTTGTCGAGCATGACAACCGTCTTGTCATGGCCCGCAACCTTGTAGCATTTCCAAATCAAATCACCGAGCTGCGACTTGCCAGCGGACTTGTTGTAGAAGCCAAGTTCGGTCGGCCAGATTTCGCTGAACAACACGCGGCCCACGGTCGTCTCAATCACCTTGCGGGTGGATTCGCCGTAAGTGGTCGTCTTACCGAGGTCAGGATTCGAGATGCGAATGCGATCGTGCGTTTTCAACGCGCCGTCGTCGTAAGCAAATTGAACTTCTTCCTTCGTGCCGAACAACGGCAGCGTCTTCACGTCCGTCGGCATCGCTTTGCGCGGTTCCGCTGTGAGGTAATAGCAACCGAGCGTAATGTCCTGCGTCGGCGTAATGATCGGTTTGCCCGAGGAAGGCGAGAAAATGTTATTCGTCGCCATCATCAGCAAACGCGCTTCCAACTGTGCTTCCACAGAAAGCGGCACGTGAACAGCCATCTGGTCACCGTCGAAGTCAGCGTTATATGCTGTGCAAACCAGCGGATGAATACGAATCGCTTCGCCTTCGATCAGCATCGGTTCGAACGCCTGGACGGACAAACGGTGCAACGTCGGCGCGCGGTTGAGCAGCACCGGATGACCCTTCGTCACTTCTTCCAAAACGTCCCACACTTCTTTCGTCTGGCGCTCGATCATTTTCTTCGCGCTGCGAACGGTGTGCACATAGCCGAGCTCTTTCAAGCGGCGGATGATAAACGGTTCGAACAAAACGAGCGCCATCTTCTTCGGCAGACCGCACTGATTCAACTTCAGTTCCGGTCCGATCACAATGACGGAACGACCTGAGTAATCAACGCGCTTGCCGAGCAAGTTCTGACGGAAACGGCCGCCTTTGCCCTTGAGCATGTCGCTCAAAGATTTCAGCGAGCGGTTGCCGGCGCCAGTCACCGGGCGACCGTGACGACCGTTGTCGAACAACGCGTCCACGGCTTCCTGCAACATGCGTTTTTCGTTGCGGATAATAACTTCCGGCGTCTTGAGCTGGAGCAACGTTTTGAGACGGTTGTTCCGGTTGATGACGCGGCGGTAAAGATCGTTCAAGTCAGACGTCGCAAAACGTCCGCCTTCGAGCGGCACCAGCGGGCGCAAGTCCGGCGGAATCACCGGCAGCACCGTGAGAATCATCCATTCCGGACGGCTCTTGGAGATGCCCAAACCTTGGAGCAACTTGATCCGCTTCGCCAATTTCTTGCGGATCTGTTTGCTCTTCGTTTCGGTCATCGCGATTTCCAACTGCTCCGCGCCTTTGACGAGGTCCACGCGTTCCAGCGCGGCCCGCACAGCTTCGGCGCCCATCTTGGCGGTGAACGCTTCGGCGCCGTAGGTTTCGCGCGCTTCACGGTATTCATTTTCCGTGAGCAATTGATTTGCTTTGAGCGGCGTGTTGCCGGGATCAATGCAGAGGTAATCTTCGTAGTAGATCACGCGTTCCAAATGACGCGCCGTCATGTCCAGCGCGAGGCCGATGCGTGAAGGCATGCACTTGAAGAACCAGATATGGCACGTCGGCACGGCGAGTTCGATGTGGCCCATGCGTTCGCGACGCACGCGGGACATCGTGACTTCGACGCCGCAACGATCGCAGACGACGCCGCGATGTTTGATGCGCTTATACTTGCCGCACGAACATTCCCAGTCCTTGACGGGACCGAAGATACGTTCGCAGAACAAGCCGCCTTTTTCGGGCTTGAACGTGCGGTAGTTGATCGTCTCTGGATTCTTGACTTCGCCTTTGCTCCAGGAACGGATGGCTTCCGGCGATGCCAGCGTGATGCCGACATAATCCACCTGGTTGACTTTTTCAAGTCCGAGCAATTCGCGGGCGTTTTCTTTACTATTGGTCATACGCAAATTTCCTTAGTTTACCACCGTCAATTCGGCGACAGTTTCAGCGGGTTGATCCACTGGGTTGGTGTAACCGACCTTCACATCGAGGCCGAGTGACTGCATTTCTTTCACGAGCACGTTGAACGATTCCGGGATACCGGCTTCGAGCGAGTTGTCACCTTTGACAATGCTTTCGTAGATGCGTGTGCGACCTTGCACGTCGTCGGATTTCACGGTCAGGAGTTCCTGCAACGTGTAAGCCGCGCCGTAGGCTTCCATCGCCCACACTTCCATTTCGCCGAAGCGCTGGCCGCCGTATTGCGCTTTGCCGCCCAGCGGCTGCTGCGTGACGAGCGAATACGGTCCGACTGCGCGGGCGTGAATCTTGTCCGCGACCAAGTGACCCAGCTTCAACATATAGATGTAGCCGACGACAATTTCCTGGTCGAACATGTCGCCGGTGCGGCCGTCGATCAAATGCGTCTTCGCATGTTCCGGCAAGCCGGCCTGCTTGAGATAGCCGCGAATTTCCTTTTCTTTCATGCCATCGAACACCGGCGTGGCAAATTTCAGGTTCAAGAATTTCGCCGCCCAGCCCAAGTGCGTTTCGAGCACCTGGCCGACGTTCATACGACTCGGCACACCCAGCGGATTCAATACGATTTCCACCGGCGTTCCGTCCGCGAGGAACGGCATGTCTTCTTCCTTCACGATGCGCGCGACAACACCCTTGTTACCGTGGCGACCAGCCATCTTGTCACCGACCGAGAGCTTGCGCTTCGAGGCGACGTAAACTTTCACGGACTTGACGATGCCGGCTTCGACACCTTCGCCCGCTTCGGCGCGTTCCATTTCTTCGTCGTATTGCATCTGCAAATCGTCGAAGCGTTTTTTGAACTGGCCGATGATTTCGCTGATCTTGTTGCGGATCGGCGAAGGATCAATTTCGATGCGATCGTAAACCAGCGCCAGCTTGCGCAACAGCGTCTTGGTGATCTTGCGATTCGCCGGAATGATGATTTCGCCGGTCTCGGAATTCACGACGTCGAGCGGAATTTTTTCGCCGAGCAAAATGTTGCTCAACGCTTCCGTCAACTGGTCGCTCAATTCGTCGGTCTTCTTCTTGTGATCTTCCTCGATCTGTTTCGCAGCGCGTTTTTCTTCGCTGGTAACCGATTTGGTGACGCGGTCGGCATCTTTCTTCGCCGAAACTTTCACGTCCATCACAATGCCATAAGTTCCTGACGGAACTTTGAGCGAAGTGTCTTTCACGTCCGCGGCCTTTTCACCAAAGATGGCGCGGAGCAAACGTTCTTCCGGCGCGAGTTCGGTTTCCGACTTCGGCGTGATTTTGCCGACGAGAATGTCGCCCGGCTTGACTTCCGCACCGATGCGAATGACGCCATCCGGTCCGAGATTCTTCAACGCTTCATCGCCGAGGTTCGGGATGTCGCGCGTGATTTCTTCCGGTCCGAGTTTTGTGTCGCGAGCCGCCACTTCAAATTCATCAATGTGAATCGAAGTGAAGATGTCGTCCTTCACGATTTTCTCGCTGATGAGAATCGCGTCCTCGAAGTTGTATCCGTTCCACGGCATGAACGCCACGAGCACATTGCGACCGAGCGCGAGCTCGCCGCCTTGGGTGCAAGGACCGTCAGCCAACACTTGACCTTTTTTGATCGTGTCGCCCTTGCTCACCAGAATTTTCTGGTTGATACAGGTCGCCGCGTTCGAGCGCATGAACTTGCGGATCGGCACCACGGCGACGCCGTTCGCCGGATCGTTCTTAATTTTCTTTTTCGATTCAGGCAACTTGCCGTCTTCGGTGATGATAATCTGGCTGCCGGTGACGGAGGCCACTTTGCCACCGACCTCGGCGACCGCAACGGCACGGGAATCCCGCGCCACGCGTTCTTCGATCCCGGTCGCCACGAGCGGCGCTTCGGTGACGAGCAGCGGCACGGCCTGGCGTTGCATGTTGGAACCCATCAACGCGCGGTTCGCGTCATCGTGTTCGAGGAATGGAATCAACGACGCAGCAATCGAGACGAGCTGCTTCGGAGACACGTCCATGAAATGCACATGCGCCGGTTCCACGTCCACGAACTCGCCACGTTGACGGCAGACGACGCGATCCGTGGTGAAATGACCTTTGTCATCCATCACCGAGTTCGCCTGCGCCACCGTGAACTGCTCTTCGCGATCAGCGGTGAGATATTCGATTTTTTCCGTGACGCGACCGTTGTCCACCTTGCGGTAGGGCGTTTCGAGGAATCCGAATTCATTGATGCGAGCGAATGTCGCCAGCGACGCGATCAAACCAATGTTCGGGCCTTCGGGCGTTTCAATCGGACAAATACGGCCGTAGTGCGACGGATGAACGTCGCGGACTTCAAAGCCTGCACGGTCGCGCGAGAGACCGCCCGGCCCAAGCGCCGACAAGCGGCGTTTGTGGGTCAATTCGGCGAGTGGGTTGATCTGATCCATGAACTGCGACAATTGGCTCCGGCCAAAGAAGTCGCGGATCACAGCGGAAAGGGCTTTCGGATTGATGAGCTTCTGCGGCGTCATCGCTTCGACGCTCTGATCAAACAACGTCATGCGTTCCTTGACCAAACGTTCGGTGCGTGACAAACCGACCCGGCACTGGTTGGCGAGCAATTCGCCCACTGTGCGGATGCGGCGGCTACCCAAATGATCAATGTCATCCAGCGAGCCTTCACCTTTTTTCAGCTTCAGCAAATACTTCGTGGCAGCGACCAAATCGTTCTTGGTCAGAATGCGGCCTTCCGCCTTCATGCCCAATTTCTGATTGATCTTGTAGCGACCCACGCGACCGAGGTCATAACGTTTTTCGTCAAAGAACAAACGCTTGAGCAAGGCGCGGGAGTTCGCCGCCGTCGGCGGATCCCCAGGGCGCAGGCGACGATAAATATCCTTCAGCGCTTCTTCCTCGTTCTTGGCCGGATCTTTCTTGAGGCACTTGATGATGATGCCTTCGTCCACCGAAGTGTCCACGACCTTGATCTTGGTCACGCCGAGTTCCGCGATCTGTTTGATGACCGCTTTGGACAGCGGTTCAAACGCGCGGGCCACAACGAGGCCTTTTTCTTCATCCACCGCGTCCTGCACGAGCACGCGATTCTGCAAATCTTCGAGCTTCTCCGCTTCTTTGATCGTGAGATCTTCGACGGTGTAGAACAACTTCAAAATTTCCTCGTCCGTGCCGCGCGTGGTGCCGCCGTTGTCTTTGGACTTCGGAGCATCTTTCGCCGTTTCGTGATCGAGGAATGACAGCGCGCGGAACAACGTCGTCGTCAAAAATTTCCGGCGACGTTTTTTGCGGTCGAGATAAACGTAGAGCAAATCGCTCGTGTCAAACTGCGCTTCATACCAGGAACCGCGATCCGGAATGACGCGGAAGCTGTGGAGCATTTTGCCATTCGGATGCTGGGTCGCTTCAAACGCGATGCCCGGCGAGCGGTGCAATTGCGAAACGACGACACGTTCAGCGCCATTGATCACGAACGTGCCTTGCGGCGTCATCAGGGGCAGTTCGCCCATGAAAACTTTTTCTTCCTTGGCACCCTTCGTCTCGTCCTTGAGCAGGAACGTGACGTAAAGCGGCGCGCCGTAGGTCAAGCCTTCGCGCAGACATTCCAGCCAATCAATCTTCGGCTCGCCAATATCGTAGGAGTTATAATCGAGCGTAACCTTGCCGTCATAACTGACGATAGGAAACACCTCGCGGAAAACCGATTCCAGCCCGACTTGTTTTTGACGTTTGGACGACGTCAGATCGGCCTGCAAAAATTCCAAGTAGGAATTGGTCTGCAATTCGATCATGTTCGGCGGGGCGATGATTTCCTTGATCTTGCCGAAGTTGATACGTTCTGTGGCTCGCGATGGCATTTTTGGCTTTCTGTTGGGCACGGCAACACGCCGCACCGAAATTGTTTATTCAACGACACAAGGCAAGCCCGCCGCGTTCAAACACGGCCAGCTTGCCAACCCGATTTCTAACTTACTACTGTTTATTGGACCGCAAAATTATGTCCCGCAATTCACGGGTGAAAAAGGGGCGACGGCAAAACGCCGTCGCCCCGGGATCAAACCGATTACTTGACTTCCACTTTCGCGCCGGCTTCTTCCAGCTTCTTCTTGGCGGCGTCGGAGTCCGCCTTGTTCGCGCCTTCGAGCACCGGCTTCGGAGCACCTTCAACCAAAGCTTTCGCTTCAGCCAGGCCCAGACCGGTCTTCACTTCGCGAACGGCTTTGATGGCGGCGATCTTCTTGTCCGCCGGAACGGAAACGAGGATCACGTCAAAAGTGTCTTTCGCTTCAACCGGAGCAGCAGCGGCAGCAGCGCCACCGGCAGCGGCAACCGCGACGGGAGCCGCAGCCGAAACGCCCCACTTGGTTTCCAGTTGTTTCACCAAGTCGGCGGCTTCGATAACCGTCAACTTGCTCAATTCTTCCACTAAGTTTGCAATGTCAGCCATAATACTATTCTTTCAGTCGTCTCGTCGTTGGCCGGGGCCCCGGCGGATTTCAGTTCACGGCGTGTGAACCGACGATTTACGTTTGTTGTTGTTGGTTTGTTTCCCCGGCGGAAAATTTGAACATCAAATCTTCAACCGGAAATTATTATTCCACCTTTTCGGCTTTCGCCTTGATGACCTGGGCAAGTTGTGTCGCGGGCGTATTGATCAAGGTCGCGAGCTTCGTCGCCGGGGCGTTGAACAAGCCAAGGAGCTTGGCGCGCAGCACATCCAGGCTCGGCAGATCGGCGAGGGCCAGGATGGACTTGTCGTCCAAACGTTGGTTGTTCAGATAACCGAACTTCAGCTTGAGTTTGTCAAATTCGGCGGCGAAATTTTTCAGCGCCTTGGCGGCGGCCGAAATGTCTTTCTTGCCGGTGACCACGGCCAACTGGCCCGTGAGCGAACCGTTCAAGTCGGCCAGGCCCGCTTCTTTCGCAGCGACGCGGAAGACGGTGTTCTTCACGATATGAACTTCCGCACCGGCGACGGTGAGGCGTTTGCGCAGCTCGGTGAGATGCGAAACTTTCAGCCCTTGGTAGCCAACGACGATGAAGAACGGCGAACCGTTCAACCGGGCGACATATTCGTTCGTCAGAAATTGTTTTTCAGCACGCATGATAATTAGTGGGTTGCAAATTCACGGACGTCAACACGGACCGGCGGACTCATCGTCGCTGAAATCGTGCAGGAGTTAATAAAAGTGCCCTTAACGCTGTTCGGACGCGCTTTCACGACGGCCTCAATCACCGCACGGGCGTTTTCCTCGAGCTGTTCCGGCTTGAACGAAGCTTTGCCCACGACGACGTGAACATTGCCGGCCTTGTCAATTTTGAATTCGACGCGGCCCGCCTTGACTTCGCGCACCGCCTTGGCCGTGTCTTCCGTCACCGTGCCGGTTTTCGGATTCGGCATCAGGCCGCGCGGCCCGAGCACCTTGCCCAATTTACGAACTTCGATCATCGCTTCCGGCGTCGCCACGGCCACATCGAAATCAGCCCAGCCTGCGACGCACTTGGCGATCATGTCTTCAAAGCCGACAAATTCCGCGCCGGCGGCAGTCGCTGCTTCGGCGGCGGCGCCTTTGGCGAACACCAAAACGCGAACGGTCTTACCGCTGCCGTGCGGCAACGGAACCGTGCCACGAACCATTTGATCGGACTGCTTCGGATCAACACCGAGGCGGAAGGCGAGATCAACGGTTTCGTTAAATTTTGCTTTCGGAAATTTGGCGAGAACGCCAACGGCTTCCTTGAGTGGATACGTTTTTTTCGCATCCACGACTTCGAGGGCTTTTTTGAATCGTTTACTGGGCATGTGCTTGGTTGCGGTGCAAGCGAATCCGAAGATTCTCCCGCGGTTTTGTTATTGATTAACCGACGACATCAATCCCCATGCTGCGGGCCGTGCCGGAAATGACCCGGAAGGCGGCTTCTTCGCTGGTGGTGTTCATGTCCTTGGACTTCATCTTGATGATGTCCAAAATTTGTTTGCGCGTCACCTTGCCGACCTTGTCCTTGTTCGGCACCTTTGAGCCAGCCGTGATGCCGGCAGCTTTTTTCAGCAGGATGGACGCCGGCGGCGACTTGGTGATGAACGTGAATGATTTGTCCTGATAAACAGTGATGACGACGGGGATCACTAGCCCCGCATCATTTTTTGTCACCGCGTTAAATTCTTTGCAGAACGCCATGATGTTGACGCCGTGCTGACCGAGCGACGGGCCGACGGGCGGCGCGGGATTCGCCTGACCAGCGGCGATCTGCAATTTAATTTGTCCTGTAACTTTCTTTGCCATAAAAAATAATTAAGATTTTTCCACCTGCCAATACTCCAGCTCAACCGGCGTATTGCGACCAAAAATATTTACTGTCACTTTCAACTTGCCGCGCTCCGGATCAATTTCTTCAATGATTCCGCTGAAATTCAAGAACGGTCCGTTGTTGATCTTGACCGTTTCGGCCACTGCAAAATTCACCTTCGGTTTTTCTGTGTCTTCCGAAACGGAAATCTGCGCCTTGATCGCATCCACTTCCTCGGTCGGCGTCGCCTGCGGCGGATCGCTCAAAAAACCGATGACCCCCTGTGTCTCGCGAATAAAATACCACGGCTGCTCTATCACGCGGTTGTTGTCGTCCAACAGCACCATGTCCACGAAAACATAGCCCGGCCACAACTTGCGATTGGACACGGTTTTTTTCTGGTTGCGCACTTCAACGACCTTCTCCATCGGAACCAGGACTTCTTTGACGTAGTCCTGCATTTCCTCGGTCTTGATGCGTTTTTCAATGCTTTCCTTGACCTTATGTTCCTGCCCGGAAAGCGTCTGGATGATGAACCACTGGTTGCGCATGAGTGTCCCTGTTAGATGAAAATCGTAAACAAGATGCGATCAACCACCATGATAAAGGCACTCAACAGCCCCACCGCGATGATGATCAGGGCGGTGGAACCTTTGAGCTCATCCCAGCTCGGCCAAGAACATTTCTTAAGCTCCTCGCGCGTTTCCTGAACATAAACGGCCAGACGTTGAACCTGCCCCTGCCACCAGAGGTAGCCGAAGATAGAGCCAATGACCACCGCCCAAATTCCAATATGTATCCAGTCGTTCACAATTTTATAAAGCTGGCCGGGCCGAAGCCTGCGGCGTTTGTTCTTATTTCACTCCGACCTCGCTGCAAGCGAAGACTGGCGGAGAGGGAGGGATTCGAACCCCCGTTGGGCTTTCACCCAAAGCGGTTTTCAAGACCGCCGCGATAGACCACTCTGCCACCTCTCCAAGTTCGCAGACTGGCACGGCAGGCAGGACTTGAACCTGCAACCAATGGTTTTGGAGACCACTACTCTACCAATTGAGCTACTGCCGTATCCGTCCAAAACCTGTAAATTCCGGGACAAAAAGGGAGCCCGGAGGAATTTCACTCCGCGCTCCCGAGACTAAAACTGCGGATTAGCTGACGACGTCGGACACGCGACCGGCACCGATGGTGCGGCCACCTTCGCGGATCGCGAAGCGCTGACCTTTTTCCATCGCGACCGGCTTCTGCATTTCGATGTCCACCGAGACATTGTCGCCCGGCATCACCATTTCAACGCCCGTCGGCAGCGTGAGCGTGCCGGTAACGTCGGAGGTGCGGAAGTAAAATTGCGGACGATAGTTCGTGAAGAACGGCGTGTGACGGCCACCTTCGTCTTTGGAGAGCACATAGACTTCCGCCTTGAACTTCGTGTGCGGCTTGATGGAACCGGGCTTGGCCAAGACCATGCCGCGTTCGACATCGTCCTTGGTGGTGCCGCGCAGCAACACTCCGACGTTGTCGCCGGCGCTCGCCGAATCCAAAAGTTTGCGGAACATTTCGATGTCCGTCGCCGTGGTCTTGCGTGTTTCCTTCAAGCCGACGATTTCGACTTCTTCCATCTTCTTGAGCACACCGCGTTCAACGCGACCGGTAACGACCGTGCCACGACCTTCAATGGTGAACACGTCTTCGACGCACATCAAGAAGGGCTTGTCCACTTCGCGCAACGGGTCAGGAATAAAGGTATCCAGCGCTTCGAGCAAAGCGGCGATTTGCGCTTCGCCTTCCGGCGTGCCTGCGAGGGCAGCGGTAGCAGAAGCGCGAATGATCGGCGTCGTTTCGCCGGGGAAACCATACTTCGTGAGCAGGTCACGAATTTCCATTTCGATCAACTCGAGCAAATCGGCATCGGCAAGGTCAACTTTGTTCAAGCAGACGATGATGCTCGGGACGCCGACCTGGCGGGCAAGCAAGATGTGCTCGCGGGTCTGGGGCATCGGACCGTCGGCGGCACTGACCACCAAGATCGCACCGTCCATCTGCGCGGCACCCGTGATCATGTTTTTCACATAATCCGCATGGCCAGGGCAATCAACGTGAGCGTAATGGCGCTTCGGGCTTTCGTATTCCACATGCGACACCGCGATGGTCACGGTCTTCGTGTCGTCACGAACCGTGCCGCCTTTGGTGATCGAGGCATAAGAGATCGGCGTCGCCAAGCCTTTTTTGGACTGCACGTGGACAATGGCCGCCGTGAGTGTGGATTTGCCGTGGTCAACGTGACCGATGGTGCCGACGTTGACATGCGGTTTAGTTCTTTGAAATTGCTCTTTTGCCATACTATCTATTGGTTGCGTTGCGTGTTTTTGTTTAACTGGAGCCCATGATCAGGATTGAACTGATGACCTCGTCCTTACCAAGGACGTGCTCTACCAACTGAGCTACATGGGCATCCAAAAATCTAGTGTTCAAACCCGAATCGTAAAGCGACAAAAAAACCAACCGCTCAATTTTCTTCTGAAATTCGAGGGGCCGGCGGAAATTTGACTTTTACGGCTCTGACGTGGGGAAAATTAGGGAACGATGGTTCAACTGTCAATATTTTTTTTGTTTTTCTTTTGATTCATCTTTTGATTCAGTAAGTCTTGAGCGCGTGCGAGCGATGCCGCCATGTCCCCGCAGACGTTTTCCATGCCGATCCGGTCAAGGAAGCCAGCCCGCGTCAAGGCAAACAAGGGTTGTGAATGTGGTCCGCACAAGATCAAGTGCTTCTTTTTCTTCTGCAATTTTTCCCACAGGTCTTCCAGCGCATCCAACCCGGTCGCATCCAGCGCCAGCACATCGCGCATCCTCAAAACCAGCACTTCAGGCAGTTCCCCTGCACGACGCAACGACGATTCCAACTTGTCCGCCGCGCCAAAAAAGAAGGCTCCAAAAACGCGAAAGACCAGCACGCCGTTGGGAATGAGTTTGCCCTCGGTTTGCTGCCCGGGAGAATCTCCCTGCGTCACCCCGGCGTCCGGAGTCACATTGGCGGTTTCCGCCAGGCGTTTCACCAATAATGCGGAAGCCAGAATCAACGACGTGCCTACGGCCGTTGGCAGATCCAGGGTCACCGTGAAAATGAAGGCACACAAAAATACTGCCACATCGCTTTTCGGCCAGCGTTTTAGCCGCACAAACTGGTGCCACTCCCCCATGCGCAGCGACACCACCACGAGCACCGCCGCCAGCGCGGCGAGCGGAATATTTTTTGCCAGGGGCGCCGCCAGGAGCAAAATCGCCAAGACCGTCAGCGCATGAATGATGCCCGCCACCGGCGAGCGCCCGCCGCTGCGCACGTTCGTCGCCGTGCGCGCGATGACGCCCGTGCAGGGCATCCCGCCGAAAACTCCCATCGCCATGTTCGCGATGCCCTGCCCCATCAATTCCTGATTCGAGTCGTGCCGGTCGTCAATCATGCCGTCCGCCACCACGGCGGAAAGCAGCGATTCAATGGCGCCCAGCACCGCCACTGTCATGGCCGCCGGCACCAGCGCCTGCCAGGCTTCCAGCGACAGCGACGGCCAGTGCGGCAACGGCAGCGTGCGCGGCAGCTCACCGAATTTTGAGCCGAGCGTGACGATGGAAAACTGCTCGTTCAGGTGGAAAAGCTTTTCCGCCAGCGTCGCTAAAACCACGACCGCCATCGAACCCGGCAGTAGTTTGCTGAGCTTTTTCGGCCAAAACCAGATGGCCAGCGTGCAGGCGACGGCCAGCAAAACCGTCGGCAGATTCAAATGAAAATGCGGCTGGAAAAACAGTTGGCCCTCCGCCGTTTTGGCGTAGAGAAACGCCTTCACCTTCCCCGCGAACTCAGATGGCAGCGTTTCGGACAGCCCGAAGAAATCCTTCAACTGCGTGCTCATGATGATGATCGCGATGCCGCTCGTGAAACCCGTCACCACCGGAAACGGAATGTATCGGATCATCGTCCCCAGCCGCGACGCGCCCAGCACGAACAAGATCGCGCCGGCCATGAAGGCACACACCACCAACGCCTCCGGCCCGTGCACCATCACGATGGGCGCGAGCAGCGGCACGAACGCTCCCGCCGGCCCGCCGATTTGCACGCGTGAACCGCCCAGCGCCGACACCAGCAGCCCGCCGATGATGGCCGTGAACAAGCCGATGGCCGGCGGCAGTCCGGACGCGATCGCCAGCGCCAGCGACAGCGGCAGCGCCACGATGCCGACGACCACGCCGGCGTTCAAATCCGCCAGAAAATTCTGCGCCGAGTAATCCTTCAGCGTGTCCACCAGTTTGGGCCGAAAAGCAAAATCAATTTTCATTTAAAAAAAGCATCGGAAAAATATTCCAAGCATTGATTGTGGGCCTGCCCTCCTGAAAGACAATTGAAAAACTTTTGCAAAAATTGGCGGAGATTGCTCTGGATTGGTGGCACCGGCATCCCGCCGGTGAGTTCACCGGGGCATCTCATGCACCTGCGGCCGAAAGCAAGGGATCGGCGAGCACCGACTCAGCGAGCCTCCGCTCCGTTGGGGACGAGCCAAGACGGTGCTCGGCGCTCCAGTTCGGTGCGCGCGTGAACATTTACGCCAGTTCGCTGTTTGCCAAAAATTCCGCGGCAACTTTAGGCCCGCGGATGCGCCGCGTCGTAGGCTTTCTTCAGTCGTTCCGTCGTGACGTGCGTGTAAACCTGGGTGGTGATGAGGTGCGCGTGACCGAGCAACTCCTGCACGCTGCGCAAGTCCGCGCCGGCGTCGAGCAGATGCGTCGCATAGCTGTGCCGCAGCTTGTGCGGTGTGAGTTTCGGGTCCAGACCGGCAATCGCGAGATATTGTTTCAAACGCCGTGACAGTTGCAGCGGTGCCAGCGGCCCGGCCTTTTTCGTGTCTGAACAAAAAACCGGCTTCAAACTCACCGGGGCTTCCAGCTGAACGGCCCAATAATTTTGAATCGCTTTCAAGGCTGGCTGGCCGATGGGCACCAACCGTTCCTTCTTGCCTTTGCCGCGAACACGGACGATCTGCTCGCTCCAATCAAGGTCATCCACGCGCAAACCGCAGAGCTCGCTGACGCGCAAGCCGCACGAATAAATCGTCTCCAGCACCGCGATGTCGCGCCAACAAACTTCCGCCGAGATCGGCCGGCCTGGACCTTTTTTTTGCTTCTGCGTCTCCAGCAATTTTGCCGGGGCGATCAGCAGGGCTTCCATCTGAAGCTGCGTCAAAAACCGTGGCAACCGCTTTTCCGGTTTTGGCAGCGATAGATTCTTGATCGGCAAATTTTCCAGGACGCCGTGCCGCATCAGAAATTTGAAGAACGTCCGCAGCGCTGAGAACCGGAGCTGCACGGCGGCGCGGCTCAATCGGTTCCGGCCGAGCAACCGCAAGAAAGCGCGAAAGTCATCGCGCGACAATTTCTCCCACGCCGGCGCGGCCTTGCGCTCATCCAGATGCCAGCGGGAAAATTCTGTCAGGGCCTGCGAATAATTTCGCTGCGTGTAAACCGACGCGCCGCGATCCGTGGCCAGATGCACGAGAAATTTCCCGATCCATTTGTCGCGGGTTTCAGTTGGCGGATTCTCCGAGGTTGGTTCCATCGCGGCCTAGTCTAAAGCAAAGGCGAAATTGATAAACCGCGAAATACGCCAAATACGCGAAATGAAAATTCTTTCGTTCGCGTATTTCGCGGTCACTCCAAAAATTCCTGGACCAGTTGTAGAAATGCCACCGGCTGATCGGCGTGAACCCAGTGGCTGGCTTCGGCGATGGTTTGGATTTGCGACTCGGGAAATAATTCGCGGATCATCGCCCCGTCTTCCGGGTTGATGTATTTCGATTTTCCGCCGCGAATAAACAGCGTCGGTTTGGCAAAAGGACCCAGCGCGGAAACCGGTTCGCCGAGTTTCAAGTAGCTGGCGGCCACGCCGCGCAAATTCATTTTCCAGAAAAACTTCCCCGCGTCATCGCGGCCCAGGTTTTTCAGCAGAAAGCGGCGCAATAACAGATTGGGTATTTCCGTCGCCAGCGCGTCTTCGATGGCCGGCCGCGATACGAACGAATTCAAGTCCAGCGCGAGCAGCGCGGCGAAAATCTTGTCGTGCGCCGGCGCATAGCCGCGCGGTGCCATGTCGGCCACGACGAGCTTTTCAACGCGTTCGGGAAATTGCAGCGCGAACTGCATCGCCGTTTTGCCGCCCATCGAATGGCCGATGACCAGCGCGCTGGCGATCCCGCGCGCCGCCATGAAGCGATTCACATCGGCGGCCATGACCGGATAGTTCATCTCGTCACTGTGCGGTGACTGGCCATGATTGCGCTGATCCAGCGCGAAAACGTGGAACGACTCCGCCAGTCGCAGCGCATGGTGATGCCAGTTGTCCAACGAACCGAACAAGCCGTGCAACAAGATGAGCGTCCTGCCCCGTCCGGATTCTTTGAAATGGAGTTGCACCCGGTTATTGAAGTGATCCGAATGAGCGACCGCAGCTATGCCATTACTAGGGCCAGCGTGCCACTGTTGATTTTTTTTGGATGGCCAGATTCTTCAAAATATCCGCGTTCATTTTTGTTGTATTGCTGTCCGTCGGCAGCCCGTCGAGCAATTTGATGCAGGCGTCGTAGTTTCCCAACTCGCGGAAAATTTCTCCTTTTTGCAGGCCTTCGCACGAATCCTTATCGCTGAGCAAAGCCGCCAATCGCTGAAGATTATTGCGCTGGGCAGCATTCCAAACCAATTGACCGTCTGCCTGTCTGCGCACCGCGTCATTGGCGAGCCACCAAGCATGTCTCCGCGCATACAACTCACGATCCAACTTCACGCCCGGCGCATTTGCGGCCGCGAGGTAATTTGTCTCCACCGGATCCACCACCACCTTCGCCGTCTCCCAGTGTTTGGCTGCGTCCCTGCGAAACAAGTCAAGCTCCGCAAGCTGTTTGACGTCCTCGAGCCAGAAGGTCTTCATGCAGTGGGGGCAATTTACGAGCGCGGGCTTGTCCGGCCACATCGGTGCCTCCATTTTTCCATCCGTCCAGAAGGTCGCGCCAAAGTTATTGCCGGAGCCAATGGTGAATTGTTTTAGCGGTTCCTTGCAGCTTGGACATTCACGGATGATTGTCGGCCCAGGTGTCAATGCGAATGAACTTACTGCCAAGGCCAGCCACAAAACTGTCAAGATAGGCTTCATAAAGTTTGGATGTAAGCCGAAAATAGATCAATACCCAGTCTTGAAAAGCATTATCTTGAATCCTGCCTGATAAGCACGATTCGCGCGACTCAAGGCTTGAAAGAGGATGTGGACTCTGGAAAATGCACATAATGTTTCTTTCATCGTCCCCGAAAACGCTGCTGCGGATGACCATTTTGGCGCTCCTATGCAGAATGGTATTTCCGTTGGCCGCCGCGCCGACCGGCCCGACCTTGCAGTTGGATTACGGTCGTGGCGAACCGCGCGACAATCCGATCAGCCGGTTTATGTATTTCGTGCCGCTGATTTCGCCCGAGCCGGTTTCCGTGATCACCAATGCGGGCAACACCCAATGTGCGCGCGTGCTTTCTTTGGTTTGCCGGACCAACGGCCAGACGTTCACGGCCACCTGCGAATTCAAATTCAGCGGCACCGGCTCTCAACAAAACGTCTTTGACCATTCTCGCAAAATTCAACAGCGCGAGAAAGAATTGCAAGCGGGCGGCGCGCTCAAACGCCAGCTCAGCGCCATCAACGTCGCCGGGGCCGGCAGCGGCAGCGTGGAGATCGAAGGCACGTTCACCAACGGGCAGCGCGCCGTCAATCTGGTGCAGATGCGGTTCAACCGTGCGGGTCAGCCCAGTCCGGTGACCATTAATCTGCAGGACCTTGCCTGGCACAACGGCGCGGTTCAGGCGCAAAATGAAATGGTGGCGCGGGTTAATGCGCTGACGTTTCGCCGCACCGCCGGCACGCCGAAAATGGAAGTCACGCTGGCCTCGCTGAAGCGGAAAGACGCGGGTGCCGGCCGCTGGCAGAATTTTGTCGGCAGCCTCAAAGGTGCCACGGTAAATCTGTTTCTCCCGCCGCTCAAGGTAGAGCCGGAAGGTCAGCAAGCGATGCTGGATTTCGGCCTGGCGCTGGCCACGGAAAAGCCGTCCTTCACTTTTGCCGCTGCAGCCCGGCTGAAAGACAAAGACACTGGCAAGGCTACGCCGTAACCCCAATCACTCGTCGCGCGGCGGAAACTCGAACGTGATCTTGCCCTTGCCGTCCATCACCAGAAACGCCGGGAACGGCTTGCCCGCTTTGGAAATAAATTTGGTGAGCAGATCGCTTTTGCCCTCATCGAGAATTTTCTGTGCCTGCGCCAGTTCGATCGGCTGCTGCAAAATTTCCTTGCCGATCTTGAATTTGCACGCCTTGGCGTCCAACTGCGTTTTCTCGCATAGATAGCCGGTGTCGGTGTCAAAGACGTTGGCACCGCACTTCGGACATTTGCCAATCGGTTCCTTGCCGGTGAAATCAACCTTCGGCAACGGCTCGGAGTTGGTTTTGCCCGCGCCCGCCTTGCCCTTTTTTTCGCGCGGCGCGAATTCAAACGCCGTCTTGCCGTCCTTTACCACGAGGAACGCCTCGAATTTGCGGTTGTTTTTCTTGGAGACAAAGTTCTTGAGCAAATCGGTTTTACCAGTCGCCAATAATTTGGTGATCTGCGCCGGCTCAATCGTCTGCTGCAAAATGATTTTGCCGCTGCGGAACGTGCAGGTCTTCTCCGGCGCGGCCTGCTTCTCGCAGACGTAATTCATGCCCGCGTCATAGACGTTGCCGCCGCACGCGGGACATTTGCCAAGCGGTTCCTTGCCGGTGAAATCAACGGGCGCGCTCGCCTCGCCGTCCTTGTTCTGGTCGTTGCCGAAATCAAACTGCGGCTTGAATTCCGCGTCCATCTTGATGATCGCCGCGAAGGGAAAACCCTGCTTGCTGCGGAAACCTTGCAGCGGCCCGACCACGCCCTTGCTGATGAGTTCCTCGACCTCGAAAATCTCCAACTGCCGGCTCGCGACAATTTTCCAAAGCGCGAAATCGCATTTCTGGCACTGGAATTTTTTGTAGTTTTCCAGAATCTCGCCGCCGCATTTCGGGCACGGCACGTTGAGCTTGCCGTAATCGCCGGGCACCGTGTCGCTCTCGTGCAGCTTGGCTTTCGCCACGATGTCGCGCGTCGCGTCAGCGATTTCCTTCATGAAATCGTCGCGCTTCATCTGGCCGCGCGCCATGAGGTTCAATTTGAATTCCCATTCGCCCGTGAGTTCCGGCGAAGAGAGCTGCGGAATTTCCAGTCCGCGCAGCAGCGTGATGATGGAAAACGCCTTCGCGGTCGGCTGCAATTCGCGGCCGTTGCGGTGAATATATTTTTCCCAGAGCAACCCTTCGATGATGGTCGCGCGTGTGGCGGGCGTGCCGAGACCTTTATCATGCATCGCCTCGCGCAGATCGTCGTCCTCGATCAACTTGCCCGCGCCCTCCATCGCGCCAAGCAACGTCGCTTCCGTGTAGCGTGCCGGAGGCTTGGTGACGTTCGCCTCGACTTCGATTTTCTCGGTCTTGACCGTTTCGTTCGGCTTCACCGGCACGAGGCTCGGCGTGTCATCGGACTCTGCCGCTTCCTTGCCATAGACGGCAAGCCAGCCCGCGTTCACCATCACTTTGCCATCGCTCTTGAACGGCTCGCCCTCGACGCGCGTGATGCGCGTGGTGACGAGAAATTCCGCGGCCGGATAAAAGATCGCGAGAAACCGTTTCGTGACGAGGTCGTAAAGTTTCTGCTCCGGCTCGCTCAAATGCTTTGGTGCCACCGTCGTGGGAATGATCGCAAAGTGGTCCGAAACTTTCGCATTATTAAAGATGCGCTTGTTCGGGCGCACCCAACCGTTCTTCAAAATCGTTTCCGCCGGCGTGCTGTAATTGGTCCCAGCCAGCATCCCCATCGTCGCCTTCACCGTCTCCAGATAATCCTCCGGCAACGCGCGCGAATCCGTTCTCGGATACGTCAGCACCTTGTGTTTTTCGTAAAGCGCCTGCGCGAGGCCGAGCGTGTTCTTGGCGGAGAAACCGAAGCGACCGTTCGCCTCGCGCTGCAGCGTCGTTAAATCATAAAGCTGCGGCGACATCGAGGTCGTCGGCTTGCTCTCTTCGGTGACGATGCCCGGCTTGCCGAGGCATTTCGCCTTGATCGCTTCAGCAAAACTGACATCCCAAGCGCGCTCCTGCTTCGATTGCTCGTCGCCTTCCTTCTTGGAAAATTTTTCGTCGAACCAGCGCCCGGCATATTCGCCCGCCTGCGCGCCAAACGTGCCGTGGATTTCCCAATAGTTGCGCGGAACAAATTTTTTAATTTTCTCCTCGCGCTCGACCAAAATCGCCAGCGTCGGAGTCTGCACGCGGCCAACCGTCGTGAGATGAAAGCCGCCGGTCTTGGAATTGAACGCCGTCATGGCGCGCGTGCCGTTGATGCCGATGAGCCAGTCGCTCTCGCTGCGACAAGTCGCCGCGTCGGCGAGCGGCATCATCTCCGCGTCCGTGCGCAGATGTGCAAAGCCGTCGCGGATCGCGGCCGGCGTCATGGATTGCAGCCAGAGGCGTTGGATGGGCTGTTTGGCTTTGGCGTATTGAACGATGTAACGGAAAATCAATTCGCCCTCGCGCCCGGCGTCGCACGCATTCACGATGGCCGTGACATCCTTCCGCTTGATGAGTTTGACCAGCACTTTGAGCCGCGCCTCATTTTTTTCAATGGGCAGCAAATCAAAGTGCGGCGGAATGACCGGCAGATGGGCGAAAGTCCACTTGCCGCGCTTGACCTCGAACTGTTCGGGCACGGCAATGGTCAGCAAATGGCCGACCGCTGACGAGATGACATAGTGGTCATTCTCGTAGTGATCTGCCTGTTTTTCGAACTTGCCGAGCGCTCTGGCGATGTCACCAGCGACCGACGGCTTTTCCGCGATAATAAGAGTTTTGCCCATGCGACGTGCCATTCTTTAAGCCGCGCAAGGCCAGTTGCGCAACTTAATTTTTTCGGGAGCGCGGAATGTTTTCCACTGTGGCGGCTCGCGGCGGCCCAAGGATTTCGCGGCAAAGCGATCGGTAAAAATGCCCTGGGGACTGGTTGATAAATCCGCGTCGCTTACTGCGGGCGCCATTATTTTTTCACGCGCAGCACGGTCACGGAACGCGGCGGAAAATTGTGCGTGACGGCGGCGTTGGCGATGCCGAGGTTCGATTCGACCGGCACCACTTTGCCGGGTTGGCCCATCGTGTTCACGTCGCTCAGATTGCCGCCGCTCAAAGTGATGACCTTCGCCGATGAACCGGCGAGCGAGACCCCCGCGAGCTTGATGTTCACGTCGCGCGCGGCGCTCCCAGGATTCACAACTTTCAATATCACTTCACCCGCCGGATCGTCGAGCACAGCGCTGGCGTAGAGCGATGAGGCATTTTCCAATCCGGCGATGGCCACCGGCAACACGGCGTCGCCGCGATTGCAACTGAACAACTGCTGGACGTAATAGTTGGGCGTGAGCTTCACATTCAGGCTGTCCACCCAGATCAAATCCGGCGTCCACTGCCAGGCTTCGGTGTTCGCAAACAGCGGCGCGTAAGACGCCATGCGGACAACATCCGCGTTGCGTTCCAGGCCGGTCAGGTAGGCGGCCTCGGCCAGCGCGCACTCCAGATTGTTCCGGTTTTTCACGCTGACGGTGTAATCGCTTTGCGCGGCATATTCGCCCATGAACACTTTCGGGCCGGTGCGGTCGTAGCTGTCATAGCGATGGGTGTTGGCGTAAAACCATTCCGGCTTGGCGTAACAATGTTCGTCAATCAGGTCGGCGTGCAGCTCGCGCAATTTCGACCACGCCAGCTTGAAACGGTCATCGGCCGGCTCCGGGCCGGCGGCGGAGACAAGCTGGACGTCGGGGTATTTCGCCTTGATCGCAGCGGCAAATTTCGCGTAGCGATCAATATATTGCTGGCCCCACTGCTCATTGCCGACGCCCAGCATTTTCAAATTGAATGGTGCCGGGTGGCCCAGCGCCGCGCGCTTGGCACCCCAGACGGTGCTCGGCGCGCCATTCGCGAATTCAATCAAGTCCAGTGCGTCTTGAATGTAGGGCTGCAGATCCTCGATGGCACACAGCTCGCTGGAATTAAACTGGCAGGCCATGCCGCAGTTCAGAATCGGCAGCGGCTGCGCGCCAATGTCGTCGCACAACTGGAAAAACTCGAAGAAGCCGAGGCCAAACGACTGGTAATAATCCGGCGTGGGGCGGTGCAGAAACTCATTGTTCCAGCGGTTGAAAAGCAGTTCGCGGTCGGCCACCGGACCGAGCGTTTTTTTCCACTGGTAACGATACTTCAGCACGCTGCCTTCGACGATGCAGCCGCCGGGGAAGCGCATGAAGCCGGGGTGCAAATCAGCGAGCGTCTGCACCATGTCCGCGCGCAAACCACCGGGCCGATGCTTCCAGGTGTTCTCAGGAAACAGCGAAATGAAATCCAGATCCACCATCCCTTTCCCTTCGAGCAACACCACCAGCCTGGCTTTCGCGTCGGTGTCTTTGGGATGCAGCGTGGCGGCAACCTTCTGCCAGTCGCCGGAAAAATTCTTCAAGTCAACCGAGTCGAGCAGCGCACCGTCGCCGCCGAAGAGTTGCACGCGCAAGATCGCCGCACCGTCCACCGCGCGAACCTGCGCGGAAAAATCGTAAGCCTCGCCCTGGCGGACGCCCATGCCGCGAAAGCCTTCGTTGGAAAGGCCGAACGGCGCGGTGCCGGCCGATTGCAGGCGGACGTAATGCGGATTGTGCGCGTTGAACGGAACGTCTTCGCGCACGGACATTTCGCCCTGCGCCTTGGACGGACTGATCTTGGTCCAACCCATCAGCGGTTCGGGAAATTCAAAGCCGCGATTTTTCACCAGCTCGGCATAAAGCCCGCCATCCGCGCCGAAGTTGATGTCTTCGAAAAATATGCCCCACATCGCCGGGTTGATTTTTGCGCCGGGCTGATCCGCGTGAACCGTGATGGTCGGCGCGGCGGGAGCGGCCACCGCCGCGGACAGGAACGTCGCGGTGGCCAAAATGAAAAGTGGTAGTTTTAGGTTCATGGTTTTCTTGATTATTGTGGCCGTCGGTAACCGTGCGCGGAATTGGGTTGGAGCCGTCACTAGCGACCGGGAACGCGGGCAGTATTGGCATTGGGACGCGGAAAGTCCAGACGACGTCCGCCGGAAACCAAGCTTGTCAGCGCAGGGAAACAAATTTCATTGACGGGGCGGACGGACGAAACTATTGTGTCGCCGTGAATAATAATTTGAACCTGCTGCTTACGAATGCGCTGCGGAACAGCGCGGCAGCCGGGTTTTGAGCGTTCACAAACTTTATCAAACCCACTGCCAATATGGCGGTGGGTTTTTTGTTTTAACCTGACCGCCGGGCGGCAATAATCAAGAAAGCCAAACGACCATGCAACAGAATCCGTCTCAAAAATATCGTGCCTTCCCGCCGGTTCACTTGCCGGAACGCCAGTGGCCCAACCGTGTGCTCACCGCCGCGCCGCGCTGGTGCAGCGTGGACTTGCGTGATGGCAACCAGGCGCTCGCCGTGCCAATGAACGTGTCGCAGAAACTGGAATTGTTCCAGACGCTCGTTAAGATCGGCTTCAAGGAAATCGAAGTCGGTTTTCCGTCGGCCTCGAACACGGAATTCGCCTTCAATCGTTTGCTCATCGAAAAAGGTCACGCGCCGGACGATGTCTGGTTGCAGGTGCTCGTGCAGGCGCGCGAGGATTTGATCGAGCGCACCGTCGAGTCCCTCATCGGCGCGAAAAAGGTGATCATCCACATGTATAACTCGACTTCGCCGGCGCAGCGCCGCGTCGTGTTCGGCAAGTCAAAGGACGAAATCAAGGCCATCGCCGTCAACGGCGCGCGGATGATCAAAGACCGTTTGCACCGGCTCCACGGCACGGAAGTGATGCTCCAGTATTCGCCGGAAAGTTTCAGCATGACGGAAGTGGAATACGCGCAGGAAATTTCCGAGGCCGTGATGGATGTGTGGCAGCCGACGCCGCAACACAAGATGATTTTGAATTTGCCGGACACGGTCGAGGTCGCGATGCCCAATGTTTATGCGGATCAAATCGAGTGGATGTGCCGCAATATTAAAAACCGCGATTCGCTCATCGTCAGCTTGCACACGCACAATGACCGCTGCACGGGCGTGGCGGCGACGGAATTGGGAATGCTCGCCGGCGCGGATCGCGTCGAGGGAACCTTGTTCGGCAACGGCGAACGCACGGGCAATTTAGACCTCGTCACCGTGGCCTTGAACCTTTACATGCACGGCATCCATCCGCGGCTGGATTTTTCGAATCTCAGTTCGATCATTGATGTTTATGAGCGTTGCACCGGCATGACGGTGCCGCCGCGTCAGCCTTATGCCGGCGAATTGGTCTTCACCGCGTTCAGCGGCTCACATCAGGATGCGATCAAGAAAGGTCTGGCGGAGTGGGAGAAAAAACATTCAACACCCACCACCCAACACCCAACACCCAATGAATCGGCGCACTGGGACGTGCCGTATCTCACGATTGATCCGGCAGACATCGGTCGCGAATACCGCGAAGTCATCCGCGTCAATTCGCAGTCTGGCAAAGGCGGCGTCGCGTATCTGCTCGAAACCGAATTTGGCATCGAGCTGCCCAAGGACATGCAGCGCGAGTTCGGCCCGATTGCCAACGACGCGGTGGACAAGCTGGGCCGTGAAGTCAGCGGTGCCGAGTTGAAGGCGATGTTCTGGCAGGAATACGTCGAACGGGTTTCGCCGTGGCAATTGGCCGGCTTCGAAACGGACAGCAAAAACGGCGTGGTGAAATGCCGCGCGAAACTGTTGCGCTGCGGCCAGCCCGTGGAATTTTCCGGCGAAGGCAACGGCCCGCTCGCCGCGCTCGTCCACGGCTTCACGCAGGTCGGCGTTCCGCGCTTCGAAATCACGAATTACAGCGAGCACGCCCTGAGTTCCGGTGAAACGGCGGCGGCCATTTCCTATATCCAAATCAAGACTGCCGAAGGCCAATTGCGCTGGGGCGCGGGCGTGGACACGAACATCGAGCTGGCCTCGGTCAAGGCGGTGTTGAGTGCGCTGAACCGGCTGGAGTAGCAATTGTTTTTTGGTGGCGATGGTCGCGCTGCGGCATCGCCACCGCCGAGCACGGCGTCAGGCAACGGAATTTTTCGCGTGCCCCAAAATTGCCACGCCCCTCGGTGACTGCTGCGCGGCCAGTGCCCAGTCGCCGCGCGACCTGACCCACCTCGAATTACTGCAACTGGATCGTCAGTTGGAAGAACGCTTTTGACAAAACCGTTGGATGGGCGGGGACGGTGGATTCGCCACCGGAATGCATGGGTGTGGCGGGCCAGTTCACAATCGCCGGCGTGAGGCGGTCGTTTGCGTTCAGACCAAAGCTCATAGCGCTGGCAGAGCGGTCGGCCGAGGACGATCCCCTGCGCTCCCGGCGTTCCGTTCCGGGCTGTGTCCAGCGGTGCCCCCCAACGCGGTCGCGCAGTAATTCCACTAGTCAAATCGTGGCGACCGTCGTAGTTTTAACGGCATGAAACTGCAACGAACACTTTTCACCGCCCTTGGGATCTTACTTTTTGCCGCCGGAGTTTTTCCAGCCGCCGCGCAACTTTCCAACGCCGTGGCCACGCCGCCGGTCTATGTGCCCGATTTGTCGCAAGCAAATGGGCCGTTGCCGGACGGCGTCATCGCGTGGGACGAGTTGATGAAATCCACCGACGCCACCAACGGCCAGGATTTCGCGCGCTTCACTTTCACCTTCACCAACGCCACGGCGGGCAACATCACGATTTTGAACGTGCATCCCTCGTGTGGTTGCACCACGGCGGAATTGCCGCCGGTGCCGTGGACTCTGCCGGCGGGGGCAAACGGCCAGATCAAACTCAATGTGAACCTTGCCGGCAAGAGCGGCATGTTGTTCAAAACCGTCAACGTCGGGACGGACAAGGGCAGCAAGACGCTGACGTTGCGGATCAATATCCTGCCGCCGGTGGTGGTGAAAATGTCCGAGAGCGATCGCGCCAAAGGCGTCGCGGCCGCGATGGTGGACCGTCAGGCTGTGTTCAAAGGCGATTGCGCGAGCTGCCACCTGCCAAAACTGGAGGGCAAGTTTGGCCAGCCGTTGTTTGCCGCCATTTGCGCCATTTGCCACGAAGCGGAACCCCGCGCTTCCATGGTCGCCGACCTGCACAATCTGCAGGTGCCGACCAACGAAGAATTCTGGCGCGCGTGGGTCACCGCCGGCAAAGCCGGGACGCTGATGCCCGCGTTTGCCACCTCGCAAGGCGGACCGCTCAACGACATGCAGATCGCCTCGCTCGCCGCCTATCTCAACTTCGCCAATCCGTCGCGCGTGCCGCAGCCAGCCAGTCCTGCTCCCGCATCCGCGCTTGTGCCGCCAACGGAAATCAAGTGAAGTCCGCTTGCGGAATTTATGCCGACCGCTATCCTGTCAACCATGACAGCGAAACCGGTTGACGCGACCAATCACCAGCAACTTTCCATTCTCGGCAGCAGAGTATTGGGCGGCGGCCACATTTCCCGCGCGGAAGCCTCGTGGCTCATCAACCTGGAATCGTCCGCCGATATTCTCGACTTGCTCTCGTGGGCGAACCGCATTCGCGAGCAGTTCAAGGGCAACAAGATTCACCTCTGCTCCATCGTCAACGCCAAGGCCGGCGCATGTTCGGAGAATTGCAGCTTCTGTTCACAGTCCGCCCATTACCAGACCGGCTCGCCCAAATACGGATTTATTGATCCCGAACCCGTGGCCGAAGCGGGCGAGGAGGCCAACAAGAATTCCGTCACCGCCGTCGGCCTCGTCGCCGCGTGGAAAGGGCTGAATGAAGGGCCGATTCTGGATGAAGTCTGCGACCGCGTCCGCGAGATGAAAGCCGCCGGCAAGACGCGCCCCGACGTTTCGCTGGGCCTCATCAAGCAGCAGCGCGTCGCCGACCGGCTCAAGGAAGCCGGCGTGGAATGCTACGGCCACAACCTGGAAAGCTCGCGACGCTTTTTCCCGCAGACCTGCACCACGCACACATTCGACGACCGGCTGGAAACCATCAGCTATCTGAAAAAGGCCGGCATCAAGATTTGCTCCGGCGGCATCATCGGCATGGGCGAGACACGTGAAGACCGCTGCGACCTGGCGTTTGAATTGAAAGCCATCGGCGCGAACGTCGTGCCTGTGAACATCCTCAATCCGATTCCCGGCACGCCGTTTGAAAAGCTGGCTCCCCTGCCCGTCATGGAGATTTTGAAGACCATCGCGTGCTTCCGGTTCATTTTGCCGCGCCAGGAAATCATGATCGCCGGCGGCCGCACCGTGAACCTGCGTGACACCCAGAGCATGATCTTCATGGCCGGCGCGAGCGCGATGATGGTGGGCAACTATCTCACCACGCTGAACCAGTCTGTCGAAAAAGATCTCCAAATGCTCAAGGACCTCGGCCTCGACCCGAACTGGGACAGCCACGATTTCAGTGACCAGGAAGAAGGCGGCTGCGGGTGTGGGAAGGAAAGTTGCGAAACCGACAACGATCTAGTGTAGTGTCCTTCAAGACCGTGATTTTAACTGTGTGAGTTTTTGGCGGGCGCGCTGGAGCTTGGCCAGGATGTCAGCGCCTGCGGCACGCCAGACATACCGTTTGGGGTTCAG
>CAINLR010000092.1 GCA_903850425.1 uncultured Verrucomicrobia subdivision 3 bacterium | reverse complement strand
GGGAACCCCGAGACCCTGTGCTGGAAGTAAATGACGCACAATATGGCGTTGTGTGCTATCCCGCTGCTGCACTGTCACGGCGACTGCTAATCCGCACCTCGCATTCGTGCGGGCAGTCATCGCGCCAGTTTGCAGGCATCCTTCACGCCAACGTCGCCGCTCCGCTGTTTGATGAAGTCAGGTCGGGGCGTCTTTCCCCTGAAGCCCCCACCCATCCCTTGCGCTTTCGACCCTTCCATCCCCAAGGGTCGGCGCTGGGGCGTGATTGGTTCGATGGTTGGCCATACGTTGCGGCAGTTCGACAGGCGTTCAGGGTTGGCCTCTAGTGTTAAAAACCGCGCAACTTCCGTTGCGTGATGGTCCGCGACTTCGTCGCCACCAGATACCGCAGCGCATCCGCGCAATCGTCGCCGCCGATGCCGTCCTCGTCGGCATCCACCTTTAGAACATCTTCTGGTTTGTTGGGATCGTGTTGGAGTGCCGGAAGTGTGTCCAGGAGCCGGGCGCACCGCTGATGAATGAAAAGTGTTGGCCGGATCCCGGCCTCGATGTCGCCAAACCGCGACATGATTTCCGCCCAGCCGTTGACCCGGTCGGTGTTCGCACACCGCAGGTTGATTCCGTGTTTGGCGTATTGCGCCGCAATCGTCGTCCCGTCCGATTGCCGGCTGAACACATCCGCGCCCGCGACGAACCGCTTCAAATCGGCGAGTTCAAGTTTTCGCTCCCCGATTTTGTGCCGCGCCAGCATCGTCTTGATCGCCGCCGCGTGCCGCTGCGGCAACCAAAGCCGTTCCGCGTGTTCGTCCACGATGAAAATGTTTCCATCCCCGTCGGTGCAGCCGAGCAGTGCGACGGTGTAGTGGGCATACCCAAAATCAAAGCCGATGAAAAATTCACGGGCGCGAGTTTCATCGAAATTCTGGACGACGTGAACATCACGATTCAGGGTGGTAAAATATTGACCGGCGGCGATGTCCCACGAACCATCCAGCCAAGCCCGTTTTTGCCAACCCGTCAGATTTTCCAGCACCTTGCGATACTCCGGATTGTTAAACGAGTTGTCCGCCACGCGCGCCGGCACAAACCGCGTTTCGGTTTCGCGCTTTTCCATAAACGGCTGGACGAACCGCGCCCGATACCACGCATGACCCACACCGCCGGGATTCGTCGTGCTGTAAATGCGCGGTCGCCAGTTCGGAATGGACGTGCGGCAACAGGTCGAAATGTCCTGGAATTTTCGGCTGGTGAGGGTGGTAGCCTCCTCGATGCCGATGACCGAATATTCCAGCCCAAGGTAGGCGTCAATGTCGCGCTCGTGCTGGAAATGTCCGGCAATGATTCGTGAGCCATTTGCAAACGTCAGGATGCCACGGAAAGCCGAAAACTCATGCGGCAGTTTGAAAAACAATTTCCGCCGCAGATCCTCGAAGTGTTCCAGGTTCGCCTTGCCGACCTTACGGAGCAGCAGACATTTCAATCCCGGCACGCGCTGGCAATCGTCCACACCCATCTGCGCCAGCATCCAATGCGACTTCCCGCCGCCGCGAGCGCCGCCGTAGCCGATGGCCGTCGGCCCGTCCGGCAAATCGCACAGCCGCGCCGCGGCACTGGCGACCAGTTGCCGCTGCTGCAAAATGGCGTCGGCCCGCTCGAAGCGTTGCATCTGGTCCTTCGGGCAGCCCGCCCGCCGGCCCATCAAGAAATAGCGTTCCCAAGGTGTCATGGTGTTTTCTCCGGTAAAATGGGCACCGCCTCGACGTCCACGATTTCGCCGGGAATCGGCTCCCCGTAAATTTTCTCCAGCGCGACGGTGACCTCGACGCGCATCGTCGGCAGATCGTCACCGTTCCGGCCGTCGCCGTCGGTGCCGAGGCCCGTCGCCAGCCGCCCCAGCTTGCTGGCGATTTCCAGCATCCGGGCAATGTCGGCGAGATTGGCATAAACTTTTTCGCGCTCCATGTAAGCGGCCAAACCTTTTTTCGCGGCAGCGATGGCAGCTTCGTGCATCGCCCATTCGGTTTCGCGCAATTTCTGCTCGCGGCTCGCCCATTCCGCCGCCTTGCCGCGCGCGGCGGCCTCGATCGCTTCGCGTTCGACGATGGCAAGGTGTGCCGCGTGTGCGGCCACACGACTGCGCCAGTCGAATTTCGCGGCCCAGCGCTCAATCAAACCCTCACTCTTTCCCAACTGTTTCCCCACCTCGCGGGTGGACCGCTCCGCGCCTTGGCTCAAATACAAACTGAATGCAGCGAATGCTTTAGCACTTTCCCGAGGCTGTTTTTCAAAAATCATCGACATAAATTCATCCTCTCTTTCACTTCGGCCAGAGTTTCAGCGACCGACAACCGGACTCCATCCGGCTTCCACCAGTGGTAACGCTCCGGCGAATCAAACGGGATGGATAAATCACCACCGGCGGTCAGGAACGGCAGCCGTTCACCCTCCGCCGTTGGGACGCTTGGGACGCATGTTTTCGAGTCTGGCGGAACTTCCATCGCTGGGACGCTTGGGACGGGTGGTTTGAAGTCGGGCGAGACTTGATTCGTTGGGACGCTTGGGACGCCACTACAAAACTCCTCCATATATAGACCTTCTACATCAGGAGAATTATTTTTTGCATACGCGTTAGAGTATGTGGGCGTCCCAAGCGTCCCAAGGGTAGTAATATTAGGTGCGGCAGATTGCGACGGAGTTGCGAACACCCGTCCCAAGCGTCCCAAGACATCCGACTGGATAATTTTAACCACTTGCGGCGCGGCGACCTTCACACAGATCGGCTGCCGGTCACGGACGCCGACCAGGGCGAAAATGCGTTTGCGGTGTTCGCTGTCCTTCGGATGGACGCAACAACCGAACCGGCCGTCGGCCTGAATGCGAAGATGGTTGCCGGTTTTGTCCGCACCGCCTTCGGCGCAGGCTGGACAACGCGCCTGGACAATGCCGCCGGCTAGCTCGCGCACCTTTTCAAGTTTTTCGAGGTTCAATGCCATAATTACTCGTAGGCTTCGTCGCGAAATTTCACCCCCCGGAAACCGCGATGATGTTTGTCGTTGCGGTCAACGCCGTGGGATTTGCTGACGCCGAACAGATCCAGCATCAGCCCTTCGAGCTGGCGCTGAACTTCCGTAATCGGCAACGCCTGCCATTTTTGCTCCGGGCAGTAAGCCGCGTAAGCCTCGACGATTTCCGTCACCGTCAAATCGCCGTCGGCATCGGCCAACACGCGGGCCTTGAGGAAATTCCGCAAGCTGTCGCTTTCGGCCAGCAGGGAATCCACAATCCCGCGCTGCCGTTCGGTCATCACAAAATCGCCGCCGGCTTCCGGGATTTCATTCAGCACCTTCTGTGCGCCCATCAGCGCCCAATTCAAAATGCCGCTGCCTTCGTTCCGCACGAGGTAGGTGCCGAAGTCGTAGATGATTTTCGGCGGCGGTGGCGATTCATACCGGACGATGTTGATGCGGCGGCGCCAAGCGCCCACATCGCCTTGAAGCCGGACGCGTAGGCGCGCGTTCGAGGTGATCAGCACGTTGAACGTGCCTTGCACCTGAAAATTTCCCGTCCCCCCTTTTTGTTCGGCATCAAACCAATCGCCGCCTACCAGCGCCTTGAGCACGGCCGCGCCCTTGGTGCTGAGAAAGTCGGCCTCCACGTCCACGCCGACCAGCAGCGTTTTCTTGAGATAGCGGTATAGTTCGAAGCGTTCGGCCAGATGCTTCGTGCGGAGCTGCGTCACGTTGGCCATGCCCACGATGCCTTGCATGACATTGGCAAACTGCGTTTTGCCTCGACCGGCTTCGCCGTCGAGGATCAGAAACCGCTGCGCCGGGTTGAACCCGAGCAGATACATGCCGGCGAACTTCTGCAGCAGTTCGACGTCTTCGGGATGCACCGCCGGCAAAACCAGTTCGTTCAAGAACCGGTCGCACTTCGCATTCTCGTCGAACGCGATCGGCGAACGGTTGCGCGACCGGAAATCCGGTGAAAACGGTCGCAACTCGGCATTGCTGCCGGTGAACACCATCACGCCGTTGGCGAGGTGGATGAATTGCCGCCGTTCCGCGAACGCGCCGCGCCGCTCCACCATGCCGCGCAGATGCGAAATGACATTGTGCAGCGTCGTCGCCGTCCGGCGTTTCTGCAGGTCGAACACGTTCGCCTGCCGCGAAACTTCCAGCATCCGCCCCGAAATTTTCGCGCGGATGGCGTCGGCGGACTCGATCTCGTAAAGACCGGTGATGGGGTTGTAGAGGTAGAACGCCTTTTCGTCCGGCTCGAAAAGAATCTCGTTTTCCGCCGCGTGCAGTCCGGCCCAATAGGCTTCGTTGATGCCGGTGAGCGCGCCCTTGTCGTTCGTATAAAACGGCTCGCCAAATTGCTGGCGCAACTTCGCGTCGCCTTGCTGGCCTTCCGCCAGCACCCAGGGTAAGTCCCACCCTTCGGGCCAGACGATGTCGGCGAACGCCACCGTCACCGGCGGCGCGGCTACCAGCAACGTGTAGTCCATCCCGTTCGGATGCCGGCCGAAGATCGTCGAAAGCCTGTTGTTTGCCCGCCACTCAAAATGTTTGTGCGCCGGGTTGCAGCTCTCGGGGTATTCCCCCTCGATGCGCACCCAGACCATGCCGCCGCGGCTGCCACGCGAGCGCGTGGTCATTTCCAACTTCGGATTGACCGCGAGGAACGCGGACAAATCCTCGTCCGAGTCGAAATCAATCGCGCACAAACCGCCCGACGCTTGGCCGAGATAAACCGCGATGTTCGTCTCCGGCTGTTCCAACACGGCGCGGTAAGCGTCGCTCTTGGTGCCTTCAAACGGCCGCTCGGTATAGGTCACCAGCGGTTTTTTTGTGCCCCATTCGCAGGGCACGAGAAAGACATCGGCCCCGAGGATCGTTTCAATTGTTTCGCGCGGATTCATTGTGTGCGACGATTTGTTGCTGAATTTGTTGATGGTCCCGGATCATGCTCTCAACGTGCTTCCGCCAGCTTTCCCGCCGGTCGGCATCAGGAATGACCTCCAGCGCCACCTTGGCGTTGATCAGCACTTCACCGGTGACGGGATTTGGCACCAGGAATTTGCCGCCGGAAATTTTTGCCAATTGCGGCGCGTGTTGCGGGCCGATGCCCATGTCGGCCGGATCAATCCACATCGTTCCATCCGACCCGAAGCACATGGCCGACAATCGGGTTCCGCCACCCGGACAGGAAACGGGCATCATGTAAATCGTCAATGTGCGTTGCCGTGTATTCATTGTGTCTCCTGATAAAACTCGATGGCCTCGGGCGAAACATGGACGCCCTTGAACCATTCCTTGAAATTCAATCCGGCCAGCGACCGCACCCGCGACACGGCCACATAAGCCTGTCCCGGCTCGCGGGCGGCGCGGATGTCCAGATACGCCGCGTCGAGCGTCAGACCTTGCGCCTTGTGAATCGTCATCGCCCACGCGAGGCGGAGGGGGAACTGGCTGAAGCTCGCCGAATCCTCGTCTTGCGGGTCCAACCGCCAGGTGAATCGCTCGACGCGGATCTCCGCGCCGGTCTTGGCTTGCACCAGCACCGAGCTGGTGCCGACGTCCAGCACCGTCCCGATCTGACCGTTGACGAACAAAGGTTCGTTCCGGCCCGGCTCGTTTTTGTTCACGGTGAACATCACGAGCGCCCCACGCTTGAGCTGGAGCGTCGCAGGCGTCAGCAGGTTTTTCGTGAGATATTCCCGTTGCTGCTCCGACCCGGTTTGTTCGGCGTGCAACACGGTTTCATCGCCCGGCAGTTCGGAAAGCTGGAAGTGATTCCACTTGTCCACTTGGACGTTATGCGTGAACAGCCGCGTCATGGTCGCGGGCGGATTGCTCCGCACCCGCGATTGCAAAATGCGGGCGGTGTCGCCATAAACGCGACCGACGCGGAAATCCGCCAGCGCCCGCACAAAGCCCGGCTCATCCTGCCGCCGGACTTTATCCAGGACGAAGGTGCGGAACTCCGCCGCCGCCCATGCCGGCGATTGAAACGCCCAATCGTAAGGCTCCGCCTCACTTTTGCGCACCGGCGGCAGTTGCAGGAAATCGCCCGTGACGATTACCTGGCAGCCACCGAAGGGGACATCCCGACCGCGCAGGCGACGGAACAGAAATTCGACGAAATCAAAATGCCGGCCCGACATCATGCTGACTTCGTCCAGAATCAAGACCTCGCAGCGGCGCACGCGATTGAAACCGGCTTTAACGGACGGGCGCGGATCGCGTTGCAGTTGGGAAAAATAGTCTTCGTTGGACTGCCCCGCCGCCGGCCCGAGCATCATGCCGCAGAACCGGTGAATGGTCATGCCACCGACGTTCAGCGCCGCCACGCCGGTCGGCGCGGTGACACTGACTCGGCGTGGACACTCGGCAATGAATGCCCGCACTTCCGTGCTCTTGCCGGTGCCGCCCGCGCCAGTCAGAAAGCAATTCGCCCCGTCTTGGGCATGGGCATGAAACCGGTTTTCCGGCGTAATCACGTCGTCAACCAGCTTCCTGTATTCTGCGTCCGACATCATCGGCGGCAGCGGGTTAGATAACGATTCCGAGTGCATCAGCAACCTTGGCGGTGAGTTGAATGTCGTTGTGCAGATACGCTTCCGCCTTCGGGCGGTCGCTCTGCCACAGTTCCGCGAAGGCTTTGCCATCGCCATTCTTCGCGCCCACGCCGAGGTGGCGCGCAATGGTGTCCAGACTCCCGCGCGCCTGCCGGTCGCCAAGCTGCCAGCACTCGCGCAGGTCACAGACCTGGTCGGACCAGTAGCGGCCACGACGGATGCCGAACGGGATCGAGACACGATGCTTCCACGACCGGCGAATCAGGAAGGGCAGATCAAAGCCGTGAATATTGAATCCAATGACCGGATTGACCCGGCCCATGTCGCTACGCAACGCCTCCCAGAACTCGCGCAGCGTCCGCGCCTCGTCGTCATGGCCAATGATGACGAATTTGCCTTCGTCAAAGTCCTGGTGGCCGTCCGCAAGGACCATCCCGATTGCCACCACTCGCCCCGTGAGCGGGTCGAGCGCGGCCTTGTCGAAAAAGTCGCGGCGATGATTCGCTTCCGCTTCCGCAATTTTCTCCGCAATCTTCGCGGGGTCTTTCAAGTTACCGCATTTTACTTCTGCCGGATCAAACGCCGGCATCATCGCGACCAGCTCGCTCTCCGCCAGCGGCCCGGTTTCCACGTCAAAAATAATCGTTTGCACAAATTTTCCTTTCGGTTGCGTGGAGGAACGTTGAATGCCAGTGCGGCACGCACCGCCCCTCCACGCGGTTGAGGGGGTTTCATTACCTATTGGGTGCAGGCTTCGCCTGCTTCAGTAGGGGACGTCGTCGTCCTCGGGAGTGCCCGGCCCGGCTTGGGCAGCCTGCCACGCATCCAGCGCGGCGATGAGCCGCCGGTCGTCGGCGGTGGGCTTGGCGTTCGCCTTCGCCGTCGGCAACCAGTTCGTCACCAGCGCGCCGACCTGTTCGGGCGAAAGATCGCGGACCTCCAACCCCTTGCACTTGCCGACATGGATTTTCGTCGCACCCCATTCGGCACCCGTATCGCCCGCAGCTTCGGCGCGGCGATATCCGCCTTGGCCCGCACCATCCTTCGGCGGACGGTCTTTGACGCGGACATATTTCCCGCTGGGGAGCAGGGGTTCACCAGCCTTGTGCGGCTGGATGACGGCGATGTTGGCGTAGGTTTCGCCGTCCTTGTGGTTTTGCACCACGACGACATGCACCGGCAGACCCAGCAGGGATTCCACATCGAACTTTTTCAATTCCGCCGCCGAAAGATCCCGGCCCAGGACGGATTTGACGAATTTGCGGAGGTTGGCTTTTTCGTGCAGCGACAACGTCATGTTGTTGGACCAGACGCAAAACGGCGTCCCGTCCTCGCGGCACAAGTCCACTTCCAACACCGCCTTGAACACTTCCCGCTCACCGTATTGACTCTGCTGTTTTTTCAGCGGCGTGAAGTCAACGAACACCCCGCGACCCGCGAACTCCGGGCAGGCTTCAAAGCTGCCACGTTTCAATGATGCAAATAAGGACATGATAATAATGAGTTAATTGTTTCCACGGACACACCAACGCGCACACGCGCGCCAGCGTCGGCGTAACACCGATCATTTGGATTCAGGGGATTCATTGGATTCAGGGGATTCAAAATTCGTTTTCAACGGTGCCCCGCCGCCATGAGCGCGCAGGAGCCGGAAAAAAGTCGCGGCGTCCATCGTCACCAGCCACGGCCGGTGACAGCGCTTGTGCGCCACCACCGGCGTCTTGGCTTCGCCATCTCGCCGCGCTTGGTCCATCGCATCTTCGATGTTCAGGCGCTCGACGGCCTTTACTTCAAAATGGAAAAAGGAAAGTTCATCGCAGACGACATCTGGCGAATCTCCGCCGCCGGCATACTGCTGGCCGCGTCGCGCGTGATAACCATTGGCACGCAATTCGTCGCGCCACTGCCGTTCACCGCGCTTTCCTTTTTCCCGGCTATTCATATTTCAGTGGTTCAGCTTTTCGATTTATCAGATTTTTCTTTCCGCTCTTTGAGCCAGGTCTTGATCGTCCAGATGATGAACGTCCACATCGCGACGACGTAGGCGATGGCTGCCGTCGGGAAAAAGATGTAGTTGAAAAAGAGTTCGTTGATTTTGTGCATAGCTGTTTTTTTGTTTGGTTGTGGTTGGTTGTTCAGGAAAGTTTCGTGACCGCCCGTGCCGTCCGGCACACGCGGCAGTTCTGGCCCAAGTGCGTCTCGACTTCGGACCACTTGAACGACACGGAGCGCCCGATCTTGTAATAGGGCAGGAGCCCGCGCCGCATCCAGTTGTCCACGGTGCGCAGTTTTTTATCGAGCCGCTTCGCGACTTCCACCTTGTCAATAAAGCCTTCGACGGGCCGCTCCGCCGCCGCGCCGCCGCCATTCTGATTGTCTTGCTCGTATGTCATATTGCCTCGTTCGTCTTTGTTTTATCCGCCGTGTCGTCCGCAAATTTTGCTGCGTTCTCGGGCGCGCCTGTTTTATAGCACGGGTTTTTTTTCGGCCCGCGTCGGCCGAAAAACCGTTCTCGCATCTTCACGCACGCTCGCGCCTCGACTGCTCGCTCGGCACACTCGTTGCGCCTGAAAAAAACTCTAAAAAATTGTTGACGGTTTTTACGCGACCACTGCCAGACCGTTCGTCGCCAAGTCCGGCACCACGCCAAAACCAGCGCCAGCATTGATGAATATGCGTTCTCAAAAAATCGGATCGCGTGTTGCCCAGCCTGGCCTCATCGCTGTCCGGCCGCCGGCGCCGGCCGGAATAATCGGTGCGGCTACGCGGTCGTCGTCGGCTTGAAAAAGGAGGTCGGACATGACTTGTCCCACCCCTTGAAGGAAAAGAAAAAACCGCAGGGGCATTGCTGCCCCTGCGGCTCTCTAGGCGGTGGGTGAGTTACTCGCGCAGCCAGAAGTCCTGGCTGGAGCGGGGAACATCCATCCGCCCGGAGGTCCGGCAAATGACGTAGGTCGCGAAGACTCTACGCCACCCCGGACCGGGGCAGTGTTGGCGTCGTATTATTATCATGGTGATAATTATTTTGACGAACCCCTTGAACTGGACTGGGAATGGGCTACACTGCCCATGGTTCTACAACCAGCCATTTGAACGGGAGTTCATTTCGTTCGGACGGTTTATTGACCTGAAACGTTGACGCGTTTCAGGTCAAACCGTTTTAGCCCCTCACGAGGCTAAAATTCATTTGGTCGGAGCCGCCCCCTCGGCGTCTTCCACGACCAGTTGGATTTCCATCCATTTGCGGACGCGGTCAAACTCCTTTTGACTCATGTCATGGGGGGCATGCACCACCACCTTGCGACCGCGCTTGGCATCCAGAAAAAAGGTGAATTCGGCATGGTTCTCATCCGGGAGGGAATGCTGACGGGCCGTTGGTGCCGCGACCGGCACCGGCGCCACCGGTGTTTTATCCGCCGCCTTGGTCCCCGCGGCTTTGATCATGGAACCTTCGCGAATCACCAGGCCGGCAAACACCATGTATTCCAGCAGCATCTTCACCCGAGCCACATAATCCTTGGAAGCCCCGCAGGCATCCGCGAGCAAAGTCAGAACCTCGTTCTCTTCGTGCGGGCGAAATTTCAGCCGTGGCAGAACCGCGTCGGCAAACCAGCACTTTTCAAACGCTCCCTTGAGCTTCTCGCCGGCGGTAAACGGATCCCATTCGTGGGCCTTGCAGTAAGCCATCGTCTCCGCCGTGGGCACGAACGCCTGTTCCTCCTTCTGGCGGGTCACCAACTTGGCCTCGTTGAAAAACGCGTTGGTAACAACAATGGTGTTCTCGGACATGTTCAAGATCGAACCGGCTTCACTGTTCTTAACCGGACGACCCCCGTTGGTCTCGTAAGCCACCCCGAAGGCCCGGAGCGCTGCGAGCTGTTTGTCAAAACCCAACCGATCGCTCGGCAAGGTTTGTGTGGGAGCAGAGCGTTTGGAACGCACCGGCTCTTGCACTTCCCCGTTTCCTTCGGAAACGGCCGCTGTTTCAATGTCGTTACTCATATCGTGAAAACAAACTATACCGGCGCGAAAGATACAGCAAGATAAATTTAGTTCTTTTTGCGTCCGGTTGGTTGTCATCGCAAAAAACACTAGAGTAACATCACTATTGTCCTTTAATTACCTCATAGATGAATTTGTTTTATAGACAAACTTCACACAAATAATACTTTTAAAACCCGTGGGTGAGGTCATGCCCACAACCAAATCCACCGCTGCCGCTCCGGTCAGGCTGATGGGATTTAACACTAAACCGCCGTAAAAACTAGAATAATCAAATATCTAGTTGCCTGTTTTTTACTGCATACCACCCGTTGTGGGTGCCCAAGTCCCGCCGCCGCCCGCTCACGAGTCATTGTATCTGGATGCGAAGATATGTTGCCTGTGCTGCTATGTGAGCATCCTGTGAATATCTTGTGTAACATTTTGCATCTTTTTGTAACTTTTCCGATTTGTTACCAAAGCGCTTGGGTTTCCAACATCCATCCAATCGTCTGGACGCCTCGCGACCGTTCCGCTTACAGACGTCTGCAATCCGCTCCGGCGGCAAACCGACCGCCACCGTAAAAACCGATGCAGTGGATCTACTGGCCTGACAGTAAAGGCCGGATTCAACGTTGAACGTCCTGCGCCGAAATGTATTGACACGCATTTTGATATATCATACACATCAGTAATGCGCAACTCTGAAGACCTTGCAACCATCCTCCGCAATCTCCGCACCAAGCTCCAATTGAGCCAGGAAGAACTCGCCCAACGCCTCAACGTCTCCTTTCCCACCGTCAATCGTTGGGAAAACGGCAAGGCCAAGCCGCAGGGCGCGGCTCGCGATGCCATCAATAAATTGCTGGAGGAAGCCGGCGGCGAACCCCTCGTCGCCCGTGACGCTGCCGAGGTGGTTACCGGCGATGACGCCGGGCCGCGACGCCGCAAGCGCGGCACCGCCCGCAGCGCCGTCTTGAGCACCAAATCCATGGAACAGATGCTTTGGGACGCCGCGTGCTCGATTCGCGGCGAAAAGGACGCGCCCAAGTTCAAAGATTACATTTTGCCGCTCATCTTCATAAAACGCCTGTCTGACGTGTTCGACGACGAGGTCAAGCGGCTCGCTGAAACCTACGGCGACGTTGAAACCGCCATATCTATATTGGAATCCGACCATACGCTCGTCCGTTTTTATCTCCCGCCGGAATGTCGCTGGCCGGTCGTCAGCCGGCGCGAGCAGTTCAAATGGCCCAAAGACCGGACCCCCAAGACGCTGGGCGAACAGCTCACCATGACCGTCCGCGCCATTGCCAAGGCCAACACCGAGAAACTTTCCGGCGTGATTGACATTGTGGATTACAACGCCGCGCCGCACGGCGAGCGTGAAATCAGCGATCAGGCATTGTCTGGCGTCATCGAAACCCTGTCCGACCCGCGCTACCGTCTCGGCCTGCGCGACGTGGAACCGGATTTTTTGGGCCGCGCCTATGAATATCTGCTCCGCAAGTTCGCGGAAAGCCAGGGCCAGAGCGCCGGCGAATTTTTCACGCCGCAGGAAGTCGGCTGGATCATGGCCTACATCGTCCGCCCCCGGCAGGGTGAGGACGTTTGCGATTTCGCGTGCGGCTCCGCCGGCTTGCTCATCAAGTGCGAACTCGCGCTGGTGCAGCGTGACCGCAAGGTGTCCAGCCCGTTGAAACTTTACGGCCAGGAACTCACCGGCTCCAGCTACGCCATCGCCCGGATGAACATGGTCATTCACGACATGGAAGGCGAAATCGTGCGCGGCAACTCCATGACCAATCCGAAATTCCGCGAGAACGACACCAGCCTGAAAAAGTTCGATATCGCCGTGGCGAATCCCATGTGGAATCAGCCGTTTGACGAAAAGACATTTGAGAACGACCCGTTTGACCGGTTTGAATCTCACGGCGGCAACACCAGCGGCAAGGGCGATTGGGCTTGGTTGCAGCATACCGTTTCAATTTTGAAGGACAACGGCCGCGCCGCCGTCGTGCTGGACACCGGCGCGGTCACACGCGGTAGCGGGAGCAAGAACGAGGATAAGGAGCGGAACATCCGCAAATGGTTCGTAGAAAAAGACCTCGTTGATGGCGTGATTTTGCTGCCGGAAAACCTTTTTTACAACACCACCGCCGCTGGCGTCATCATTGTGCTGCGCAAACAAAAGTCCAAGGACCGCAAAGGTAAAATCACGCTGGTCAACGCCAGCGGCGAGTTCAAAAAAGGCCAGCCCAAGAACTACATTCCCGACGAAAAAATCCACAAAATTGCCGACGCTTTTAACGACGGCCAAGATGTAGATGGTTTTGTCAAAGTTATCACCATCGCCGAAGCAGCCAAGGGCGACTTTAACTTGTCGCCATCGCGTTATCTCGCCTCTGGCTCAACCGCAACTTACCGGCCATTGCCGGTTTTGTTGAAGGAAATTAGTGCTCTCGACAAGGAAGCCGCGACGCTATCCCTCGACCTTTCAAAACTTTTCCGGAAATTCGCTGTTTGAGTTATGACATTTTTTGAAACAGCACTACCAGCCGGGTGGTCATGGGAAACCATTTCGACCCGCTTCCGCATTACAAAGAAACCAAAGGGACGGACTTATTCAGATTTTGATAAAATCCCATTCGTGCCAATGGAATCAGTCCCGCTAAATGGTCGCGAGGAAGTTCGGTTTGAGTTGCGGCGTCCGAACGACATCGCCAGCGGCACATATTTTGAAAAGGGCGACGTTCTTCTTTCAAAAATTACCCCGTCTTTTGAAAATGGAAAGCAAGGCTTGGGTGACAATATCCCTGCGCCGTTCGGTGTTGCCTCAACTGAAATTATTCCGATACAGGCAATCACGCCGGAGGCAAACCATCGCTATCTATTTTATTACTTGCTGCATCCAGAAGTCCGCGCTGCACTCGTCGGAAAAATGGAAGGCTCGACGGGACGCCAGCGCGTGCCAGAGCACGCAGTTCGAGATTTTCTTGTTCCAATGCCTCCCAAACTAGAGCAGATGAAAATTTCGACAGTGCTCAGGAAAGTTCGGCGCGGAATTGAGGTGGAGGAAAAACTGGCTGCTATCGCCCGCGAGTTGAAGCAATCTGCCATGCGCCAGCTTTTCACTCACGGCCTCCGCAACGAACCTCAAAAAGAGACGGATGAAGGAACCGTCCCAAAGAGCTGGATAATGCAACCTATCCGCGCGAACGCAAGACTCATCGCTGGCGGCACACCTTCGCGTGGCGTCAAAGAGTTTTGGACGGGCGGAACAATACCGTGGGTGAAAACCGGTCAGGTGGATTATTGCGTCATCAATGACACCGATGAAAAAATCACGCCGGTCGGCCTCGCAAATTCGGCCGCGAAGATGTTACCAAAAGGCGCGCTGCTGATTGCGATGTATGGTCAGGGCATCACACGCGGAAAGGTTGCCATTCTCGGAATTGACGCGGCCACAAACCAAGCATGTGCGGGAATCATCCCCACCACCGATAAGCTCAAACCGCTTTTCCTCTATTATTATCTTACGTTCAGCTACGACCGTTTGCGCAGTTTTTCCCACGGCGCACAGCAGCAAAATCTAAACGCGGAATTGGTTGGTTCATTCAAAGTTCCCCAGGCCGACCCGGACGAGCAGACAGAAATTGCGACGATACTGCAAACCATTGACCGGAAAATTTCCGTCCACGAGCGTAAGGGCGCCGCGTTGTCGGATTTGTTCCAGACCATGCTAAACCAACTGATGACCGCGCAAATCCGCGTGGACAAACTCGACATTGATACCCGCGAAGTCACCGCCTTAAATCCGCAATCGTAAATCTAAAATCCCAAATCGCCATGCCTGCCAATCTTGGAACCGAATCCGTCACCGTCCAGCATCCACTGACTCGATATGCCCGCGAAGCCGGCTGGACGGTCGTGCCGCAGGGCGACGCGACCACGCTCCGGCGCGGAGAGTCCGGCCTGTTTTTTTACGACCTGCTGAAACAAAAGATTCAAACCCTCAATCCCGAATTCATCACACCGGAACTGGCGGATGAAGTGATTCACAGCCTGGAATCCGTGCGGAACAACATCGAAGGCAATTCGGAAATCCTAGCGTGGCTGCGTGGCGAGCGGACGGTGTATGTCGAGGCGGAGAAGCGGCGGCGCAACGTGAACCTGATAGATTTCAAGGATGCGGCCAAGAACGATTTCCACGTTACCGAGGAATGGCAATATACCAACGGCAGCCACACCAACCGGGCGGATGATGTTTTCCTGATCAACGGCATCCCGGTCGCCGTCGTGGAGTGCAAGAGCGCCAAGAAGCACAACGGCATGGAGGATGCCCTGATTCAACTCCGGCGCTACCACAAGGAGACGCCGGAAATGGTGACGTTGCCGCAGGTGTTCGACTTCACGCAGGTCCTCGAATTTTTCTACGGCGTGACTTGGAATCTCGACCGCAAAAACATTTTCCCGTGGAAGCACCTCGATAAGTCGAACTACGAGGAGAAGGTCAAAACCTTCTTCGCGCCAATGCGGATGCTGGAAATGCTCAAGGAATGGATTCTGTTCTACATCAAGGACGATGAATTACGGAAAACGGTTCTCCGGCAGCACCAGACCCGTGCCGCCGTCAAAGTCGTCAGCCGTTGTGCCGACGAGAATAAAAAAACCGGCCTCATCTGGCACACACAGGGATCGGGCAAGACGTTCACGATGATCACCGCTGCGCGCCTGATTCTGGAGCGGCAAGACCTTTTCGGTAAGGCCACCGTCATCCTGGTCATTGACCGCAACGAACTGGAAGGCCAGCTCGTCGGCTGGGTCGAACGGTTGCTTGGCGACCTGGAAACCAAGGATATCAAAATCAAACACGCCAACAGCAAGGCGCAGCTCACCGAATTGTTGAAATCGGATTTTCGCGGCCTCATCGTCACGATGATTCACAAGTTTGACGACGCCGACAAAAATCTGTCCACCCGCACCAATGTCTATTGCCTGATTGACGAGGCCCACCGCTCCACGGGCGGCGACCTCGGCACGTTCCTTATGGCCGCGTTGCCCAAGGCCACGCTCATCGGCTTCACCGGCACGCCCATTGACCAGACCGCCTACGGCAAAGGCACATTCAAGGTTTTCGGCAAGGAGGACGAAGATGGTTATCTCGACAAGTATGCCATCAAGGAATCCGTCGAAGACAAAACGACGCTGAGGTTGCGCTACACCCACGCGCCAAACAAAATTTGCCTCCCGCCCGAACTGCTCGAATCTGAATTTCTAAACATAGCCGAGGCCGAGGGCATCACCGAAGTCGAGGATTTGAACCGGGTTTTGGACCGCGCCGTCAAGCTGAAGGCGTTCCTAAAGTCCGACTTGCGGGTGCCGGCGGTCGCCAAGTTCGTCGCCGACCATTTCCTAAAGAACGTCCAGCCGCTCGGCTACAAGGCATTCCTCGTCGCCGTGGACCGCGAGGCGTGCGCGCTCTACAAAGAGGAATTGGACAAACACCTGCCAGCGGAGTGTTCGGCGGCGGTTTACACCCAATCGCATAACGATTCGGAAAAGTTTCCCAAAGTCGCCCATTACCAGTTGAATGCGGAGGACGAAAAAACCGCGCGCAAACAATTCACCAAGCCCGGCAAAGACCCGCAAATCCTCATCGTCACGGATAAATTGCTCACCGGCTACGACGCGCCGATCTTGTATTGCCTGTATCTGGACAAGCCCATGCGCGACCATGTGCTCTTACAGGCCATCGCCCGCGTCAACCGGCCATACGAGGACAGCAACGACGACGGCGGTGTCCGCGAAAAACCGTGCGGCCTCATCGTGGATTTCGTCGGCATCTTCAGCCGGTTGAAAACGGCTCTGAAATTTGATTCCAAAGTGGTGGATGTCAGCAGCTACCTGGAAAACCTCGACATCCTGTTTGATGATTTCTTCAAGCGCATGGCCGGCCCCGCCCAATCCTACCTTGATCTCGCCACCGGCAAGATGGATGACAAGGCCGTCGAGCGCGCCGTGGATGCCTTCGTGGACAAAAAAAAGCGTGAGGCGTTTTACAAGTTTTTCAAGGAGCTGGAAAACCTGTTTGAAATCCTGTCGCCGGATGAGAAATTGCGCGACTACATTCAGCCTTACCGCCGCCTCGCCGAGCTTTACGAAGTCGTCCGCAATAAATACGGCGCGCAAACGACGTTCCTGGGCGACGTGGCGAAAAAGACGGAAATGTTGATCCGCAAAGAGGCGTCCTACGAAGGTCTGACCAAGTTGAGCAAACCCGTTCTCATTGACGCCAAGATGCTGGCCTCGCTCCAGGACAGCGGCACGTCAGACACCAACAAGGTCATCAATCTGACCAAAGGCATTCAGGCCACGATTCAGGAAAAAGGCTCGGTGGCGCCGTATCTTATTTCCATCGGCGAGCGCGCCGAGGCCATCCGCGAACAGTTTGAAGAGCGCCACGTCAGTTCCGAGCAGGCCCGTCAGCAGTTGGAATTGCTGGCCGCAGAATCCATCGCCGCCGAGCAGGCCAAAAAAGACAGCGGCCTGGACGATTTGACCTTCTCCCTGTTTTGGGAATTGAAGCGGCACCTCTACAAAAATCCGGAAAAGTTGGCCGGCGAACTCGCCGGGCAGTTCCGCCGTTTCCCGAACTTCGATACGAACGCCGAGCAAATGCGGCAGTTGAAGGCAGAACTTTACAAGGTGCTGCTAACCGTGGTGCAGGGCAAAAAGATGGTGGAGATCGCCGACCGCCTCATCAAAATCCGCACCCCATGAAGTCGAAGGCACCAACACCGGCGGCGGTAGCTGCGTTCAAAGCCCAGGTGACACAATGGGCCAAGCGCATCCGCGTCCGCCCACGCCAACTGCGCTTGCAGCCGATGCGGCGCAAGTGGGCGTCGTGTTCCACGCGCGGCACGGTTTCATTCAGCACGGAAGTTCTGGCGCAGCCGGCGGCGTTCCGCGAATACGTCATCGTCCACGAATTGCTGCACCTGAAAGTCCCGAACCACGGCAAGCTCTTCAAAACGCTGTTGCGAGCCTACATCCCGAATTACGAAACCATCCAACCGCGAGCAACCAAATGAGCAGCAATCTGACCGCCTTTGTAGATGAAACCGGAACCAATGAGTTGGACGCCGATAAACCGGGCGTGTCACACCTGTTCATTTGCGTCGCTGTCGTGGTAGATGAAGCCGGCCTGGCCGCGACGGATGCCGCCATCCGCCAGATCAGCGCCGACCTGTGCAGCTGGGCGGAAGTAGCCAGCAAGCGCATCGGCGGCGATGTGAAGCGGCGCATGGCGTTTTTGGAGCGGATTCAGAATCTGCCCTTCGGCTACTTCGCCCTCGTCATCAATAAAGACCTCATTCCCAAGGATTCGGGCCTCAAATTCAAAACCTCGTTCTACAAATTCATCAACCGGATGCTGTATGAAAAGCTGGCCAAGACCGGCGACAGCTTGCGGATCATCGCCGACGAAATTGGTGGCCGGGATTTCATGGAAAGTTTCCAGCCGTATCTGGAAAAACGCGGAATGCCGAGCCTGTTCCATTCCTGCGTGCCGACATTTGCCAGCAGCACGGCAACGCCGTGCATCCAGCTTGCCGATTTGATTGCCGGCAGCTTGTCCTACTGCTTTGACCCCATCAAAAAAGGTGACCACAGCGGCCAGTTTCGCGAACTGCTCCGGCAGCGTGAGGTTGGCATACAGTGTTGGCCGCCGGAAAAAATGTCTGCGAATGAGCCGGCGGATTTTACGCCCACCCACGATTCACGGCTCCAGAAAACCATGCAAACCCGCGTGGCGCGGTTCCTGGACGAATACGAAAACGACACCGATGCCGACCGTCAAATGCAGGTGATGACGCTGAAAGAACTCCTGTTTGCCCGCCAGTTTGAAGACCGCGAAAGCCAGGCCATCGTTTCCGATGTGCTGATGTATCGGCTGCAACACGCCGGGCATGAGCCGATCCAGAAACAGGCATTCCAATCGCGGGTCATCGGCAAAATCCGCGACGCAGGCATCATCCTCGCCGGCACCACTGACGGCTACCGGCTGGCATTGTCCGAGCAAGATATTCGCGATTACCTCGACCACGACCGGAGCGTCATCGAGCCGATGCTCTACCGGATGCTGAAAGCCCGTGACAGCGTCAAGGTGGACACGGCCGGCCTGTTCGACATTTTGGACCAACCCAATTATTTGCCGCTGAAAAACATCGCCGATACCTTCCGTGATTCCCGAATCGAAGTTGCCGTCGCTCGTCAAACTGATGTATCATAAGAACGCATAGGCCATGAAACTGTTAAATAACGCCGTCATTTGCAGAAACCAGATTAAAGCCTGGCGTCAGCAAAAAAAGCGCATTGCAGTCGGCTGGTCGGTTACTGACAAGGGCTTGCAAATCCAAACTACAAGACAGCTTCTGGACAATAGATTGTGAGACCGCTACTGACAATTTTGGCGTTGTTGCTGGTTTTGCCTTGCTTGGTGCAGGCGCAGTTCACATTCACGACAAATAACGGTGTTATCACGATAACAAAATACACCGGATTGGGGGGCGTTGTTGTCATCCCAGATACGACCAATGGTTATCCAATCACCAGCATTGGAAATGCGGCATTTTCAAACATTGTAAGCTTGGCTAGCATAGTAATACCTGACACCGTAACTAATATAGGAAAATATGTATTTAGTTATTGCATTAGTCTTACCAATGTTGTGTTTGGCAACAACATCATAAACGTGGGCAATAACGCATTCAGTTCCTGCACAAGGCTGGTCAATGTTGCATTGCCAAACAGTGTCATCAACATAGGAAGCAATTCGTTCAATTCATGCTTCAGCCTGTCCAATATCACGCTAGGCACTAGCCTAACCAATATTGGAAACTACGCGTTTTATTATTGCAATAGACTTACAAATGTATCTATTCCTGACAGCGTTACATATATTGGAAACAGTGCATTTCGATCCTGCGCTAGCTTGACCAATATCAGTTTTGGAAGCGGAATTGTGATGATAGGAAGCTCTGCGTTCCAAGACTGCGTTAAACTATTTTCTATGGCGACCACCGACAGCTTAAAAAGCATTGGAGATCAAGCGTTTCAGAACTGCTCCAGCTTGGTGAATGTGAAAATTGGTAATAGTGTTACAAACATTGGTAATTATGCATTTTATGACTGTGCTATTACCAGCATTGTGGTCCCCAATAGTGTGGCAAATATCGGGAATTATGCATTTCAAAACTGCTCTAATCTGGTTTACGCTACGATTCCAAATAGTGTGGTCAACATTGGAGGCTATGCTTTTAATAACTGCGTAAGCCTCGCAGAAATCACAATTCCGAATAGCGTAACCTATATTGGAAACCTTGTGTTTATGGGTTGCGCCAGTCTTACAACGATTACAGTGGATACAAACAATGCTTCCTATAGCAGTGTGGAGGGCGTCATGTTTGATAAAAACAAAACTACTCTAATTGAATGCCCCGCTGGCAAGATCGGTAGATACCAAGTTCCAATCACCGTAACTAACATTGCAGCTTACGCGTTCTGGAATAGCAAGATTACATGTGTATACTTTAGTGGTGATGCTCCTGGACTTCCAAATATTGGTTTCTATCCATTTGTTGAAGATCATTATATAACGACAATCTACCACTTGGCTGGAACTCTTGGTTGGGATGCAACCTACGCCGGTGTTAAAACTGCGATATGGGATCCACAGATGCCATTCGCATATACAACCAATAACAATCAAATATACATTTCATCATTTATTGGCCCAGGGGGTCAGGTTGTTATTCCAGATGCGATTAATGGCCTGCCAGTTACAATCATAGGAGATTCAGCTTTTGCTAACTGCTATAACCTTACCAGCGTCACATTAGGAGTTAATATTACTAACATCGGAAGCTTTGCATTTGTAAACGATTCATTTCTAACCAACGCTATGATTCCGAGCGGCGTTATTGCAATAGGAGGCGATGCATTTTCTGGCTGCGGCTTGAACAGCATAGTGATACCAAATAGCGTCGTCACCATTGGAGATTATGCTTTCGCTTCCATGCTCGCGTTAACTTACGTAAGCATCCCAGCTAGCGTTACAAATTTTGGAATCAGACCATTTTTTGGGTGTTCTAGCCTAATCGCTTTTTCGGTAGATACAAACAACCTTGCCTTTAGTAGTGTTGATGGTGTCTTGTATGATAAGAATCAAACAACCCTCATTCAATACCCAGCTGCCAGCGCGATAAGTAGCTACTCTTTCCCTAATACTATCACCAATATTCCAGGGTGGGCCTTCTATTCATGTGCCAATTTGATAAACGTCAATATTCCTACCAACGTTGTCAGTATTGGTGACTATGCATTTTTTCGTTCTACAAATTTAACTTCCATTATATTTGGGAATGGGGTTAGTAGTATAGGAAACTATGCGTTCTTCAATTGCACCAGCTTGGGAAATGTTCTAATACCCACAAGCGTAACAGCCATAGGTTCCCATGCATTCGGATATTGTTCGAGTTTTACCACCCTCACAATTCCTGCCAATGTCACAAGCGTTGGAGATGCTGCTTTTTATTATTGCAGCCAGTTAACAAACGTAACAATTGGTTACGGTATTGCCATAATTTCCAACGCGGAGTTTTTCGCCTGTTCCAATCTGACAACTATGACAATTCCTCAAAGTGTTATGAGTTTCGGCGATAAGGCGCTGATGAATTGCTCTGGCCTCAAAAGCCTTTATTTCACTGGAAATGCGCCAAGCCTTGGTTTAAATGTTCTCGCTGGTGACACTAATTTGACGGTCTATTATTTGCCGGGCAAAACTGGTTGGACAACAACATACAGTGGCCGCCCAACTGCGATATGGAAACCTACGATCAATGGCAGCAATTCCAAATTTGGGAACCTAACGAATCAATTTGGTTTCAATATTACCTGGACAAGTGGTCAAACAGTGGTGGTGGAAGCCTGCACTAATTTTTCAAATGTCGCTTGGTATCCCATTCAAACCAACATCCTCGGGACCGATACCGTCTCTTTCACCGATCCTGGTTGGACAAACCAGCCAGCCTGTTTCTACCGGCTCAGGTCACCGTAATGTCCCGGCCATCGCGGACTTTCATTTCCTGCCCGCCGGAATAGTCGCAAACCACGCCTTCGTCGCGTTCGGTCGCACCAGCTCGCGATAGAGCTTGACCATTTAAAAAAAACTTAAAGCCACCCAAACCGATTATCACAGGGCCCGGACCAGGCCGCTCATCCGAAAATTGTCCCTTCGGATTTTCGTCCTGTCCGGGCAGCCGGCGTGCCCACCGGCAGGTAGCAGGTCAGTTCCCGCTTTCCGCTTTCGCCATTTCCGCATTTTTTAACTCGTATTCCTCCAGCGACGGCAATTTCATCAGCGCCCGTTTCGCATAGGCGCGATGCACGGCTTTGCTGTTGTGGCCTAAATTCTCCATGGCGAACCGTTCGGGATAGCCGCACTTGAGCGCGCGCTCAGCCCACGCATACCGATACGAATGCAGCGTCACGCCGTTGATGCCCAACTGGCGGCAGCGCGACCGGAACTCCGTCGCCCGGTCGCCCGCGCGCACCGTGGCCAGATAGGGGAATAGGAAACCTTCCGCCGGCAGGTCTTTCAGCAGGTTCAACGCCTCCGACCCCAGCCGCACAATCACCGGCACTTTCGTTTTCTTGCGCGTAAAACTTACCGTGCTGTTTTCCCAATCCACATCCTCGCCACGCAAGCTGGCAAGGTCGCCCTGACTGCCGCCCAAGTGCCAGCACAGTTGGTAAAACACCTTCCGCTCCGCGTTAACCTCGGCGCCGAGGATCAACGCGTGTTCCTCCGCCGTGATGGCGCGCTTCTCCTTGTAAACCGGCTTGGGCCATTGCAGGCGCGGGATGACCGATTTAAGGAGCCAATCCATGCCGATGGCATGATTGTGGATCCGGCGCAGATAAACGTTGCTGGACACCTTGCCGTCGGCCAGCGCCTTGTCGAAATGTTCCGCCCGCGTCTCCGCCACGCGGAGCTTGCGGATGCAATCAAAGTTCTTGTCCTTGATGGCGATCTCCCAGCGCCGCCGCGTCTCATCCAATTTCTTGGCGACAATGTGCTCCATGACCTCCTGCCACGTCCGCGTGGCGAGCTTGGGATCGGTGGCGTTGAGATAAACGCGTGCCAGCCCGAGGCTGATGGACGGAACGCGCTCCGTCTCGTTCATGGCGTTGACTTTTTTGTCCGCCTCAGTGCGCACCCGCGTCTTGAGACTGACTGAGTTGCCGGTGACCGTGTCGAAGGCATAATACATGCCCCAGGTCCGTTTGAATTTGCGATACCGCAGTGTCATATCCGTTACTTTCATTTTGTAAGGATATGCCCGCCGATTTGTTCCCGCATCCGTGCAATGGGCGTGCCCGTGACGGGCGCGCGACGGATAGTGAGCGGGAGTTAAAACCGTTGAAGATTTCGTTGAAGGTTCCGCCCAAACCCCACTAAAACCCATGCTTTCATTGGCGTTTTAGATGGAGGCGGGAGTCGGAATCGGACGCATCCCGCCTTCCACAAGCCACTCGAAATCAACGGTCTAAATCACCACCGTTGCCTTGAAACTAAAGGCTTTCATGCATTATGTCAAGGATAACTCCGGCCGACTTTTCTTAACTCCATTTTACTCCTTACCAATGGGCTTTGCTGGCATTTCTGCTGGCACTTTTCAGACGATTTTGCAATGTCATTTGGTGTAGCGACTTTGGAGAACCACTAACTCCCCAAGACGCGGGGTCGGAGGGTGACATCCCGCCTAACGTTAGCCATGTTCTATGAACTCTTTCACAAGGCTTTTGGAGTTCGGCGGGATTAAGACGCACCTTCAAATTGCATCCATTCGAGCATTGGCAGCCTCTGGATCAATTTGAAGATCGGCTTAATCTTGCCTATCTTAATATTTTTATACGCAAGGTTGAGAAAATACATACTTGTGTCCCATTTCGGTCACGAACACAAAACCCAATCCATTCACTGTTCAAAGGGTGACCTTGCTTTGCCCGGTCGGCGCGCCGCTAGCTTGCCAGCCTCACCACGGACACGTCGTGGTTTACTTGCAAATTTGTAATCTTCTGGAAAGCGCCCGGCAATGCGGTGGTGTTTTATTAATGCAGCAACAAAATGGCGAGCCCTAGTTGAACACACGCCGCCCAACAATTCAAAATCAAAATGCAAAGTTTTATGAAATCAAACCGGTTCGTGACCTGGACCAGTGCCGTGGTGTCTTCACTGGTTCTTGCCGGCCTCGTTACGGCGGCCACTTTGAAAAGTCAAACGGCCTCGCCGCCGGTGGGCGGAAACGACCCGACCGACAGCAACATCACGCGGGTCACCGCCGACCTGCTGGAACATTCCCAATTCTCGCATCACCGGCTCGATAACGAACTGGCCGTGAAATTCCTCGGCCGTTACCTTGATTCACTTGATCCGGCGCACCTGCTGTTTCTGCAATCGGATGTGCAGCAGTTCGACGGCTTTTGTTCACGCCTGGCCGATTTGACCCGTCGTGACGGCGACCTTGTTCCAGAACGCACCATCTTCCAGCGTTATCTGGAACGTTTGGAACAGCGCGATGCGTATGTCACGAATCTGTTGCAGATCGAGAAGTTTGAATTTACCGGGCGCGACACCTTCACGCTCGACCGCGAGAAAGCTCCCCGTCCGGTGAATCTTGATGCGGCCCGTGAACTCTGGCGGCAAAATGTCAGGGCTGAATATTTGCAGGAAAAGCTTGCGGGCAAAAAACCCGCCGACATCGTCGCAGAGCTCACGCAACGTTACACCCGCCTTTTGCAGACCATGAAGAAACTCACCCCGGAAGATGTGCTCGATATTTACCTCAACGCCTTGGTGCATGTCTATGACCCGCACTCGGATTATCTGGGGCACGAACAGATGGACGATTTTTCCATCATCATGAACCTGTCACTGTTCGGGATCGGCGCCACACTCACGCCGGACGACGGTTATTGCAAAATCTCCAGCCTCGTGCCTGGCGGCCCGGCGGCCCGGAGCGGGTTGCTCAAACCGGGCGACCGCATTGTCGCGGTGGCGCAAGGCGATCTGAAACCGGTGGACATCGTGGATCTGCCGCTGCCCGATGCGGTGAAATTGATTCGCGGCCCGAAAGGCACACGCGTTCGGTTGACGCTCATTCCGTCCGGTGCCACCGATGCGTCCGTGCGCAAGACCATAACCATCGTGCGCGACGAAGTGAAGCTTGAGGATCAGCAGGCCAAGGCAAGCATCGTGGACTGGCCGCAAACGAACGGGCCGACTCTGCGTTTGGGTGTCATTAATCTCCCCGCGTTTTATGGCGGCTTCGGTCAGAAGGCGGGCAACACGCCTAGCAGCGCGACGGCTGACGTGGCAAAGCTGATCCGTAAACTGGAGACTGAACACATTCAGGGACTCGTTCTGGACTTGCGGCAAAATGGCGGCGGTTCACTGGAAGAAGCCATCTCACTCACTGGCTTGTTCATCCACGATGGACCCGTCGTGCAAACCCGCGAGCCGGACGACCGCATAAATGTGGGTTCGGACACCGACTCTGCCGAGCTTTATGACGGACCGCTGGAGTATTGCCCAAACGACGCAGCCACCGCACCATTCAGGTGACACCGCCGGCCTGACCCGCTACGCCATCAGCGCGGGCATCATCGAGAGCAGCGTCCAGTTGACCATTGTTTAGCGAGCAAAACAGTTCTTGAACGTTTTGCTCAAAAACCGGACTAAATTCCATGACGCCAAGTCCATCCCCGAAAGTGAACGCTGAACGGCAACGCCTGGCGGAAGATCAGGCTGCCCGCCAAAACTGGCGGCGCTGGGGCCCTTATTTGTCCGAACGGCAGTGGGGCACGGTGCGCGAAGATTATTCGCCCGGCGGCACGGCCTGGGAGTATTTTCCGCACGACCACGCGCGCAGCCGCGCGTATCGCTGGGGCGAAGACGGCCTCGCCGGTTTCAGCGACGATATGCAGCATCTTTGCCTGTCGCTCGCGTTGTGGAATGGCAAGGATCCCATTCTCAAGGAAAGACTTTTCGGCCTCACGAACGCCGAGGGCAACCACGGCGAGGACGTGAAGGAACTTTATTATTACCTCGACGCCACGCCGACACACTCGTATCTGAAGTTTCTCTATAAATATCCGCAGGGAGAATTTCCCTACTTGCAGCTCATCGAGGAAAACCGGCGGCGCGACAAAGACCATCCGGAATTTGAACTGCTCGACACCGGCTTGTTCGACGCGGACCGTTACTTCGATGTCTTTTTGGAATACGCCAAGGCCGCGCCGGATGACATTCTCGTGCTGGTGACGGTTCACAATCGCGGGCCGGAAACGGCCAAGCTCACGCTGCTGCCGCAACTTTCTTTTCGCAACACTTGGTCGTGGATTCCGAACGCACACAAACCGAAACTTTCAGCGGACAACGGCGGCGTCAAAATCGAACACGCTCAACTCGGCAATTTTCATCTCGTCTGCGATGGCAAACCGGCTCTGCTTTTTTGCGAGAACGAAACCAACACGCGCCGGCTCTACGGTCAGTCGGAAGCGAAAGGTTTTTTCAAGGATGCTTTTCACGACTATGTGGTCGCCGGAAATAAATCTGCCGTGACTCCCGCGCAAGCCGGCACCAAGGCGGGCGCACTTTATGAATTGAATGTGCCAGCGGGACAATCGGCAACGGTGCGCTTGCGGCTCGCAAAATCAGACTCCGCCTCGGCCGGCAAGCCGTGGAACGACTTTGACGCAATTTTCACCCAGCGCCGCAACGAGGCTGATGAATTTTACGCCGAGCTACAGAAAAATATTTCCGACGCCGACGCGCGGCTGGTGCAGCGGCAGGCATTTGCGGGAATGATTTGGGGCAAACAATTTTTTCATTACGACGTGCCGGTCTGGTTGCAAGGCGACCCGACTCAGCCGCCGCCGCCGCTTGAACGCAAGCACGGCCGCAACGCCGACTGGAAACATCTCAACAACGCCGACGTGATTTCCATGCCGGACAAGTGGGAATATCCGTGGTTCGCGGCGTGGGACTGGGCGTTTCATTGCGTGGCGCTGGTGGAGATTGATGCCGAGTTCGCCAAGAGCCAGCTCGTGCTCGTCATGCGCGAATGGTATATGCACCCGAACGGCCAGTTGCCGGCCTACGAGTGGGCGTTCGGCGACGTGAACCCGCCGGTTCATGCGTGGTCCGCGTTTCGGGTCTTTCAAATTGACCGGCGGCAGCGGCAGGAATCCAATCCGGCGGACGCCGGCGACCTGTTTTTTTTGGAGCGCGTCTTTCAAAAGCTGCTGTTGAATTTCACCTGGTGGGTCAACCGCAAGGACGAGCAGGGCCGCAATATTTTTCAAGGCGGCTTTCTCGGCCTGGACAACATCGGTGTGTTCGATCGCAGCAAACCGTTGCCGACCGGCGGTTTCATGAGCCAGGCGGACGGCACGAGTTGGATGGCGATGTATTGCCTGAACTTGCTGCGCATCGCGCTCGAACTCGCGCAGCACGATCACGTTTATGAAGACATCGCCACGAAATTTTTTGAGCATTTCCTGTCCATCGCCGCCGCCATCAATGATACCGGCGAGGACAAATTGGGTTTGTGGGACGAGACCGATCAATTTTATTACGATCATCTCAACCTGCCCGACGGCGAAAATGTGCCGATGAAAATCCAGTCCGCCGTCGGCCTGATTCCACTGCTGGCGGTGGAGGTTCTCGATCCGGGCGTGCTCAACCAGTTGCCGCAATTTGTCGAACGCATGGAATGGTATTTGCAACATCGTCCGCAGTTGGCTGGCCTGATCTCCGACTGGAAAGTTTGCGGCGTCGGCGATCGGAAACTGCTCTCGCTGCTGCGCGGCCATCGCATGAAAGCGCTGCTGCGACGGATGCTGGATGAAACGCAATTCCTTTCCGGCCAGGGCGTGCGCTCGCTTTCAAAGTTTCACGAACAACATCCGTTCCGTTACACCACGGGTGGCCAGACTTACGAAGTCGGCTACTGGCCGGCGGAATCGCGCGGCGGCTTGTTCGGCGGCAATTCCAACTGGCGCGGGCCGGTCTGGATGCCGCTGAATTTCCTCATCATCGAGGCGCTGCAAAAATTTCACTACTACTACGGCGACGATTTCAAAATCGAATGCCCGACCGGCTCTGGAAAATTCATCACCATCAACGAAGTTGCGAATGAATTGACGCGCCGGCTCACGCGACTTTTTTTGAAAGGCGAGGACGGCCAGCGTCCCGTTTTGAAATACCATCCGAAACTCGCGACCGATCCGCAGTTCAAAGATTATGTTTTGTTCCATGAATATTTTCACGGCGACAACGGCCGCGGACTCGGCGCGTCGCACCAGACCGGCTGGACGGGTTTGATTGCAAAATTGCTGCGGCCGCGAAAATAGATTTTGCAAATTTGGATTCCGCGGATTAGGAGAAACACCAGCATGGAGCATTACGACGTCATCATCATCGGCAGCGGCGCGGGCGGCGGCACGCTGGCGCTCAAGCTCGCGCCGAGCGGCAAACGCATTCTCATCTTGGAACGCGGCGATTATCTGCCGCGCGAAAAACCGAATTGGGACGCGACGGAAGTATTCGTCAACAACCGTTACGTCTCGAAAGACATCTGGCACGACAAGGATGGCACGCCGTTTCAGCCGGGTGTGCATTATTTTGTCGGCGGCGCGACCAAGATGTATGGCGCGGCATTGTTCCGGTTGCGAAAAGAGGATTTCACCGCGCATCGCACCGCCGATGGCATGACGCCGGACTGGCCGATCAGTTACGACGAATTGGAACCGTATTACACGCAGGCGGAAAAACTTTACAACGTCCACGGCCAGCGCGGCGATGATCCGACCGATCCGCCGGCCAGCGCGCCGTATCCCTTTCCGCCGGTGAGCCACGAACCGCGCATTCAGGCGCTTGCTGATAATTTGAAGCGTGCCGGCTATCATCCGTCGTTTGCGCCGACTGGAATTTTGCTCGATGAAGCGGACGCGCCCCACAGCCGTTGCATCCGCTGCGACACGTGCGACGGATTTCCTTGTCTTGTTCACGCCAAGGCGGACGCCGAAGTTATTGCCGTGCGGCCGGCGATGAAATATCCAAACGTGACGTTGCTCACGAATGCGCACGTTCGAAAATTGGAGACCAGCGCGAGCGGAACTGAAATCACCAACGTCATCATTGAGCGCGACGGTGAGCGCGAAGAATTTTCCGGCGACATCGTGGTCGTTTCCTGTGGCGCGGCGAATTCGGCGCGGTTGCTGTTGATGTCCGCCAATGACCAACATCCGCGCGGCCTGGCGAATGGCTCGGACATGGTTGGCCGTAATTACATGTTTCACAACGCCATCGCGCTGGTCGCGCTGTCGCGGCATGAGAATCCGACGGTGTTCCAAAAGACGCTCACGGTGAATGATTTTTACCTGCGCGCGCCGGACTATGAGTTTCCGCTGGGCAACATCCAGATGCTCGGAAAATCCAAAGGTCCGATGTTTCGCGATGACGCGCCGAAATTCGCGCCGGGATTTTTGCTCGGCGAAATGGCGAAGCACTCCGTGGATTTCTGGCTCACCGCCGAAGATCTGCCGTGGCCGCAAAATCGCGTGACGCTGAATTCAAACAATGAAATTCAACTGCATTACGAATTCAACAATCTGGAACCGCTCAATCGCCTGCGGAAAAAATTGGAATCAATGCTGGATCATCTGGAACTGCACCCGCATCTCATTCCGAATAATGCCTACATGAAAAAGCATATTCCCATCGCCGGCGTCGGCCATCAATCCGGCACCTGCCGTTTCGGCGCCGACCCAAGAACTTCCGTGCTGGATGTAAACTGCAAGGCGCACGAACTCGACAATCTCTACGTCGTGGACACGAGCTTTTTTCCCAGCATCGGCGCCGTGAATCCTTCGCTCACGGCCATCGCGAACGCGCTGCGCGTCGGCGATCATCTCCTTGAACGGTTCAAATGAAATGGCGAAGGCGAACAGTTTTGGACGGAACGATGCAGTTGCCCAAGCCCGTGGCTGCACGTGGCTGCGACGCCCCGTCGCAGGATGTGGGCGCGACGCCCTCGTCGCGCGAAAATCTTGGCGCACCGATGGGTTTGCCCGCCGGCGCTGGCGACGAGGCGTCGCCGGCACCCTCTGCGACGGGGGCGTCGCAGCCACACGCGCTGCCGGGTCGCTTTTCAACTGCACGTTCCGGTTAAGATAATGGCGCAACGCAGCGAAATCGTGACCGTGTATGTCGCCGGCGTGATTCAAGGAATAGCGCTCGTCACGTTTCCGGCGGCGAGCGCGGTGTTCACGAGTCCGACGGATTACGGACTATCGAGCACGGAATATGGCGGGATGTTTGTGCCGCAGGCGATCATGGCCATTCTTGCGTCGCTCGCGGGCGCGGGTCTGCGAAACCGGCTTGGCACCAAACGAATTTATCTGCTCGGCCTGTTCGCAAATCTGCTGGCGATGACGTTGCTCGTCGCGAGCCGTTTTACGATGCACGAGCATTCGGCGGCTTACGGAATTTTACTCGTCGCCACCACCTGCATGGGCATCGGCTTTGGCTTCACCGTGCCGGCGATCAACACGTTCGCCGCCGCATTTTTTCCCCAAACGGTGGACAAAGCCGTTCTCGCACTGAACGCGCTTTTGGGTTTGGGCACGGCGCTCGCGCCGGTTTTTATCGCGCTGTTTGTGGGACTAGGAATTTGGTGGGGATTGCCGGTGCTCGTCGGCGCGCTGATTTGCGGACTGCTGTTGTTCAGCTTCAGCCAACCATTGAACGAAGGCGCGCCGGCTGTCGTCCAAACAAAAACAATGAGGTTCCCGGCCCGCTTCTGGATTTTCGCCGCGTTTGCGCTGCTCTACGGCGTTTGCGAAACGATGAACGGCAACTGGGCGGCGCTTTACCTGAAGGAACATTTTGGCGCGAGCGCGTCGCTGGCATCGCTCGCGCTGACATTTTTTTGGGCCACGGTCACCGCCGGGCGCATACTGTTTTTCGCCATTGAAAAATGGTTTCCCGAACCGCTGGTCTGCCGCGTTTTGCCGCTCCTAGTGGCCACCGCTTTTGTTGCCAGTGCGTGCGCGCCGAAAACCGATCCATGGCTCGGAGTTCTGACTTTTGCATTGGCCGGACTTGGCTGTTCCGCGCTGCTTCCGTTGACCATCAGTTTTGGCCAGAAAGAATTGACGGCCATCGCCGCGTCGGTGGCGGGCGGACTGATCGCATTTTATCAAATTGGCTATGGCATCGCCGCGTTCGGTGTCGGTCCTTTGCAAACGGCGGGATTCGATTTGAAAAGCATTTACGGCGGAACGGCAGTTGTCGCTCTTGCGTTCGCCGTGCTATCCTTTGCCGTCACGCGCAAGGTGAATGTGGCGAGTTGAAATTCTGTTAAACCATCAACGTCATAACCAAGGAGAAAAATTATGAGTCTGAAAAACAAAGTCGCCATCGTCACCGGCGGCAACAGCGGCATCGGCATGGCCATCGTGCTGGAACTGGCGCGGCAGGGCGCGAACATCGTCATTGATTATGTCGCGCATCCCGAGGCGATGGAAGAACTGGAAAAGCAGGTCCACGCGCTCGGCGACTGCGTCATCGGCGTGAAGGCCGACGTCAGCCAGGTCGCCGAGCTGCAAAACCTATTCGCCGCCGCTGTCAAGGAATTCGGGCGCGTGGACATCATGGTCAACAACGCCGGCGTGGAGACGCGCACGTCCATTCTCGATACGACCGAGGCGCAATACGAAAAAGTTCTCGCCATCAATCTCAAGAGCGCGTTTTTCGGCACGCAACTCGCCGCGCAGCAAATGATCAAACAGGGCGGCGGCGGCCGCATTATCAACATCACGTCGGTGCATGAAGATTGGCCGATGCCCGGCAACACCGCCTACTGTCTCTCGAAAGGCGGCATGAGAATGTTGACGCGCACAACGGGCGTCGAGCTTGCGCCGCACAACATCCTTGTCGTCGGCGTCGGCCCCGGTGCCGTCGCCACGCCCATCAATCTCGGCACCATGCAAGACCCGGTGCTGCTGCAAAAATTAAACAACGCGATTCCGCTTGGCCGCATGGCAAGGCCCGAGGAAATTGCCAGCCTCGTGGCCTTTCTTGCCGGCGATGGCGCGAGCTATATGACGGCGACCACCATCTTCGCCGACGGCGGCATCATGCAAAGCAGTCCTGGACTCTGACCGGCGAAATATTTATTGGGAAAAAATGACATGAACCGTGCTCCCCGAATGGGCTTAAGTCACGTAAGCATCTTATGGATGTTTTAACTTTGTCACGCATTCAGTTTGGGGGGACGATCGCTTTCCATTACCTCTACCCGCCGTTGAGTATCGGCCTGGGTGTCATGCTTGTCATCATGGAGGCCGCGTGGCTCAAAACCAAAAATCCAATCTACCATCAGATGGCGCGGTTCTGGACGAAGGTGTTTGCGCTCACCTTCGCCATCGGCGTGGCGACGGGCATCGTGATGGAGTTTGAATTCGGCACGAACTGGGCGACGTATTCGCGCTTCGTCGGCGACGTGTTCGGCAGCGCGCTCGCGGCGGAAGGAATTTTTGCCTTTTTTCTCGAATCGGGTTTTCTCGCGGTGCTGCTGTTTGGCTGGGACAAAGTCGGGCGCAAAATGCACTTTTTCTCGACATGCATGGTCTGCCTTGGCGCGCACTTCAGCGCGGTGTGGATCGTCGTGGCGAATTCCTGGATGCAAACGCCCGCCGGTTATCACATCGTCGGCGAAGGGATGCACGCGCGCGCAGAAGTCACCGACTTTTGGCGGGTGGTTTTCAATCCCTCTTCGATGGACAGATTGTTTCACACCATTTGCGGCGCATGGCAGGCGGGCGCGTTTCTGGTCATCAGCGTCAGCGCGTGGTATCTGCTCAAGAAAAAACACCTGATTTTTGCACGTGCGTCATTGCGCGTCGGCTTGATGGTCGCGCTCATTGCCGCCGTGCTGCAAATCATCACCGGCGATTCCAGTGCGCGCGGCGTGGCCAAAAATCAACCGGCCAAGCTCGCGGCGTTTGAAGGACTTTACACCACGACTTCCAACGCGCCGCTCGTGCTGCTCGGTTATGTGGATGAGAAAAACCAGAAAATCGTCGGTCTCGAAGCGCCGGACATGCTGACCTGGCTGGTCTATGGCGGACCGAACGGCGTGATCACCGGCTTGAATGACATTCCGCCAGCCGACCGGCCGCCGGTCTCGGCTTCATTTATATTTTTTCACGCAATGGTGGGAATTGGTTTTGCGACGTTTGCGGTTGCCGTGCTCGGTTGGTTTTATGTGTGGCGCGGCACGATTTCCGAAAAACGCTGGCTGCTGTGGATACTGGTGATCTCTGTGCTCGGCCCGGAGATTGCCAATCAAATGGGCTGGTTCGCCGCCGAAGTCGGCCGGCAACCGTGGCTGGTCTGGCACGAATTGCGCACGCCGGCAGGATTGTCCGCCGTCGTGAAGGCCAACGCCGTTCTGAGCTCGTTAATTCTGTTCACGTTCATTTATTTTCTGCTGTTCGCGGTTTTCATTTATCTGCTCAACGACAAAATCCAGCACGGCCCGCACGAGGACGATTTGATCCCGTCCGGCAAACTGGCTTTGCCCGATGAATTAACCAAACACAAATGACATGCACCTCGATTTGAACACCATCTGGTTCATCCTCGTTGGCGTGCTCTTCACTGGCTACGCGATGCTCGACGGCTTCGACCTCGGCATCGGCGCACTGCAATTGTTCACGAACAAGGACGAGGAACGCCGCGTCCTGCTCAATTCCATCGGGCCCGTGTGGGACGGCAACGAAGTCTGGCTGGTCACCGCCGGCGGCGCGCTGTTCGCCGCATTTCCGAATGTGTATGCAACGGTGTTCTCCGGTTTTTACCTCGCGTTTTATCTGCTGCTGGCGGCGTTGATTTTTCGCGCCGTCGCGATTGAATTCCGCAGCAAGCAGCCGATGCGCTGGTGGCGACAGATGTGGGACATTAGTTTTACCGGCGGCAGCATTTTATCGTCGCTGCTGATGGGCGTCGCGCTTGGCAACATCGCCTGGGGAATTCCGATTGATGCGAACGGCGAATTTGCCGGAACATTTTTCGGCCTGTTAAGACCGTATCCGCTGCTCGTTGGCGTCACGACTGTGGCTCTGTTCATGATGCACGGCGCGATTTACGGCGTGATGAAAACCGAGGGCGCGCTGCACAACAAACTCCGCGTGTGGACGATGCGTTGCATCATTTTCTTCGTGATTTGCGCCGCGACGACAACGATGGCCACGCTGCTGTATGTGCCGCACATGGCCGATCGCGTGCGCGCCAACCCGTGGCTCTTCAGCATCGCGCTCGCGAACATGCTGGCCATCGCCAACATCCCGCGCGAATTTCATCACAACCGCGACTGGTTCGCGTTTTTGTCGTCGTGTGGCGCCATCGTCACGCTGATGCTGCTGTTTGGCCTGAATTTGTTTCCCAACCTCCTCTACAGCCTGCCGAACCCTGAAAACAGCCTGAACATCTACAACGCCGCGTCCTCGCACAAAACGCTGGGCATCATGCTTATCATCGCGGGCATTGGCGTGCCAGTCGTTATCGCCTACACAATTTGCATCTACTGGATTTTTCGCGGCAAGGTGAAGCTGGACCGGATGAGTTATTAAAATCCAGTTAGGCGCTTTTGGGCATCATCGTTGACAGGAAGCAGGGCCTGCAATTGTCGGCAGCGGAACAGACGGGCAAGAATGTAAATTGCGCAGTGCAGTTGACGATTGTTTAGACTTCGCAAACTTTGGTGGGGCGAGCGTCGCTGTGAGTCGGTCGCCGGTATCCAAACGTCTTGATGGCAAACCAAAGGTGTTGGTTAAATAGAAACTCCAGAGTTGGTTGTTTTGGTCGAGTATCTTGAACCGATTCGTATTTAGCGAACAGTTCTCCACGCGCCAAATCCTAAACGGCCAACTCCCGGAGCCGGGCGGCGGGTCAACGGTGGAGCAGTCCGACTATGAGGACTGACTACCTGGACGCGACGACCGGCGACACACAATTGAATCTGGATTGGCGCGCGTCATTGTCAGCGCGACTGCGCCATGAGCAAAGCTCAATGAATCCAGTAATGGCCGATGCAAATTCCATAGCCGAGAGCCAGCAAAAACCAAGCAACCGACCGAAGCATCACCCGCCACGCGAACCGGTCTTGCAAGTCATTCGAGACTTGTTCCAACCGTTCACATTGAGCCGTGGCGCTGGCCTTGATGCTCCTCCATTCAGACGCCGCACTTTCCATCAAAGCCTTTACCCGCTTTGCGACTGCTTCCGCGTCAGCAAGCTGCACCTGGATTTGTTCCGCCGTCTGCCGGGTTGCTTGAATGTGAATTTCGGCGGCTTTTTTCAACTCCTTGTTCTGGCCGTCCACCGTGCCGGCAAAACCATCTGCCATCGCCTGACTCTGCCGCCGGTATTCAGCCAGATGCAGTTCAATCAATTTACGGGCATCATTCATCAATCGCGGCAGATTGGCCGCGATGCGCCACTGCGCCTTGGTGAGCAATGTCAGTTGCACTGGAAAAT
>CAINLR010000091.1 GCA_903850425.1 uncultured Verrucomicrobia subdivision 3 bacterium | reverse complement strand
CAACCACCGAGCCAGCTAGAGTCCCACCTAATACTTGTGGGGCAGCAACCGGATTAGCGGCGACCGGCGACGGCAGAGAACCAGCCGCAGCACTCCCTAACAGTTGAGACGTGCTCTTGATTGAAGAGATTCCACTTTGTAAGTCCTGAACCAACGTTTCAATCAGAGTTGAAATTGCGGAAACATGTGGCTCGGGCACTTCCATGCCGATTGCCGCGGCAAGTTCGAAGTAAGCAATAATCTTCGACAATAGCAAAACCTTCGTGGGTGTTTGTGGCGTTCCCATAAATCCTCCTATGAAGCGAGTGCCGCTTCAGTTGCGGTTTTAGCGGCTGTTTTAGCAGCCTTGATTGGTGCTTGCAAAATTGTTGTGACTGGGCCAGGCTTTAACAGATAAAGACCGGCAATCACGCATATGATACCAAGAATAAACAACACAAAGCGAGAGGTGAATAAGTACGACAGAACCGTAGTTGAGACGGTCTGTGACACTACGCTACCGGCAGAGGGACCAGACGAGAACGGATTGAGCATCTGTCCAAGCTGTTGTCCGGTTTGGCTCGTGGTTTGGGCCGACGGCTGTTGGGTGAACACATTACCAGGCATTCCGCCAGTGATCGGCATTGAGCCCACCAAATCAAACGAGTTGATTTGGGCGAGCGGATTAGTAAGCGGATTGATGGGCGAACTCATCCGTTGGCGTTCCCAAGATACGGAGCAGTTGGAACGATGTTTTCAGTGGCAGCATAGAACCCGATGTTAGTCGCCATCTGTTGCACATATGACGGGTTCACAGTCTTAGAAAAGCACCCTCCGCGACCGTCCGGAAAACGAGCGTTGATCTGATCGCACCTTGTAACACAGGTTTGACAACCACCTCCACCACCACACGATCCACCACAACCACAGCCGCCTTTACCTCCATGATGTCCACCTCCCATCATATGAGAATCGGCCATCTTCATCAATTGCGCTTGCGGCAATTTTGAGAAAGCGAATTGCGGGCCGTAGTTGTACGTATAGAGAGCCGGAATGCTCGACTGTGGCGCAGTCGGATTAGGCGAAGTCGGGTTAGCCGCCGCGGCGATATTATTCGCTATGGACGGTCTAGCTTGGGGAGGCCCTCCAACACCTCCGGCACCTTGACCAGGTGAGAAAAGCACTTGCGTCAATCCAGGCAATTGTGTCTGAATACCAGGAATGTTGGTAGCTGGATTATTAACTATGGCTTGAGTGGGTCCAGACTTATTTCGAAGGTAGACCCATATTCCAACTACGCTCGCGGCAATGGCGAGTGGAGCTCCAATTTTGTCTAAATCGAACTTCATCCAATCACCCCGCTATGAATCTCATGATCGCCAACCATTGACGGTAGAATCCGCGGCTGCGCCCTCCCTGCGGAAGACGCCACGGGTTGAGTGGTTGCCGACGTACCACGTCCCGCATTTGCAGCCGCGTTTGCAGCCGCTTGCGCTTGCACTATTGAACCACTAGGTCCGTATTCGGCGGAAAAATCTGCAGCAGCGATCTCTCCGACTTGTTCAAATCCCGCGGTCGAAGGACATGTCACAGGATCATTACACACCCCTCCACCATAGCCGGCACCAGTCTGAAGAGAGGTAAGCAAAGCGTTGTAATCCGGTCCTGAAGCGATGGCTGGATTCGTCGGAACAGGACTCACCACACCAGGGTTAACCGGTGATGCAGTGCTCGCCGCGGACTTTATCCCATTACTCACACTGTTGATCAGTAAATTTTCTTGGACTCCCTGTTGTGCGGCTTGTGCCTGGATTTGAGAGTTACCGACAACAGCCGCGCTGTTTGCAGCACCGATAGTTTGAGCGGCATTATAGCCAGGCGTTCCAGCCACAGAAAAGGGAGCGATTCCGCCGGCGGCGATTGATGCGGTGGCCACTTGTGCGGCGGACTGAGCAAGCCCAAGTTGTACCGCGCCCGCGGTCTGGTTGTTTGCTATGCTCGTTTGCGCCGCCGTTTGTAGCGCCGT